>NZ_BLAE01000012.1:0-2438 GCF_009687865.1 Acrocarpospora macrocephala
TGGTGGGAGGCCGAGCGGGCGAGCATCCTCGCCATCGTCCGCACGGCTGCGCAGGCCGGGCTGCACGGGCTCGCGTGGCGGATGTCGGCCGTGCTGCACGCCGTCTACGCCCACCGCAACGCCGTCACCGACTGGCGCCAGGTGGCCGCCATCGGCGCCGCCTCCGCCGTCGCCGACGGCGACCTTGCCGGTCAGGCGCTGGCCGCGGAAAGCCTCGGCGACCTCTACGCCCACACCTGCCACCCGCGCGAGGCCGAATCCCACTACCGTCACGCGCTGGAGATCCGCCGCCGTCTGGGCGACCGGTTCGGCCAGGCCCGCTCCCTCAACGCGCTCGGCCTGCTCTGCCTGCGCCGACGCCGCCTGCGGGAGGCGTGCGCGCACTTTGAGGACAGCTCGCTCATCTTCGCCGAACTCGACGACACGGCCCACTGGCTGGCCGTCACCGGCACCAACGAAGCCGAAGCACTGATCGAACTGGACCAGGCGGCGCAGGCGGTCCAGATTCTCAGCGAAACCGTGGACGTCTTCGACTATTTCCACGACCGGCATTCGCAAGGGAACGCGCTGTTCCTGCTGGCCCGCGCCCGGCGGGCGCACGGGGACCTGATCAGCGCCCGCGCCGCCATCGACGCCGCCCTGGCCCTCGCCACGACCGCCGCCGCCCTCGGCAATCCGATCTGGCGGGGCTCCTGGCTGGTGGAGCTCGGCCATGTGCAGCGCGCGGCCGGGCAGATCGCCGAGGCGCAGCAGGCCTACCACCGCGCCGCCGACCTTCACCACGAGTTCGGCGAGCGCGGCGGCGAAGCCCTGGCCCTGGCCGCGGCCGCGGAGATCCATCGGGAGCAGGGCCGCGCGGAGGAGGCGCTCACCCTGCACCGAGCCGCCGAAGCCGTCCACCGCGATCTGGGCGACCGCTGGCATCAGGCCCTGAGCCTGGTCGGGATGGGCAAGGCCCTGGCCTCGATGCAACACCTCCCGCAGGCCCGCGCGCAGTGGGAACTCGCGCTGGCCGCGCTGACCGATTTCACCGATCCCCCAGCGGCGAAACTGTTTCGAGAGATCCAGGTCACCCTCACCTACCTACAAGGCCGATGAACGCCCGCCCCCGGAAATCCGACCATCAGGATTCTTCTCTTGTACCGCCGTCCGGTGACCGGGGCCGTAGTTCTGGCTGCGGATTGCGGTCGATTCGGGTTCTCTTGCCCGGTTCCGCCGTTGACGCATGAGTCGGTGGTTCGCGCCTCACCTGCGGTTCTAAGACGTGGGAGGGCTGTGCCCGAGTTGAACGCCTGGCTGACAGGAGGCCCGACCACTCCCAGGGCGATCGAAGTCACGCTCACCTGCCTTCGCGGCCGTTGGACCGAAGCCGGGGTCTGTCAGGGTGCTGGCGGGTCTCTTGTTGATTCTTGCCGGGCAGGACCAATGACTGGCGCCGAGGACGCCGGAGGATCGCTGACCCCGTTCAATAGATGAGGGCTCGGCTGATAACACTCCTAAAGTGATCCATATTTGGCGCCTTACCGTTCCCGGAAGTTGGGGCCTTGGATCGTACAGGAAATCGCATCCTCCTGGGGTTGGCACCAGCACCCCGCCGGCCGGGGGTTTGGTTTGAGGTGGATCTACGATCGGGGAAATGAAATGGATTGCAGCCCTCGGACAGGAATAGGCACCTAGTTTTTTTGGGGGGGGTAATTCTAGTCGGGTGCTCAACTTCAGGTCAGCTTTGGCGAATGTGACTCTGGGTCGGTGCTACCGGAGTTGGCCGCCGCCTGGATGGCGGGCACCAGTCCGGTCGCGAGGCGTACAGCCCCGAATAGGCTCACACGGTCCCCACAGGAGAGGGCTAAAGGGGCTTCACCACCGAAGGTGCATACAGTCCCTCTGCCTAACTAAACACCACTGAACAAGTGGTCAAGATCATGAGGCAGCAGGCGCCGAGGCTGGGTAGGTAGCCAGTGGATGAGTCAGTTTCGAGGGCGCGCGAGCTCGCTATCGCCGTGAGTATTTTCTAGTCCAGTCGCCTGTTCTTCAAATCCTATTTATAGGGCTAGTAGACCACTAAATTAATCGATGGGGTCGTTGGGTTTTCGCGAGACGGGAGAGGATTAGGCGAGTTTGCCCTAAGGTGATAGGCGGCGGGATTAACCGTCGCGAAGTGTCGACCTCTCAACCGACTGCGTCTGAAGAGCAGACGCAAGAATCCGGGGAGGCACTTGCGATGGTCGATGACCGCGCATCTGAGGACGATCAGGAGCCGCGCAAGGCCGAGGGCCACCAGGTCCCGGCTATTCGCCCGATATGGCGGATGATCCTGTGGATCATCTGGTTTCTGATCGAATCGCACACCCCTTAAGGGGTGGTCGGTTAGGCCTCCTGTCAGCCGGGCCGTGAACTCGGAGCGGACAGGAGGCCTTCCGCATTTCTACGGCGGTTTT
>NZ_BLAE01000012.1:2501-219848 GCF_009687865.1 Acrocarpospora macrocephala
CCGCCGCTCGGGTAGAGGTCTACCACCACTCTAGTGCCGCCCTCGCCGATTTAAGCATTAATCGCCAGACAGATCAGAGCATACATCCAGGCACAGGTATGGAGAGGTGCAATGCCTGTATTCATTCATCCCCGGGGAGGTATGGCATACTAAGGGCAAGCGAGGGTGGCCCTAGCGTGCCAGCGTGCTGGACCGATCTGGATCTACCCCGCTGTATCAGCAGGTGGAGAGGAAGATTCGCGAGCGAATCTCCGCCGGAGAGTTACCGGCGGGTTCTCCCGTGCCGAGCGAGAAAACGCTCATGCGGGACTTCGGCATCTCCCGGGACACCGCACGCCGCGTGTTGAAGGAGTTACGCAAGGACGGGACCGTCTACAACGAGAAGGGCCTCGGAACGTTCGTCGGACCGCCGAGCGTGCCCAGACAGGTCCAGACGGACAGCAGGTATCGAGAGATCGCCGCAGATCTCGCGAACGAGATCAGGATAGGCACCTACCAGCCAACCCGCCCGATCCCCAGCGAGGCCCACCTCACCCAACGCTACGAGGTCACCACGAAAACCGTACGCAAGGCGGTCGGAGTGCTGCGCGATCAGGGCTGGGTCTACACCAAATCCCGCAAGGGCACATACGTCTCCGACCCCGACTCATGGCCCCAAGAGCCTGACGAGTCGGAAGAGTCCTGAAACCCGGATAAGCCAGCTGCAAACGGGCGTCAAGCGGTGTCCTGAAAAATCCATGTATGACCGAGGATCCGAACCCGGGTTCCACGGGCGTCATCGCCAGGTACGCGCCCGGTGAGCCGTCCGGCGCTCTGTACCGGCTTTCGGACGGGCCGACGACATCGCCGCTGCTGGAGCGGATTCGCCGCGGCATCCTGGGGGACGACGAGGTGCTCGACGGTCCGTACGGGCCGCGTCGCATCACCTACGCCGACTACACCGCCTCGGGCAGGTCCCTCGACTTCATCGAGGACTTCATCCGGGATCAGGTGCTGCCTCGCTACGCCAACACCCACACGGAAAGCTCGGCCACGGGGCTGCAGACGACCCGGTTGCGTGAGGAGGCTCGCGAGATCATCCACGACGCGGTGGGCGGTGGGGGCGACGACCTGGTCATCTTCTGTGGTTCCGGCGCGACCGCCGCGGTCAACAAGCTCATCGGCATCCTGGAACTACGCATTCCCGGTCTGTACATTCCGCTGCCGCGGCCGGTGGTGTTCATCGGACCCTACGAGCATCATTCCAACGAGTTGCCCTGGCGGGAGTCCATCGCCGAGGTCGTCGTCATCAAGGAGGACTGCCATGGGCACATCGACTTGGGCGACCTCGAAGCGCAACTCCTGCGGCACGCCGATCGGCCGCTGCTCATCGGCAGCTTCTCGGCGGCCTCCAATGTGACCGGAATCCTGTCCGACACCGAGCGGATCGCCGAGTTGCTGCACGCCCATGGTGCCCTGTCGTTCTGGGATTACGCCGCAGCAGGGCCGTACGTGCCGATACGCATGCAAGCCACCGCGCCCGGGCGGCCGGATCACAAGGACGCGATCTTCCTGTCGCCGCACAAATTCATCGGCGGGCCGCAGACCCCCGGCGTCCTGGTGGTCCGGCGCGAGCTGGTGCGCAACCAGGTGCCGACGGCGCCCGGCGGCGGGACCGTCGCCTTCGTGGACCCGACCGGGCATCGTTACCTGGATGACCCGGTCGCCCGGGAAGAGGGCGGCACGCCGGCCATCGTCGAGTCCATCCGCGCGGGGCTGGTCTTCCGCCTGAAGCAGGCCGTGGGCACCGAGCTGATCCAGGCGCGGGAGGAGCGGTTCTGGCGCCGCGCGCTCGACCGGTGGCAGCACAACCCGAACATCGAGATACTCGGCAGCCATCGTTCCCGACGCCTGTCGATCGTCTCGCTCCGCGTCCGGGCGGGTTCGCTCTACCTGCACCACAATTACGTGGTCGCGCTGCTGAACGACGTGTTCGGCATCCAGTCTCGCGGCGGGTGCTCCTGCGCGGGCCCGTACGGCCACCGGCTGCTGGGCATCGACCAGGCGTGGTCCCACGCGCTGCGGGACAAGATCGAGCAGGGGTGTGAGGGCGTCAGACCTGGCTGGGTGCGCGTGAATTTCAACTACTTCATCTCCGACACCGTCGGCGACTACCTCATCGACGCCGTCGACCTGCTCGCCGCATCCGGCCACCGGTTGCTTGCCGATTACCACTTCGATCCCCGTACGGGCCTGTGGCGGCATCGCCGGGGAGCGGCCGAGCCGCCGCTGCGCCTCTCCGATCTGCGATACCGGGCCGATGGAATCGTCTGGTATCCGCGCTCGCGCCGGCAGGCCGATGAGGACGTGCTGGCGGGCTATCTGGAGGCGGCGAAGATGCTCATGGAGTCCCGGCCTGACGCGATCGATATGGGCTTTCCCGATGACTTCGAGGGCTTGCGCACGTTTCTCCTGCCGGCCGCCTGCCTGTCGACGTTGTCATCTGAGTAAGAAGATGGCTACGCCGATCGCAAGCGCAAAGGCGATGGTGAGGAAGGCGATAAGGGCGACTCTTTCCAGGATTGATTGCGTTTTCTCCCCACGGCTCAGGGAGCTGCCACCGGACGTCTTGGGGCTCTGTGCCGTGCCTTGTTTCCGCGACTTCCTCCTGGACCAGAAGGTCGTCCGGGCTTGCTCGGATCTCATTTCCACCACGAGGTCGAGCCAGATCCGGGCGTGACCGAATCCTGCCTGTCCCGTTAATTTCGCCAAGGATGCGATGACAACGTCTGGCATGCCGGTCATGGCGGCGATCCTGGCCGCCTTCTTGACCGCCGACTTGTCGGACATGAAATCATCCGCCAAGAATGCCGATTCGACGAGTCTTTCGATTTCGGTTTCGACATCTACTCCATCGATCTTCGAGAAGAAGCCGTGGAAACACCTGTGTTCGATGAGGGCGTTCCGCAAGTCCTGGCGATGGCCCACCCCATGGTGCGCCGATGTCGCCATGGCATGCACGTACTGCTCCACCGTCCTTGCGTCTTTCACCTGGAGTAGACCTTGGGCGAGGCTGGAGATGGCATGGATCGGGGGCAGCGCGTTCCCGCCGGGCACCGGCGCGCGCTTGGCGGCGGGGACGGGCGGGCGTCCGGATCGGGAGTGCGGCGCCGGGGTGGTGGGTTCGGAGGGAGGGCTGTCCCCGATCTGTCCCCACCTGAATGAGGGAGGGCGTTCGGTGAACACCTCACGGAGCGTGCCACCTGCCGCATAGGGCGAGTGCGGAGAATCATCTGTTTCGTCCCGTTCGCCCGGCTCGTAGATCCGATGCCGCGGGTCATCGCGCCGCATCGCGACCGTCGGGTCTTGCTCCCTGACCTCGCTGACCGGCACGTCCACCTGGGCGTGCTCCGACTGTTCGGCTGTGAACTGGGGCTCATAGTCGAGTATGTCGCCCCCAACCGTCAGGGCCCGTTCTTCGACCACCTCGTACGGTTCCTCCCATGACCTGGGTGTCATGTCACGGGATGTCGTCTCCTCCGTCGTGGGGATAACAGTGACCTTCTGGGCATAAGCGCGCAACGCCGCGACCCGGCGATCGTCCCGGCCGGTGTCCTTGACCCCCGCGGCCTTGCGAAGCTTGGCCACGCCCTCGGTGCCGCCGGCCCAGTACGCCTCGACGAGATGGCTGGCCGCTTGCGTATGCAAGTCATCGGCAAATCTGGTGATATTGGTGAGGTCGATGCGTTTATGCGCGGATTCCAGCGAACTGATCTTCCACTGGTCCAGAAAAACGAAACGCGGAAGATCGCGGCCGAGGTCGTCGCTTTCATCCGTGGAAAAGGTCCAGTAGCGAGGATCACCGACTCCGACGACTCCGTCGAGAAGGTCCATGAGACCCCACATCACCAGGCGGGGATCTATCCGGGCGTCGATCCGGCAGGAGAAACTGGAATCGATGTTGCGCAGCACCTCGGTGACGAGCTTGCGAAGCGCGTCCCGGTTCGTGCCCCGGACCCGCTCGGTGTACGCGCTCGCCTGCTCTTCGGTGAGCTTCGGCAGCAGCTCCGCGGGCAACGGGGGTCCGGAGGACAGGTTCACGGGTACCCGTACGTGCCAGTCCTCCCCCCGGCCGAGCACGTCGCGGGCGCCCAGCGGCGCCTGCTTGTTCAGGTAGGCGTACGTCCTGATGCGCTTGCGCGGATCGACTTCCGCGGTGGGATGCCGATGGAGGGCGACGATCTGGCCGTCCACATCCAACCGGCAGACACTCGAACTGGCGGTGGCGTCGGGTTTGCGCTGGAGTTCGACGCGGCTGAGCAGCCGCCGGCCCCAGCTCAGCCATTCCCCGGCCGGGAGCGACGATCGCCGTAGCGCCAGCCCGTCCTGGTCGTCCTCCCAGGAGAAGACCAGCCAGTGGACCTCCGTACTCGTGTTCACCGTCCCACCGCCTCGGCTTCCGGCCCGGTGATGACACCGGTCATGGCGAGCACCGCCACCAGGGGCTCCAGCACCCGCTGGGGCCGTACCTGCCGTAAATAGCGGCCGTTGGTGTGCCTGCCGCCGGTGGCGGACGCGAAGTGCAGCGTGCAGCGGCGGCAGCGGGCGGTCGGCAGCAGCCAGCCCTGCGCGCCGTGCTGGTGCAGGAACGCGTACACGTCCCTGCTCTCCATCCGGAGGAGTTCGGCGTCCAGCGCTCCGCCGGGGTTGGTCTGGGCCAGCCACCGATCGACGGGATGCATGAAGCGCAGGACGTCGCTCTTGCTCACCACGATCACGGCGGGGATGTCCAGGATGGCGTCCTGCCGGAAGAGCTGGTCGAGCACGTTGCCGAAGGCGAGGTCGCCGAGGTCGCTGGGCTTGGTGGCGAACCCGGGCAGCCGGAGCGACTTCTCGGGGTCGACCACGAAGATCAGCGCGTCGGCGGCCGCGAGGAAACGTTCGCCGCGGCCGACCCGGGTCAGCTGCTCGCCGGAGAGGTCGAAGAACGCCACCGGATGACCTCCGGTGTCCCCGGTCCGGCTGAAGACCATCGCGTCCACGAATTCGGGCAGGTCGCTCGGCGCGGTGTAGGCCAGTCGCTCGCCGTCATAGAGCGGGTGCACCTTCTCGCGCAGGAAGTCCCGGTGCCGGATCTGATCGAGGGGAACCGCGGACAGGCCGTAGCGTTGCAGGTTGCCGGCTTCGATCTCGCCGATCATCGCCGCCAGCAGGTGGGTCTTGCCGGTCCTGCTGGCGCCCACGAAACCGATGACCAGGGGACGCCCGTACCGGCCGTAGAGGACCGGGAGGAAGTGCGTGCCGGTGTCCTGGGAGGGGTTGGGGCAGCGGATGAAGGCCGAGCGGAGGCGGTAGTCGCGTTTGTGCGGGTCGCGCAGGTTGGCCATGTTGATCAGGCGGTACTGCAGGGTTTCGCTGTCCAGCTCGTACAGGTCCGCGCCGTCGGTGTTCCAAGGGAAGGAATCCAGGCAGACGGGACAGCGGATGGGGGCGGGTTTCTCGCTCACAGCATCCCTCCGATCAACCACAGCGCGATCGCGAGCACCACGATGGCGACGACCACGGCGAGCACCATTCCGCCACCCCCCGCGCGCACCACCGGCGTGGGCGGCGGGGCGTGATATTCCGGCGGCGGTGCGGCAGGAGCCGGCGCGGCCTCGTCCTCGTCGTCGTCCTCGACCATCGGGTCCCTGGCCACCGGCGGGCGGCGCCAGGTGGACCCCCATTTCTGCCGCATCATCTCGTCGTAGCGGAGGCCGCCGCGCTCGAACGCTCCGTCGGCGGCCTCTTCCTGCGGTGCGATCGGGTCGGTCTCGCGCAGCCGGATGAGCAGGTCGAGCGGGTGCGGGCGGTGCTTCGCCTTCTCGGCGAACACCCCGGCCAGGAGCTCCCGGGTTCTGGGCTCCACGGCGTTCAGCGACACCGGCCCGTTGAGCGCGGCGGTGGACCGGGTGCCCGCCGCCACGTGGTAAATCACCATTCCGGCGCTCCAGACGTCGTCGCGGGCGCAGGTGCCGCCGACCCCGAGCCGCTGCTGGGGCGAGGCCCACGGCCGCTCGCCGACAGGGGTCCGCCAGCGCTGCGCCTTGATCGCCAGCTCGAAATCGGTCAGCTGGGCCACATGGCCGTCCCACCACACGCTGTACGGCGTGATGCCCCGGTGCACGATCCCGACCTGTTCGAGGATGCGCACCCCGCGGAGCAGGGTGATCTGGAACTGCTTCTGCTCCTCCAGGAGCAACCGGCCGGCGACGTCCGCGGCGAAGCCACTGCCGTGGAGTCGCTCGTACAGGACGAAAGGTTCCTCGCAGTCGACGTCGTAACCGGCCAGGCGGGCGAGTTCGGCCGGATAGGCGGGGCCGCCGAAGCGGCGCCGGAGCATCAGGCCGGTCCTGACCTCGTTCTCCATCCGGGCGTAGAGCTGCGGGTCGTGCTTGGCCGCGGCCTGGTGCAGCGACTTCTTGACCAGCCAGCCGGTGACGCCGTCCACCTCGACCTGGATGTCGCTGATGACCAGCTCGGATCCCGGCTTGGTCCGGCCAGGACCCTGATGGATGATCTTTCCTTGCCGCTGCGTGCCCTCGGCGTCGGTGTAATCGAGCTGAGTGCCGAATTGATCAGCCACTGCCACCGCCCGGACCCGTCTGCGCGCCCATCGTCCAGTGCGCCGACACGATGCCGGTGCGCAGCGGCACCAGCCGGACCACCCCGGCGAACTGGCTGGCCGCCGTCCACACCACGTCGCTGGGGAAGTGCGCGCCGCCGTCGCCGTATCCGTCGCGCCCGCCCACCGGCGGCTGCGCCACCCGGGGCACGAACCGCACGGCCTGCCCGCCCGACGTGGACTGGAGCAGGTGCAGGTCGTCCTGGTCGCACAGCTGGATCATCCGCCCCCCGACCGGCATCCTGACCAGTTCCGCGACGCCGGACGAGCGCCGCCAGACCGTCTCGGCCAGCTCGGTTCGGCGCACGTTGTCGGTGCCGAACGACGGGCGCTCGTGCACGCCGCGCCGGCGCAGATGGTCCCAGTATTCGGTGAGCCCGCGCTGCGCACTGTCCTCGATCCGCCAGGTCACCTCGCGCAGGGCGGTGCCGTACAGGTGGTTCCAGAGCGGGTCGAGGATGTGCGCGGCCAGGTCGACCAGGTCATCGGCGACCAGCTGGGCGAACTCGGCACCGTACTCGGGCGAGCCGACGAAGCCCTTGCGCACCGGGCCGAGCGGGCCGCTCCGGTCCAGGAGCTTCGTGCGGTGCTCGGCCACGCCCCGGTGCAGCGCGAGCGTCAGATCCTGCAGCACCGAGGCGTACGTCTTCGCCGCGTCGGCCGCGTCCCGGCGGCGTTCGGCCAGCGCCCACTCCCGGACCGCCACCCGCCGGACCACCTCGGCCAGCCGGGTGGCGGCGTCCTCGGCGGCCGGTCCCGGCAGGCTGCGGCACCACTGGTCGACCATCTTCCGCCACGACGCGTACAGCACGAAGCCCATGGCGACCAGCACGGCGAGCACCACCACCAGGGTGATCTCGATCGGCGGCCCGAGCTGGCCGTCCGCGAACGGCAGCCACCAGATGAAGTGCCCGGCGGCCACCCCCGCCAGCATGAGGGCGCCGTGCAGGAACAGCTGGGCGGCCGGCAGGTCCCGCCAGCCGTGCTCGCCCTCCGGTTCCGGCACGCGCGCCATCAGCAGCGTCACGCCGAGCACCCAGACCATCGCCGCGATCAGGCCGACCCCGGCCAGCCGGACCCCGGAGGCCAGCGGGGTCCCGGCCAGCGGCCCCACCGCGATGCCGAGCACCGCGCCGAAGGCCAGGGCGCCGACCAGCAGCGCGCTCCGCATGGCGTCCAGCGGGAACGGCCGGGGGCTGTCGAGATCGTTGAGCAGCGCGTCCGGGCAGGCACGGTGCAGGTGATCGCGGAAGGCCCCGCTCCCCCCGGGTGCGACCTGCGCGGCGTAGGCGCGCAGGCGCACGGCCAGGGTCTGCAGGGAGACCCTGCGGGTGAACTCGGCCTTGATGGTCACCCGCAGGGCGTCAGAGGGGCTGCCAGGACCGATGGCCAGGTCAGTCCGGACACCTTCCCTGGCCAGCCGATCCTTGATCGAGTGGTCGGTCCCGTCGAAACCGTCCGCCTCCTCGAACAGCGTGTCGGCGGTCTGCCGCAGGGCCCGCAGCGCGGATCCGGACGCGCGGACCCGGCTCACGGCGGTGGCGCCGGGCCGCGGATTGCCGGTGAGCGCGCCGACCGTCTCCAGCTCCGCGACCAGCTGGCTGACCTCTTCCGCGCGGTGTTTGGCCTGGTCGCGCAGGCTGCTCATGCGTTCCCTCGGCACCAGCGGATCCGCCACGTCCACGGGGTTGTCGTTGAGGAGCAGCCGCAGGATCCGGGTGGGCGAGCGGTCGGCGGCGGCCAGGTCGGCGGCCCCGCTCTGGGTCATCCTGGACACCTCGGCACCGCCGGTGAGCCGGTCGAGGCCGCCGGCGAGCGCGTCGGCGAGCAACTCGTCGCCGAAGCTGCCGGACGTCATCGTGATCCCGGCCGACGCCAGCCGGTAGGGGATGTCCCGCATCCGGGCCACCACCGCGTCGAAGACCTCGGGCAGGCTGAGCACGTCCGTCAGGGAGGCCAGCGTCCGGTCCGGATCCTCCGCGGGCGGGAACGCCCGGCCCCGATCCATGTCCCATTCGACACTCGTCCCGTCGCCCACCCAGAGCGTGGCGGTGACTTCGGAGGTGGCCATCGCGGGCGAGATGGTCAGCAGCGCGTCCGAGCCGCGGCGCGGCGATCCGACCGCGATGCACAGCACCGCCTGCACCGCCCGGGTGCCGAGGATGTCCTCGTAGAAGATCTGCCGGGCGGCCAGCGATTCGACCCGGTCCACGACCAGCACCCGGCCGCGGTCGGCGACCCGGCCCAGCGCCGACCAGCCCTCGTCGCCGACGTCGCGGTCCCGGATGTCCAGGACCAGGACATCCGGTTCGAGCCCGTCTGTCACAGCCACCGGTTGACCACCTCGGCGAGATCCTCAAGGTTGTTGTGCACGGGGTTGGACACCCCGGTGAACGGCAGGCGCAGCGCGTCCCGCAGCGTGCCGCCCCACAGCTCGGCCAGCCGTTCCGCCTGGCGGCGGCCCGCCTCCGAGAGGGTCGGCATCCGGATCTCCAGCAGTTTGAGCTGTTCCTCGGCGACCCGGATGAAATGCTCGAACATCGGATCGGGCGGGATCGGCGTGGCCTCCAGGCCGATCGGGAGCAGCCGCATCAGCCGGGCCGCGAAGTCCCGCCGGATCGACTCGTCGTCGCTGAGCGTCCACTCCTCGTACGCCCGGACCAGGCTCCCCCACGACGACGCCCCCGCGAACGTGGTCAGCGCCAGGGTCATCGACATGGCGTCGGCCCCCTGGTCGAGCACGATCCTGATCCGCTCCGGGGAGTCGGGCCCGCCGTCCTCGATCTGGACCTGGCCGTTCCACATCGCGATCAGGAACCGCTGCAGGATCCGGACCCGGTGTTCGTGCGTGGTCATCAGGTAGCCGAAGTCGTAGCCGAGCCGCTGCCGCCAGCGCAGGAAGTCCTGATCCTGCTCGTTGCGGAGGGCTTGGCCCCAGAAGTTCAGCACCTCCCGCAGCTCCGGCACCTCGGTCACGCCCATCGAGGTCCGGAACTGCACCACCACGATGGCGTCGGCGTCCAGCGACCGGAACTCGGGGGCGGGCCCGTGCTTGGGCAGGTTGATGGTGCCGCGCAGGTAGTTCTCGACGCCCGCGTCCCGGGCCGCGGCGGGGTAGGAGATCAGCACCTTCATCTCCCCGGTGCCCTGCGGCGAGAATCCGCTCGGCACCAGCGCGGCCAGTTTCTGCCGGAACTGGAGCAGGTCCTCCTCCTCCACCAGCGCGCCGTCCTTGCCCGCCGCCTGGGCGACCAGGTCGGCCATCGGCGGCAGCAGCGGCCGCTCGCCGTGCTCGCGGTGCCGGAACAGCCGCTTGACCTCCTGTTTGAGCCGGTCCCGCAGGTGTGCCTTGGCGTAGGCGGGGCCGTCCTCCGTACTGATCTGGAACACCCGGCGCCAGCCGTCGGTGTCGATGATCTCGTTGAGCAGGTCGGCCTCGCTGGCGTTCGGGCGCAGCCTGCCCCGCCCGACATAGTGGCTGATCGCCCGGTTCCGTACCTGCTCGTAGAAGCTTTCCAGGTCCTCCCCGCGCGGCGGCAGCAGGTAGGTCACGCCGACCCTGGCCCGGTAGAGGTCACGGGCCCGGCGGGCGAACCGCGCGTCGTCCTCCTGGGCGTGGCCGATCAGCTCGTCGGTGAGATCGGTCAGGTCCCGGCTGGTACGGCCCAGCTTGTGCTCCCACCGCGCGGTCTGGTCCCCCCACGCGGAGTGCCAGATCGCCCTGGCCCGCCAGTGGTACCAGGCGTCCTGCTCCTGGATCACCCGCTGCACCACCGGGTCGCCCCAGCGCGCCTTCCGCACCCC
This sequence comes from Acrocarpospora macrocephala, assembly GCF_009687865.1. GTDB lineage: Bacteria > Actinomycetota > Actinomycetes > Streptosporangiales > Streptosporangiaceae > Acrocarpospora > Acrocarpospora macrocephala. The sequence continues at coordinate 12,949 of NZ_BLAE01000012.1, forward strand.
GAGCAGCCGGTCCCGCAGCTGGGGCAGCGACGGCTGGGTGGCCAGCCCCGCGGGCGCGGGCGGCTCGCTGCGCCGCAGTTCGAGCAGGCCGCGGAAGCCCAGCTTGTCGACCTCCTCGATCAGGTTGGGGTGGCCGTTCAGGATCCGCCGCAGCCGGAGCGGGTCGTAGTCGCCGAGCATCTGCTCGACCCCGCGCCGGGGATCGAAGTCCTGCACCATCTGCGGCACCACCGTGCGCAGGCTGGCCTCCAGCGCCTTGAGGTTGTCCTCCATGCCGCGCATCCGGGTGGCCAGCATGCGGTAGATGGCGTTGGCCCCGTCGGTCGCCTGGAGTTCGGTGAACGTCAGCGGCGCCCGGGTCCGCAGCGGGTCGAGGTTGGTCGCGCCGAACATGCGCTCCACCGCGTCCCGGTTGTTCTCGGCCCGGCCGGGCGGCGGCGCCGCCAGCTCGGCGACGGCCCGGGCCAGGATGCGCGAGGCGACCAGGTCGGCCAGGTCGTCCACCGGCACGGTCATGGACGCGACCAGGCTGGTGGAGACCCCCCGGTTGCCGATCCCGGACACCGCGATGGTCTCGCGCTCCACGCCCCGGTTGATGAAGTCGTCGGCGAAGGACTGGTAGACCCGGTCGAAGACCCGCGCGCCCTCCTCCTCGCCCTGGTCGATGTCGGTGCCGACCAGCGACATGACCAGCGACACGATCGAGCGGTGCAGGTCCTCCCGGTCCACGCCCGAGGTGCGGCCGAACAGGAACGCGGTCTGCACGGTCGAGGCGCGCAGCCGGATCTCCCCCTCGACCGGGTAGCGGACGAACAGGTCGCCGGTGATCCCCACGTTGCTCAGCTCGGTGCCCGCCGCGTGCCCGTTCTGGTCGTCGACCAGCCGGAACAGGTCGAGCAGCGCGCGGCCCGCGTTCAGGGTGGCCCGCCGCCCGCCGCCGAGCCCCTCGTCGAAGGCGGACGGCAGCAGGACCAGCGGGTAGATCTGCGCCCGCAGGCCGGCCTGCTCCAGCGCGTGCCCGACCAGATGCAGGTAGTCGTAGAAGATCCCGCTGCCGGTGCCGCCCGCCACCGAGAACGCGATGAACACGTCGCAGGAGGAGCTCAGCCTGCCGCCCAGCTGGGCCAGCTCGCCACCGGAGGTGCTGATGCTGCCGACCGCGTTGGCCACCGGCAGCATGGCCGGCCGCACGCCGTGCCGGAGCGTCTCGAACAGAGCCGCCCGGCCGACCGTGGGCAGCTGCCCCGCGCCGCGCACCAGCGGCGCCACCCGGGGCTCACCGCTGGAAGGCGGCAGCCAGTCGGTCACCAACGGCTGAATGTTGGTACGCAGGCTGCGCGCCACCTCCGGGTAGGTGTCGAACCGCGGCACCAGATCCGGCACCAGGTTCCTGGTGCGCATCCCCGCCGCCACATGATCGGAGCCGGGCACCGCCCTGGTCTTCAGGCGCAGCAGTTCGGCCTCGTTCAGGTCGGCGTACACGAACTGCATGCACGACGGCAGCTGGTAGGGCAGGAAGTTCTGGCCCGGCATGCGGTCCAGCAGCTCCCGCCCGTCCGGGCCGCACAGCTCGTCCCGGAGCCGGCGTTCCAGTTCGGCTCCGATCAGGCAGCCGGTGCCGCCCAACCCGACGAACAACATCGGCTGATAGATCCTCATCCACGGCTCGCTTTCTGCACCGAAGCCCGCATCACATCAGGGGGTCGTTGGAGTAATGGCTGGGCTGGTCGAACGGATCGGATCCGTAGGCGCCGGCGGCCGGCTCGGGCCGCCGGTCGAGCCTGCCGTCCCGTACGGCGATCGCCACCCCGTCCCCGACCGCCTGCGGAACCCCCGGCCGGACCGGGTACTGCTCGCCGCCGGGACCTCGCAGGACCAGACCCGCGCCGCGGCCCGCCCGGACCACCTCGTAGGTGAGGTCGCCCTGGTTCGGGCGGTCCAGGTAGGGGTGGTCGGTGTGGGTGTCCCGGATGACGAACGTCAGCCTGCGGTTGCGGCCGATCGGCGCCCGCCAGGGGCCCATCTCCCGGTCGCCCTGGTAGAGCACCAGGGTGAGATCCTGGACGTCGCCGCGCACCCGGGCCGCCCGGATCCGGCTGGTCAGGTAGGTCACCGTGATCACGGCGAGCAGCGTGAGCGCGGCCAGGATCCACGGCACCGGCGAGGGCGGCTGCGCCACCCGCAGCTTGAGGAAGCCCTGGCCGTACACCTTGGCGGGGTCGGCGGCGTCGCGCAGGATCAGCATCCCGGGCACGTCGCCTTCGGCCGAGTCGGCGGCCAGCGTCAGCGTGACATCGGTGGAGGACTGGCCGACCGCCAGCCGCACGTCGGGGTCCACCACCTCGATGTGGTCGCCCTCCCGCAGGTCTGCCAGGACGAGCGTGGCGCTGATCGGCTTCCCGGTCTCGTTGCTGGCGGTCACCGTGCCGGTGGCGGCGTCGCCCGGGGCGATGGTCTGCTGCGGGATGTCGACCACGGTCCTGACCTGCTCGCCGGGCTTCGCGACCGTGGTCTGGTACGGAATGCGGTCGCCCTGCACCCCGGTCGCGTCCACGATCCCGACGAACTCGAGCCCGCCCGAGGCTCCCGGCGGGATGGTCAGCGCGCCCGCGAACTCGCCGTCCCCGGCCTTGCGGTCGGGGCCGGTGCCCGAGTCGTTGAGCTCCGCGTGCACGGTGCCCGGCACCCCGTCGCCGGTCATGTCCACGCTGAACCTGAGCGCGGACAGGTCGTCGTCGGCGACGACCACGCCCTTCCTGGTCTGCAGCCGGGACCGGACCACGACCTCCTTGCCCGGGTCGGGGTTGGGCGAGTCCAGCGTGATGGAGGAGTGCACGGCGCCCTGCCAGGTCACGGCCGCCACCACTTCCTCGGGCTCGGCGTCCTGGGCGGCCTCCACCCTGACCTTCCAGGTGCCCGGGCGGGGCAGCCGGATCTGCAGGCCCTCCACCGGGGTGTCCTCGCCGTTGACCTGGAAGGTCGAGCCGTCGAACGCGCCGGACTTGGGGACGGTCTTGCCGTTGGGGTCGATGTAGGTGACCTTGAAGCGCGGGTTGCGCTTGGAGACGGTGATCGAGGCGTCGGTGGCGATGACGGGGATGCGCAGCTGGTATTCGCGGGAGCCGCCGCTGGGCACGGTCTGCGATTCGGCCACCTCCGAGCCCGCGCACCTGGCGGCGGCGTAGGCCCGGACCATGGCCGCGAAGACCTCGCGCTCGTCCTTGATCAGCTGTGCTCTGGGCTTGGAGTCGCCCATGTTGTTGCACGGCTTGCCGACCGCGAAGCCGCGCAGCTGCGCCGGGTCGGCCTGGCCGAACCCCAGCGGCCACACCTGGATTCCGAGCTTGGTGGCCTCGGTCAGGTGGGCCTGGATGTAGTCGGCGGCGGCGGCCTGCCGTACGGCGGGGCTGTCGCCGTAGTTCAGGCTGCGCTGGACGTCCAGGATGCCGTCGGTGAGCAGGAAGACGATCTTCTGGCGCTGGTCGTCATCGGAGTCGCGCAGGGTGGCGAGCGCACGTCCGAGCGCTGCCGCGTGGTCGGTGTCGTTGCCCTCCGCCGCGGTCCGGGGATGCAGCTCCTGGACGCATTTCAGGATGGCCTCGCGGTCCTCCCTGCTGCCCAGCGGGGTGAGCGGGCAGACCATGTCCAGCGCGTCCTGGTCGGGGGTGTTCTTGCTGCCGAAGCCGACCACCTCGACCCGGGACTTGGACGAGAACTCGCCGACGGCCAGCAGTGAGGCGGCCGCGCGCTCCTGGCTCACGGCGCTCGCGGACAGGCTGCCGGACTCGTCGACCAGGATGACCACGTCGATCGGCTGCACCTCGATGGGTGGAATGGGCACGGCCTCGGCCGGCACTGCCGTCATGAACACGACGCCGAGGGACATGAGCATGGCTAGCCGACGGGAAACAGAACTGACGACCATATCCGCGTTGCCCCTTCGCGTGGAGACCGGCGGTGCGTTTCCGATGCTCGTACGGAAATTTCCGCCGATGTTGACCAGCCAACGTCCGGCGGTGAAGAACGGTTCCATTGCACCCAGGAATCTGATCATTCGTCGGCCAGAGAATCGCCGCGCGCGCGGAGCGCGTTCAGTTCGGCCAGCCGCTTTTCGGCTTCCTGCCGCTTGCCCAGCAGGGTTTGCTCGGTCATCCGGCCGGCGTCCCCCCGCTCCCTGATTAATTCGGTCAGCTGCGAATCGGCCTGGCCCAGGCTCTTCTCCATATGGGTTATCAGGCCATTCTCGCTGGCGGTGATCGCCTCCTTTATGAATTGACCGAATTGCTGGTTCAGGACATCGAGGCGGCGATCCAGATAGCGGCGGGCGTCCACCTGGGCGAGTTGCCGGTTCTGCTCGTGCTTGCCCAGCCGCTCCATGAACGCGAGCATCGCCACGCCGACGATGGACGCGACCAGCGGATTGAGGAACGCGGCCACCGTGACGGCCATCGAACCCAGATCGGCGAACTTGCGCGTCCGGGACAGGATGCCCATGAGTCCCGGCGGCGCCTCGGTGACGTCCATCGGGACGTGGCTCACCTTCGGCAGCACGAGTTCGCCGAGCGGGAGGTCGCCCACGTCGGCCATGACCCCGCCGGTGGTCCGGCCCGCGATCGCGGCCAGCCGCGCCACCAGGTCGTCTTCGAGCTCGATGAGCAGGCCCTGGGTCGCCGTGTCCAGGTGGGCCTTGATCTCGGTGCGCAGGTCGGGGCCGCCCCGGCCGATCAGTTCTTCCATCGCGTGCCGTACCTGGTTCAGGCGGGCCGTCATCCGATCCAGGAGGCCGACGGCCTCCTCCCGGTGCGCGCGCTCCAGCTCGGCCCGCCAGACCACCTGCTTCAGCCGGTCGCGCTGCCGTTCCAGGTCGCCGACGAGCGACTGGTCCTCCTGGTAGGCGCGCAGGTGATTGGTGACGTCGGTGATCGCCCCGGAGATCAGGATCCTGGCCTGCTCCACCGCCTCGCGCCTGACCTCCCTGGCCCGTTCGGCCACGGTCGCCAGGAGCGCCTCCTCCAGCTGGCCGAAACCGCTGGTGGTGTACCGGCGCCGGGCCAGTTCGGCGTCACCGGCGGCCGCCGCCGCGATGGCGTCCTGCCGCCGCCTGCTGCTGACCGAGAACCAGGACGCGGCCGCGAAGCGCGGCGCGTACGCCCGGATCCGGGCCTGATTCTCCTGCTTGACGGTCGCCGAGTCCTTGAACAGGTCGATCTTGGTAAGCGCGAAGACGACCTGCGGGATGCGCTCCGCCGCACGGGTCAGGAACTGCAGCTCGGATTCGGTCATCGCCCGGGACGCGTCGACCACGAACAGCAGGATGTCCGCTCTGGCCAGGGTGGCCAGGGTGATCGAGGTGTGACCCGCCACCAGACCGCCGACACCGGGCGTGTCCACCAGCGTGAGCCCTTCACTCAGCAGCCGGGACGGCAGGAACACGTCGACGCACCGGACCCCCGACCGGATCGGTTTCTGCGTCGCCGGGTCCAGGGCGGCGTACTCGCGTATCTCGGCAAGGCCGATCTCACGTCCGCCGGGATGTTCGTCGTCGAAGGCGACGGCCCCGGCCTTCGCGCGGTACTGCACGGCCAGGTGCACGCTGGTGGCGATCTCGGTTTCCACCGGGAGCAGCGCGTCCCGCTCGATCAGCGCGTTGATGAGCGAGCTCTTCCCCCGTTTCTGCTCGCCCACCACGACCACGGTCGCGGTCTCGGCCGTGACCCGTTCGATCAGCCGGCCGACCGCGTCCGCGGGAAGCGGATTGCCCTGATCGCGCAGGACGTCCCGGACGTCTTCCAGGAACCGCATCTCATCGGTCATCGTCACCACTCCTCGCTGATTCGAGCCGTACGGCGGCGACCTGGCCGCCGGTGCCGCACAGGAAGACGAAGCCGCCGGCGAACGCCGGGGCCGCCTCGACCGGCCAGTCGATGCCGTGGACGCGCCGGACCGTCCCGTCCGCGACGCTCGCCACGGAGAGCGCGGAGCCGGCGGCCACGTAGAGCGCGTCCCCGTGCGGAACCAGGGCGGTCACCGGGGCGCCCGCCCGGAGCATCGGCTCAGGACGGCCGTTCTCGGCGTCGAACACGGCGATCCGCCCGTCGCCGGTGGCGGCGTAGACGCGGCCTCGGTGGTAACGCGGGCCGGTTCCCGGGCTGACCCCCGCGGGCTGCTGCCACCTGACCCCACCGAGACCGTGCCGGGGCACGGCGTGGAGCTGACCGTCCTCGGTGGCGGCGAAGATCATGCTGCCGGTGACCTCGATCGGGCCGGCGACCGGAGCGGAGGAGAGCCGGACCCGCCACTCCGGCTGTCTCCCCGCGACGGCGAACAGCATGCCCTTGCGGCCACCGAGGTAGACCAGCCCGTCGGCCACCGTGGGCGGCGATCCCTTCGCCTGGGCCGCCCTGCACTGCCAGGTGGTGGCGCCGTCGGCCAGGGCCAGGCAGTGCAGTCCGGACTGCTCGAACGCCACATAGACGTGCTCGCCGTGGACGCGCGGCCCGGTGGCGAGCGGTCCGTCCAGCTGGCGCCACCAGCGCCGGTCTCCGGTGGCCGAGCTATAGGCGCTGACCCGGCCGTCGGTGTCCCCGATGACGACCAGTTCTTCGGTCGCGGCCGCTCCCGTGATCGGCGCGTAGCCGCAGGTCTGCCAGCGGCGTCCCCCGGTGGCCAGGTCGAAGGCGTACAGGCGGCCCTGGTCGGTGCCGGTGAAGAGGGACGAACCGGAGAGCGCCGGCGCGGTCGGCCGGCCGGCCACCCGCTGCCGCCAGGGCCGGGCCGGCCGGGCGCCGTCGTCCGGTGGCGGCACGTCGGTGAGCGCGCCCAGCACCACCGCGTGCTTCGGGTCCGCCGCGATCTCCACGGCCACCCAGTCCTGGAGCCGACCGGCGATGGTCTGGCTGACCAGCGGAATCGCGCTCGACCCGCCGGTCAGATAGACGGCGTCCAGCTCGTCCATGACGAGTCCGGCGGCGCGGATGGTCCGGCCCAGCTCGGTCACGGTCCTGCGCACCGCGAGGCCGATCGCCTCCTCGAACTCGTCGGGCGTGACCTGGATGCCGGGGGAGAACGGGGGCTCCCCGCCCACCAGGCAGGGGTTCCGGCGGGACAGCGTCTTCTTGGCCTCGCGCGCCTCCACGGCCCAGCGATACTGGGTCATGACGGCCGGGCGGTCGGCCGCGTCCCAGATTTTGGCCGCGGCGTCGGGGTCGATGAGGCGGGCGTGCCGCTGCACCACGTGGAGCAGCGCCCGGTCGAACTCCTCACCGCCGACCTCGTCCAGGCCACCGGCCGCTCCGGCCAGTTCGAAGCCCGTCTCGGTACGGCGCAACGCCGCGGTGTCGAAGCTGCCGCCGCCCAGGTCGTAGACGGCCACCACGGCGCCCCTGGTGCTCGGTTTCCTGGTGGCGTACCAGCGGGCGGCGGCGATCGGCTCCGGCAGCAGGACCACCTCACCGAGCCCGGCCCGATGAGCCGCCTCGCGGAGCCGCCGCTGCGCCGGTTCATCCCACCGAGCCGGATATGTCAGGAAAGTAGAGTCCGGTTCGTCGGGGAACCTGTGCCGAGCGGCGGCCGACACGACCCGGAGGAGCGCGGCGACCGGGTCGACGGGGTCGATCCACCGGCCTTCGACGTAGAGCGCGGTGTCGGCCCAGAGCAGGTGCCTGGGCGAGCGGATGATCCGCTCGGGGAATCGGGTGACCTGGTCCACGATCTCGCGCCCGACGACGAGTTCGTCGCCGTCCACCAGGACCAGCGCCGGAATCGAGTGATCGCCTCGCCCGGGGTCGAGCGGCAGGACCGCGACCTCCCCGTCGTACCGGGTGGCCGCGGTGACGCAACAGGTCCCGAGATCGATTGCCAGGCCCCACCCGCCGGTCATGTCGGCCGCCCCTCGATGAAGGTCTGGCAGATGGTCCAGGCGATCCGCGCGTAGGTGCGGATGGGCGGCACCATGGTGTTCTCCAGCGTGCGCCACCGGATCGTCTCGCGCTCGGCCGCCGCGGACAGGGCGCCGCCCCGGGTGCCCCTGGGCTCGCCGAGGCATTCGGCGGGCGTCATCCCCTCGACCAGCGCACGCAAGGCCTCCGCGTCCGCCTGGTTGAGGTGGAACCGGCCGTCGTCGAGTTCGCGCAGCGCTCGCAGGAGCCGTACCCGCCCGAAGTCGGGGGAGTTCTCGATCCGGCGGGCCGCCTCGAAGACCCACATCTCGTCCACTCCCCCGTTCTCGTCTTCCCGTCGGGAAGCGGCGGTGAGCAGGCGATTCAGCGCGGACGAGGCACGGAGCAGATCGGACTGCGGGAGCAGGGCCGATTCCATCTCCCGGATGAGCTCGTCGATCCCGGACGCGGCGCGCAGCTCCTGGCGTACCGTGTGGGCGCTCGCCATGGCCCCGACGCGGTCCAGGCAGAGGTGGATGCCGTAGATGCCGAGCATGTCGAGCAGGCGATGCCGGGTGGTGCGGTCGAGCGGACCGCTCTCCCAGGTGAGGAATTCGTCGTGGTCGTACAGCGCGGCGAGGACGGCCTTCCGGTCCCCGAAGGCGGCCAGGGTGGCGAGGGCCCGGGCGTCCGACTCGGTGAAGTCGGCGCCGAGTGAGGTCTGGGCGAGCAGATCCAGCACGGGCACCACGCGGAGCAGCAGATCGCCCAGCTGCCGCCTGCACACGCTGGCCCGGAGCCGCGCCGACGGCCACGGATTCGTCTCCGGCCGGGACTCCAGGTTCTGGATCCCGGTGACCACGCCGATGGCGCCCACCTCACCGACCAGACCGAAGGGGGCGGCCCGGCGTAACCACCGCAACGCCTCGCTGTCGATCTGGCCCTCGTAGTTGACGACGAACAGCAGGGCGTCGGCGTCGGCGCAGGCGTCCAGCGAGATCTTCCGGCCACCGTCTGGCCGGTCCAGTCCCGGCGTGTCGATGAGCATGCCATCGCAGGGGGTGGTCCCGGGGAAGCCGACGTCGACGTACTTGATCTTGGCGGTCGGCCACCCGAGGGACAGGGGCAACCCGCCGCGGGGCCCCGGCCTGATCTCATGGGAGGAGCCGTCCAGCAGCCGCACGGTCACCTGGTCGGTATGCGAAGGAAAGTAGCGGGTCACCACCCGCGCTCCCTCGGTCCCGTCCCCCGTCGCCAGCCGGGCGCGCAGCAGGGCGTTGACCAAGGTGGTCTTGCCGTCCTGCTGGCGCCCGCCCACCGCGATCCTGAGCCGGTGGCACGTGGTGAGCCGCGCGGCCACCTCCTGAGCCTCGGCGAACAGCGGCCCGCTGACCGCCCGCCTCGACAGGATCTCGTCGCAGAGCTGCACCACGAGGTCGCAGAGAGGGGTCCCGGTGGTCATCACGACTCGCTCTCGACGGGCGCGTCACAGCTGGTGACGTCCGTGTCGTGGTAGTGGTCGTGGTGGATGAAGTCGACGCCGTGGATCAGGAAATGATCGTTGTAGGGGACCCTCTGCGGCGTCGCGGGGGATCCGTCGGCGGAGTAGCTGACGATCAGTCCCCGCTGGGAGCGGCGCAGGCCCGGTGTCCTGGAGACTTTGGCCTGGGCTTTCTCTGTTGTCGCGGTGGCGGTGCGGCCGAGTTCCTGGCGGGTCGGCCGGTCGAAGTGGATGTCCAGGTCCCGGTGCCGGGCCAGCTCGTACGGGCCCAGCCGTTCTTGCCGGATCCCGTCGTCGCCACCGTAGGCGACCAGCAGGCACAGATATCCCGACATTCTCCGCTGGTTCCGGAACCACCGGACGAACAGCATCGCTGCCACGATCAGCAGGACCGCGCCCGCGACGACGAGCCACCTCGGCCAGGTGCCGGGGACATGGATCCCACCGTCCCGGAACAGGGGGAACTCTCCCGTTTCCGCGAGCGGGACGGGACCGTTGAACTTCAACTTGTCGAGTCCGGGCCGCCAAGAAGTCGTGACGTCGGCGACCACCTTCACTCTCAGGGGCAGCGGAGCGTCGTGGTCGAGGAATCTCCGGCCCGGCGTTCGCCAGCTGACGTCCACCATGATGCTGACCGAGCGTTTCGACGGCGCCAGTGCCCATGGTCCGCGATCGACCGGTGTCACCGTGACACCCCGGGTGGCCGACCGGATCGTGGAAATCTCGACGGGGGTCCAGACCGCCGGTGACACGAATTCGACGGTGGCCCTCGCGGTTCCCCTCATCGCGTCGATGGTGCCGGGCCCGATGACCTTGCCGATCAGGGTCAGCTCCCGGTCGGGCCAGAGCAGGCGGGTGGCCTCCTGCCGCAGCCTCTCTTCCTTGGCCGCCCGGAGATCGGTGGCCCTGCCGTCCGGATCGTGGATCACGTTCATCGGGAACACCCAGTCCACGGCGTTGCCCCGCTCCCGGTCGAGCCGGATGCCCTTGGTGATCGGGACGATATAGAGGCTCATCCCCGGCAGCAGCTTCTGCAACCGGTCGGCCCGCCGCTTCAGCTCCTTCCAGCTCTCCGTCCGCTTGTTCGGGTAGTGGCTGCCGGGGGGCGGTTCGTGAATCCGGTCGGACAGCACCATGATCGAGGCGTCTTGAACGGTGCCGGCCGCCTGGCCCAGCTCCAGCTCGCTGATCGCGAACTCCAGCGCGACCCCGAGATCGGTGTGCTGGCCGGTCGCCTTGGGGAGATCGTCGAGGTCCGCCTCGCTATTGATGGGGATGCCCGTCTGCACCCGCTCCGCGAACGGGATCAATCTGATCTTGTCTCGGGGGTTCTCGCGCAGCAGGTCTCTCAACTGCTGCCGGATGTAGGGGAACCGGTCATTGACGCTGCCGGAGATGTCCACCAGGACGAGGTAGGTGGTGACACGATCGTCCAGCTTGAGCGCGTGGTAGATCGGCGACAGGTCGTCGTCGGCCGCGGCGCTGCCCTGGAGCGTGACGAGCAGGGTGATCAGGCAACCCAGCACGCTGGTGACGGTCCGTCTCACGAGAGCCGCCCCGACAACTCGGCGAGCCTGATGATCGGTTCGAGCACGTTGATCGGGTTGACCGAGCTCAGGATCCTGGACCCTTGAACGTTGACGAACTCCTTGAGGTCGAAGCCCTTCGGGCTCCGCCGGAAGCCGACCGAGGAGGTCACGAAGTACGCGGTCAGATCGGGGTCGAACATCCTCTCGATCTGGTGGTGCAGGCGCTCGGCGCTGTCGTTCCCCGGACGCGCGGAATGGTCCGCGAAATACGCGCACGCCCACGCGAAGTAGCCTTTCGCGTCCGCGCTCTCCACCGTCGGAAACTTCGGTGCCGTGGTCCGCTGGGTGCCGTAGTTCCCGCTCAGCGAGGGCGGGAACACCTGGGCGTCGTCGTATTTGCTCACGCAGACGGCGAGGGCCCTCTTCCGGAGCTCGCTCATCGTCATGTCCGTCGAGCTGTCCACGATCCTGGCCGGAAGGTGACTGAAATAGTCGGAGTTGTCCCCGAGCCATCGTTCCCGGAGCGGGTCGATCAGCAGGAGGTATCCGTCGCACCTCGCCAGTTCCTCGGCTACGGCCTTGCCCTCCGGAGACCTCCTGGAGAACGCCTGCCCAGGTCGATTGAGGATCTCCACCACGAACGTCCGGGACGGCTCGCCCTTCTTCTCCCAGGAGAAGCCGAACCGCAGCCAGAGCTTTTCCGAGTTCTCCACCTCGGTCCGGCTGGGAAAGCTCTGGAGGGCCAGGATCTCCTTGGCGGATTCGTCGAACGCGAGCGCGTCGCGTTCGGGGTTGACCACCCAGCCCTTGGGGGCTCCACGGGACACGAACGCGGTCGTCAGGGCGCTGAGAAACGTGAGCTTCCCACTGTTCGGCGCGCCGATCAGGCCGATCTTGAGGGCCGGATTCTGCGCTGCGCCGCCGATCTTGCGGTCAGGACTCATCTGGTTCTCCGCTTGGACACGCCGTTGGCCCCGGGCTCGGTCGGGCTGTAGACGGCGAAGGGGAACGGCGCGTCCAGGTGGATGCCCAGCGCGGTGAGCAGCTTGTTTGAAATATCCGAATCGGGTGCGGAAAAGACCCCGCCTGAGCCGATCTGTTGCCAGATATGGTCGTCGTGCCTGCGCTGGAACTTCTCCTGGAACTCGTGCAGCGGGAGCTCCCGGGGGAAGGTCACGGCCAGGCAGGTGACACTGTCGGCCTTGATCTTGGCCAGCTCGTCTCGCCAGTTCAGGTTGTCCGGACACCGGTCCGCGTATGCCGCGTGTTCGCTCAGCTGGTCCGTGACACAGGGGACCCGGCTGCCCACGGTCACCAGGAATCGTTTGGTCGGCGCCTCCCACGTGGTGTTCTCCGCCACGTATCGGAAGGCGTGCTCAAGTCCCGTGGAGACCGGGTCTTTCGTCGGCCCCGACCAGCTCGCCCCACGCGCCGCGGGACGGCCGAACAGGTTGGCGTCCACGAGTTCCGGCTGGGTGCCGTGCTGCCCGTAGCCGACCACCTGCAGCCGCAGGCGTTTCTCCTCGCCGATGAGCGTCATCCGGGCCGCCTGCATCAGCTTGCCGACCAGGTCCCAGCGGGCCTTGAACGCCTTCCAGTCCGCGGCGCTCAGTTCGATGAGGAACTTGACGTCGATCGAATCGGTGTGGTCCTGCCACGCCTGCCAGCGTTCCGTCAGCTCGGCCGCGTCGGGGACCTCATCAGGACCGCCCGATCCCCGCCCCGGTGCCGACGGGGTGAGGGACACGTGTCCGGCGCCTTCGAGCTTCGCGGTGACACGGATCGGCACGTTGGGTTTGCTGGTGGTCAGGCTGATGCCGCCGACGGTGCAGGGTTCGGGTTCGAAGCCCTCCTCGAGCGGCTCGGGCCGGGTCATCACCGGGAGGTAGACGCCGCCCTTGGCTGCCCCCGGAATGGTCACCGTGACCGTCACCTCATCCTGCAGCCCGGCCACGGTGCCCTTCTCGAAAAGGGGTTCCTCCCGGCGGGTCAGTTCCGACGTCGTCAGGTTGATCTCGGCCAGCAGGAGGTAGTAGGAGGTCACCAGCGGGATGCGCGCCAGGATCTCGGCGATGACCTCCTGCTCGGACACGCCTTGGGGAGGGATCGTGAAGATGGTGGCGGCCAGATCCTTCTCCAGGAGGCCGGCGATCCGGTCGATCAGCGGCCAGCCCGACACGAAGTTGAGGACGACCACCTGAGTCCATCTCTCGCCATTCGGATCCCAGGGCACGGCGCCGCGGAGTGTCTTCGCCAGCGTCGGGCTGCCGATCCCGTTCACGAACAGGTGCTGTGGCCGCACCCCCACGCCCCCGGCCAGCTGGAACAGCCGGATCTGCGACGTGGCCGACAGGCCGGAGATCAGCGCCTGCCACGGGATCCGCGTGTCGTCGCCTGAGGGCTCCGGTCGGCCCGTACCAGGGTTCAGGACATATTCCTGGGCGGCCATGCCGTCCCGGGTGAGGCGCACGATGAACAGATGGTGCCGGAGCGTCGATGCGGTATCCGCGAACAAGGTGAAGGCCTCGGCCAGCGCGTCGCTCGCTCGGACGTACGCCCGCCAGTCCGTCTGTTGCACCCGGTCGGCCTCGGCGTTGGCGGCGTCCAGTTCCTTCTGCGCCTCGTGCGATTCGGTGCTGAGGGTGCCCCGGAGGAGACGGTTGAACGCCTTCAGATCCGCTGGGGTGGGCCAGCCGGACTTGCGCGCGGCCCGGATCGCGGCGCGCACGTCGCGGAGGTGCCTGGCGCGATCGAGCTGCTCCGAATCTGGATCGTTCCCATCAGCCACGATCCAGCCGCAGTCGGGGCATCGTGTCTCGTCCATCACCGGCCACGTCTCGTAGCACACCAAACACAGAGCGGACATGGCTCGACCAATCGTCCATGGGAGGGCGCAGTCGGCAAGGCCCCCGTGCCTTAGCTGACCCCACCGTAAGGAGGACAATAGTATGAAGAATCAAACAAGTTTGGGCAAGATCTCGTTCTTGTGTGACAAAACCACTATTACGGTCATAGCCCAAACTAAGCTAACTTCGATCGGTGTAGTCAGCTTAAGTCTTCCTTTGACCCCGAGGGCCGTGGTCTTCGCGCCCGTCTGGCGGATACCCGCCGTACAGTGAGGGGGGCGCCGTGCGGGAAAGGGGTGGCGGCGTGGAGTTGCGCCAGCTCCGGTACTTCGTGACCTTGGCCGAAGAGTTGCATTTCGGCCGGGCGGCGGCCCGCGAGCACATCGTGCAGTCGGCGCTGAGCCAGCAGATCCAGCGGCTCGAACGCGAGCTCGGCGTGCGGCTGATGAACCGCACCACGCACTATGTCGAGCTCACCCCGGCCGGGGCCGCCTTTCTCACCGAGGCGCGCCAGATCCTCGAACACGTGGCCCGAGCGACCCAGGCCGCGCGGACCGCCGCCTCGTCCCCGCCCGCGCTCCGGGTCGGCATCATCGACGCCGGGTTCGACTCCATGCCGCAGATCCTGCGCGAGGTCCAGAGTCGTCTGCCGGACCTGAAGATCCACCAGGTCGAGGCCAGCACTCCCGAGCAGTACCGGCAGCTGGCCGACAGGCGGCTGGACATCGGGATCGGCCGGGCCTCCCAGACTCCGCCCGAAGTCGCCTCGGAACTGATCCGCCTAGATCCGCTCGGCGTGCTGGTCCATGACAGCCATCCGTTCGCCGCCCTGGAGGGCGTGCCCGTGGCCTCGCTCGCCGACAAACCGCTCCTGCTCGGCGAGGACAGCCAGACGCCCGAGCTGAACCAGTTCGTCATCGAGCTGTGCCGAGCGGCTGGATTCACGCCCACCGTGTACGAGGGAACCGTCGAGAGCACGCGCGCCGCCACCGATCTCGTCCTGCAGAATCGCTGCCTGCTCTGCGTCCCCTCGTCGTTCCGCTCGTCCAGCCGGCCGGGCACCGTGTGGCGCCCGCTGATCCAGCCTGCCGCGCACTACCCGTGGTCGCTCCTGTGGCCCGCGGGAGAACCGTCGGCGCAGGTCGCCGCCGTCATCGAGAGCGCCAGGCGGCTCGCCCGCCAGCTCGGCTGGCTGGAATCCCCAGACCCGGCGAAAGGACATCCTCAGTAAGTCTTGCGGGCGCGCAACGTGGTCTGACGCGTGGCCCATTCGACGGCGTGGTCGGCGACTCTCTCCCACTGTGGGGCGCCGAGGGTGAAGTGCGGCCGACGGGCGAACTCGTGGTAGTCGGTCACCGCACGGGAATTGCGGTAACGCCGGTAGGTCGCGCGGACCAGCGAGGCGGGCACGGTGTGGTCGGCGCCACCGGCGATCAGCAGCAGCGGGGCGCGGGTGTGGTTCCGCACGTTGACGGTCGTGGCGGGGCGCCGCCGCACATTGGCGGTCGCGGCCTGGAACAGCGGGCGGCCGGGGGCGGGCACGTGGTAGCGCTGGTAGATCACCTCTGACTCCTGTTCCGTCAGCGTGTTGGTGAACCCGTAGTGGAACTGCTTGGGGGAGAGCGCCACGGTCCTGCCGCGGTTGACCGGATTGCCCAGGACCGGAAATGCCGAGCGCAGGCTGCTGAGCGGCAGCCGGAGCACACCCTTGATCGGGGCAGGGTGGATCGCGACTCCGGCCACGCCAAGGCCGCGGTCCAGCAGGATCTGGGTGATCAGTCCGCCGAAGGAGTGGCCGATGATGATGGGAGGGTGGGGTAGCTCGCGAATGATCGCCTCGTAGTGGTCGGCGAGTTCGGTGACGCCCAGGCCGTTCATCACCTCCGGGTTCTTGCGCAGGGCTTCGACCTCGATCTGCATGCCCGGCCACGCCGGCGCGAGGACATGATGGCCGCGCTGGGTGTAACGCTCGATCCAGTGTTCCCAGGCGCGAGGCGTCAGCCACAGTCCGTGGATGAGAACGATCGCGGGCCTGGTCTCAGGGCTTTCCGGTCTGCTCATGACGTCTCTCCTGAAGGCGGGGGTGCTGGCGGTTACGAGATGTCCGTCCGGCGGTGCTGGATGCGGTCGGGGTCGGGCCAGTGCACGTCGGTGGCCCAGCCCAGCCGCTCGAACAGGCGGATCACCCCGGCGGACGGGTCGATCTGGCCGCGGTCCAGGCCGTGGCGGGCGCACGTGGGTTCGCTGTGGTGGCCGTTGTGCCAGCTCTCCCCGAACGACAGCAGGGCCAGCGGCCACAGGTTGGTCGAGCGATCATGGCGTCGAGTCTTGAAGGGCCTGCTGCCGATCACATGGCACAGGGAGTTGACGCTCCAGGTGATGTGTTGCAGCAGGGCGATGCGGATCAGCCCGGCCCACAGGAGGGCGGTCAGCCCACCGTGCAGGGTGCCGCTGATGCGCCAGCCGGCCAGGAACGGCAGCGCCAGCGAGACCGCGCACAGCGCCGGGAAGGCGCGCGCCACGCGTGCCATGGCCGGATCGTTCACCAGGTCGGGAGCGTAGCGTTCGGGTGGGGACTGGTTGCCGGTGAACATCCAGCCCAGGTGGGCGTGGGCGAGTCCCAGGAGTTGCCCGCGCAGGCTGGTGCCGTACCGATAGGGGGAGTGCGGGTCGCCTGGCTGGTCGGTGAAGGCGTGATGCCGGCGATGGACCGCCACCCAGTCGATGAGGTTGCCCTGGAAGCTCATCGACCCGGCCATGGCGAGCGCCACCCGCAGCCATGGCCGGGCGGTGAAGGACCCGTGGGTGAACAGCCGGTGGAACCCGACGGTCACCCCGAGCCCGGTCACTACGAAGAGGGCCGCCGCCAGGAGCAGGTCGGTGAGCACGATGCCCTGCCCCCAGGCCAGGAAGATCGCGACGCCGAGCGCGATGAACGGCAGCACCACGATCGTCGCGGTCACGCCGACCTGGAGCCTGCTCGCCAGCGCGGGCTCTGTCGCGCTGGGGAACGAGGACACCCCGTCGTAGTCCTGCCGGCGTTTCACCGGGCGTTCGGAAACTGTCATGATCTCCCTCTTCGTTCGTTCAGACCGTCCGGCCGTGCACGTAACACCAGCGCCAGGTCGACCCCGGATCCAGCTCGGCGACCACGGGATGGTCGGTTTCCTCGTAGTGCCCCTTGGCGTGACCGCCGGGCGAATCGTCGGAACAAGCGACCCAACCGCAGCTCAGGCAGACGAGCAGCCGGGCCCAGACCCAGCCGAGAGCCAGACATTGCTTGCATTCCGGTAGCCCGTGCTTCACGGCCACAAGCAGGTCCAGGTGCTGGCAGCGCGGGACCTGACCGTTCAGACCTACGCGTACGGTGACGTGCGCAACTTCAGCGTCCAGGGTCATCGCGGACCCCCTCATGGCGACAGTGACGCCAGATGCGCCGACTGATCACGTCCCAGTCAAGACGATCGACCGGCCGGCGGAAACGCTCAACTCCAGCAAGGCCTATCACCGGCAGCGATAGCGACTCGCCGAATTTGTCGGAGATGATCTCTAGTCTCCGGGGCATGACAAGTGCGACACAGGCGTACACCTACGCCGCGCCGTCCAGCCTGGTGGACGGGCATCTCGGGCTGGCGACCTCCGGTGGCCGGGCGCTCAGCGGGCCCGCGCTCGCGCCCAGGTTCTTCAGTGGCCTGGTGACGCAGGCGGCGCCCGCCGCGGCGGCCCTGCTGGGCGTGGCCGACGTGGCCCTCACCCGATACCACCAGCCGCGTCCGGGGTGGACCCGGGACCCGGTCGTGACCTGCGGCGGTGACCGGCTGCGGTTCGAGTCGTTCTCCGCCTGCGGCGGTGTCTACGCGCGGCTCGACCTGCTCAGCGGCGCCCTGGACGGCGAGGTGTTCGACCGGGGGACGACCAACGTCGACGTCAACGGGCCGCTGCGGGAGGCGCTGGCCCGGGTGGGCGCGCGTGATCCCCTCCATCTCGGCGTCGGCGCCGACGCGCTGACGGTGACCACGCTCGACGGCGCGGTCGTGGAGAAGAAGGTGCCGCTGCCCGAGCGGTGGCTGCGCGGGTTCGCCGAGGTGCAGGTGATCGCGGCGGGCATGGACCTGCGGGCCGAACTGCCCGGCATGATCGCGGTGCGCTTCCTGCGGTCCCTGCCCAAGAAGGCGACCGCCGACCTGTGGGCCGTCCCCGCCGGGCGTGACCTGCGGGTCAGCGACCGGCCGAGCCCAGGCGCGGTGTGCCTGTCCGGCGTCGGGCGGCTGGCGACGCTGCTGCCGCTGCTCCGCTTCGCCAAGAGCCTCAAGGTGTACGGCCCCGCCGACACCGGCAAGGCGTCAAGCGCCTGGGAGCTCGAACTGCCCGGCATGCGCTACACGCTCGCCCTGTCGCCGGAACGCTGGCGTGGCTTTTCCGGGGAGGGCGCGGTGCTGGCCGACCTCGCGACCGATCAGGCCGAAGCCGACGCCGACGTGGTGGGCATGCTGCTCAACTTCGAGCCCGAGGTGGAGATCGGCCTGCTCACCGACCGCGCGAACCTGTCCGTCGCGCGGGTCCGCGCCGCCCTCACCCAGCTCGGTACGGCCGGCCGGGTCGGCTACGACCTGTCCGAAGCAGCGCACTTCCACCGCGAACTACCGTATGACCGGGAGCACGTCGAGCACCTCAACCCCCGGCTGACCTCGGCCAAAGCCTTGGTCGAGGCCGGCGCCGTGGAGCTCGACGGCGACTCGGCACGGGTGCGGACCGACGGCGGCCTGCGGGAGGTCGGACTGGCCGACGGGTCGTGCACCTGTCCCTGGTGGTGGGATCACCGCGGTTCGCGCGGGCCGTGCAAGCACGTGCTGGCCGCCAGGATCGTCGCCCGTAGCGCGGTGGAGGTGGCCGGGTGAGCGTCTGGCAGGAGATCCGTGAACTGATCATCCAGCGGGGGGACAAGGCGCTGGCCGACCGGGTGCTCGAGCTGACCGAGGCCGAGCGGGCCGAGGTGGCGAAACAGCTGCCCGGGTTTCTCAAGGAGAGGCGGGTCTCCGCAGCGGACCTAGCCCGTGAAAAGTGGATAGCGGAGCACGGCGCCGACCTGCAGGACAGCCCGTGGGCGCAGGCGTGGTTGCGGCGTCAGACGTCGGAGACGTCGATCGTCAGCTTCGGGACGGCGCTGCGCATCGCGGGTGCGGGAACGATCTCCGGTCCCGCCACCGCGGCCGCCTGGCTGGCCCGCCGCGATTTCGACCCGGCCTGGGGGTCGCGGCCGCTCTCGCCCGAAATGCTTCGCGTGGTGACCAGCCGTCCCGCCGACTGGCAGGACGAGGTGGCCACCCGGCTCGCCGAGAAGATCCGTACGGCGGGCGACCGCCTCGCTCCCCTGGTGCTCGGGCTGTTCCGGGTGTCGGCGATCGAACCGCCCCGCCACGATCCGCTCGTGGTCGCCTGGCTGGCCGCCGAGGAGGTGGACGACGATCCGCTGCTCGGGCGGCTGCTTCCCCGCATCTTCGAGGCGGAAGGGGTCGGGCGCGCGTTGCGCGAGGAACGCCTGACGCCCACGCCCACCCGGTGGCTGGCCCGCCTGCGGGAGCTGCTCGGGGCGGGGCGAGTGTCGCGGGCGGAGCTCCTCGACGGCTGCGTGAGCCGTTTCCTGCGCGGCGGCGACGCCAACGGCCTGCGCTTCTTCGTCCGGCTGCACGAGATGATCGAACCGACGCCGCAGGAGGGCGCCGAGCGGGCGCGTGACTATCTTCGGCTGCTTCCCGCCGCGCCAGGGCCGGTGGCGGAACTCGCGCTGGCCCAGCTGCGCCGTACGGGGCCGCATGACAGCGCCGACGTCGGCGAGGCGGTTGACGCGCTGGCCTTCCGCGCCGAGGCCAAGCTGGCCCGCGCGGGTCTGACCTGGCTGGATGAGCAGGTACGGCGGGCGCCCGCGAGCGCGGAAGAGCTGGCGCCCGGGCTGGCGACGGCGTTCGCGCACAGCTCCTACGAGGTTCAGTGCCGGGCGGTCACGCTGGCGCTCAAGCATGCGGCGGCCTTCCAGGCGAGTTCCGCGCTGATCGCGGAGGCTGTTCCGCAGCTGCCCGCGGACCTTGGCGAGCAGGTGGCCGCGAAGTTCGGAGGTGACATCGCGACGCACCCGACGCCGACGACGTTCACGCCGACGGCACTGCCTGACCCGGCGAAGCCCGAGCCCTTTCCCGACGGGGTGATGTGGCCGTCGTACATGCTGCATGAGTGGACGGCGGGTGAGCTGTGGCTCGCGGCTTTCGTCGAGGAGGCCGGGCGTGACCGCGCGGCCCTGCGGGAGAAGCTGCAGGCCGAGTTCCACTGGCCCTATCCCCAGCGGGGCGGCTGGAAGGAGACGTCCGACTGGATCAGCTCGCTGGCCGGCGAAATAATCAGTCCGCGTGCCGATTCCCGTCGGTTGCCGGAACCCTCGCAGGTTTCGGCGCCGTTCATGTTCCTGGTGCGGCGGTTCCATGAGATCTACGTCGCGCTGCGGGAGGAGGCGCTGCCTCCCGTGCTGCTGGCGACGCCCACGCTCAGGAGCGGCCATGTCGACCCCGAGGTGCTGCTGGAGCGGCTGGAGGCGTGCGCGGCGGCGGGCGTCGAACCGCTGGCCGCCGACCTGCAGCAGGCGTTGTTGCGGCTGCCCCGGGGAAGTCACCCCGCCGCTGCTGAACGCGCGGCGCGGCTGGGCTCGCCGGCGGCCTCAGCAGTCGCGGCGTGGATGGCCGGGGGTGGTCTGAAGGATCCGGAGACGGGGGTGCTCGAGGAACGTGGGCGCTTGGTTCCGGTGCTGCGCGCGGAGCCGACCGGGCATGAGCTGATCGACCAGCTGCTGGTGGCACCGTCGCCGTCGCCGCGAAGCGATCACGCTCGCTCCATGGACTGGTGGCGGTCGATCCTGCCGTCCCACCGCGAGGTCGTGTCGGTGAACTTTCTGCCCTATGTGGAGTTCAAGAGGCACCACTCGTATTTCTGTGCGAGCCATCTGGCGTCGTTGACCGACGGGCCGGTGGGGGAAGCGACCGCGCTCCTGCTCGCGTTTCTGCTGGCCGACCATAGCGAGAACGCGGTACCGACGTTGCTGCGGATGGCGGCCACGGGGGATCTGCCCGCTGAGGCGGTCGGGCGGTGGCTTTCGTGGCTCGTCCGGCGGGAGAAGCTGGAAAAGCGGCCGGTGCTGGCCTCACTCACCGAAGCCGCCCAGCAGGGGGCGCACGCGCAGGTTTGGGAGATTCTTCAGATCGCGCTGCCGGCGCTGCTCCCGGGGAAGGACGAGCGGCCGACCATCACCCATTCCGAGATCGTGGCGCTCGCCGCCGACCTGGCGGTGTGGGTGGGGGCTCGCGGGGAGATTCCGGCCGTGTCGGCGCATGCCGGCAGCGGGCGGGGTAGCAGGTTCGCGCGTGAATGCGCACGCCTACGCGATCAGCTCGGCTGACCTGTCCCCGGGGGCGACCTCGCTGCCGGAGGTCGCCCCTGGGGCGACGGTCAAGCTCTCTGCCGGACAAAGGCGAGGGTCCAGGCGAGCTCTGCCGAACCAGAGGATCCGGACGAACTCTGCCGGGAGGAGGGTGGGAATCCGGATTAGTCGGGCAGCGAGTCGCCAGCGACGCCGAGTGCACGAGCCCATGCCGCCGACAGGCGTTCCCGGTCCAAGGTGTCCGGGTTGTCAGGTGCCGTAGGGATCCTGGCCCGACTGGATTCGGGTGGCCATGGACTTGAGGGCGTCCAGTGCGGTCAGGTATGTCATCGGGCCGAAGGAGACGCGGGCGACACCGAGGGCGGCCAGCCTGCGTAGATCCATGCCGGGGAGGAAGGTGACGTTGATGGGTCCGGGGATGGCTTTGACGAGTTCGGCGATCACTTCTTCGGACGGGGCCAGGATCGGGAAGATGCAGTCGGCGCCCGCCTCCAGGTAGCGGCGGCCGCGTTCGGCGACCTCCTCGACCGAGGGGG
The DNA here is from genome assembly GCF_009687865.1 of Acrocarpospora macrocephala. GTDB lineage: Bacteria > Actinomycetota > Actinomycetes > Streptosporangiales > Streptosporangiaceae > Acrocarpospora > Acrocarpospora macrocephala. The sequence continues at coordinate 34,661 of NZ_BLAE01000012.1, forward strand.
TGCCGGTCAGGAACAGGTCGATCCGGGCGTTGATCACCAGGTCCGCGTTCGCCGCCCGGAGTGCGGCGATACGCGATGTCTGTGTGTCGATGTCGTGGATCCCGCCGGTCTGGTGGTCGGTTTCCTCGTAGTTGTATCCGGCTGCTCCGATGGCGGTGAGCCGCTGGATTAGTTCCTCGGGTGGTAGGCCGTATCCGGCCTCGGCGTCCACGGTGACCGGGACGTTCACGGCGCGGATGATTCTGGCGGCGATGTCGAGCATTTCCTCGACGGGCGCGCCCTCGTGGTCGCTGTATCCCAGCATGGCGGAGATCGACGCGCTGGCGGTGGCGAGGGCGGGGTAACCCGCCTCGGCCACGATGGTGGCGCTGGCCGCGTCCCACACGTTAGGGAGAATCAGCGGGTCGCCTGGCTTGTGGAGGTCACGGAGCGTGTCAGTCTGGGCATTCGGCATGATCTTCCCTCACCTTTCGAAAGCGTCACTGTCATGACCGAGCGGACCCCTATTTCGTGACATGTCGTGATGTGACACGCAGCACAACGAGCCGCCTCGTGGGGATCTTGCCCAGCAAATCCCCGCAGGCTGCGCGACCAACCGTCCGGCCGGATCCCCGCACGCCAAAGGACCGGCAATCCGGTCGGATCCCCGTCCCGCCTGATGGTGGAGAACATCCCGTTTGCGCTAAATGCGTACCAGAAACTCTCTGTGCTGATTAATCGGCATCCTTCGCCATAAGTTTCTCCCCTTGAAGTTGTGACATGGTCGACGTTTCGTGCACCTTTTTGCGAGGGTATTCCTAACCGCGTATCGCCGCTCTGGCGCGACAAGCCTGGAATATTCAGATTTATCGTATTGGGGGCGATTTTGGGGAAGATCGTTCCTATCGAGACCCGACCGCGGATGGCGACACGCAGCTCTTCTGACCGTTCCCACGACCGAGGAGACCCCCCGATGCGCGCGCAGGACGACCTTGACGGTACGCAACCCGCCGCCGTCCCCCCGGCCGACGACGGAATTGCCATACCGATCTCCATGTCGCGGACGCGTATCAAGTTGCTCGCCTTCGTCCTGCTGGCTGTCTTGTCGTACATTTCCGATTCGCCGGAATGGCTGACTGCGGTCCTGATCCTCACCGGTGCCGCCATCCCGCTTGCCCTATTTGTGCTGGGCGGCGCGGAATTCGTCCGCGAACTTTTCCTGCTGCCGCCCCGGCCTGTTCCACCTATCACGATCCGGAAGGACGATCTCATATGAAAGAGCCCAAGCAGCAGCGCATCCCGCACCCGCAACGCAACGGCCAGGGCGGCACCGACACCGGCCCCCGGAATATCGAGCTGGACCTGCAGAATCCCGACATGCTCACGCCGCCGGAGACCGACCACGGCACCGTGCCCAACATGAAGTTCTCCTTCTCCATGGCGCACACCCGGCTCGAAGAAGGCGGCTGGACCCGCGAGATCACCCAGCGGGAGCTGCCGATCGCCACCACGCTGGCCGGTGTGGACATGAAGCTCAACCCGGGGGCCTACCGCGAGCTGCACTGGCACAAGGAGGCCGAATGGGCATACGTGCTTGAGGGAAGCTGCCGGATCGGCGCGGTCGACCAGGAGGGCCGCAACTTCCTGGACGACGTGCGCAAGGGCGACCTGTGGTTCTTCCCCAAGGGCATCCCTCACTACATCCAGGCGCTGGAGGAAGGGGTGGAATTCCTGCTGGTCTTCGACGACGGCCAGTTCTCGGAGAACTCGACCTTCATGATGAGCGATTTCTTCTCGCGCACCCCCAAGAGCGTCCTGGCGAAGAACTTCGGCTGGACGCCGGACCAGATGGCCAACATGCCGGAGAAGGAGAAGTACATCTTCCAGGGCCAGGTGCCGCCCCCCTTGGAATCCGACCGGATCATCAGTCCCACCGGCGACGTGCCGAACTGGTTCACCCACCGGATGCTCGCGCAGGAGCCGCAACGGTTCTCCGGCGGGACCGTACGGATCGTCGACTCCACCACATTCAAGGCGTCCAGCACCATCTCCGCCGCGCTGGTGGAGATCCAGCCGGGTGGCATACGCGAGCTGCACTGGCACCCGACCGACGACGAGTGGCAGTACTACATTTCCGGTTTCGGGCGGATGGGCGTGTTCGCCAGCTCAGGCCTGGCTCGTACGTTCGACTTCCGCGCGGGGGACGTTGGGTATGTGCCGTTCGCGTACGGCCACTATGTCGAGAACCTGGGGAATGAGCCGCTCGTCTTCCTGGAGATGTTCCGCAACCCGCGGTTCGAGGACATCTCGGCCACACAGTGGATGGCCAACCTGCCGCCCCAGGTCAGCGCGGACACGATCAACATGCCCCGGTCGATGATCGAGGCGCTGCCGAAGGACAAGCGGCCCGTGGTCTCCCTGAACCGCTGACCAGTCCCCCGGGCCGCGATCCAGCGGCCCGGGGTTTCTCGTTCAGGTCAGGAGTCCGGTGGCGTACATCAGGAGCATTCCGGTGAGGATGCCGGTGATGCTGACGGGATGCAGGAACCGTCCCCCGCCGTCGCGTACCGACGGGGTGAGCTGGAGGATGACCTGCGCGATCGCGCCGACGCCGAGGCCGAGTAGCAGCGCGGCGAGCGCGGGCTGTGTCGTGGCGGCGCCGAGCCAGGCGCCGAGGATGGCGGGGCCGCCGGCGACGAGGCCCAGGAAGATCAGCCGGAACGGTGTGGTGCGCTCTTCGCTGACGGGTGCGACGATGGCGAGGCCCTCGGTGGTGTTGTGGATGGCGAAGCCCGCGACCAGCGTCGCGCCCAGGGCGAGCGCGCCGACGGCGTAGGCCGAGCCGATCGCGAGTCCTTCACCGAGGTTGTGCAGGCCGATGCCGACGGACACCAGCAGCGACAGGCGATAGCCGCCTGTTTGTCCTGGTCGTGCGGACATCCAGTTCTGCACGCCGGACAGCACCAGGTAGGCGGCGATGGCACCGATCCCGACAAGTCCGGCGCCACCGAGCGCGCCCGCGCCGGCGTTGGCGACCTCCATTCCTTCGAGTGCCGCGTCGATGGCCAGCCAGGCGAGCAGCCCGATGGTCAGCGCCATCAGGGCCCGGATCCAGCCCGGAGGCACCCGCCGCAGCCAGGGGAGCCAGAGCATTCCTATGGCTACGGGGATCACACCGACATATGTCCCCAAGAGCGCCATCAGGCCGATAAATCCAGATGGGTCCGGCGTCAGCACGGCCACGGGGATCTCGTGGGCGACGATTCCGCCGGTAGAGGTGAGAAGCGCCACCTCGTAGGCCTCTCCGTCGACCCATGGATAGGTGATCCGCACGTTGGCCGAGCCGAGACGGCCGATCTCCGGTTCGCTCATCCGAAAGTCGGCGAACGCGTCATTGACCGCGACCTGGGCGAGCGTGACCGGATCGGGGCCCGCGTTGCGCACGACCAATTCGATGGAACCCGCGCCGAGTACCGTCCGCTCCACGACGAGTTCCTCAGCCGGAGGACCGTTGCGCGCGGTCAGGCCAGGCCCGTCGAGTACGGCGAAGCCCACCACCGCCACGGCGATGACGCACAACGGCAGAAGGCCGAGCACCCATGTGTTCAGGCGGCTCTCCATATCAACCGCTCTTTTCGCAGGCGGGGCCACAACCGGCCTCGAAGAAGCCCATCCAGCCGAGCTCGGCGAACTCCGACTGGTGTGCGTGGAACATGAAGCGGCCTTCGCGGGGGAACGTGATTTCGAGGATTCCGCGCTGACCCTGGCACAACATCACCGTGTCGGTGTGCTCCGCCGGGCTCATGGACGTGCCGGTGGGATACCAGTCGAAGAAGTTTCCGTGGACGTGGAAGGAGTTGACGAGGTCGTATTCGAGGACGTTGACCAGGTAGATCCGTACCAGCTCGCCGACGGTCACCCGCACCGGGTCGCTCATGTAGACGAAGGGGATGGTGTTGACCGCGTACAGCTCGTTCGCGCGGTCGAAATTGGTGTCGAAGCCGTTCATGACCATCACGAGTTCGTCGGCCTCGGGGCGTGCTTCCTTCGGGTCGATGAGGAAGACGCCGTATAAGCCTTTGGCGATGTGGTGGGCGAGCGGGGTCACGTGGCAGTGGTACAGGTGCAGGCCGAACGGCTCCGCGTCGAACTCGTATACCGTCTGGCCGCCCGGCTGGACCAGGCTCAGGCCTATTCCCGCGGTCCCGTCGACCTGGGCCGCGTGCAGGCCGTGAAAGTGAATCGTGTGCGCGTGCGCCGAATGGTTGACCAGGGTGATTCGCAGGCGCTCACCTTCGGTCGCGCGAAGCGTGGGCCCGGGAATCCTGCCATTGTAGGTCCAGGCGGGAAAGGTGACTCCAGGAGCCACCTCGATTTCCTTTTCCCGGGCCACCAGGGTCCATTCTCGAAGTGTTCTCCCGTCGGCGAGGAGAGAGGTTTTTCCCCGGTCGAAATCCCTGATGAGCGTCGTCGGGTGAAACCCGTTCTTGCCGTTGTCCACATGGGTCCCCGACCGGAAGCCGGCGTGCGCGGACCCTGCCGTGTGTGCCGGACCATGCTGGTGGCCACCTGGATCGGAGGAGGGGATCGCCGGCCTTCCGGTCAGGTGCGCCACAGCGGCACCGACGGAGGGAACCAGTGCGACAATTGCGCTACGTCGAGAGATGTCTGACACACGAAACACGGTAAGTGGCCAAAGCCGCTATTTCAATGCGCAAATTAGATCCACGTTTGCCCGATTATGCTGACATAAATCGGGATTCGTTTGCGAGGGAATCGAGCGCGATTCCTACTGGCACAGCATGCGAGTCGACAAATCCGTGAATATCCCATTTAGCACCGACAGGGACTGAGCTGCGTTGCCGCCCTGTGCGCAGACAGGACAGTTGCCGTCGGCGCTGCGTCCGGTCGCCGCGCTGTCGGCGCACCGGAATTGGCCGCTGGCACTCTTCGGCGTCGCTAGGTCAAGTGTGCGTGGAAATCACCGGACAACCCTCGACGACATTGGAGCAGGCCCCCAGATTCATCGTCGAAGGCTGCGACAGCGTCCAACTGCCGCCGACCCCGGTGGATGCCTGGTGATCACGGTCAACGCGCGCGCAGCCGGCGCAGCATGCGGGCGTCCTCGAACCCGACCTCCCGGGCCGCGGACTCGACCACGGTCCCATGGCTGATCAGATGCTGAGCCCGCTCCAGGCGAAGGGCCTGCTGGTAGCGCAACGGGGTGAGCCCGCCGGTGGCGCGGGTGAACGCGCGGGTCAGGGTGCGCTCGCTGACACCGGCGCGCGCGGCCAGATACGCCAGCGGCAGCGGCTCCGCGAACCTGCTGTCGATCAGATCCTGGACGCGGTGCACGGTGTCGTCCACGTGGGAGCGATACCGGAGCATGGCGCTCGCCTGGGGTTCGTGCCCGTTGCGACGAGCGTAGACGACCATGTCACGGGCGACCTTGGCGGCGACCGCGGGCCCGTGCCGTACCGACAAAAGGTGCAGGGCCAGGTCGATGCCGCTGGCGATGCCGGCCGAGGTCACCACCCGGTCGTCGACGGTGAACAGGACGTCGCGGACCACCGTGGCGCGTGGGTAGCGGGCCGCCAGCTCATCCTGGAGATCGTGGTGGGTGGTGCACCGGCGACCGTCCAGCAGCCCCGCCTGGCCGAGCGCCTCCGCTCCGGCGCACACGCTGGCCACCGTACCCCCAGCGGCATGATGCGCCCGCAAACGCGCCAGATCTTCCGCCCGCGGGCGCGGCCCACCCCGAAGCGTCGGCCCTCGCCACCCCGGCACCACGACCAGGTCATCCCGCCCCAACTCGGGCCATCGCGTCTCCGCCGCCAGCGGCAACCCCTGCGCGCTGGGCACCTGCTCCCGCTCGGCCACGTAACACAGCCGGTACGGCTGCCCTAGCATGGCAGCGGAATGAAAAGCCTGCGCGGGCCCGGCCAGATCCAGCAGATGCACCCCCGGCAGGAGCACGAAAACGACTTGGCTCATTCCAGTTCAGCCACGCTGACAATCGCGGCGAACCTATCCCGAAGCACCGCCTCGGTCCGCGCGGTGATCTCCTCCACGCTGAACCCGCCAACCGGCCCGGTCGTGGTGGCATCGGTGACGAAGAGCACCTGATATCCGAGATCGCTACCGATCCTGGCCGTGGTCTCCACGCACTGCTCGGTCCGGATCCCACACAGCACCACCTCGCGCACCCCCGCCTCAGTGAGCAACTGCTGCAGGTTGGTGGTGGTGAAAGCATTGTGCGAGGTCTTGCGCAGCGTCGGCTCTTCCGGCAGCGGCGGCCCCACCTCGTCCATCAGCCGAACGTGCCCGTTGGCAGGATCGAACGCACCGCCGCTGCCGGGTTCGGAGTGCAGCACCCAGACCACAAGATCCCCCTTGGCCCGAGCGGCACGCACCAGCCGGTTGACCGGTTCGGCGATCTTCGGGTTCCCTATCTGCGCCCAGTTCGGCTGCGCCCGGAAGGACTCCTGGACATCGATCACAATCAGAGCTCGGTTCATACCATCAGTCTGACCAGCGCAACCACCTCCAGAACAGGCCCGATCCAGCCCGTTACCGGAACGATCCGGTCATCCACCTGGGACGACCGGCTGCGCGGCGCCGCCGGTTCAGGCGCAGGTCGGAATCTTCGGGTAATCCTGGGTACGAACCGCAGGCAGCCAGGCCACTCCGCCGGGCACGTCGTCGAGCCGCACCCGATACCACCGCTTGGTGAAAACGCCGGTCTCGTCGCTGACGAGGTCGCCGTCGTACAGGACGCAGTCGGACGCCAGCACGTCGTTGTGCCACACCCGGTGACTCACGACGTTGTTGGCGTCGTATTTCGCGCGGGGGTCGATAGCCAGGCCCATGCTGCACGCCGGCGGCCGGTCGGTGCGGTTCTGGCAGGGAACCTCCACATTGAACACCTTGACCGGAACCGTCTTCGCGAACCCCGCCGGCTCGTCCTCGCGGAACACCAGCACGAGCGCGACGGCCGCTGACGCCACGGCGGCGGCCGACGCGGCGATCGTGATGATCCACGGTGTACGGCCGCGCTCGCGCCGCGGTTCCTCCGGCTCATCGAGAGGCGGCGATGACTCGCCCCTCCGGGCGGCGTCGGCGAGCACCCACAGCCGGTGCAGATCGCGGGTCTCCTCGCCGCTCGCACCACACCCCTTCGCGAAGGTGTGCACCACCGCGAAGTCCGCCGGGATCTTCGTCCCGGCCGCATAACGGTGCAGGCTCGACCGGCTGATCCCGGTACGTCCGGCGAGCTCCTCGAAGCTGACCCCGGCACGCTCCTTGAGGGCACGAAGCCGCGCGGCCAGTTCATCCGCTTCCGCGGACAGCGTCATGAGTCCATCCCAGTCATATCCCAGCAGGTCAACAGAGTTCGCAGGTCACATGGGCTGAAACCATCCCAGCATCCCATTTCACTCTAATCCCTTGCGGATCATGATGATCACCGTCAATGTCGTCGCTGACTCGGCACCGTAAGCGCCCGGGTGGAACGAAAGAGCGGTGCCGAACGACGCACGACCGGATCTCTGTCAGCACGTCAACCAGAAAGAGAGAACGCGCAATGAACCTACGCCGGCACGCGGGGGCCGTTATCAGCGCAGGACTGCTCGCCCTCCCTCTCGTCCTCCTCACGGGGACGTCGGCCTCCGCAGACACCAACTGCGGAAGCTGGCCCGGAAACGGCATCGCCGATCACGACGTCAAGACCCTGACCGTGACCCACGGCGGCCGTACCATCAAGATCGCTCTGGTGAACCAGCGACTCAGCGATCACTCATTCGCCGCCATCAGAAGCAACTACCGGTCCGGGGACCAGACGTGGGTGGACCGTTCGTACGACGGGGGCAAGAACTGGACGCAGTGCGGCCCGTTCAACTCCCAGTTCTCGAACGACCTGAACAACCTCGGCAACCACATGCGAGCGTGCGCTCGCTTCAACGGGGCGAGCTTCTGCACGGGCTGGTACAAGGACACCGACTGATCACCATGAACACGTGACACGAGGGCCGCTGCCGGCAGCGGCCCTCGCCGCGTTTGATCACCTCTAGCGGATGAACTTCTGGATGGCGCGCCGGCAGCGAGTGGCCTGGGCTTGGAGGGCGTCGGCGAGAGCGGGTGGGCCGCTGGTGAGGGTGAAGTCGGTGTCCACCGAGGTGATCATCCAGACCAGTGCCCATGGGGTATCGGCACCGACATACAACAGGCAGCTGTGATCGTCCACTGCCTCGACCACGCCCATCCCCGGCCAGATCCGTTGAGCGACGGTTTCGGCGGATTCGTGCAGGGTGACGGTCGCCTGAACCGACCACGCCCGCGATGACAGCCGGTGCGCCAGGTAGGTCGCGACGTCGCCGTCGGGTGGCTGTCTGGGCGCGAACCTGGGGCCGGTAGGCGTACGCGGCCGGAGCCGGTCCGCCCGGAAGGTGCGCCAGTCCTCGCGGTCGATGTCCCAGGCGACCAGATACCAGTGCCGGTCGAAACTGACCAGGCTGTGCGGCTCGACGGAACGAATCGTGTCGCCGCCACGGGGGCTGGTGTAGTCGAAACGCAGGCGTTCATGGCGGCGGCAGGCAGCGGCGATGGCCATCAGCGTGTCCGGGCTCACGGTGGGCCCGGTGCGGCCGACCCGGACGGTCGCCATGTGCAGCGTGTTCACCTGATGCCGCAACCGGGATGGCAGCACTTGCTCCAGTTTGGTGAGGGCACGTAGCGAGGTCTCCTCGATCCCGGTGACCGAACCGCCCGCCGCCGTACGCAGCCCGACCGCCACCGCGACCGCCTCGTCGTCGTCGAGCAGCAGCGGCGGCAGCGACGCGCCCGCCCCCAGCCGGTAACCGGCGGTGCCCTGGGTGGCGTGCACCGGATAGCCGAGTTCGCGCAGTCGCTCCACATCCCTGCGGATCGTCCGCGTGGTGACGCTCAGCCGCTCGGCGAGCTCGGCGCCGGACCAGTCGCGATGGGTCTGCAGGAGCGACAGCAGTTTCAGCAGCCGCGCGGAGGTTTCCACCATGCCGCCAAGAATGCCGGACCCTTAGGACCGATCCTTACCTAAGCGGCTCATAACGTCGCGTTCATGACGACCACCCAGCAGGACATTCGCCCTTTCCGCCTCGATATCCCGCAAGCTCAACTCGACGATCTGAGCGCGCGCCTGGCCAACACCCGCTGGCCGGACGAACTGCCCGGTGTCGGCTGGAGCAGGGGCGTACCGCTGGAATACCTGAAGAATCTCGCCGAATACTGGCGCACCGGCTACGACTGGCGCGCGCACGAGGCGGCGCTCAACCAGCACCCGCAGTACGTCACCACCATCGACGGGCAGAACATCCATTTCCTACATGTACGCTCACCCGAGCCGGACGCCACCCCCCTGATGCTGCTGCACGGCTGGCCGGGCGGAGTCGTGGACTTCCTCGACGTCATCGGCCCGCTGTCGAATCCCCGCAACGACCCGGCCCCCGCATTCCACCTGGTGATCCCGTCATTGCCCGGTTTCGGATTCTCCACACCGCTGGCCGGTCCGGGCATGGGCACCGCGCGAATGGCCGAGGTGCTCACCCAGCTGATGTCCCTGCTCGGCTACGACCGGTACGGCGTCCAGGGCTACGACACCGGCGCATGGGTCGCCCCCCACATGGGCAAACACGACCCCGACCACATCACCGGCATCCACGTCAACGCCCTGCTCACCTTCCCCATCGGGGCGGAAGGCGAAATGGACGGCCTGACCGAGGTCGAGCAACGGCGCTGGCGGGCGATGCAGAACTTCAACGACGGCTACCTCCAGTGCAACTCCAAACGACCGCAAACGGTGACATACGGCCTGCACGACTCGCCCGTCGGCCAACTTGCCTGGATCGTGGAGAAATTCAAGGAACTCACCGACCCGGAAGACGGCCTGCCCGAGGACAGCATCGACCGCGACCGCATCCTGACCGACGTCTCGCTGTACTGGCTGACCGGCACGACCGGATCCGCCGCACAGATCTACTACGAAGAGATCTCCGCCAACACCTGGACCGAGACCACCGACTGGAGCGAGGGCACCGACTCGACCGAAGACGCGGCCGGCTGGACGCCTCAGCGCGGAACGGTGCCAACCGGAGTGCTCGTCTCCGTCCACGACGTGACCATCCGCCGCTGGGCGGAACGCGACCACAATGTCGTACGTTGGACGGAACTCGACCGCGGCGGCCACTTCCTCGCCATGGAGGCACCCGACCTGCTGATCGCCGACGTGCGCGAATTCTTCGGCAAGCTGCGCTGAGAGGCTGGTCGTAGGGTGCTCGCGCGCGACTAAGCTCGGACCCGGCGTAACGTGGGCGCGAAAGGATCCGATCATAGTCAGCGATTACCTGCCTCCGGAACCGACTCGGCCCGTGCGTCGCCGCGTGACGGAGGCGGCGATCTTGAGCAACCAGCCCCAGAGCCCCGCCGATGTCCGGCAGTGGACCTGCCCGCACGCCCAGCACGCCCGGCACGGCTGCGTCCCCTGCTACCAGGCCTCGGCCGACGCCGATCCGGCGCTGCCGCTGTGGGATGTCGCGGTGTGGTTCACCACGGTGTGGCCGATCCCGATCAGAGCCCTGCAGGACGTCCACCGCCACGGCCGCCGCTTCACCCTCGACCAGCCTTCAACGCCTTTGGTCTACATCCTGAGCGGTCAGGTGCGGACCGCCCTGGGCGCGGAAGCGGTGGCCGCGATGGTGGGTTTCCTCCTGCAGAACCGCCACATCGTCGAGGAGTTCACGGTGACGGAGATCCGCGCCGTCCACTCCTGACCGTCCGCGCTGTGGTCAAGCGGATCAGAATGGGTGCCAGGAAGGCCATCTCGAAGAGTCGCAGGCTCTGCACGCTGGAGATCAGGGGCAGGTTCGCGTGGGTGGAGGTGGCCGTCGCCAGGACCGCGTTGATCCCGCCGGGTGTGGTGGCGAGAAAGGTGTCGCCGAACGGGATGTGAGTGAGGACGGAGAGTATCCATGCCAGGGCTCCGCACCCGGCGCTGATGGCCAGGGTGCAGGCCAGCGCCGCGGGCAGGATCCGGCGTAGGTGGCCCATGGTCCGCCGGGAGAACCGCAGGCCCACGTCGAGTCCGATCATGGTGAACAGCAGGGTCCGCAGGATCCCGCTGGGCGCGAATCCCGGCGCGAGGCCGGTCGCGGTGACGACGCCAGACACCAGCATGGGGCCCATCATGGCTGGGCTAGGCAGCCTGAGCCGGGGGCCCAGCAGCATGCCGACCCCTGCGACAACCGCGAGAACGATCAGCCCGCGTACCTGGTCAGGACCGCTGACCAGGTGCCAGGGACCGCCATCAGGAGCACCGGCGCCTCCTATCGCCGCCGGTGGGAGCGCGATGAAGCTCAGCAGCAGCGGCGTGCTGGCCACGACGAAGCCCAGCCGCAGGTACTGCATGAACGCCACCATGCGCCCGTCGGCCTTGAGGTCTTCTGCGGACGCGACCGCGGCGGCCGATCCTCCGGCGATCATGCCGAGGGTGGCCGTGGCACGGTCCAATCCACCGAAACGGACCATGGCGAACGCGGCCACCTGGCAGAGCAGGAGCGTGGCCAGGGTCACCACGGCCAGCGGCGCGATCGAGCCGGCCACGTGGCTCAGCGCGGGCAGGTCCAGGTAGCTCCCCATCAGCACGCCGAGCAGCACCTGCGAGCCGCGGTTGAGCATGGCGGGCGGCTGGTGGCGTACCAGCCCGGTCAGGGCGATCAGCAGCCCGAGCACGAGCGGAATCAGCATGTGCGGCGATGGCACAGCCGGCTCGCCCAGCTCACCGGCCATCCCCATGACCGGCAAGATCACCAGCCACGCGGCGACCTTGCCGGCCCGCCTGATGCCGCGGACTGACCGCACAGATGACGCTTCCAAGCCCTACCGCCCCCCGCGATGGTTGCTCGTCATGAAGGTCAGGTATATGGCAACAATCAAGATCATGATGGCGAACGAGCGCGCTACTCGCGACGGGAGCGAGCAATACCCGCACCCACCAACCCGGATCCAATCCCTCCGGCGCGAAAGCGCGCAAGAATGGTCAAATAGGCCCAACGATCAGCTAAATGGCCAATTTCCATTCAACGTATCACCGCCCGGGCAGTGCTAGGTCAGAGGCGTCCGCCCGTGTGGGCGAGGATCTCCCGTACCCGCTGCTTGGCCAGGGTGCAGTAGGCGCGCGCGGACTCGCGGGCGGCACGCCGGTCAGCGCGTTCGAACGCCTCGGTGAGCTCACGTTGCACGTCGATGAACTTCTGCGAGGTCATCGGCGTGGACCCGAAACTCCGGGTCATCACGCTTTTGATGCTGAGCCCGCCGAAAGTCGCCGTCAGCAGTGGATTGTGCGCCAAGCCCACCAGCCATTCATGAAAGGCGTAATTGGCGTCGAGATAGTCGTCGAAATCCACGAACCGGTCGCCCACCAGCAGGACCGCCATCCGCTCGAACCTGGCGCGGAGTTCGGCCAGTTCGGCGGGGGACGCCTGGCCGACGCTCAGTTCGATCACGCCGAGTTCGATGGCGAGCCGGGCGTCGAACGTCGCGTCGGAGGTGGCCACGTCGAACTGGGCGACGACATAGCCGCGGTCGGGGTCGCGGCTAACGAGGCCGTCGGCGGCCAGGCGGGTCAGGGCGTAGAAGGCCGACGACTGATCCACGCCCAGTTCACCGGCGAGATCCTCCAGCAGGATGACCTCGTTGGCCAGGTAGACCCGGCTGAGCACCTGATGCCTGGCCTTCTTGTACACCCGGTCGTCGCGGGCGAACTCGAAGCGGCCGAAGTCGCCGCGGAAGTAGGTCAGCGGCTGGCCCTGGCCGGCGACGGCCGAGCGGACGCGGCCGATGAAGACCGAATGGGTGCCGCCGTCGACCTGCTCGGTCACCTCGCATTCGAGGTGCGCCAGCGCGTCGCTCAGCACGGGCAGGCCCAGCTTTCCGGTGTGGACGCGAACGTCGCGGAACTTGTCGTCGTCCGGCATGGCGAACTGATGGGCCAGCCGGCCTTGGTCCTCCCCCAGCACGTTGACCACGTACTTCCCGGCGCGGGCCACCGCCGCCGCCGTGGGGACGGCGTTGTTGACGCAGGCCAGCATGGTGGGCGGGTTCACGGACAGGGATGTCACGGAACTGGCCGTCATGCCGAAACGCTGGTGGCCGTGGGCCGTCGTCAGCACGGTCACGCCGCTGGCGAGGTGGCCGACGACGTGGCGGAACAGCAGGGCGTCGACTCCCTCCGAGACCTGTTCCATGCCCCCACCTCCGTGGAGTTCGCTGATGCCCCGAGTCATGGGCTCATTGAACAGAGGGCGGGGAGTGCACCACAGTGGCGCTCACCGTGAAATTGCCGCAAGCCCGGTGCCGGAGGACGTTACGCCGTGCGGAAATGACGGGATCCGGCAACTAAAGGCGGAAAAATCACGCCGCTGACCACCGCGTCCGGCCCGGGCACGCGATTGACTGCGCAGGTGATCAGGGCAGCAGTCGTCGGCCTCGGCTGGTGGGGCCAGAAAATCATCCACGACCTCCGGCACAGCGCGCACGTCCAGGTGGGTCTGGGCATCGACCCCAGCCAGGACGGCCGCGAGCTGGCCGAGGCGCAGGGCGTCCGGACCGCCGACTCGTTCGAGCACGCGCTGGGGGACGGCTCGCTGGACGCGGTGATCCTGTGCACCCCGCACAAGTTCCACGCCGAGCAGATCGTCGCCGCGGCGAAAATGGGCAAACACGTCTTCTGCGAGAAGCCCCTCACGACGACGAGCGCCGAGGCGAGGACGGCCATCGAGGCCGTGGCCGCCGCCGGGGTCCAGCTCGGCATCGGCCACGAGCGCCGGTTCGAGCCGGCGGTCATGCGCCTGCGTGACCAGTGCCGAGCCGGAGATCTGGGTACGCCCCTGGTGTTCGAGGGCAACTTCAGCCAGGACAAGTTCCTCACCCTGCCCCCGGACAACTGGCGCCTGTCCGACACCGACGCACCGGTGGGACCGCTGTCGGCGACCGGCATCCACCTGGTCGATCTCGCGATCGCCTTGTTCGGCCGCCCGGTCGAGGTCTGGGCCCGGCTGTCGACCCTCGCCACCGCGTTCGCCAACGGCGACACGCTCACCGTGACCATCGGGTTCGAGCACGGCCAGACAGCGTTGATCACCGCGATCCTCACCACCCCGTTCGCCGGGCGGGTCACCGTGCTCGGCTCGCGGGGGTGGGTGGAGATCCGCGACCGGAACCACCCGGAACTGCCGCGCGGCTGGGACGTGACGACCGTACAGCGCGGCGAGGACCCGATCTCCACCTTCTACCCGCCACACCCGTCGGTGCGCGACAACATCGAGCAGTTCGCCCGCGCCGCATCGGGCGAAACCAGCTATCCGGTCACTTTCGACGAGATGCTCTCGAACGTACGGACCTTCGAGGCCATCACCCGGTCGGCCAGATCAGGTCGAGTCGAGCCGGTGGGCTGACGATGTACGGCCGACCGCGTCCGCCCTAGAGTTCCTACGATGGGAGACGACGTGCTGGTGAACCGCATCACCGAGCCGCGTGACGGCATCTTCGACAGCCGGCCGCTGCCGATGTCGGTGCGTGATTCCGCGATCGACTTCGACGTGCCGACGATGGTGGACGTGGTCGTCGAACGGTGCAGCACGGTCGTGTTCACCAGCCACCGCCGCGACGAGGCGTTCCTGGAACGGCTTCGCGCCAGCGTCGCCCAGAATGCGTACGCGCTGCGGGACGTGCTCGCGGGGCGGGTGGAGCTGGAGGATGTGCGGCTGGATCAGGTGCTGTCCTTCGCGACCGTCCAGGCGCAGCTGCGCATTCCGCAGAAGTCCATGCAGCGCTCGTACCGGGTGAGTTTTCTCACCCAGTGGGAGATGTGGACCGCGCATCTGCGGCGGCGGATCGAGCGGGAGGATCTCGACAGGGACGCGGCGGCCGACGCGCTGGCGCACCTCACCCGGGTCATCCTGACCTACCAGGATCATGTCGCCTCGCAGGTCGCCGAGACCTACACCCGTGACTACGAGGCGCTCAGCCGCTCGCGCGCGCACGTGCGGCAGAACCTGGTGCGGGACATCCTGCGCGGGGAGGAGGCCAGGCTGACCGCGTCCGACATGGCGATCCTGGCCTACCAGATCGATGGTCACCATGTCGCCGTGCTGCTGCCGGCCATGACCGAGGGGGCCGCGACGCAGCTCGCCGACGGCTTGCGAATGACGGCGAAGGCGTACCAGACGATGTCGTACCCGCTCGCGCTGAGCAGCACGGTCGTGTGGCTGTGCCGGTTGGAGCCGTGGGGGGTGCCCGGTCTGAGCGAGCTGTGCCGGGTCCTGGCGGAGGTCGGCGTGACGGCGTCGGTCAGTGATCCGCAGCAGGGCATGGACGGGTTCCGTGCCGCGCTGCGGCAGGCCGAGGAGGTGGAGCGGGTCCGGGCCGCGTGGGGGCCGCTGAACGCGCCACCGGTGATCAGGTACGCCGACGCCGGTCTGGAGGTCCTGCTGCTCCAGAACGACGCGCTGGCCCGGACCTTCGTCGACAGCGAACTGGGCGCGCTGGCCGTGAACACCACCGAGGCGATCCGGCTGCGCGAGACGCTGGAGGCCTCGTTCCGGTTCGGCAGTCACGTGGCCGCGGCCGAGCATCTGCAACTGCACGAGCACACCGTGCGCAACCGGCTGCAGAAGGCCGAGCAGCTGCTCGGCCATTCGCTGCAGGACCGCCGCACCGAACTGCAGGTGGCGATCCGGCTGGTACGCCTGCTGGGTGACGACTCAGCGCGCCAGGAAACTCCGCAGGGCGGCGGCAAACTCGGCAGGTCGCTCTAAGGCCGCGGCGTGTTTGCCGGTCAGCCAGGTCAGTTCCGATTCCGCGATGTGCTCGTGCAGCCAGTGCGCGGCCTGGATGAAGGGCGGCAAGTCGGACGAACCACAGGCGATCAGTGTCGGCGAGCTGATCGCGGGAGCGAGCCGGGTGGTGTCCGCGGTTTCCAGTGCCTCGCACGCGCGCGCGTAGCCTTCGGGGTCCATCGCCACGAACCGCTCGCGAATCCGCGCGGGCGTCGGGCGAGACGGCTCGGTGAACCACATGTCCGCCATCGGCTCGGCCAGCTCGGCCAGGGCGCCCTCGCGGGCGACCCGCGCCCGGTGCCGCCACATCTCCCGCATCGGCTCCGGGTAGACGGCGACGGAAGCGACCAGGACGAGGCGGTCGACCAGGTCAGGGCGCCTGGCCGCGAGTTCCTGCGCGATCAGACCACCGAGTGACAGACCGACCACGTGGGCACGCTCCCCAGCCACGGCGTCGGCGAAGTCGCCGATCCCGGCTCCGGCGGGCAGGCAGGGAGCAGCCCCGTGGCCCGGCAGATCGGGGGTGATTGTCTCGATGCCGTCGAGGTGGGGCAGCACGTCGTCCCAGAACCGGCCATCGGCACCGAGTGGATGCAGCAGAAGCACCCGCCGGGCCCCGCTCACCGGCTGGGCAGGCGCGCGCCGCCCGGCGGTGGTGGGGTTCGCGCGACGTTCATGACCATCGCCAGGGTGGTGTAGTAGCCCGCAGTGGCCACCGCCGCGACGACCTGTTCTTCCCCCAGCGCCTTGACCGCTGCCGTGTACACCTCATCACCGACTCCCCCGGTTCGCTGGAGCTCATCGACCAGGTCCCACACCAGGCACAGCTCCGGCCTGCCCGTGTGCGGACGATTGCCTTGGCCGACGCTCTCGATGACCTCCAGCGGGACACCCTTCGCGACCGCGATCGGGTGATGGAAAGCCCACTCATAACCCTGGTCCCAATGCCGGGCCACGGTGAGGATCACCAGTTCCCGGAGATCGTCGTCCAGGACGCCGCCGAACCGGATGTGCTCCCCGACCAGTTGCAGTCGCGTCATCAACTCAGGGCTGCGCAACAGCGGGACGAAGGGACCGGAGATCTCACCACGCGGCCCCGCCGTGATGCGGTCCACGGCGTCACGCTGCGCGGCGGTCAGTTCCGCCGGGAGCGGCAAGCGGTCACTCATCGGGTCCCGATCGCGGCGTTGACCGCCGGCATGACCTTCTGCGCCATCAGCTCCATGGAGCGCCGGGCCAGCCGCGGTTCCACCCAGTCGAGCCCGGCGTAGACCAGCTCGCCGAAGTCCCCGGTCTCGGCCCGGAAGGCGAGGATCTGCTCGGCGACCGATTCCGGCGTGCCAGTGATGACCAGCCGGTCCAGCACGTAATCGAGCGTGATCTCGTCGTCCGGCTGGTCGCGATCGGACTTGAACAGGCCCAATCGCCCGATCTTCCGCATCTTGGTGAGCATCTGCGAGTAGTAGAAGCGATACGGGCTGCCCACGTCCGCCCGCCCATAGCTCTCCGCCACCTTCGGATCGTCCGCGACGAAGATCGTACGAGCGATCCGCCAGTCGGCCACATCCGCCGACGCTCCGGCAGCCTCCTTGCCCTGCACGTAGTTGGGCCAATGGGTCGCCACCCACTGCCCCAGCAGGAAGTTGGCCGACAACGGATGGAAGTCCCGCTGCCCCATCGCGATGACCCCCTTCGAGTACGGCGCGACAACCGTCCCCACAATCTCCGGACGCGGCACCTGCAGCGGCTTCGGCAGCACGCCGACCCCCAACTCCAGATCCATGGTGGACTCCGTGGTCACCGCGAACCTGTTCCCCGGCAGATCGATCCCGTACGGCGGCTCCGACTCCCAGATAGCGGTGATGACATCGATCGCCTCCGCGAAGATCTGATTGCGATCCTCCGCCAGAATGCCCAGCACCTCGGCGTCCGACGGCAACGCCCCCGGACTGACACCCAGAATGAACCGCCCGCCCGCCAGATGGTCGAACATCGCGGAGTGCGCCGCCACCAGCACCGGATGCTGATGGGACAGGTTGGTGGTCCCCGTGGCCAGCCGGATCTGCTCGGTGTCGGAGATCAGCGTCGCCAGGAACAGCAGGCTGCTGGTGATGTTCTCGTGCCGGTCGGTGAGATGCTCCCCGATGAACGCGTCGTGGAATCCCAGCCGGTCGGCGAGGATGACCGCGTCCCTGTCCTCGGTCAGCGTCTCGCGCCAGGTCCGGCCGAGCGGGTGCAGCGGCATCGAGAAATAGCCGAGTCTCATCGCGTCTCCCTTGTCTGCGTCTGCGCAAAGTCAGAGTCAACGCGGCAGCTCGTACGCACACAGTGGCGACGCCTGTGAATTCCACCCCCCGGAGGTGACGAGAGGCGTCATTAGCCCCCAACTAGCAACAATTTCACAACATCAGACGATCACCCCAGGGTGACCGTTAACCCCCGCGTTACAGTCTGCGGCACCGTCTCCGGCCAAAAATCACGCGAACTGTCAGTGCGTCCAGAAGAGCACCTCAGTCTAATCGGTGACACGCGTCACAGGTCGGCCACCCGTGCACTCCCCGGTGACGCCGAGGCCGCAACGGCCCGCGAGAAGGGTAGGCACCCGTGAAAATCACCAACGGACTCAAGACCATCGCAGTCGCCGCGACGGTGGCGATGATCGCGGCAGGCTGCGGAAGCGGCGGCGGGGGCGGGACCGCCGAGGGCGCCAAGGTCATCCGCTTCGCGTTCGCCCCCGACCCCGTCTGGGACCTGATGAAGCAGGCAGGCACCATCCAGAAGTGGGAGCAGGAGAACAACGTCCGCATCGAGACCAGCACGACCTGGGATGAGTTCACCTACTTCGCCGGCGGGCACGGCGACATCGTGTCGATGGCCACCCAGGAGACCCCGGTGCTGGAGGCCGAGACGAAGATCAAGACGGTGACGTTCGGCAAGTACAACTACCAGCGGGTTCCGCTGTACCGGCGGGCGGGAGATCCGTACAAGACGCTCGCCGACATCCCCAAGGGGTCCAAGATCTGCGTGTCCGGGCCGACGTCGAACACCGGGTTCTGGACGCTCGCCGCCAAGCGCATGCACAACCTCGACTACCGGGTCGGCGGCGGCGACTTCAACCTGGTCGTCAACGACCACTTCGTGAACCCCACCAACCTGCTCAGGGGCGACTGCGAGGCCGCGGCGATCATCCCCGAGGCCGCGGTCCCCCAGATGCGCAAGGGCGAACTGGAGATCATGTACGACGGCAAGCTGCCCTTCCAGCTCTACCAGGAGTTCGCCCCCAGCAACGACGGCCAGCTGCACGTCTCGGGCAACAACTTCGTGGCCACCGAGAAGTGGTTCGACGCGAACCAGGATCTGGCGGTGAAATTCCTGGAGCTGTGGCAGAGCGGCGTCGAGATGTGGAAGCAGCAGAAGGCCGAGACCGTCAAGAAGTTCCCGCAGCACTTCTCCGTCGAGACCGACGAGGACATCGCGTACATCACCGAGTTCGTCAGCGGGGACAAGGACTGGTTCGTCGACAACGTCTTCCTGAAGGAGGACTGGATCAAGGTGGAGACCGAGATCTGGGACCTGATGAAGGGCCTGCACCCCGACAACCACAACTTCCTGGCGGCCGACGCGCCGAAGCCCCGATTCGTCGCGCTCACGCCGAGCAACTGAGGAGTCCCTGTGTCGACCGTCACCGCACCGTCCACCAGTCCGCCGCGCCGCGCCAGTGCCGAGGACCTGGCCAGGAAGACCGAGCGCGCGGACCGCCTCAGGACGTGGGGCTGGCGGCTGGCCGGCTACCTGTTCTTCCTCGGCCTCTGGGAGTTCTCGTCCGGACGGCTCATGGACGAGAACCTGCTCCCAGGACCGAGCGCGGTGTTCGCCACCTTCGCCGACCTGTGGGCGACAGGCGAGGTGCCGAGCGCGTTCGCCACCACGCTGACCCGCATCGGGATCGGCTTCTTCCTGGCGTTCGTGGTCGGCGTCCTGGTCGGAATGCTGATGCAGAACCGCTGGCTGAACGGCTTCTTCCGGGACGCCGTCACCATCGGGATCACCACGCCCGGGCTGATCTGGGCGCTGATCACCGCGATCATCTTCGGCAACCGCGAGGCGGGCCCGCTGCTGGCGATCGTGCTGACCACCTTCGCGGTCATCACGGTCAACGTGTCGGAGGGCATCAAGTCGTTGCCCAAGGACCTGATCGACATGGCCAAGTCGTTCGGCGTCGGCGTGCTCAAACGCAACCGGCACATCGTGCTGCCGCACCTGGCGCCGTTCCTGTTCACCGGGGTCCGCTTCGGGTTCTCCATCGCCTGGAAGGTGACCGTCCTGACCGAGGTGTTCTCCTCCTCCAGCGGGATCGGGTTCGAGATGCGGACGGCGACCCAGTTGTTCCGGCTGCCGGAGTTCCTGACCTGGATCCTGGCGTTCTACATCCTCGCCCTCTTCCTGGAGAAGGTCGTGCTCGAAGTCATCGAGCGCCGCTTCTTTAGCTGGCGTACGAGCCTCAAGGCCTGAAGGGAATTGTCGTCATGCTTTTCAGGGCGCTGAAGGGCCCGCTGTCGGGCCGGCTCACCTTTCCGCTGGTGTGCCTGGGCGTGTGGTTACTCACCATCGAGCTGGTCGCCTCGATCTGGCCGTTCGCGGTGGACGTGCTGCCAACGCCGTGGCAGGTCGCCGGGTTCATGTGGGACGAGATCACCGGGAACACGCTGGCCCCGCACAACGTGTACCAGACCTTCTGGATCTCGCTGCAGCGCCTGGGCGCCGGCATGCTGATCGCGATGGTCGTGGGCGGGGTCGTCGGCCTGGCCATGGGCCTGTCCAAGTCCGTGAACGCCTTCTTCAACGACTGGGTGGTCGCGATCCTGGCGATGCCGAACCTGGCGTGGGCGCTGTTCTGCAGCCTGGCCTTCGGCTTCGGCGACACCGGTCCGATCATCGCGGTGGTGCTGACCGGCGTGCCGTACGTCATCATCAACGTGAGGGAAGGCGTCAGGAACGCGCCGAGCGATCTCTACGACATGGCCCGGGCGTTCGGCGTGCCCCGCGAGCGGGCGATCCGGCACGTGCTTATCCCCTCGCTGATGCCGTTCCTGTTCGCAGCCGGCCGGTACGCCTTCGCGCTCGGCTGGAAGGGCCTGGTGGTCGCCGAGGTCTTCGGCGGCCAGGACGGCGCCGGCTGGACCATCAAGTTCTGGTACGACGCACACCGCGCCTACGGAGTGATCGGCTACGCGCTGCTGTTCGTCATCTTCGCCCTGTTCTTCGAGAAGTTCCTGTTCGACAAGCTCTCCCGGCGGATCTTCCGGTGGCGTCCCGAGGCGAGCGTCGCCGAAGAGGCGTTCGACCAGCCGCCCGCCGTCACCACCGAGCCGCAGAGGACCCCCCAGCATGGCTGACATCAAGATCGTGAATTTGCACAAGGAATTCGGGGCGGGCGCCGACAAAGTGGTCGCGCTCGACGACGTGAACCTGGAGCTCGGCGGGCATGTGTTCGTGTCGGTGGTCGGCGCGTCCGGCTGCGGCAAATCGACCCTGTTGAACATCCTGAGCGGAATCGAGACACCGACCAACGGCCAGGTCACGATCACCCAGGAGGGCGGGCCCGCCCGGGCCGGTTACGTCTTCCAGTCCGCGCGGCTGCTGCCCTGGCGGACCGTCATGGACAACCTGCTGTTTGTGCAGGAGGACAGGTCGGAGCCGACCAGGCAGCGCTGTCAGCGCTACCTGGACATGGTCCAGCTGGGAGACAAGGGCAAGAAGTTCCCCGGCGAGCTGTCCGGCGGCATGCAGCAGCGGGTGGGCATCGCGCGCGCCTTCTCCACCGAGCCGGACGTGCTATTCATGGACGAGCCGTTCAGCCACCTGGACGCCATCACCGCCCGCTCGCTCCGCGCCGAACTGCACCACATGTGGCAGGAGACCGGCAAGACCGTCGTCTTCGTAACCCACGACGTCAGCGAGGCGGTCGAACTCTCCAACCGCATCCTGGTCTTCGCCAAGGGCGGCCGCCTCGCCGAGGACATCCCCATGGACCTGCCCTTCCCCCGCGAGTCGGCCGACCCCGACGTGGCGCTGGCCAAGGCGGAGGTGTTCCGCACCTTCGAACGCATCGGCGCGCTGACCGTCCGCTGACCAGACGACCGTTCCTGACAAGCAGGGCCCCACATTCACTCCGCCCTCACCTGCGGTTACCACCGGCTGCCTAGTCATCGACGGCCGACTGGCACCTGCGTTTCGACGCCCGCACCGTCGCCTGCGGCCATCTGCACAACAATGGGTTCGTCATGAACCAGCGAGAGCCCGCCCGAAATGCCCGATCCTTCAAAAGTACTCAAAATCACTGCCCGCAGCCGAGAACAACGCAGGTCAGACAGTATGCTCCCCGCGCACGCGGGGATGGTCCCACGTCCGCACTCCCCATGTGCCCGGTGCGACGATGCTCCCCGCGCACGCGGGGATGGTCCCACCAAAGCGTTCCAGGCGATGGAAGGCGGCCTATGCTCCCCGCGCACGCGGGGATGGTCCCTGGGTGTTGACGACGAGCTCGGCCGCCTCGGGATGCTCCCCGCGCACGCGGGGATGGTCCCTTCTCGATCAGGTCTGCCTTGGTCATCCCGTTATGCTCCCCGCGCACGCGGGGATGGTCCCTCTGCGGCCTTGCTCTCCGGCCTGACGAGCACATGCTCCCCGCGCACGCGGGGATGGTCCCCACTCCCTGGAGGGGGCTCAGGACCTAGCGGCATGCTCCCCGCGCACGCGGGGATGGTCCCTTGTCCGCGAAGCTCTGGTTGATCTCGGCCGAATGCTCCCCGCGCACGCGGGGATGGTCCCTGTCACACGGCAACCGCCCTGCCGACTTCGGTATGTTCCCCGCGCACGCGGGGATGGTCCCGCCCCGGCCTGGCCCAAGCGTTCGTGCTTGAGATGCTCCCCGCGCATGCGGGGATGGTCCCTTGCTCAATGGACGAACCACGCTCAACGAGGGAGCCGATCGCAGCCAGCCCGTACTGGAGACCGGACGCATGGTGTTGCGAGCCGTTCCCATGGGCCAACGAAACAACTTTGCTGTCAGAGAACTGAGCGAAGTTCTCGCCTCAACCCGCCAAAGCTGTGAGTCCAGTAAACCCAGGAATCCAAGTCACCGCAGACTGCTCGATGCCGCCGTCGACGGGCAGGAAAACGACATCACGTAGGGCACGGTCGTTCCTCACACGGCACGGTTGGTCAGGGTGCCGATTCCGTCGATGGACACCTCGATGAGGTCGCCGGGGGCGAGCAAGCGCGGTGGGTCGAAGCCGATGCCGACGCCGGAGGGGGTGCCGGTGGCGATCACGTCGCCTGGTTCGAGGGTCACCGCTGCGGAGATCGCCTCGATAAGGGTAGGGATGGGGAAGATGAGGTCGGCGAGCGGGGCTGCCTGGCGCGGTTCGCCGTTGACCGAGGTGCGCACCCAGAGCGCGGTGACGTCGGGGATCTCGTCCTTGGTGACCAGGCATGGCCCCATCGGGCAATAGGTCGCGGCGCTCTTGCCGATGAAGAACTGCACATGTCGTTTCTGCAGCTCGCGTACGGTCAGGTCGTTGACGATCGTGTAGCCGTACACGTGCCGCCATGCCTCGGCGGCCGGGATCCGCGAACCGCCCTCGCCGATGACGACGGCGAGCTCTCCCTCGTAGTCGCTGGTGCCCGTGGCGTCGGCGGAGACCGTGACGTCCTCACCCGGGCCGACGATCGACGACAGCGCCTTGGAGAACACGACCGGGGCGTCGGGTACGGTCTGCCGCTGCGAAGCGTCGAAGCCGCTTCCCGCGAACTCCTTGGCGTGGTCGAGGTAGTTCTTGCCGACGCACATCACGTTGTTGCGCGGCCGGATCGGCGCCCGGAGCGTCACCTCGCCCGCCGGAATGGGAGCCGCCGACGCGAGCAGTCGGGCGGCGCGGTCGAGGGCGGGTCGTCCGCCTGCGACGAATTCCGCCATGGTTCGCGGCAATGCGGGATCGGTCGCGAAATCGACGACGTCTCCGTTCTCGCGCAATGCCCCGATGCTCGTGCCGGAGTCGGTGTCGAAGGTCACTAGTTTCATTTCTGCCTTTCTATTGGAGGCGCCGGGGAATCCCCGCGCGTGCCGCCTCGGCATTGAGCGCGTCGCGTACCGCCGGGGAGATCGGCAGCCCGTCGCGCGAATATTCGTGCTCCAGTCGTGCGGCGTGGTCGCCCGGGAGGCGGAGCGGGTCGCCGGACGGGCTTCCCGATTCGCGCAGGAGCCGCAGGTGCCGGGTCACATCTCCCAGGACGGCCTCCAATGGGCGGAACACGTCCGCGCGGAGCGCGATGAACAGTTGCCCGGTGTTCGTCGGCGTGACCTTGTCCACACGATGGTCGACGACCTCGTGGCCGAAGGCCGCGCCGTTGAGCACGCCTGCCAACAGGCCTGCGGCGACGGTGAGACCCGATCCTTTGTAGCCGCCGATGGGCAGCAGGAAGCCGTCGTCCGCGTGATCCGGGTCGGTGATCGGCCGTCCTTCGCGGTCGGCCACCCAGCCGACCGGAAGTGGTCTCCCCGCCTGCCTGGCGACCTTGATCGCGCCGTGGGAGGCGGCCGTGGTGGCGATGTCCAGCAGGAACGGCGGCCCGTGTTCGGCGGGGACCGCGATGGAGATCGGGTTGGGGCCCAGCACCGGGGAGTTCCCGCCCCACGGCGGCATGCCGTTGGCGTTGGCGACCGCGAGGTAAACCCCTGCCATTCCGTGCCTGGCGGCCATCGCGGGATACAGCCCCGCGGCTCCCGCGTGGTTGGAGTTGACGGTGCCCACGACCGCGATGCCGGCGTCCGCGGCCTTGGCGACGGCCAGTTCCGTCGCCATGGTCATGGCGACCTGGCCGAGCCCGTTCTCGGCGTCGATCTGCGCGCTCGCCGCCGTCTCGCGCGTGATCCGGGGCTCGGCGCGCGTGTTGATCCCTCCGGCTCTGATCCGCTCCAGGTACGGCGAAACGCGGATCAGCCCATGCCCGGAACGGCCCCGGAGATCGGCCTCGGTAAGCCGCTGCGCCGTCACCAACGCATGCTCGTCCCGAATTCCGGCAGCACAAAACAATTCCGTGGAGAATGATACAAGTTCATCAAAAGAATAACGCATACCAGAAAACTCCTGGTGGTTCGCGGCCCGAATTGCGAGAATGAACGACATGACTGAGGAGTGGTGGCCCGAACTGGCGCCGAAAGTGACACAGACCGTCGCGGAGAAACCGTCCTACCGCGTTGTCGACGTGCACACGCACTTTTCGGTCCTCGCTGCCGCGGAAATTGCGAGACCTTTCTTCAAACCGGAGTACGAGCCGCGCAGCCTGTACTCCTCGGCCGAGACCCTGCGCTACAACCGGGAGTACCGCGCGAGCGCCCGGCAGACCGCGCAGTTCGAGGACGCCGAAGCCCGACTGGCCGACATGGACAAGCAGGGCGTCGACCTGCAGGTGCTTGCGGTGCCGCCGACCGAGTACTTCTACTGGCTCGACGAGCCGCACGCCGTCCAGGCCAGCCGGGTGCAGCACGAACGGTTCGCCGAGATCGTCGCTCGGCACCCGCACCGATTCGCGGCCGTGGCGAACCCGCCGATGAACCATCCCGAGCTGGCGGTCGAGGTCCTCCGCGAGGCCAAGCGCGACCTGGGATTCAACGGCTTCGAACTGAGCGCCGACGTGCTTGGGCTGGACCTCGACCATCCTCGGTTCGACGTCGTGTGGGAGGCAGCCGCCGAACTGGAGATGGTGGCGATCATGCATCCGCAAGGGTTCACCCACGGCCAGCGGATGACCGACTACTACCTGATCAACGTCATGTGCATGCCCCTGGCCTCGACCCTGGCCACCACCAGAATGATCCTGGGCGGCGTGTGGCGCCGGCACCCCGACTTCCAGATGATCGTCGTCCACGGCGGCGGCTACCTCCCGTTCTACTTCGCCCGCACCGACCACGCCTTCGAGGTACGCCCCGAACTGCGCAAACACATCGACCATCGGCCAAGCGACTACCTGCGCAAGCTGTACTTCGACACGAACGTCTTCGACCCGGACATGGTCCGCCACCTGGTGACCGAGTTCGGCGCCGAGCACGTACTCCTCGGCACCGACTACCCGTTCGACATGGGCACCGTGGACCCACTCGCCTTCATCGAGCGCGTCGACCTCAACGACCACGAGCGTCGGCTGGTGCTCGGCGGCAACACCACCCGCCTGCTCAGACTCGACCAGCCTTAGAACGCCAGACCCCTGGCGCTCGACGCCAACACCACACGCCCGCTCAAGCTCGACCAGCCTTAGAACGCCAGACCCCTGGCGCTCAGCGCCAACACCACACGCCCGCTCAAGCTCGACCAGCCTTAGAACGCCAGACCCCTGGCGCTCGACGCCAACACCACCCGCCCGCTCAGACTCGACCAGCCTTCGAACGCCCAACAGAACGCCGCTGCCGCTCTTGGCGCCGGTGCGGCGAGAACCGTCACCTGCGTGAACGGCGCCGGATAACGGCGAGTAACGCGGTGACCTGCTCATTCTGTTAGGCGATCTTCAGCGCCGCCTCGATCTGATCCGGCGTCAGTGGCAGGCCGACCACCTCGTGCCGGTCTGCGGACAGGTCGGCGGCCAGGTAGACCTCCATCGTCACGCGAGCCAGCCGGGGATCGACCATGACCGGCCGGTCGTAGGCGACGGCCTCCAGGAAGTGGGTCGTCTCCCGTTCCATGGGACCCGCATACACCTCGCCGACGTACTCGCCCGGCATGGTCGAGAGCGGGAACTGCACGCCCTGCCCGACTGTGTTCAGCACGATGTCGCGGTGGCTGGCGTCGGCGAGAATCGCTCCCTCGGTGCCCAGGACTTCCATCCAGGTAGTCGACTGGTTGGGGTACCCCGGCGGAAGCGACATGCCAGCGCCGACAGTGACGACCGTGCCGTCGTCCATCGTGACGATCAGGTATTGCGTGTCGGGCGAACCGTGGGTCGCCGCGCGTACACCCCAGGCGTTCTGTGAGTAGACCCGCACGGGCCGCCGTGGCTGGAGGCACCAGAAGGCGAAGTCCAGGTCGTGGGTGGCCTCCATCGCGGCGGGCGACAGTTTGGTACGCGAGCTGATCTTGGCGCCGAGCGATCTGGTGATGTGGCGGCTGATCAGGACGCTGGTGACCGTGCCGAGGGTGCCGTCGTCGATCGCTCGTTTGATCAGCGCCTGCTTGGCGTTGAAGCGCTGGGAGTAGCCGATGGTGAACTTCAGGCCGCGCGCCTCCGCGAGGGCGATCAGGTCGTCGGCCTCGTCCAGGGTCAGCGCCATCGGCTTTTCGAGGAGGACGTGTTTGCCGGCTTCGAGCGCGGCCTTGGCCATGGGGTAGTGCAGGGTCTCCGGGGTGGCCGACACCATGACCGCGCTGATCCGGTCGTTGGCGATTATTTCCATCCAGTCGGTGGTGGTGCTGGCGGGCATGGTCAGTTCGGCCACCTCGCGCAGCCGGTCGGGGTCGATTTCCGCCAGGTGCAGTTCGGCCACCAGAGCGCTGCGGGCCGCGGCGACAGCCCGGATTCCGCCGCACCAGCCGGTGCCGATGACGCTGACATTCATGACGCTTCCTCTCGCAGGCCGTCCCGCAGTTCCTCAGGGCTGATCGGCAGGCGGACGGGTTGACCCCGGCGGGCGGACAGATCCATCGCCATCGTGTGCATCAGGTTGGCGTGGCCCTCCCGCGCGGTCGCGTGCGGCGTCCTGACTCCCATGCTGAGCCTGCTGAACCAGGACATGGTCTCCTCGCGCATCGGCCCCCACAGCAGTCCGTCCGACAGATCGCCCGGCGGGTAACTGCCCAGGAAATCGACGTGCCGGGGCGCCGGGGCCTCGAAGCCGCGGCTGCGGTAACCGGCGGGCTGGGGCTGTTCGGAGGCGACGATGACGTCCCGGTGGGTGTCCTCGATGTCGATCACCCCGTTGGTCCCCACGATGCCGATCTCCAGGCCGTACACCGAGCCGGGCCAGATCGACGGGAGCGCCCAGTTGATGTTCATGCTGAACAGGGTTCCGTCGTCCATGGTGAAGATGCCGAAGGTGCCGTCCTTGGTGCCGGAGGCGCCGAGAACCACGTCGGTGGACCGGGCGTACACCTCGACGGGGGTTCTGCCTTCCAGCAGCCACATGCTCATGTCCAGGCTGTGGGTTCCGGAGACCACCATCGGCGTCAGGTTGGTCGTGTCGGTGACCTTGCCCAGGGTGGCGTCGGGGACCATGCGGTTCATGAAGGCGCGGGTGACCACCGAGGTCACTTGGCCGATCTGGCCGTCCCGGAGGCGTTGCTTGACGGCGAGGAAGCGCCGCCGGAAACGCTGCGTGTAGCCGACCACGGCGTCGACGCCGCTCTCCTCGACCGCGGCGAGCACCCGCGCCGACTCGACCGGATCGGTCGCCAGCGGCTTCTCGATGAACAGCGGGAACCCGCGCGCCACCGACCACAGGATCGGGTCGACGTGCCGGCTCTCGTCGGTCGCCACAATCACCGCAGTGACCTCGGGACGGTCGAGCAGCTCGGCCGCGTCCGTGGTGACGAAGTCGGCCCGGGTGTCGTCGGCGAGTTCCTTCAACGTCGACGCGTCGATGTCACACAGCCCGAGCCAGGTCACGCCCGGATACTCCCGGGCCAGCACCGCGCGAATCCGCCCGACCGTGCCGCATCCGATAACGGCCAGTCCAATCATCTGTTCTCTCATTCCTACGCGAGACCTAGCAGTCGCGCCGCGTTGCCGCCGCTGATCAGGTCGACCTGCCGCTGATCGAGGCCGGGCGTGGCCCCGATCAGTGCGAGCGGGTCGTCGTCTCCCATGTCGTACGGATAGTCGGTGCCGAGCAGGACATGTTCCGCGCCATAACGATCGACCAGGAACTTCAGCTGGCCGGGGTCGAACACCATGGTGTCGAAGTAGAACTTGCGCAGGTAGTCGCCCGGCAGGCCGGGCACGTTCTCGCTGACATCGGCGCGGGCACGCCAGCCGTGATCGATCCGGCCGGGATAGGCGGGCAGGTAGCCGCCACCGTGCACTACAACGATCTTCAACCCGGGATGGCGCTCGATCACCCCATCGAAGATCAGGTGAGCGGTGGCGAGCGTCGCCTCGAAGGCATGCCCGATGATGTTCACGAAGTTGTGGCCCTGCAGCCGCTGCGGGTGGGTGTGCCCCTGGGTGTGGATCACCACGACGACACCGAGCCGCTCAACCTCGGCCCAGAACGGATCCAACCTGGCCGCCGAGATCTCCTCACCCTCGATGTGGGTGCCGATCTCGATCCCGCGCATACCCAGCTCGGTCGCCAGGTAGCGCAACTCCCCGATGGCCGCCTCGGTGTCCTGGAGCGGAACCGTACCCAGCGGCAGAAACCGCCCGGAGTGCTTCGCGGTCGACTCGACGAACTCCTCGTTCATCAGCCGCGCCACCTTGGCGCCGAGCTCAGCGTCAGCCCAGTAGTAGTACTGGTAGACGGCGACGGCCACGGCCTGGATGTCCACACCCATCCGATCCATGTCACCGATCCGAACATCCAGGATGTCCATCTTCGGCCTGATCTCCGCGAGCTGCCGCCGGTTCACCGCCTGCGTGGTGGCGTTCCCATGACCGAGGGCCACCTTGCCGGCCGCGCGGGCGGCATCCTCCATCAAGGCAGCGGCCGCAGCACACTCACGATGACAATGAATGTCGATTACCGGCCCGTCACGCCGATGCGCCCTCGTCATCGCGGTCGTTCCTTCCGTCGTCCAGGTCTCTGCTGGTGCCGACGTTAGGGAGGCCCACCCGTCACGACAATGTGGGTTTCCGGCAATCTGGCCGGCGAAAGATGCCGGACCGCGCATTCCCACCAGCTCGAACGGCTGCTCCACACTGCCGTCCGGGGCCGCCCGGTGACCATCGTCCGCGGGCAGGAGTCGCCATGTGCGAGTTCACTGGGGAAACTGAGGGCCACGGCCGTAGCGGATTCCGATACCGCCTCGCGCGTCGCTCAGTTTCACTAGAACCTGTCGCTTCTGCAGTTTGTTGAGGATGTCTCGCGCGGCGTAGATATGGATGTCGAAAAGACGTTGAATCGTGCGGTTGGTCACGTAGCCGTACTCGTTGATGTGGTCGATGATCTTTTGGTCGATTTCGTCGGCGTCCCTCCTGGCGTACGTGATCGCACGCGACATCGCGGCCACGGTCGCGGACAGGAGCCGGTACGACGGAAACGGCTTTCCCGCCGTTCGCCTTGTCGGTTCTATGAGGTGATACTCCGCTGACATTGCCGACAGGACTTCTTGTGCCTCGGCTGGAGGACGCTGAATGACCGCGCCCAGGCGCGGGGCGTCGATGCTGCTGCTCGTACGGAGGTGAGTCAGCGTCAGCAACACATTGACATCGCGTCCGGCCTTGGGGGGAAGCTCGTTGATAAACCGAACGAACGCGTCGTTGCCCATTCCGCCGGTCAGGGTCGCGCGGACAATGGTGCCGGTGTCCTCGATAGCCGGTGGCTCCTTGCCGACGCGCAGCATCTCCCGGTACGCGCGGTCAATGCCCTGACCAGTACGTTCCGCGAGTTGAAGAATCGAGATCGTCTCGGTGAGGAGGCGGTTTCGAGGAGTGGACGGGTGGGTCAGGATGTTCTGCGGGGTCACCCCCGCCACCAAGCCGCCAGGACTGATGATGATAAGCCGCTCCGGTGAGTGCTCGATGTCCACCGTTCCCGTCGTCTCGTACGAGCGGTGGATGAAGGCGTTGACGATGAGCTCTCGTACGGCGTCATGCGGATAGTCCGTCAGTTGCAGTTGAACACCGCCGGAAATATTGAGGGGATGAACCTCCTGCCTGATGGCCACGGCTTCGACGACAGTCTCGATGGCCGCCAGGAGCGGGCGCGTGCCGCGCAGCCGTCGCGTGGCTTCACTGCCCGTGGTGGGGCGGAACTGATAGGAGTAGCCATATCCGGGAACGGTTTTCTGGAGGATTGTCTCCTCCCCGAGCAGGATCACGCCCGCGTTGGTGACCGTCCCGTCGGATACGAGCAGCCTGAGCGCGTCCATAAGAGCGCTGTCACTGAGTTCGACAAGATGGTCACGACCGCTGGTGTCGAGGAGCCGACGCAGCCTGCCCATTTCCACCGGGCTCAGATCACTGATGCGGGCTCCGGACGATTCAGCCGACCAGTCCACCTGACCGCGAGCGATCATCACTTCGCGTTGCTGATCGGGAGGAAAAGGCAGGCATTCCTTCCCCAGCCTCCTGGTCGCGAGCCCCGCGCGGTTGCAGTGCGGCAGCACCCCCTGGGGAACCGACACGGCGACCAAACGAACGCCGTCCACGGTCTTCTCAGTCACGAAAGGTGTGATGGGTGGTTGTGTCCGATCAAAGATGCCCTTGCGGATCTGATCGAGGTTGTAGCTCGCGGGCACACCTCGCAGTGCCGCCGTCCGCGTGGTGGCTTTGTCGTCAACGCCGAGCACCACGGTGCCGCCACCGGCATTGACGAAGCAGACGAGCGCATCCGCGAGCAGCGTGTAGGTGGTTTTCGCCGATTCCGCGACCAGTTTGAACTCCAAGGTCTCCGACTCCAGCGAGTCGGCGGTGACCCCGTTGTTGCCCACCGCCTGCAGCGCCACGTCTACCTCAGGGCGTTCCATGCTTTGACGATAACTGAGAAGTGGTCAATTCAGCACGCTTCTCAGTTGTCTCTCAGTGAGGCAGGCCAGGCGCGGCATGGGCCGGTTACGGTCAGGCCTACCTGGGAGCCGAGGTCGATGAGGTGGTTTGGGGGGACTCGGGCTGAGATTGGTGTCGCGTCTGGGAGTTCGAGGCGGATCAGGGCTGAATGGCCGAGGTAGGTGCGGTCGATGACCTTGGCGGGGATGGGTGGGGGTGTGGGGTCGGAGAGGGTGATCTGTTCGGGGCGGATCATTACGGTCACGGGGGCGGTGGTGTGGATGCCGGTCGCGGGGAGGGTGCCCAGGGCGGTGGTGACCGTGGTTGGGGTGGTCCAGTGGCCGGGTAGGAGCATGGCGCCGCCGACGAAGGATGCGATCCATGGGGTGGCGGGGGCCTGGTAGACGGTTTCTGGTGGGGCGGCTTGGAGGATCGAGCCGGCTCGCATGACGGCGATCTGGTCGGCTGTGGAGAGGGCTTCGGCCTGGTCGTGGGTGACCAGGAGGGCGGTGGCGCCGTCCGCGCGTAGGGCCGCGCGTACGTCGTCGCGGAGGTCGGCGCGTAGTCCGGCGTCCAGGGCGCTGAATGCCTCGTCGAGCAGGATGAGCGCGGGGCGGGGGGCGAGGGCTCTGGCCACGGCGACGCGTTGCTGCTGGCCGCCGGACAGGTGGTGGGGGAATCGGTTTTCCATCCCGTCCAGGCCCATGAGGGTGAGCAGGTCCTGGACTCGGGTGGTGCGGTGGTGGTCGCGGGGCAGGCCGTACGCGATGTTGCCGGCGACGGACAGGTGCGGGAAGAGCGCGCCCTCCTGCGGGACGATCGCGACGCGCCTGCGGTGGGGGGAGGTGAACGTGCGTGGACCGTCGACGGGTGCGCCGTTGAGCCGGATGTCGCCGGTGTCGAGGCGTTCAAAGCCCGCGAGACAGCGCAGCAAGGTGGTCTTGCCGCAGCCGGATGGTCCCAGGACGGCGGTCAGCGTGCCCGGCGGCACCGCGAGGTCGACTCCCGCCAGGGCGGTGACCGGCCCGAAGCGTTTCACGGCTGCGGAGATCTCCAGGGCGTTCATGAGCGATTCCGTTTTCTGGGCTTTTGCAGGACGCCTGCGCGGGCGGCCAGGACGAGAGGGGGGATCGTCGACAGGGCGACCAGCAGGCCGGCGTACGGGGCGGCCGCGGCGTAGGCGGCCACCGAGGTGCTGCGCCACAGCGAGGTGGCGAGGGTGTCGGTTCCGGTGGGACGCAGCAGCAGCGTGGCGGGGAGTTCCTTCATGCACGCCAGGAATACGAGGGCGGCGCCCGCGCCCAGGCCGGGTGCCAGGAGCGGGATTGTCACCGTTCGCAGCACGGTGAGCGGGGAACGTCCCAGCGATGCCGCGACCTGTTCGAGCACGGGCGGGGACTGAGCGGCCGCTGCGGCGGTGGCCGCCACGCCCAGCGGCAGGAACAGCGCCGCGTAGCCGAGCGCGAGGAGCCAGGGTGTCTGATAGATCGGGTACGCGACATTGATCCCGAAGAAGACCAGGGACAGACCGACCACCAGGCCCGGAAGGGCGTGGCTGATATAGGTGAGCCGGTCCAGCAACCGGGCCGTGCGGCCGGGCCCGCGGGCGACGAGCAGGCCGATGGGCAGGGCCAGCCCCATCGTCAGGACGGTTCCGGCGGCCGACAGGACCACCGAGTTCCCGAGCGCCTCCGCCACCTCAGCCCAGCCACGCGGCCGGGAGACGCCCTCGGCGAAGCGCCGGACGAGACTGACGGCCGTCACGCCCAGCGACAGGCAGGCCGTCGCGGTCAGCAGGACCGCGACCGGCCAGCGCGCCCGGCCGAGGCCGATCAGCGTCGGCGGGCGGCGGCTGCCCCGCAGCGACGCATGCCGGGCGCCCACGGTACGGGTGGCGTTCTCGGCCACCAGCACGACCAGGGCCAGCAGCAGCAGAGCGGTGGACAGCACCAGCGCACCGGTACGGTCGAACCCGAGGTCGAAGGCGACGAACACGGCGCGGGTGAAGGTGTCGGCGCGCAGCGTGGAGACCGCGCCGAAGTCCGACAGCACGTACAGCGCCACCAGCAGCCCGCCACCGGCGATCGCGGGCCGGATCTGGCCCAGGGTCACCCCGGTGAACGTCTGCCACGGCGTCCGCCCCAGGGCCAGCGACACCTCCTCCTGCGCCGGATCGGCGTTCACCAGCGCCGCCGCCACCGGCAGGAAGGCGTACGGATACGAGCAGAGCACCAGCACCAGCGCGGCCGCCCAGAACCCTTCGAACCCATCAAAAGTGGACCGCCACGCGAACCCCGCCACATAGGTCGGGATGGCCAGCGGCAGTACGGCCAGCACGGCGAACAGCCGCCGGGCGGGCAGGTCGCTGCGCACGACCAGGAAGGCCGATCCGACCGCCAGGACCAGACACCCGGCTGTCACCACCGCCGTCAGCGACACGGTGGTGACAGCGAGCCGCACGATCCGTACGGTGAACAGCTCGGCCGCGATCTTGTCCCAGCCCGCCTCGGCGGTCCGAATGGCCAGATACCCGACAGGCAGCAGCGCGACGGCCACGGCCAGCACCGCCATCGTCAGCATCACCGGCCGGAGCCGGATGGCGCGTTTTCTCATGGTCAGGGGACGAGGCCCGAGTCCTTGATCAGGGTGATGGTGGTCTCCAGTTCGTCGAGGTCGTTCAGGTCGACGTCGGGTGCCTGGAGTTCGCCGAGCGCGGGCACCCCCGCAGGTCCCGTCACCCCGGCGACGACCGGATACTCGAAGGTCTGCTCGGCGAAGTACGCCTGTGCCTCAGCCCCGAGGAGGTAGTCGACGAACGCCTTGGCGTCGGCGTTGGCCGCGGCCTTCTTCAGCAGGCCGACCCCGGCCACGTTGACGAGAGCGCCGGTGTCCCCACCGGGGAAGAAGTGCAGCTTTGCGGTGAGCTGGTCCGGCGTGACTCCGCGTTCCTTGGCCAGTTCGCCCAGGTAGTAGTGGTTGATCAGGCCGACCGTGATCGTCCCGGCGTCGACTTCTTCCAGGATGGGGCCGTTGCCGTCGCGGATCTGCGGCTCGTTGGCCTGCAGACCGGCCAGGAACTCCTTGGCCCTGTCCTCCCCGTGCTGTACGCGCAGAGCGGTGACGAACGCCTGGAACGACGCGTTGGTGGGGGCGACGCCCACTTTCCCCTTCCACTTCGGGTCGGTCAGCTCGAAGACCGACGCCGGCAGCTCCTGCTCGGGGGCCTTGCCGGGGTTGTAGACCAGAACGCGAGCGCGCGCCGTGACGCCCACCCATTCGCCGCTTCTGGCGCGGTAGGTCTCCGGAACGCGCGAGGTGACGTCCGCGGGCAGCGGCGCGAACAGCCCCTTCTTCGCCACCGCGCCCAGCGCCCCGGCGTCCTGGGCGAAGAAGACGTCCGCGGGCGAGCGCTCCCCCTCCTCCAGCAGCTGGGCGGCCATGGCAGCCGTCGCGGCGTACCGCACGTCGACCGTGATTCCGCTGGCCTGGGTGAATTTGTCCAGCAGCGGCTTGACCAGCTCCTCGCTGCGGCCGCTGTAAACGGTGATCTTCTTGGTGGCCGCGGCGCTGGAGGGGGCCGTGCTGGTGCTCTGCTCACCACCGCAGGCGGCCAGGGACAGGAGCAGCACACCGGCCAGAAGCGCGGGCAGCGTGCGCGGGGCGTGAGGCACGAGGGGATTCCTTCCATAGGCAAGACAGCTTCTACACGGATGTAGAAGTTAGCTAAGCCTAACCTAAACAAAAGAGGGCGGCTAGTCGCCGCCCTCCTCGTCCCGGATCCGCTTACCCTGTTGGGCCACACTTCGGATCACCTGGTTTGGCCCGGATGAGCTCTGACAGGTCGATCAGCACCTCACCTGTCCATGCCAGCGAACCCGCCGTACAGAACGCGGGAATGATGAGGAATGCCGCATAGCCCATCGGCGGCAAGGGAGCCAGCAAAGCCGAGATCCGCTGGGGAACGCCCCTGCGACCGCCCAGAAAACCGTTCCCCGGCGATGCGGGCGACCCGACCAGGGCCGCGGCGCCGATCGCCCGGGCGACCTGGACGCGGTTGCCCAGCCGGGTGGCCGCCCGCTCGTCCGCCCAGCGCTCCACCACGTACGCGATCACCGGCCGGACCGGCCACAACAACGGATGGGCCGAGATCGCCAGCCGGCTCGCCGCCAGCCAGATGTGATGCCCCTTGGCCAGGTGCGCGCGCTCGTGCTCGACCACGGCCGCCCGGTCCTCGTCGCTCAGCGCCCGCAGCATCGCCTCGCTCACGACGATCCGGCCAGGACGGCCCGGAACGCTGTACGCCTCCGCCACCTCGCCCGGAGCGAACACCACCGGGTCGTCGCCGGGAAGCGCGGCGGCCAGCTCGCGGGCCGCCCGGTAGGAGCGCCGTTCCCGCACCGCCCGCCGTACCAGCAGGATCGCGATCACGGTCAGGAAGCCCAGCGCGACCCACGTCGTCCAGGTGAAACGATCGCCTCGGACGGCGGCGACGCCGGCGTAGGCGATGATCGCGGCGACCGACACCATGCTGGACGCCGCCGCCGTGACCGCCGCGCCGGTGAACACGATCACGGCTACGGCGGGCCGGAGCCGGTCGGCCAGGAACAGCACCGACGCCACCAGGGCCAGCGGCGCCGTCACGGTTGAGATGAGCAGATGGTCAAGCATCATCGGATTCTCCGTGAAGAAGCCGGCGGATCAGGTCCTCATCCCCCGGCGACAGGCCGGAGATGAAATGCATCAGCACCGGCGCGTGATCGTCTTCGGCGTCCAGCAGCCGCCGCATCCGCCATGCCACCAGACCCGAGGAATCAGCGGGCGCGGCATACCGATACGCGCGTCCAGCACGCTGACGTGTCACCACGCCCTTGCCGTGGAGCCGCGACAACGTGGTGACGATCGCGCTGTACGAAAGCTCGCTCCCGCCTTCCACCAGCGCCTCACGGACCTCACCCGGCGACATTGCCCTGCCAGCGGCGTGGAGGATGGCGAGGATCTCCGACTCCAGGCTTCCCGGTGCCCGACGTGGACTCATACCACGAAGGTAATGGACCGGCGCTGTTACGAGATTCCCACGCCGACCAGGAGGCCGATGGCGTAGGTGACGGCGGCGGAGAGGCCGCCGAGGAGGAGTTGCCTGCCGCCGCCGAACCACATCGGCCGGGCGGTGAGCCGGGCCACCATCCCGCCGGTCACGGCGAGGGCGACGGCGCTGGCGATGAGGGCGGGGACCAGGCTGGTTTCGCCGAAGAGGAAGGGCACCAGCGGGATGAGCGCGCCGAGCGCGAAGGCGAGGAAGGAGGAGGCGGCCGCAGTCCAGGGGGAGGGCAGGTCGTCGGGGTCGACGCCGAGTTCCTCGCGTACGTGGACGCGCCAGGCCACCTCGGGGCGGCGGTGGAGTTCGCGGGCCACCTCGGCGGCGAGTTCGGGGCGCAGTCCTTTGGCCTCGTAGACGAGGGTGAGTTCGCGTAGTTCCTCCTCGGGGTTGCGTTCCAGTTCGCGGCGTTCGATCGCGATCTCGGCGCGCATGAGTTCGGTCTGGGACGACACCGAGGTGTATTCGCCGGTCGCCATCGAGCAGGCGCCGGCGACAAGACCGGCGAAACCAGCCAGCAGTACGGCAGAGCCGGTCCCGCCGCCACCGACAATGCCCGCGACCAGCGCGAAGTTGGACACGAGGCCGTCCATCACGCCGAAGGTGGCCGGTCGCAGCCAGCCGCCGGTCACGTCGCGGTGCGAATGATGCAACTCAGGAGGTGCGACAAGAGAGGTCATCGGGCTTCCTATCCGGATAAAGTTAGGTGAGGGTAACATAAGTTTCTATGTAGCACTTGTTACGTTATGAATATACGACGCGGGGGAATGAGAGGCAATTCGCGAAATTTCGGTCATTGAGACGGCCGACGTCACGCCGGTGCGGGCCGGTGCTGGGCTGGCAAAACTGACCCCCTGAGGGCGCGCGAATATTGGCCCCCTCCATCCTCTGGAGGGTGATCAAGGTGGAGGACTGGGCTGAGATCCGTCGGCTGCACCGGGCCGAGGGAATGCCGATCAAGGCGATCGCCGGGAGTGCGTGGTGATCTCTTAGTTCAGTGGAAAGGCCTGGGCGTCGCTCTTTTGGTCAGGTGCCGACGATCAGGTTGGAGGTGGGGACTGTGCAGCACAGCAGTGCGGATCCGGGTGGGGGTTCCTCGACAGGGTCGAGGAGGTACTCGATGGTGCCGGTGATCGGTTGGAGGCAGGTTCCGCAGGCGGCTGCGCGGCAGCCGGAGGGGGTGGCGATTCCGGCTCCCTCGACGAGGTCGAGGAGTGTGCCGTCCGCTGGTGTCCAGGTCAGCGATCTGCCTTTGACGAGGACGGTGAACGGGCCCGTGCTTGTGGGGGTTCTTGGGTCGAGGTCCACATTCGCGGGTGAATAGAACGTCTCTGTCACTATTCGGTTCGCGGGTATTCCGGCGGCGACCAGAACGTCTCTGACCGTGCGCATGAACGAGTTCGGCCCACAGATGTAGGTAACTCCACCGGCCGCGGCTGCTTCGGCGAAATCGTCGGCCGACGGTCTGCCGTGCTCGGCGCCGACTGTGGCGCATTCCTCGGCGTCGGCGCGCGTGAGATACAGCGTGGACCGACCACCGAGCGATCTGACACCGTCGCGGACTTCTGCCCAGAGGCCGAGGGCTGTGGAGTCTGTCGCTGTGTGGAGGATTTGTATGCGAGGACGGGCAACGGATCGAGCCATCGCGGCGACAATCGCTGCCGCAGGGGTGATTCCGATGCCAGCTGTGATGAGGGTAATAGGTGTATCGCCGTCGACGGTCGCCTCGCCGAAGGGGCCGGTGACGGTCAGCGTGTCGCCTACTTGTACGTGATCGTGCAGGTAACGCGAGACAAGTCCGGACTTTTCACGCTTGACGCTGATTCGCCATCGGTCGCGCTCCACGTCCGAGATCGTGTAGCAGCGCCATGTCGTGACGGATTCATCCTCTAGATGTACGCGAACGTGCTGGCCAGGAAGAGGTCGCGGGAGGCTGCCTTCAAGCCAGAAGCTCGTTACGCGCTCGTCCTCCGCGCAACGTTTCACGATCCGTACCGGCCGGGGCCAGGAGATCGACGGAACCGAGCCATCCGCGCCTGGGGTGTTAAACGACACCTCGTCCACGTCCGGGGTCGCAAGCGAAACACCGTCCGGGCTCGGCGGGTCAAAGTGGACCGGATCTCCCAGGCGGACGGTTCCGCCGGATTCGACCTCGGCGTACAGGCCGAAGTAGAGGTGTCCGAGGCGAGAGGCGAGTGCCGCCGGGATGTTGAGGTCTCGTTGTGCGATGTCGGGGTTGACCGTCGTGGCTCGGCAGCGTTCGGTCGGGCGCATGATCCGGAGGGAGGCTTCGCCGATTCGGAGGGTCGTTCCGACGAGGCTCCATTCCGTCCAGGCTTCGAGCCCACGGAGGTAGATGTTCGCGCGAAAGCGACGGAAGTCCACCGGACGTCCGATCACCTTGCTCAGCGCGTCGACGGTGTCGAGGTTGATGATGGAGATCGGGGCATCCCGGTGGTCCCACAGATGGGCTCCACGCGCGACGAATTCCACCGCCCGGTCCGACACGCCGAGCCAGGCCCGGATGGCTGCCCCGTGAGCCTGTACCGGCAGATCACCTTCGAGGTCGAGTGCGACGCGATCCTCACCCAAGCGGAGATCGAGCGTGCCGGAGGTGAGGCGGAGGTCGATCGAGGCCAGGCGTTCGGTGGTCATGAGGCGGTGGAAGCGCTCGCTGTCGGTCCAGCCGGTCGCATTTTCGATGGGCGAGCCGTTGCGGACGGCGAGCAGCCGGTCGTAGGGCATGCCAGTGCTAGGGGCGAGTTCTACTTGGTCGAGGGATGCTGCGGGGAACCCTTTCACCGGGTAAGTGGCGAGTCCAGCTATGGATGCGTTACCAGCCATTGCTGAGGACGCCGAGTTCGGCAGCCGCGAACCGGTACCGATCGCGCACGAAATCACGGGCGTTATCGAGCCCTGTCGAGGGTGCGGCAACCGTCACGATCTCACCGCGGAGGTCCGCTGCGTGGACGTGCGGATGCGCAGGTACCCTTCGCCCACGATGACCGGTGCGGGGTTGTCGTCGCCATTGATGCGGCGTTCGAGCAACAGCACCGCCGCACGTGCCACGTCCATTGGCTGCAGGTCGAGCGCGGTGATCGGTGGGGAAGCCGTTTCCAGCACGTGGCCGTCGACGGCGGAGCCGATCATGAGATCCTGTGGGACCCGCAAACCCAGGTCACGGGCCGCCCTCAGGACACCGAGAGCAGCGCCGTACACATCGGTTATCACGGCGTCCGGTGGCGTGTCCGATGACAACATGACCGTGGACGCTTCGGCGGCGGTCGACTCCGGGTTGGCGCGGTCGACCAGTGCGGTCAGTTTCTCGAATCCGTGTTTGGCGCACCAGGATGCGTACGCCGCCTGGGTGTCCTCGAACCACGCCCAGGGTGAGTCGGCGGTGAGCATCGCGACCCGCTGCGCGCCCTGATCCAGCAGGTGGTCGAGCATGTTCGACACGGCGGCCTTGTTGTCGACCCCCACCCACCAGGGATCGTCGCTGCCCAGCTCACGGTCCACCGTGACCACCGGCATGCCGTTGCGCCGCAGGGCGAGGCGGCTGAGGTCGCCCTCTTCCGGGTCGACGAGCACCACCCCGTCCACCTCCAGCCGCGCCACGTCCTCATCGTTGGCGGGGGTCGGCGCCATCAGCAGCAGCTGTCCCTGATCCATGGCCGCGCTCACCGCCCCGATGGTGAGACGCATGTCGTAATCGGAGGTGAGCACCCACGAATCGCCCGACCGCGGCCGCCGGGGCAGGCACAACGCGATGATCCCGCGACGGCCGGTGCGCAGTCCCCGCGCCGACCGCAGCGGCCGCCAGCCGAGATCCGCCACGACCTTCAACACCCGGGCGCGTGTCTCGGGGTCGACGCGGCCCTTGACGTTGACGATGTCGGACACGGTGGTCGGCGACACACCGGCGGCGGAGGCCACATCTTTGATCGTGACGCGGGACTTGGGGGGTGCCATCAGAGTCTCCCGTGGTCAGGCGAGGCGTTCGGCAAGGTTTATCGCACCCTGGATGGAAGGGTGCACGAGATCCTCGGGCCACGGCTCCGGCCAGCAGGACAACTTGACGACGACGACCTCCGCGGCCTCGTGGACCAGAATCATCTGACCATGGATGCCAAGGGCGAGATAGACACCGCCTTCGGCGCGCGACCGGGCCACCCACCATTGGTTGCGATAGTAGGCCTCATCATTGGGCAGGGTGACCCGGCCTCGCTCCCGGAACGCCTCGATCGAGTCGGGCTCGGGCGTCACCGTGTCGGCGGCCCAGGCAGCGGACACGACACGCGTGGCATCGGCCAGGCCGTCGCGGCGGAGCATTTCGCCGAGTCTGGCCAGGTCGCGCAGGGTCGCGCTGACGCCGATCTCGGCTGCCACGTTTCCGTGGCCGTCGACCGTGATCGACGCGTCGAACTCCGCGCCGAGCGGCTTCCAGAGCAGCTCAGAGGCCAACTCGTTGAAGCGCACTCCGGCCGCACGTTCGGTTAGCCACGCGAGAACGTTCGTCAGGATCGACCGGTACTCATAGTGCGTGCCATGGGAACGGTAGTTCTGGAGCGTGTAGAAGAAGTCGATGACGTTGCGCGTCTGCAGCGGAAGAGTCGGTGGCTGCCACAGCAGGATTTCCAGGAACTTGTCGGACTGCTCGTCGGTGATCACGTCCTGACGGGTGCCGGTGCGCATGTCGAGAATGTGCCGGACGGTGCAGCCTTCGAAGCTTGTGCCCGCGAGCTCGGGAAGGAGGTCGGTGACCAGACTGTCCGGACTCAGGAACCCCCGGTCGATGGCCGCACCCGTCACGGTCGCGGTGACGGACTTCGACATGGACATCGCGATGTGCGGCGTCCCCGGCGTCATCGCGTTGTGGTACTCCTCAAAGACGAGACTCCCCCGGTGCAGGACCGCGATGGCGTCGGTGAACGTGTCGTCGAGGAGCCGCCCG
The DNA here is from genome assembly GCF_009687865.1 of Acrocarpospora macrocephala. GTDB lineage: Bacteria > Actinomycetota > Actinomycetes > Streptosporangiales > Streptosporangiaceae > Acrocarpospora > Acrocarpospora macrocephala. Next base: position 76,248 of record NZ_BLAE01000012.1, read on the forward strand.
AAGGACATCGGCCCCCACGGCCCGGCCACGATGTCCACGTCCCGGAGGGCCCGCGGCGCACGCGGCAGCTCCCAGATCGGCCCGGGACCGCGCCGGATCGGCGCGGTGGGGATCAGCTCGCGCACGTGCTGGAACCCCCACTGGTTGTACGGACCCTTCATCCAGTTGGCGAGCGTCACCCTCTTGTCCGGCGGCGGGGGCGTGCCCTGCATGATGCCCAGCCGGGCGGCGTCAGGCTTGGTGGAAAATTCGATCATGGGAAACTCCTAGAAGGTCCGATGGCCGAGTACGTCGTGCTGGCAGGGACCCGCGTCGACGTGCCTGACGACGTGCTGGTCGTAGTCGAGGTCGATGGTGATGAGGCTGCGCCAGCGGTGCTCGAAGGCCAGCTCGGGGTTGGGATGGCAGCAGACGGCGCCGCCATCCGCGGCGTGCCGGCGGAGGAACGCGAACCGTTCCTCCACGAGCGGGGAGCGAAGCAGCTCGCGCTGCCGCCCGAGCACCGCCATCCGGTCCCACGTGTCGGACGACTTGGGCATCAGATCGCCTTCGGCCAGGGTGGGGTCGATGAAGTGGTTGGTGTGCACGAGGAACCCGTCCTCGTCGGGGGGCACGATGGCGACGCCGTCGGGGCAGATCTCCAGGGTGGCCGCCCAGGAGCGGCCCTGCTCGTAGCCGACGACGGTGAGCGCCGAGGAGGCCGAGACCGCGGCCGAGCGGGCGATGTCGGCGGCGCTTTCCAAGGAGTCGGCGCATTCGAGGATCCGGCGCAGGACGGCGTGGACCGGGACGCCGAGGCCGTCGCCGTCGCTCGAATGGTGGAGGATGTTGAGGTGCAGCCCGAGCGTGCCCTGGTCGCGGGCCGCGATACCGATCTTGCCGGTGAGTCCGGCTTCGGTGAAGTAGCGCAGTCGCGCGCCGCCCTCGACCGGGTGGGTGACCATGAAGCGCTCGCTCTCGAACGCGTCGTGCCAGTCCCAGGTCTGTACGCTCCGGGGCGAACCCTGTCCCGGTGCGTACACGGCGACGGAGCACTCACCCTCGCCGATCGCCTCGACCGTGGCGAGGATCTCGGTACGGGCGTTGAGCACGCCGATCCGCCACAGGTCGAGACCGGATCCGACGGCGAGGCCTTCCCATTCGCGTACCAGGCTGGGGGCCCAGGCTAGGACCTGGTCGATCGCTGCGGAGCCGAGCGTGGGGAGGTCGGTGGTCACTTTGACTGCCTCGAAGAGGCGCTCGTAGTCGCGGACGTTTGTGGCGATCTCAGCTGCCATGCGCCTGCCGAGCTCTTCACCCCGGATGTACGGATCGAGCGCGTCCGTGCGCAAATGGCGGACGGTCATCGCGGCACCGCCTGGTCTGTGATCGAAAGTACGGCGTCGCAGGCGACCTCGCCCCCGAGCACGCTCATGGACACCGGGTCGAGCGTGCCAGCGGAGATTTCCGCCGTGGACAGGGCGAACAGCACATCGCCATCAAAAGGTGTGTGGAACGGGCGGATGACTCGGGCCATCGCCGTGTGGGCCGCGCGCGCCAGGTCGCGCAGTTCGTGGTCGTCGAGGGAGACGTTGGTGACCAGGGCGGTCACGGTGGTGTTTCCCGAAGGTGGCTGGGTTGTCCGCCCGGATTCGAGCGATGCGCGTATCTCGGTGAGGACGTCGGCGCGATCGCCCGTGCCGGGGTCCCGATTGCCGCGCACGGTCCGCCCGGCGCGGTCGGTGATCGCGCCGAGCGCGTTGACGATGGTGACGACGAGCACCCGGACGTCGCCGACCTGCGCGAACGCGGCTCCCTGGCCGCCCCATTCGACCCGATCGACGGAGATCGCGTCACCGACCGTGGCATGTGCGCCCGCGCCGTGACGGCCTACGGGGATATGACCTTCGATGGCCGAAAGGCATGCCTGGCGGCCAAGGAGGTGGTCGGGGGTCGTGGTGGTGGCGCGGCCGACGAAGTCGTACACGCAGGCACCGGCGACCAGCGGGAGTTGGGCCCAGTCGGTGGGGTTTCGGCCGTCGTCGCGTAAGGCGGAGCGGATGCCGCCGAGGGTGTCCAGGCCGTACACCGAGCCGCCGGCGAAGCCGAGGGCCTCGATCGAGCGGGACGACGCGGCGTAGCAGACGGCTCCCCCGCGCGGGTCGACGTGCATCCTCGCCTTGCGGTCGAAGCGCAGCACCGTGCACCCGGTGGGCCCATCGGCGTATTCGGCCGTGCCGATCCGCAGGCCTGGAAAGTCGAACGCCAGGCTCGCGGCTCGATCCGCTCGGCTGATGGTCGGCATCAAGCCCTCCTCGTCTTCCGATCGGCTGATGCCGAATCGATACGGCATACCTATCACCGCTCGCCTACAACCGTCAAAGCCCGCTCTCACCTGCGGGCACGTCTCGACGACCGCGCCGCGGCGGGCCTGATAGGGGCATTGACGTACGAAAGCAAGTCGTGCAGGATCGCCGACACGCCGAATCGATACGGCACCGGAAAGGAGGCGGCGCATGACGCAGCTCTCCGAAGCGGGCCCGATCACGCGTGGGCCCTCCCGCGCCTGGTCGAAGCTGCTTCTCGTGGTCGCGCTGCTGCTCGTGGCCATCGCGCTGAGCCTGGCGCTGGGATCCCGCTCGATCCCGCTGGCGCACCTGCTGGATTGGCAGGCGGCGGGGGACGACCAGCGCATCATCCGTGAGCTTCGGCTGCCGCGCACGCTGATCGGCCTGCTCGCCGGGGTCGCGCTGGGCCTCGCGGGCGCTCTCATGCAAGGGGTCTCGCGCAACCCGATCGCCGATCCTGGACTGCTCGGCATCAACGCGGGATCCGCCCTCGCCGTGGTCGTCGCGATCACCTGGTTCGACGTCACCTCGCCGTCGCGTTACGTGTGGTTCGCCTTCCTGGGCGGGGTCCTGGCCGCAGGGGTCGTGTACGGCGTCGGCTCGTTCGGCATCGACGGCGGCAGCCCGCTGAAACTGACCCTGGTGGGGGCTGCCCTCACCGCCGTGGTCAGCTCCTTCATCACGCTGATCCTGCTCAGCAACACCGGCTCGCTCGCCCAGTTCCGGTTCTGGCAGGTCGGCTCACTCGCCGGTCGCGACCTCGGCATGGTCCGCATCCTGTGGCCCTTCGTCCTGGCCGGGATCGTGCTCTCCTTCGCGTCGGCCCGCGGCCTCAACCTGCTCGCTCTCGGCGACGACCTCGCGCGAGGTCTCGGCCAGAGCGTGGCGGGCATGCGCCTGATCTGCCTCACGGCGGTGGTGCTGCTGAGCGGCGCCGCGACGGCGCTCGCCGGTCCGATCGTGTTCGTCGGGCTGGTGGCGCCGCACATCGCCCGCCATTTCGCCGGACCGGACTATCGCTGGATCATGACCTACACCTTCTTCGTCGGCCCGGCGCTCCTACTCGCTGCGGACGTCGCGGGACGGCTGGTAGTGCCGCCCGGCGAGCTCGAAGCAGGACTCGCCGTCGCGCTCATCGGCGCGCCCCTGATGATCGTCCTCGTCCGCCGGCTGCGGCTGGGAGGACTGTGATGAACCCAGTCCACACCGCCCGCCGAAACCTCCGCCACCGGACGATCGTCGTCAACTCGGCCCTGGCCGTGTCGCTGGTGACCGCGGCGTTCGTCTCGCTCGCCAGCGGCGCGTACGCGCGATCCCCGATCGAGGTGCTCGCTGTCCTCATGGGCCAGGGCGACACGATGGATCGGTTCGTGATCGTGGACCTACGCCTGCCCCGCCTGCTCGTGGCCCTCATCGTCGGGGTCGCGTTCGCGGTCGCCGGAGCGCTCTTCCAGACCGTGCTGCGGAACCCGCTCGCCAGCCCGGACATCATCGGCATCTCGGGCGGCGCCAGCGCCGCGGCGGTGTTCGCGATCATCGGTCTTGGCCTCACCGGCCCGGCCGTGTCGGTCGCGGCGCTGCTGGGGGCAGCCGTCGTCGCCGCCTGCGTCTATCTGTTGGCCAGCAGCAGCGGCTACCGATTTGTCCTGATAGGTATTGGTTTCGCGTTCATCGCCAACAGCGTCATCGGATACCTGCTGACGCGCGGCAAGGTGGAGAAGGCGCAGACGGCGCTGGTGTGGATGGTCGGCAGCCTCGGCGGCGCGAGCGCGACCGACGTGCTGCTGCTCGCCGTGACCGTCGCGCCGCTGCTGGTCCTGGTCGCCGCGAACGCGCCACGTCTGCGCATCCTGCAGCTGGGCAACGAGACAGCCTCGTCGCTGGGCGTCAACCCGGAGCGAACCACGCTGGCGACCGTCGTCCTGGCCTCGGCGCTCATCGCGGTCGCCACCGCCGTCGTCGGCCCTATCGCGTTCCTGGCGTTCGTCTCCGCGCCCATCGCGCGGCGGCTGGCGCGCACCGGCTCGCTCGCCCTCGGCACGTCCGCGCTGGTCGGCGCCGTCATCGTGCTGGTCGCCGACTTCGTCGCCCAGCACGTGCTGCCCGAGACCGTGCAGGCTCCCGTCGGCGTCGTCACCGGGCTGCTCGGCGGCTGCTACCTGATCCGTCTCCTGAGTTCGCCGGACCGCCTGTCGAGGAGAAGCTGATGTCACGCCACCATGACGCGCGCGAGCTGAAGGCCGAGGGCCTGCACCTGCGCTACGACCGCGAACTCGTCGTGCACGGCATCGACATCGAGATCCCGGCCGGGAAGATCACGGTGATCGTCGGAGCCAACGGCTCGGGCAAGTCCACCACCCTTCGCGGGCTCTCGCGGCTGCTCAAGCCCTCGTCCGGGTCGGTCACCCTCGACGGCCATGACATCCACTCGATGCCCGCCAAGAAGCTGGCCCAGATGATCGGGCTGCTGCCGCAGCACCCGACCGCGCCGGACGGAATCACGGTGGCCGACCTGGTGAGCCGCGGTCGGCATCCCCACCACACCTGGATCCGGCGCCGGGACCATGACGACGACGCCGTGGTCGCGGCGGCGCTCCGGGCCACCTCGATGATCGAGTTCGCCGATCGGCCGGTCGACCAGCTCTCCGGCGGTCAGCGGCAGCGGGTGTGGATCGCGATGGCGCTCGCGCAGGATCCCGACATCCTCCTGCTCGACGAGCCGACCACCTATCTCGACCTCACCCACCAGATCGAGCTGCTCGACCTGCTCACCGAACTCAACACGACCTACTCGACGACCGTCGTCATGGTGCTCCATGACCTCAACCTCGCCGCGCGCTACGCCGACCATCTCCTCGTGATGGCCGCCGGGCGCGTCGCCGGCGAGGGGATGCCGCGCGACGTCCTGACGCCGGGGATGTTGTCCGCGGCGTTCGGGCTCGAATCACTCGTCATCGACGATCCGGCGACCTCCGCGCCCCTGATCGTCCCGATCGGCCGCTTCCACTGCCGTCCTCACCCCTCAATCCAGGAGGCATCATGATGAAACCCTTTCGGCTGCTGGTGTTCGCTACCGGATTCGCCCTCGCGTTGAGCGCGTGCGGCGCCGAACCCGAGACGGCGGCGCCCGCGAGCGCGGCGCCCGCGACGTCCAGCGCGTTCCCTGTGTCGATCACCCACACCTTCGGCACGACCGAGATCGCCAAGCAGCCGGAGCGGGTCGTGACGCTCGGCATCGGCAGCGAGGACGCCCTGCTCGCGCTGGGCGTCGTCCCGGTCGCGATCCCGTTCGCCACCTACGGCGCGGACGAGAAGGGCATGCGCCCCTGGATCAAGGACAAGCTCCAGCAGCTCGGCGCGGCGACGCCGACGATCCTGTCGAACTCCGAAGAGCCGCCGTACGAGGAGATCGTCAACGCCCGGCCGGACCTCATCCTCGCCACCTACTCCGGCATCACCAAGGAGCAGTACGACACGCTGAGCAAGATCGCACCCACCGTCGGCTACCCGGGCGAAGCCTGGTCGACGCCGTGGAAGGACATCGTGACGACCGCGGGCCTGGCGATCGGCAAGAAGGACGACGCCCAGAAGGTGCTCGACGGCATCGGCACGGCCGTCGCCGAAGCCGCCAAGGCGCACCCCGAACTGACCGGCAAGTCGGTGGCGTTCGTGTGGGATTCATCGGGAACGTTCTACGTGTACACGAAGGCGGACCCGCGGGTCGAGTTCGGGCTTGACCTCGGGCTCACGGACGCCCCCGCCGTTTCCGCGCTCGACAGCGACGAGAACCTGGTGACCTACACGCTCAGCTACGAGAAGCTCGACTCGCTGGAGAGCGACATCCTCGTCAACTTCGCGACCACCCAGGACGAGGCCGACACGTTCCTGCGTGCCGACTACGCGCAGGCAATGTCGCAGGTGAAGCGGGGCACCGTCGCCTCGATCGTCGGCGCGGAGCTCATCTCGGCGGTTTCGCCGCCGACGGCGCTCTCGCTCACGTGGGGTCTGGACGCCTATGTCTCCGCGCTCTCCGCGGCCGCGAAGAAGGCGGGCTGACCTCATGGCCTCAGTGATCGCCCCCCACGTCGCCGATGGCGGCGTGGTTGGAGCCCCCGACCTGATGAGGGGCACGCCCTCGCCCGCGCACCGGCTGGTCACGCTCGACAACTGGCGGCGTCCGCCGTTCAACCGGTGGAGTTTCCAGCACGTACGCGAGCTCATGCCGTCGGTGGCGATCTCCCGCGGCACCGGACCGGTGTGGGAGTTGCCCAGCAAGCCCGCCGACGTCCTGGGATCCGGGGCGGGTTCGGTGCGCGAGATCGTTGACCGTACCTACACCGACGCGCTCGTCGTGCTGCGGGACGGGGAGATCATCGCGGAGGAGTACTACCAGGGCATGGACAGCGCGACGAAGCACCTGTGCATGTCAGTCAGCAAATCGCTCACGTCGACGTTGTTCGGGGCGGCTGTCGGCAAGGGGCTGATCGATCCCGAGGCGCTGGTCACCGACACGCTGCCGGAGCTTGGTGACACGAGTTACGCGGGGGCGCGGTGGCGGCACATGCTGGACATGCGTACCGGCACTGCGCGCCTGGGTGACGAGCTCTACGACCAGGAGCTGCAGATCACCGGCTGGCAGCCGATCACCGACACCTCGCTGGTCCCGGACATCTGGCCGGTCTACACCGGCCTCCCGAACGTCAAAGAGCATGGCTCGGAGTACGACTACCGCTCCTTCCTGACGTGCCTGCTCGGATGGGGAGCCGAACGAGCCGCCGGGATGCGCCACGGCGAGCTCTTCTCCGCTTGGCTGTGGTCGCTGCTCGGGGCCGAACACGAGGCCGAGATGACCGTCGACGGGCACGGAAACGCGCTCAGCGACGTCGGATTGTCGGCGACCCCGCGTGACCTGGCCCGCTTCGGAGAGCTGATGCGCCGGGGTGGCCTGTCCGGGACCGGGGAGCGTGTCGTTCCGGACTCGTGGGTACGCGACATCGTGACACCCGATCCGGACAGCATCGACGTGTTCGGCCAGCGCGGCCATTTCTATCTGCCACTGGATGGCGCCTACTACCGGAACCAGTGGTGGGTGGCCCGCGAAGGCACGCGAGGCGGCGTTTATTACGCCTCCGGCATCTACGGCCAAATGATCATGGTGCATGAACCGGCCCGGATGGTCGTGGTGAAGCACTCGACCTGGCCCGAACATTGGATCGACGAATTCGCCCAGGCGACAATCCAGGGATTCATCGCCCTCGGCGACCAACTCGCAGCGGAGTAACCAGCGAAGGCCCAGACCTGCGGCAGATCCTCAGGCCTGGGCCGTTCTTGGAAATCTCCGAGGAGTTCGCGTCGTTCCGCCCTGGAGAACCGGTGCCGGACGCGACCTCAGATGCTGCGATGACCGAGCCAGGCTGCAGTTCTATTGTCAGGATATGGATCTGCTGACTGCCGCGGCCTCGCTTGCCGGGGTCGCCGCGCTGGGGGTTGGCGCGTGGCAGCTTCGGGTGGCGGTGCTGGATCGTCGCGATGCCCGGCGTGTGCGCAGCGGACCAGGGCGTTCGCCGTCCGCCTATTCCACTGGCGCGCTTCCGGTCGCGGCGCCCTACGGTCGCCTTCCGGTCGAGGTTCTGGGCCGTGACGGTCTCAAGGCCGAGTTGAGGAGCGCGCTGAGGCGCGGCGGCAGGCGTACTCCCGATGCCTTGGTGCTGGCCGGGATGGGGGGTGTCGGTAAGTCGACGGTGGCGTTGTGGCTGGCTGCGGAGTTCCGTCGGCGTGGTCGGTCCGTATGGTGGGTGAACGTCGCGGATTCGGTGTCGTTGCGTGGCGGGATCGTGGAGATCCTTCGACGGCTGGACGCGCCCGAGTCGCTCCTGCGGGAGGTGAGTGATGCCGAGCCGACCGCGGCCGACCGGTTCTGGTTATTCCTGGCCGAGCGCCCGGCCGGGAGCCGCAAGGCCCTGCTGGTGTTCGACAACGCCGACGTGCCGGCTGTGCTGGCCGCCGACGGCAAGTCGACACCCGCGGACGGCGCTGGTTGGGTACGGGGAGGCGGGAACGTCTTCACGCTGGTGACCACACGGGTGGGCGATCCCCAGGTCTGGGGAAGGGGCGTGCGGGTGGTGCCGCTGAAGGTTCTCGATGACGTCGCGGCGGCGGCGGTGCTTCGGGGAACCGCTCCGGACATCCCCGATCCGGACGGGCGGGAGGCGCTGGAGCTCGCCCGGCGTCTGGGTGGACTGCCCCTCGCGCTGCAGCTGGCGGCGGTGCATCTGACCTCTCCGTTCGCGCGGTGGCACACCTTCGCGGACTACCGGCGGGCGCTGGACAGCGGTCAGGCGGGGGTCGCCGAATTGCCCACCGCGCGTTCCGACGCGCGGGCGACGGTCTCGCGAACCTGGGAGCTTTCGCTCGACGCGCTCGCCGACCAAGGCGTGGAGCGGGCGCGGGAGATGCTCTACCTGCTGGCCTGCTTCGCGCCGACCACGCCGATCCCGATGGCCCTGCTCGGCCCGGCGGTGACGGAGAGCAGCCTGCGCGCTCTGGCCGAGCTAGCGTTGATCGAGGCAGTTCCGGTGCCGGGGGGTCTGCCCGACCTTACGCTCCATCCGGTGGTGGCCGACACCTGCCGGGCGCGGATGACGGAGGACACCTCGATTCCGGAGCTGGCCGTGGGGTTGGTCAGCGACGCTGCCGGGGCGCTGGATGTCGAACGTCCCGCGGACTGGCCGCAATGGGAGAGGCTGATCCCCCATGTGGAAGCGCTTCTCCTCTGGGCGGCCCCTCATCTGGGCGAACCGGCGCTGCTGCGCTTGTCGGACGCCGCGGGCAGCGCGGTCTACTCACTGTGGCTGATCGGGAACAAGGAGGGCGCGGGCGGTGCGGAGATGGCACGCGTCCGGCTCGCCGCGGTGTCCAGGCTCGGAAACCGGCATCCCGAAGTGATCGAAGCCCGACACACTCTTGGTGTCACTATGGTCTCCCGAGGCCGCTTCCGCGAAGCCGAAGACCTGTTCCGCGCCACCCTTGAGGACCGGCGGAGCGTACTGGGCGATGCTGATCCGGGCACGCTCCTCACCAGAGATCAGCTCATTGGGGCGATCCTGGCTCAGGGCCGGTACGGCGAAGCCGAACAGATGTACCGCGACCTGATCGCCGACCAGGAGGCGTTCCTGGGTCCCGAACACAACGACACGTTGACGACCATCGTCGATCTCGCCTGGTCAGTGGGTGTGCAGGGCGATGCGGAAGAGGCCGCGAGCCTCTGCCGCCGAGCGCTGGAGATCGACCGCCGCGTCCTGGGCGAGGAACATCCCAGAACGCTCGATGCCTGGGCGGATCTGGCCCACTGGACCAACGAAGGCGGCGCACACCAGGACGCCGAAGACATGGGCACCGAAGTCGTGGACGCCGTGTCTCGCGTACTGGGTGCCGAGCATCCGCTGACGCTGACCATCAGGGCGACCCTGGCCCGCACGCGCGCGGCACTGGGCCGCACAGCCGAGGCCGAAAGCATGCTCCGCGACGTCCTGGCCACCATGGAGCAGGTCCTCAGCGACTCCGACGCCCGGCTGCTCACCACCCGCCGCGATCTCGCCAACGTGCTCACCGCCCAGGGCCACTCCCACCAGGCGGATCGAATCTATCGCCAGGTCCTCCACCTCCAGCAGCGATATCTCGGCCCAGCCCATCCCGAGACGCTCAAAACGGACCATCTGATAGCCCTCCATACGCGCTGACCGCGATGTCTCTGTCTCACCGAGCCGCACCTCACGTCTCGTCCTACCCTTACGACAATCGGGCTCCCGGAAAATCGACGAAGCTGGATAGGGTGCGTCAGTGAGTACGGAACGCCATCTGGCGGCTTGGTTGAAGGCCAAAGCTCCGGGCGAATTGCGGGCCCTCTTGGCTGGAGCCGGATACGTCAGCAATGGGGATATTTCGCCGCGTGATCTTGCTCGGCTGCTGCTTCAGTATCCGGTGGCGTTGAACGCTCTCAACTCCTGCACGCTTCCCGAGGTCGAGGCGCTGGCGGCGGTGGCCTGGCTGGCGGCGCGGCGGCACGGGGATCTGCCTAGCCATTACTGGCATGGCCATGATCCTGGGGATCGTGCGGTGCCGCGTGCCGATGTGGTCGGGCTGCTGGCCGGGTCCGAGCCCGGGGCGCGTGCGGATGCGGAGGCCGTGCTGGACGGGCTGGCCGGCAAGGTGCTGGTGCTTCCGCCGTATGGCAAGTCGGTGGTCGTGCCGAACGCGGTGCACTTGCACCTGACCGATGCGGCGGGGCTGGGCCGGCAGGCGGGCGAGCTCATGAGCGCGCACTTCAACGCGCCGGAGGTGCATCGGATCGCGGGTGCGCTTGGACTGGGCAAGGTGGGGACGCGTGAGGTCGCGCAGCGGAACGTGCTCGCGGTGCTGACCGACCAAGCTCGGGTGCGTGAACTGCTTGCCGAGGGGCCTGCTGCCGCGCAGGAGTGGCTGGCGAACATTGTCCGGAACGGCGCGCGGGTTCGGACTCATGTGTTCAAGACCGATGCCTACAGCGCCAAGTCCAGTTTCCGGGTTTCGGGCTCGGCTGACGCGAACACGGAGTGGCTGGCGGCGCGAGGGCTGCTGCTGCCGGCCGGGGCGCCCGAGGTGGCGGAGGTGCCGATCGAGGTGGCCACGGCGGTGCTCGGTGAACCGCGTGCCCGCTTTCATCCGCGGCCGCCCTCGCCGCCGCTGGAGCTGCCGGATATTTCCGGCGCTGATGGTTCCGCTCAGGCCGCCGCGCTCGCCGCCGTTTCCCAGATCGATCGGCTTATCGCCGCGTGCGCCGTCCAGCCTCCCTCCGTACGCAAGTCCGGTGGGCTCGCGGTGCGGGACACCAAACGCCTGGCCAAGACGCTCGGGCTGGCCGAGGAGATCACCCGGTTCTGGCTGGACCTGACGGTTCAGGCCGGTTTGCTTGGCGCGCACGCCGAGCCGGTTCCGCGGCCCAAGGGTCATCGCGGCAAGCTTCCGGAGCCGGTCGTGACGCTGCTGCCCACCTCGGCGTACGACGAGTGGCGGACCGGGCGGACGGAGGAACGGCTGGTCAGGATCATCGTCGGGTGGGCGAGCGTGGACGCGATCTTCACCTACACAGCGGATCAGGACGGGCCGCCCGTGGCCCTCACCGAGCCGGACCATCCCTACGCGGTCGGCGTCCGGTATGCGGTGCTGGAAGCGCTTGGCGCGTTGCCTCCCGGGAAGGGCAGCGGCCAGGACGCTCTGCCTTACCTGGTCGCTCGCGCCACCTGGCACCGGCCCCATCACGCCGCCGACATGCCCGACATGATGGGATGCCTGACCGCGACCCTCCGGGAGGCCGAACTGCTCGGGGTCGTCGCGCGCGGCGCGCTGACCCAGCTGGGGCACGCCCTGCTCGACCTGCTCCGCGCGCCGGAAACCTCCGATCCGTCGACGGAAACGCTCGTCGCCGCCCTGGCCGACATGCTTCCGGCCCCGCAGGTCACCGCCTTCTTCCAGGCCGACCTGACCGCTGTCGTACGGGGAACGCCAGAGGCGGCGCTGGCCGACCTGCTGGACGGGATGGCGGCACGCGAGTCCGAAGGGCACGCCGTGGTCTGGCGGTTCAGCCCGGCGAGCGTACGCCACGCGCTCGACCTGGGTCATGACGCCACCGACCTGCTCGAACGCCTCGCCGCGGTCGCCGAAGCGCCCCTGCCGCAGCCCTTCGAATACCTGATCAAGGACGTCGGCCGGGTCCACGGACGGATGCGGGTGGTCCGCTCGGGCTGTTGCATCCGTTCCGACGACGAGACTCTCATCGACGAGCTCGCGGGCACGCGCGCGCTCCGGGCGCTGGGCCTGCGCAAGATCGCGCCCACCGTGCTGATCAGCTCGGTCGGCGAGGCGGAGACCCTCGCCGCCCTGCGCGCCGCCGGCCACACCCCGGTGCTCGAAGCCGAGACGGGCGCGACGGTGGTCGAACGAACCGCCACCCGCCGCGCCAACCTCTCGTGACCGCGTCTACTGGGTGCGGTCACGGTTGAAGTTCTTCCTGGCCCAGAGGAATCCGACGATCGAGAGCCCGACGCACCAAGCGATGGCGATCACCGCGTTGTGGCCGATCGGGGTGCCCATGAGCAGGCCGCGGAGCGTCTCGATGATGGGCGTGAAGGGCTGATATTCGGCGAACTGGCGTACGCCGTTGGGCATGGATTCGGTGGGCACGATCCCGCTGCCGACGAACGGAAGAATGATCAGCGGGAAGGGCGCGTTGCTGGCCGCGTCCAGGGTCTTGGCCGCGACGCCGAACGCCACGCCCAGCCAGGTGAGCGCGAAGGTGGCCAAGGCCAGGAGACCGATCGCCATGATCCACTCGCCGATTCCCGCGGTCGGCCGGAAGCCCATCAGGAGTGCCACCCCGAAGATCAGCGCCATGCTGGTCAAGGTCTGCATCATGCTGGAGACGACGCGCGCGATCAGGATCGAGGGGCGGAAGATCGCCATGGTACGGAATCGGGCGATGATCCCCTCGGTCATGTCGACGTTGACCGACGAGGACGTGCCGAGGGATCCGGTGGCGGCGGTCATCACGACCAGACCGGGCACGATGTAGTCGACGTAGCTGGTGCTGCCGTTCCCCAGGTTGGCGACGGACGTGCCCAGGGCGCCGCCGAAGACGTACACGAAAAGCAGCAGGAAGAGGAGCGGGAAGCCGACGATGAAGATGACGGACGTCGGGTAGCGCAGGATCTTCTTGAGATCGCGGCGCAGCATCGTGATCGAATCGGTTACCGCGTAGGACCTGGTGCTCATGCCGAGGCCTTCCTTTCCATATTTCCGGTCAGGGCCAGGAACACATCGTCGAGATCGGGGGTGTGCAGGGAGAGGTTCTCGACGGCGACCGAGGCGCTGTCGAGCTGGTTGAGCACCGACCGCAGCGTCGCGACGGCGCCGTCGCTGGGGACGTGCAAGCTGAGGTCGTCGTCATGGCGGGTCACCTGGCCCAGGACGCGGGCGGCGGCGTCCATGGCGGCGACGTCGGCGAAGCGCAGGGCGATGCTGCCGCCCGGCACGCGGCGCTTGAGTTCCTCGGCGGTGCCTTCGGCGACGAGCCTGCCGTGGTCGAGGACCGCGATCCGGTCGGCGAGGTGGTCGGCTTCCTCCAGGTACTGGGTGGTGAGGAAGATCGTGACCCCGTCGGCGACGAGATCGCGGATGAGCTGCCACATCCCCCGGCGGCTGCGCGGGTCCAGACCGGTGGTGGGCTCGTCGAGGAAGATGACGCGGGGCGAGCCGACCAGGGTCATGGCCAGGTCCAACCGGCGGCGCATCCCGCCCGAATAGGTGATGACCGGCTTCTTCGCCGCCTCCACCAGGTCGAGCCGCTCCAGCAGCTCGGCCGCGCGCCGCCGTCCGTGACGCCGCTCCAGATGCCACAGGTCGGCCATGAGCAGGAGGTTCTCCTCACCGTTGAGGAGCGTTTCGACGGCCGAGAACTGGCCGGTGACGCCGATCATGGCGCGGACCGCGTCGGGCTCGCGGGCCAGGTCGTGCCCGCCGACGGTCAGCTGACCGCCGTCGGCCTTGATGAGCGTGGTGAGGATCTTGACTGCGGTGGTCTTGCCCGCGCCGTTGGGCCCGAGCAGGGAGAAGATCGTCCCTTCCGCGATGTCCAGGTCGATGCCGTCGAGCACGACGTGGTCTCCGTAAGACTTTCTCAACCCTCTGGCGGTGATGGCCATCTGCCCTCCCAAGAAGACTTGCACAATGTTCAAGAAGCAGCCTAGAGCCGAACTTGAACACTGTGCAAGTCCCTTACTTGAACAATGTGCAATGCCGTATCCTGGGCGCATGCCGCGCGACACGCTGACCACCGAGCGGATCGTCCGGACCGCCATCGAGCTGCTGGACGCCGAAGGTCTGGAAGGCTTGAACATGCGGAGCCTCGGCGAGCGGCTCGGCTCCGCCGCGACGGCGGTCTACTGGCACGTCAAGAGCAAGGACAACCTCGTCAAGCTGGCGGGCGACGAGGTGTGGAACGAGATCGAACTCCCCGATCTCGACGCGGTCGACTGGCGCACGGCGGCCACGACCATGGCCCACAGCCTCTACGACATGATCATCAGGCATCCCTGGCTGGTGATGGCCATGGGCACCCATGTGATGTACGGCCCGGGGAAGTCACGCCACGACGACCACGGTCTCGCGATCTACGAGAAGGCCGGGTTCGTCGGCGCCGACGCGGACCGGGCGATGGCCACGGTGTTCATCTTCGTGCTCGGCATCACCCTGGGCGAGTCGGCCGCGGTCACGCTGACCAGGCGGTTGCGCCGGGAGGGCGGCGACGCGGAGGAGCAGATGAAGGAGATGATGGCGCAGGCCAGCGAGATCGCGATGCGGTTCCCCCGGCTGCACGCCCGCATCGAGGCCGTCCAGGATGCCGGCTACGGCGAGGCGCCCGACAAGAGCCTCGAGTTCGGCCTCCAGGTCATCTTCGACGGCCTCGAAGCCCAACTCGCCGCGCGCTAAAGGGTCAGCCCACTTCGCGACGTCGGTATCGCGCTAAACGGTCAGCTCACTTCACGACACCCAATCGGCCGCACGCTAACGGTCAGCCCATTTCACGACGTGGGCTCGAAGCCCGACCGGCCGCGCGTTGACGGTCAGCCCGCCTCGCCGACCCGGTCCGCGACGTCGGCCTCGAACTCCTCCAGCAGGCGCTCGCATTCGGCCACCCGATCCCGGGCGTGCTCCCGGCCGGGAGCCCCGACCCAGTCACGACCTTCCACCTTGCGCAGCCAGCGGCGAAGCTTCTCCAGATCCTGCCGGATCTCCTCGGCCTCCTCGAAGGTGTAGTTCTCCCGGTAACGCTCGAACTCGATCTCCTTGAAGAACTTGGTCTCGCACTCCTCGACGATCTCGTCATACTCCTTGGCCGAGTTGGCCCGGAAACCCTCGAGGATCTGCCGGTGCTCGCGCTCGTCCACATCGTCCAGGACGAAGAAGTGGCTGGAACCCTCCAGCTCGGCGATCCGCTCCCGCACCCGATCCAGCGCGACCCGCAGTTCCTCGCGGTCGGGCAGCACGCAGACCGCCTGCTGCAGGTAGAGCGCGCCGAGCCGCTTGAGATCACGCCAGACGGCGACCCGGGCCTTGGAGGACTGGGACGGCACACGGTAGACGAGCAGCAGCCAGCGCCGCTCGTTCTCGGGTTCCTTCGCCATGGCCAGCAGGCTACCAGTCCGTTGACATGCCGAGCACAATGTAACTAAGGTCTCGTTGAAACTTCTGTTACATCTAGAGAGGGCGTTGCATAGTGCAAGGAACGACCTGGGGCCTGGTGGGCTCCACCTTCATCGCGTCGTTCGTGGAGTTCGTCGAGGCGCTGACCATCGTGCTGGCCATGGGATTCACCCGGAGCTGGCGATCGGCGATCGCGGGCACGATCGCCGCGCTGGTGGCCCTGACGGCATTCACCTTCGCGGCCGGTTACGCGCTGAGCACCTGGCTTCCAGAGGCGGCGCTCCAACTGGTCGTGGGCACACTGCTGCTGATCTTCGGTTTGCAGTGGCTGCGCAAGGCGACGCTGCGCTCCAGCGGGTTGAAGGCGTTGCACGACGAGACCGAGGAGTTCGCCAACCAGGCCGCCGCCGCCCGCGCGGCCGGTTCCGACCGGCGTTTCGGCATCGACACCTTCGCCTTCGTCGTCTCGTTCAAGGGCGTCTTCCTGGAAGGCGTCGAGGTGGTCTTCGTGGTCATCACCTTCGGCCTGAGCGCCGGCAACATGGGTGGCGCCGTGTGGGGCGCGGTCGCGGCCGGAGCCCTCGTGCTCGTGCTCGGCGCCGTCCTGCACCGCCCGCTCTCCATGATCCCCGAGAACACCCTCAAGTACGGCGTGGGCCTGCTGCTGGCCGCCTTCGGCACCTACTGGGCGGTTGAAGGCCTCGGCGTGCTCAGCTCCGAGCACCACAGCCTGGAGTGGCCCGGCGGCGACCTGGCCATCCTGGTCCTGCTGGCCGGCTGGCTGCTGCTCTCCCGGCTCCTCGTCGCCACCCTGCCCCTGCTGCGAAAGGAGATGGCCCGATGAGATTCCTCAAGGCCTTCGGACGGTTCTGGTACGACTTCATCATCGGCGACGACTGGAAGATCGCGGCAGCGGTGCTCACCGCGCTGGCCCTCACCGCCATAGCCATGACGACCGGGCTGCTCTCCGGTTCCATCCTGGTCATCGTTGGCGCGGTCGCGCTCTTCCTGTTCTTCGTCGTGAGCATGGTGGTCGATGTGCGCAAGTAAGGCCATGGCATCTCTTGGTGTCTTGCGATCAGAACTTTGGGCTGACACAACAAAACCGGCCATGCGGGGCGGCGCCCGCATGGCCGGTCGATCGGGCCGGCTAGTTGATCACGAAGGTGGAGCCGGGCTGGATCACGATGTTGCCGGTGGCCGAGTTGGTGATGGCCACGTTGGTCAGCGTCGCGCTGCCGCGCGCGCCGCTCATGGCCAGGATTCCGGCGCCGTTGTTGGATTTGTCGATCTTGACGTTGGTGATGGCGACGTTCGGCACTTCGCCGCCGCCGGTCTTGAACTGGATGCCGTCGTAGGTGGAGTCGAAGATGTCGGTGTCGCGGATCGTGACGCCGGGGATGGGCTGACTCTGGGCGAACAGGGTGATCGCGCCGAACTCCTGGTCCTCGTTCCAGAAGACGCCGCCCGCGCGGTAGAGCGCGTTGTTGGCGATCAGCGTCTGGCCGGAGAAGGGCAGCGGGTCATGGTCGGTCGCCAGCATGATGCCGGGGTAGTTCATGGTGTCGTAGATGAGGTTGTTCTCGATCTTGTTGCCGAACCCGCCGTAGATCGCGATGCCGTTCGCGCGCCACGGCAGCTGGATCGTGTTGTTGATGAACTGGTTGTCGTGGGCGACATCGATCGCCTGGTTCTTCACGAACTTGTTCGCCCACACCGCCAGCGAGTCGTCCCCGGTCGTACGGAACGAGGAGTTGAACACCTTGGAGTTGCGCGTGCCGTTGGTGAAGTTGATGCCGTCCGCGTAGGTGTTGCGGATCCGCATGCCGGTGAACTCCAGGCCGTCGCCCGGTCCCCACAGGTCGGGGATGTTGTCGAAGTCGCGGCCGACCCAGACACCCACGTTGGCGTGCTCGATCCAGACATTGCTGATCTTCGTGTTGAGGCCGAACCGGCCGTTCAGCCCCACGCCGCCCTCGGCGTTGCCGTCGCCGCCGCGAATGCGGCCGGAACCGAAGATGGCGATGTCGGAGATCTGCACGTTGTTGTCGATGTCGAAGCCGAAGTTGCCCTCGTGCGGGTGGTTGATGCCGCCCTGGGCCAGGTGCGGCTCGGTCAGCGTGTACAGCTGGGAGTGCCACATGCCGGCGCCGCGGATCGTGACGTTGCTGATGCCCACCTGGTTGAACTGGCCCCGGTTGAGCGGGTCGTCGGTGAGGATCTTCTTCTCCTGGCGCCACTGGCCCGGCGGGATCCAGACGCAGCTGATGACGCCGTTCTGGTCGTCGGTGACGGCGCGCTGGATGGCGGTGGTGTCGTCGAGCCCGTCGTTGGGGATGGCGCCGTAGGTCGTGATCGAGGTGCAGCCGGCCGGCTGGCTGGTCGGCGGGGCCACCTGCTCCAGGTCGATCAGGTCGATGATGTAGAAGGGCGCGTTGTCGGTCCCGTCGCGCTGCAGGCGGAACTTGGTGCCGACCGGGTAGCTCTGCGCGAGCAGCGCGTGCGACTCGTCGAACAGCCGCCGGGCGTCGGCCTGCGGGGTGTTCGTCAGGCCTTCTGGCTGGTCGGTGTTCCCGTAGAGCCAGCTGTGGCGCGAGGACAGGTTCAGTTTCTGGGCGAAGGTTCCGTTGATGTAGAGGCTGATCGTGGCGTCCATGCCGCCGCCGCCCGGGGCGTCGGGGATGGAGTTGCGGACCACGATCGAGTTGGCCTGGTTGGTCGAGGTGAACTCGACGAACTGGCCGGTGCTGTTCAGGCGGACCGACTGGCGGCCGGAGGACTCGGTGGCGAAGTTGGTGTGCCCGAAGGTGCGCAGGGCGTCGGCCGTCAGCAGGGTGCCCTGGTAGCTGGCGGATTCGGCCTCGTACTCGACGTACGGGACGGCCGCGCCGCGCCCGACCACGATGGCCTGCGAGAGCGTGTTGTTGCCCTCGTTGGTCTCGGCGACCACGTTGGTCGCGTCGGCGGTGGCGGTGATGGTGGCGCCGCCGCTGGTGGCGGTCCAGCTGCCGGTGACGGCCACGTTCACGGTGGCCCCGGCGGCGATCGACGCGGTGTTGGTGTTGAGCGTGGTGCCGCCCACCGACAGCCGGGTGACGGTGGTCGCGCCCGACGCGGTGGTGCCCCGGTTGTTGACGGCCACGGTGAAGGTGACCTGAGATCCGACGGCCGGGTTCGGCGGGTTGGAGGTGATGCCCGTGACCTGCAGGTCGGGGCCGGGGGCCTGGGCGACCACCAGCGGGGTGGGCGCCACGAAGGTGTTGTTGGTCTCGTTCTGTTCGAAGACGGTGTTGTCGGCGTCCACCCGGGCGCTGACCTCGTAGCTGCCCATCGCGCGGGTGCCGATGTTCGCGGTCACCGTCGCGGTGGCGTTGACGGCCAGGCCGGGGATGTCGGCGGTGCCGACCAGCGCGCCACTGAGGGAGAAGTTGACGCTGTCCGCGGCGGAGGCGGCGGTGCCGGAGTTGCGGACCGTGGCCGACAGGGTGATCGCGTTGGTCTCGTTCGGCGTCGGCGGGGTCCAGGACAGGGCCGTGACCGTGAGGTCGGGGTTGGGGGCGGGCACGCCGAACACCTGGAACTCGGCGACCTGGCCACCGGGCGCGCCGGTGTTGCTGTTGATTCTCAGCTGTACGTCGGCGACGGTCGCGCTCAGGTTGATGGTGACCGAGTTGCCGCCGGAGGCCGGGTTGAAGGTGTAGTTGGCGGCCGAGACCAGGTTGGTGTAGCCGGTCGCGCTCTGCTCGCGGCCCAGCACCTGGATGTTCTGGGTGCGGGTGCCCCATTCGGTGCCCGGGTTGAGCTTCAGCACGACCGAGCTGACCACGGCGTTGGAGCCGAGCTTGACGGTCAGCGTGTTCGGGAAGGCGCCGGAGTTGGCCTCCCAGTAGGTGGCCGTGTTGTTGTCGTTGGCGTTGGCTGCCACGAATGTGTGCACGTGGCCGGACTCCACCATTTCCTTGCCGATGGCGAGGTTGGAGCCGGGGTCGCCGGTGCCGTTACGGGTCACGCTGTTGGAGTTTCCGGACAGGTTGCCCGCCGCGTCCTTGGCCCGCACGAAGTAGGTCACGGTCGCGCTGTCCGGCTGCGTGTCGGTGTACGTCAGGATATTTCCGGCGACGCTGGCGCGGAGGGTGTTGTTGGCGTAGATGTCGTAGCCCGTGACGCCGACGTTGTCGGTCGAGGCGGTCCAGGTCAGGCGGATCTGGCCGGCGCCCGGCTGGGTGAACGCCAGGTTGCCCGGCACGCTCGGGTTCTGCGTGTCACCGCCCGGCGTGCCGTTGCGGGTCACGCTGGCGGAGTTGCCCGACAGGTTGCCCGCCGCGTCCTTGGCCCGGACGTAGTACGTCACGGTGGCCGTGGACGGCTGAGTGTCGGTGTATGTCGTGACATTTCCGACGCTGGCCCGGAGCTGGTTGTTGGCGTAGATGTCGTAGCCGGTCACGCCCACGTCGTCGGTGGAGGCGGTCCAGGTCAGCCGGATCTGGTCGCCGCCCGGCTCGGTGAAGGCCAGGTTGGTCGGCACGCTCGGCGGCTGGGTGTCGGTGCCGGCGGGGGCGTACACCTCGAATTCGGAGATCTGCCCGGCCGCCCAGCCGGTGTTGCCGGTGATGTTCAGCCGGACGTACCGGGTGGAGGCGGGGTTGAAGGTGATCGTCACCGTGTTGCCGCTGGCCGGGTTGAACACGTACCCCGCCGAGCCGACGATGTCGGTGAAGGTCGTGCCGTTCTGGCTGCCCTGGACGGCGAGCGTCTGCGTACGGGTGGCCCAGTCGGTCGCCGGCAGCTTGAGTACGACCCGGTTCACGGTCACCGACGAGCCGAGGTCGACCTGCAGCCACTCGGGGAAGACGTTGTTGATGCTCTCCCAGTAGGTGGCCTGGTTGCCGTCGTTGGCGTTGCTCGCGACATAGCTCTGCGAGACGCTGCTGCCGGTCATGGTCCGGCCGGAGGCGAGGTTGCCGCCACCGCCGCCGGCGCCGTAGATCTCGAACTCGGAGATCTGCGCGGCGGGCCAGCCGGTGTTGGCGGTGACGTTGACCCGCCAGTACCGGTGACTCGCGGCCGCGAAGTTGATCGTGACCGTGTTCCCGGTCGCCGGGTTGAACGTGTAGCTCGCCGAGGCCACGACCGTGCTGAAGGTGTTCCCGTCGGCACCGCCCTGCACGGAAAGCGTCTGGTTACGCGTCTGCCAGGCGGGATCGCCCGGCACCTTCAGCACGATCTGGTCGACACTGGTGGCGGCGCCGAGATCGATCCGCGCCCACTGCGGGAAGACGTTGTTGGTGCTCTCCCAGTAGGTGGCCTGGTTGCCGTCGTTGACGGCCGACACCGCGTGTCCGCCGGTGGCGCTACTGGCCAGGGTCGCCTTTCCCAGCGACAGGTTGGGCCCGCCCGCGGCGGAGGCCGGCACGACCGACCCCCACACGAGCAGCCCGGCGGCGACCACCGTCGCCACCAGCCGTAACGGCATGTTCAGCTTCCTCATTCGCGTTCTTCTTCTCTCGTCAGGCACGACTGGACCGGGTCTGAAGGCATGCGCCTTCGCCGCACGTAGATGCGGGGCAGGTGCACGGACGCAGTGCATCCCTGAAGTTGCGAGGAACAGCGAGAAAACGGACGCTAGCTTGCAAGATTTTTGCGCAGAGCTGATCGGATGTTACATAGGCGAAACAGTCCCGTCAACGGGTGAGAAACACCGGATGTCAGGGCGGCCGTGAATTTCAGCGGAGGCGGCGGATCTCGCCGTACGCGCGGTAGAAGCCGCCGCTGGTCGCGGTCCGGATGCCCTCCACCAGGTAGCGGGCGCCGGCCTCGCGGATGCCCTTGGGAAACTGCACGTTCCAGCCCTGGTCGTAGCCGGGGGACAGGACGCGGACCCGGAGGCGGTCGCCCTCGGTGAAACATTCCACCGTGATGCCCTCGTCGGAGTGGGTGGCGGTTTCCAGGACGAGGGTCGGTTCGACCGCGACCAGGCCGGCGGCGGCCTTCACATCGACCGGCTCCGGGACGGTGCCGGACTGGGCGGCGAGGATCGCCTGTTCGGTGGCGTCGATGCAGGCCAGCGTGCCCTGGCCGGTGACGATGTAGAGGCGCTCGTCCAGGTACTGCATCGAGAGGGCGGAGCCGCAGCCGGTGCCGAGTTTCCACAGGCGGGTGCCGTCCTCGTCGAAGCAGTAGACCGAGGAGGAGGAGTCTCCGGCGAAGACGTAGCGGCCGCCGGGGGCGGTGGCGCAGGAGTAGATCGTGTCGTCGCAGTGGTAGGTGGCTTCGATCCTGCCGTCGGACTTGGCCAGCCGGACCACGCGGTCGGCGCTGGTCCCGGCGTAGACCGAACGTTCCTCCTGCCAGCCGAACAGGACCGAGCCGGGAATGCCACGCTGCCAGACGGGGGTGCCGTCGCCGGCGTCGTAGCGGGCGACCCCGCCGGAGTGGCCGTGGTAGACGGCGTCGCCGTCGCAGCGGACCATCCAGCCGGAGCTTCCGTTGCTCTTGCGCTCCCACTGGAACTCGTCCTCGTGATCGATGGCGGTGATCCGCCCGGCCACGTCGGAGACGCCGAGCACGCCGTCGTAGATGTCGAGCCAGTAGATGTCCACGTCTTCGGCGATCTCGTACGCCACCCGGGGGACCTTGCCGGAAAGGTCGTAGACGCGGCCGTCGTCGGCGCCCGCGTAGATCCAGAAGTCGTCGGCGACGATGCACTTGACGCCGTCGGGCAGCCTGAACTGGCCGACCACCGAGCCGTCGTGGGTCACCTTGTAGACGTCGCCGCGCTGGTTGCCGACCCAGCAGCGCTCCTGGTCCACGAAGATGCCGAACGCGGCGGAGCCGCTGGCGAACCGCCATAACACCGGGGCCCGGCGGGCGGTGGAGGCCCGGCTGACGGTCGGCCGGTGGGTGACCGCGCGGCGTTGCCGTACGCCGCGGACGGCCGGGGCGTAGCCCTTGCGCAGCTTCTCGTCGATCTTCTTCTGGGCGGCGGCCTGGGCTTTCTCGGCCGTGGCGAAGGAGGACACCTTGGTCTGCCCCGGCACGCCGATCCGGCCGTAGCTGATCGACACGTCGGTGCCGGAGACGATGACCTCGTAGTACTTGTGCGCGCTACCGCTGTCCTCGGACAGTTCCAGATATGTCATGACGCCTCCCGGTCTTGTGATCAACTGGCGAGAGCGTATGGGAGGTCAACGACATTTTTCCGAAGATCAGAGCAGTGCCAGGCGGCGTTGCTCCTCTTCGACGATCTGACGGGCGAGGGAGGCGTCGGAGATGTCGACCGCGTCGGTCAGGCCTTCGGCGACCTCGCTCCGCCGGGCGTACGCGTCGAAGAGCTCGGCCTTGGCCTCCAGGATGTGGAGCAGTCGCTCGTCGACGCTGTCCACGGTGAGCAGCCGGTGCGCCTGAACCGTACGGACCTGGCCCATCCGGTGGGCGCGGGCGATGGCCTGGGCTTCCATGGTCGGCTTGACCTGGGGTTCACAGATGATCACGACCGACGCGGCCTGGAGGTTCAGGCCGGTTCCACCGGCTTCGATCTGGCTGAGCAGGACCGCATGACCGGGTGCCGACGAGAATGTGTCGACAACCTTCTGGCGACGTGCCGCCGAGAGTCCTCCCGTGATCGGGCCGTGGATCTGTGGTCCGAGGGCTTCGCGCACCGCCGCGAGGACATCCTTGAAGTAGGAGAAGACGATGACTTTGAGGTCGTTTTCCTCGGCTTCTTTGACAATCTCCGTGAGCCGTTCGAGTTTGGCCGACTCGGCGGGGACCGCATAGGCGGCGCGGCGCATGGCCATCCATTTCCCGGCCAGCACGGCGCTCCGGTAGGCGGCCAGGTCCGCCTCGCTCATCTCCTCCCACTCGTCGACGTGGACGATCTGGGGAAGCTCATCCAGAACGTCGCGCTGATTTCTGCGGAGGTAGACGGGCGCGACCGCCTTGCGGAACGCGGTGGCCCCGGCCACGCCGTCGCCGATCCGAAGCTTGGAAAGCAATTCAGGTTGGAGGTACGCGACCAGGTTGCGGAACTCCTCGACCCGATTTTCCATGGGCGTACCAGAAAGGAAGAGCACGCGTTCGGTGCGCCCGCACCACTCGGCGACGGCCAGCGAACGTTTGGCGCTGGGATTCTTGATGTAGTGCGCCTCGTCCACCACGAGCATCTCCACGGCCACCTCGGCCGGGAGTTCGAGCTGGTCGAGCATGGCGAACGTGGTCACCCCGACGCCCCCGAGGCGGGTCCATTCCGCGGTGGCGGCGGCGCGGTCCCGGCCGTGAATGGGGTACGCCTTGAGGGTGCTCCGGCGCTCGATCTCCCGTAACCAGTTGATGAGGACGCTGGCGGGGCAGACGACGACGAAATGTTTACCGCCGCCGGCCTTCAGGTGAGCGAGTGCGGCGATGGCGACGATCGTCTTGCCCAATCCCATCTCATCGCCGATGATCACGCGGCGCTGGGCCAGCGCGTAGCGGGCGCCGAAGGCCTGGTATCCGCGTAATGAAACCGTCCGGTGCGTGTCGTCGAGTTCCTGGGCTTTGACGCGCTCGGCGATGTCGTCGGACAGGAAACCTTCGGCGGCCGGCCGGTCGGGTTCTATTCCTCCGATCTCGGCGAGCAGACCCTGATATTCCGGCGACTGGATCTCATAGTCCGTCCAGGCTTCGAAATCGCTGGCCACCGGACGGAGCAGATCGACGGAGGCCTGCGCGAAGAGGGTGCGCGCGTCGGCCGCGGTGGCTTCGGAAAGGAGCGACGAGATCTCGTGGACGGCTTCGCGGGCCCGGCGACGGCCTTCCGCACCGGCGAACCACATCCGAAGACGACTGCGCGCGGGACGCGCGACGGGCAGAGCCGCGGCCAGTCGTGCCTCGGTCGACCCGGCCAGCCGATGCGCGCGTTCCAGGCTCGGACCGGCGTTCACCAGCCGTTTCAGCGCCTTGAGCAGGTCGGTGGTGGGCGCGTCCTGCCGATCGATGTCGATCCTTATGCTGACAGCGTCCGCGACCGCGCGCTCGATCTGCTGGGCGGCGGCGTAGATCTGCCGCGCCGAACGCTGGCCGACCCCGGGGATCAGCTGCAACGTGTAGGGCGTCACCCGCAGCACGTCCCGCACCGACGCGTAGCCCGCCTGCTCGACCGCCCCCAGCCGAAGGCGGCCTTCCGTCACGTCCTTCAACCGGCTTAACGGAATCGCGCCCAATTCCTGCTGAGCGGCTTCCGTGCGAACCACCGACAGCGCCTTCTGGACATCGTCACGGGCCTGGTTATGGTCGGCAAGAAAGGTCTGAGTGATTCCCCGTAAGGCCACCGCCCTGGCGAGAATGTCCCTGACATCCCGGGTGGTGAAGGCCGCTCCCTCCTCCCCTGAGCCGTCCACGTCCCGCCCCTCACCAGCGCCGCAACGTCCAGCGTTATATCCACAGAATTCGTGAATTGTAGTCAACGCCAACCGCGCCGGTGCCCAGGATGAGGCAAGTTTGACGTCTGGGAGTCTCGCTCCCCCGACCCGCGTGATCGGCACGCAGGAGGACTACTGGGCCGGGTCAGCCTCCGGCGGTGACGTGGGGCGCTGAGTGGTCGAGGCTCTCAGCGCCTCGGTGAGTTCGACCCCGGCGAGACTGGCGGCGATCGAGCCGCGGTCGAAATGACGTGGGGTCGAACTCCCAGTCGGGATCCAGGTGGAATGCAGGAAACGCCAGGGCGACCAGACATTCGGGCAGGAGTGGATGACAATCCGTGTACGGAAAGGTGCTGGCATGGGTATCCAGGGCATGCGGGATCTATGATTCGTCCGGCAAAATAATGAGTGCGACATTGGCTCTCCAGGACTGATCATCGAGGTTTGGCTTGTCTGCGATACAACCGGCGCCCAAGCTTCCGCCCGGCCCACGCCGAGCTCTCGCTATCGCGACGATGACATATGCGGATCCTGCGTTCAGCGGGCTCCGGGCTCCGGCCGAGGACGCGGTCAACCTGGCCGACGTGCTCGGCGACCCCGAGATCGGGGGATTTTCTGTTTCCTCGCTTGTGGACCGATCCGCTCAAGACATCCGGCGGAGCATAGATGATCTTTTGTCGAGCTGCGGCCTCGATGATTTGTTGTTGCTCTACCTCTCCTGCCATGGTGTTCTCGATGCGCGCGGTCGCCTCTACTTCGCCGCCACGGACACCCACAAGAGCCATTTGGCGTCCACGGGGATCGAGTCAAGCTGGCTGCTCGACCAGCTGGACGAATGCCGAGCCCGGCGCCAGGTTCTGATTCTGGACTGCTGCTTCAGCGGCGCCTTCGCCGGGCGGGCCAAAGGTGAAACCGAGATCGACCTTCGGCGGCACCTCGTGGGCCATGGCCGAGGCAGGGCGGTCCTTACCGCGTCCCGTGCGGGCGAGTACTCATTCGAAGGCGAACCACTCGACCAGGGGGCTACCGGATCAGTCTTCACGACAGGGTTGATCGAGGGGATTCGATCTGGTTCCGCCGATCAGGACAAAGATGGTTATATTTCGGTCGAAGACTCCTATGACTATGCCTATAAATATGTCCAACGGCATGGTGCCGCGCAGACACCGCAGCGCTGGCTTTTCGGAGCCGAAGGCTCGATCTATTTGGCGCGCAATCCTGTCGGTATTCCCATCACCCCGATAAAATTGCCGGACGCGCTGTATTCCGCGCTGACCAATCCGTACCCCGAAGTGCGCGTCGGCGCCATCAACGTGCTGGCGGGATGGTTACTCAGCGGAGATCCCGAGCAGATGTACACGGCTCGGAAAGAACTTGAGCAGATCTCCAGCACGGACATTGCCAAGGTCGCGAGTGTGGCCCAAAGCATCCTTGCCGATTCCGAGCAGCAGGCCGGCTCCGAATTATCTGCTCAGCTGTCCGAAACCGAGGATCTGCTCCGGGAGAGGCAACGTCAGGTCGAAGAATTGAGCCGCCAGCGCGACAGCATATCCGACCATCTGGGGCAGCTGCGCGCGCTACTCAACGAAGAGCCGAACGAGGCGGCGGCAATTACCCCGCAGAACGAATCAGATTGGTGGCGGGATTAATCACCGACCGGCCTGATTCGGCTGTGTGATATCGGCTTCGGTGGTCACCGACCTCAATCTGAACACGTTGCTCGCCCGGGTGGCCACCTACCTCGACTTCGAGGGCAACGTGCCCCCCGGCAGGATGATCCGCGGTGGCCGGGATCCCCCGGCCACATCTGGCGCCGCATGATCACCCACCTCATCGGGCTGGGCTAACCGGGACGGCCGAACCTGGCCGCCCCGGCGCAGTGCGTAGGCGATCATGTCCGGTCAGCCTGGACGTCAGACGCCGGATTCGGTCAGAACTTCGGACGTGGTCGGCGTCGGCGTCGGCGCGACATCGGTGCCGGACTGCGGGGTCGTGGTGGTTGTCGTGGTGGTTGTCGGGGAGCTCGACGTCGTTGTGGTGGTGGTTGTCGGGGGCGGCGTCGTCGTTGTGGTGGTGGTTCTCGGGGGCGGCGTCGTCGTGGTTGTGGTGGTGAGTGTGTCGGTTGGATCTGACGTCGTCGTGCCGAAGCTTCCCGTGGTCGGGATGGTCAGTGTTCCGGTGGTTTCACCGAGTCCAGTGATTCCCGTGGGGCCGGTGGGGCCGGTTCGGCCGGTGTGGCGGTGGCGGCTTGGGGCGCTGACGCCCTTGTCTTCGAACGCGAGGAGGATGCGATAGGCCAGTTCGGCAGCGTCGCCGACGCGAGGGGTGTTGTTGATCACGTCGGCGATGATCATGGAGCGGGTTTGGGTGAAGCTCTTCCCGGTGTAGCCAGTGAGGTAGTCCTCCGCCTCCTCCGCCCAGGAGATGGGAGTGGTCACCGTTGAGTAGAACGGGCTGGTGGCCGGGTCGGCGTCATCTGCCTCGAGCACGCTGGTGATGGCGGCCACGAGCTGGTCGCCCACGACGTCGGCGCCGTCCGCACTGTCGGGGCCGACAATGTAGTAGACCACCAGCTTGTCGTTCTTGATGTCGCGCTCGGGTTGGGACGTGGTGGAGAGGAAGACCTTGAACTGGTAGAAGTGGGGACCGACGACCGGGTCACTGAGCAACCTGGTCAGGGCGCCTGCGGCACGCAGCCCCGCGTCCTGCGACCGCACATTGACGATGAGGCGCCGCGTCCGCTTCTTGATGCCCTCAACCCATGCGAGATCATCCCATTTCGGGAGGTACTTCCGGTTGTCGACATAGAAGTAGTCTCCCGCCGTCAGCGCGTCACGCCATTGCGGGTACTTTTCTGTACTCTGCTGCCGGACCGAGTAATTTCCTTTGGCCCCGTTGACGAATTGGCGGAAATCCTGGAGCGTGATCGCATCCTCCAGATAGCCGACACCGCCTAAGCCCATCATGGCGTAGATGTCTTTCTGTCGCGTGCTGTTCTTGTCGGGCGGCTTGAGGTTTCCGTCAACGCCGTACCAGCGGTTGTAGAGATCGACGAAGAAGAGCATGTCGCGTTCGTCGTTGAGCCTGCGGCGCACCGCGTCGTCCACGAAGCCCTGGCCGCGTTTGGTCTTGGACAGTGCTGAGGCTCCGGTCGGAGAGGCCGCCCGATCGGAGGTGAATCGTTGGGTGGGGATCGTGATCCTCGGC
The DNA here is from genome assembly GCF_009687865.1 of Acrocarpospora macrocephala. Lineage (GTDB taxonomy): Bacteria > Actinomycetota > Actinomycetes > Streptosporangiales > Streptosporangiaceae > Acrocarpospora > Acrocarpospora macrocephala. The sequence continues at coordinate 104,416 of NZ_BLAE01000012.1, forward strand.
ACGAGTGTCCGGCTGAGCGGCGGCGGTGTGTCCAGCTTGGCAGGCGCCTTGAGCACGGTGCCCCCGGTAATGGTGGCCTTGACCGGAGGAATCGGATCTCCCTTGGGTACCGGCGGTTCGACGACCGTCAGCTTGGCCGAGACCAGGGTCGTGGCCGGAGTCTTCGCGGGGGCCGGTATGGGTGGAAGAGGCTTGCGGGGGAGTGTCCCCGTCTGAGTGTGAGCAGGCACGATAGGCAGTGGCTTACGAGGGATCACCAACGCCGACGTCTTGGAAGCGCCGGGCGGCGGCGCGGTGGACCCGGCGACGGTCGTGGGCTTGACGGTCGAGCTGGACTGCGTGGGCGTTCGCGCCACGCCGGTCCCCTCGCTCGGCGGGACGGTCGTTTGCTTTTGCACGGGCTTCGGCGGCAGCTTCGGCGCGATCCGAGGGACCGTCGTCGTGGAGACCGTCTTCTTGGGGAGCTTCGGCGGGATCTTGGGGGGTGTCTTCTTCGCCGGAATCGTGGTTGTGGTGGTCGCCGCGGACTCGTCCTTCTCTTTGGACGTATCCGCTTCGTCCGTCTTCTCGACCGGCTTCGACTTCGGCTTTGGCTTCGGTTTATACATATCGGCCGCCTATTGCGCGCGGTACTGGAGAATCAGGCCGACATTGACGAGGGCTTCCCGATCGCCTTCCACGACCAGAGCCCAGGTCGGTCCGCCGACGCTGAGGCCGGGCGTGCGGAGCAGCTTGCCGTCGTCGAGGGCCAGGCGCTGGTCCCCGTTGAGCAGGAACCGGGCCGTACCGCCCTCGACCAGCTCGTACGTCGGGTAGATGCCCGTGATCTGCCGCCCGCTCATGTTGGCGAACATCTCGGGCACCAGCGGCAGGACCAGCATCCCGTCCTCGCTTTCGAGGAACTCCTGCCATTCCTGCGGGAACTCCCCTGCGACGTCGACATACCGCGCCGCCGAGTACGGCTTCAGCATCCCCTTCACCGCGTTCCCGAACACCTCGCCCCCCTGCTCCGCCGTGTACTTGACGACGATGGTGACGTCGAACAGGTCGGGATGCCGCCCCGCCGCCTCCAGCCGCCAGGTGGACACCGCCCCGGTTCCTTCGAACGGCAGATACCTGTCGTCGTCGTAGCGGAGTTCGAACAGCCCGTTGTTGTCCCGGCCTTCCTCCAGGTCGGACAGGGCGATCTGCTGAGTGGGCCGCCAGTCGGCGCGTACCGACGCGGGTGGGGTGCCTTTCGCGTCGAGCAGGAACTTGACGGCCTTCGGGTCGGCCGACAGGACCGTCTTGTGGCCGAGCTGGGTGAGGGTGGCATTGACGCCGAGCGGTCCTTCGTAGCCGTCGAAGGTGACCGACAGGGTCCTGATCCTGCGCCGGTAGTGCCCGGGGAAGTCGCGGGCGAACAGCGCCTCGGTGAACGCGAACTCGCAGCGGCCCTCGTTCCTGAGGGCGAGCACGGCGAGCGGGTCGAGTTGCAGCAGCGACACCCGCTTGGTGATCTCCAGTCCCCGGCTGTCGTTGTCGACGTAGGCCTTGCCGAGCCGTTCCAGGTCGACGCTGAGGGTCTCGCCCGCGAGCAGGCCGTTGCGGCGGCTCTCCCAGTAGACCGGCTGGATGAAGGCGTCGTTGACACCCCGCTCGTACTGGTACGCGCGTTCGGCGGACTTCGCCATCTCGTGGGCCATGTTGTACGACTGGAAGAACAGCCCCGACAACCGCCCGGACATCCACTGATACAGCTGGGCGTTGGTGAACTTGTCGGTGAGGAACGAGGCGACCGCCTTGTTGTGGGCGATCTCCTGGTTGATGATCTCCAGTTCGCGCTGCGCGATGGCGACCTGGTGTCCGGCCCCGGCGACCTGATGCCCGAGCTGCACGATGTCGGACTCGGCCATCATGAGCTGATATTTCCAGTCGCCTTCCTGCCGCTCCTGCTCGACCCGCACGCCGTACAGCTCACCCAGGACGCTGAGCGCCTCACCGAGTGATTCGGCGACCTCGGCGCCCTTGTCGAGCGCCTCGCCCACCTGCTCGCCGCCGATCTCGGTGCCCATGATGAACGGCCCCGCCAGGACCTGCGGCAGCGCGAACGCGATCGCCGAGCCGATCTTGAGGCCGCTGGAGACGAAGTGCGAGATCGCGGCAGCGGTCATCGTGTCGATCTGGGCCTGCTGCAGCGGCGTGATCCCGGCCGCGATCAGATCCTCGTAGTAGCGAGCCCGCGACTTCGCCTGCTCCAGCGACGTCTCCGCCTCCGCCAGGTTCTCGGTGGCGACCTTGACCTGCGCCTCCCTGATCCCGCGGGTCAGCGTGTAGATCGTCCCTTCCTGCCGGTTCTGGAGCAGGGTGAGCTCCTCGTTGTCCCGCCGTTCCAGCACGCCGAGCAGATCGTTGCCGAACTGGCGCAGCCGGTCGACCAGGTCCTGCGCCTTCCGGTGCAGGAACGAGAACCGGTAGTGCGGCACCGCCACCGCCAGTCCGGCCGTGACCTGGTCGGGGCTGAGCCCGGCGGCCGCGCCCCGCACCAGCGCCATCACGTCCACCGGCGGCTCGAACAGCGGCAGCGGCTGGCTGACACCCAGGATGTTGAGCGACTGCCTGATCTTGCGCAGCCGGTCCTCGACCCGGGTCCAGTAGTCCTCCAGCAGGGTGTTGTCGGGGATGTAGAAGTAGGAGTTGGCGACGCTGCCGTGGATGGCGCCCATGCCGTCGAGCATGGTCCCGCCCGCGCTCACCCGTTCCGCGTAGGGGTTCTCCCCGCCTTCCCAGCGGCACAGCTCGTCGTAGGTGAGGGTGGCGGGCAGCGTACGCGTCCCGATGCCCTCCGGGCGTTGCCCCAGCAGGTCGTAGGCGAAGATGTAGAGCATCCGCGCCTCGTCGATGCTCTCCATCGTGTACTGCCGGAAGAGCATGTCGCCCCAGTCGAGCAGATTGTCGATGTAGGCCATCACGACCGCCCGCCGGTAAGCCGTCGGCCGCAGCTCGGCGATCGCGTGCGGATCGAACGGATCGTCCAGGTACGCCTTGAGCAGCGCCTCCCGGTCCCCCATCAGCTCGTACTGCCGGTAGAGCCGGCCCAGCATGCTGACCTTTTCCTGCAAAGCGGGCAGGGCGGCGAGCGGGGCCTCGATGGTGTTCAGCCTGGTCGTGGCCAGCGTGGCGAGCATCGTGGCTTCCTGCGAGGTGAGCGGGCGGGCCTGCTCGAACGCCGGAGCGACCGCCTCCACCTCGTTCAGCACCTCGGTCAGGACTCCGGCGACGGAGGCGGCCTGCCCACCGAGCGCCTCCAAATCAGCCCTGCACGCCGCGACCAGCGCGCGGACGTCGACCGCGAGGAACGGCAGGAAGCGCCAGTATCTGTCCTGCTCGGTGGGGTCGAAGACGTACTCGTACCATTGCCGGGCGTCCTCGAAGCGCTGCGCCGCGTTGAGCGCCTGCGCGATCAACAGCGGCGCGTGGAAGAAGATCTCCCAGTAGTAGCGTCCGCTCGGGCTCTGGAAGTCGAGGTGGGAGCTGGCGGGGACGTCCGCGACCCAGGGCTGGACCAGGATCGTGGTGGCGTCGGCGACTCCGGTCCGCCGGAACGCGGGCAGTTCGTTGATCTCCTGTGTCTCGGGGGCGAGGAGCGCGGGAACCCCGCGCGTGAGCAGCTTCCTGTTGAGCTCGAAGGCCGTGCTGGAGGTGAGCCGCACGATCTCGTGCGGCAGGGTGGCGAATTCGTATGGCCGGGGGACCGACGCGCCCTTGGAGTTGGCCACGTAACGATCGCCGAGGAACAGGTAGAGCTCGCCAGGGGCGTCCAGCGCGCCCGTGAAGCGGGTCAGGAAGTCGGGAGGCAGTCCCCGCCAGTTGTCGCCGATGCCGATGAACGACTGTGGCTTCAGCGTGTCGAGTTCCTGGGACCCTTCGAGCATCGCGTAGTGACCGCCGCTGAACACATACCGGACGTCACCGCGCTGGAAGACGGCCTTAACCCGGCGGGTCAGTGACTTGGGATAGCCGCCGTCGATGGCGTCAGGGATGACTCCGTCGCCGCCGATCGTGTAGCGGACATACTCCTCGCCGCTGGTCAGGTAGAGGTGCCCGTTGGAGAGGTAGGCGGCGTCGACAGACCCGGTGCGCGTGATCGCGGTCGGGATGCGGCCGAGCTCGCGGCTTGATTGTGGCCGTTCGAGACCGCCGGACCCCTGCACGACGTAGCTGCCGTCGGAGTTGTCGAAGTAGTAAGGAGTGTTGCGGTAGTTGACGGCCGCGCCCATGCGCTGCCAGCGTGGCAGCCCGTCTTCGTTGTCGGCGAGCCGTTTCGGGTAGCCCTCGTCGGCGCGGTTCTCAGCCGAGTAGCGCAGGTAGTGCTCGCCGAAGAACACGAACAGCTGGTTGCGCCGCACGAGCACGGCGTCGACGCGGGATTTGGGGGGAACCGCCCACTTGTCCTTAACCGGCTTGAGCTGGTCGAGCGCGCCCGACTCGACGTAGCCGTCGCGTTCGTGGGAGAAGAAGTACTCGGTGCCGTTGGCCGCCGTGAACGCGGCGTCGATCCTGGACCAGCGCGGCAGGTCCTCGGTGTTGGATTCGATGGCCTTCGGGTAGCCCGGGTCGACCGGACCGAACGGCCGTCCCCGGTAGCGGTAGTACTCGTGGCCGGAGAAGAGGTAGGTGAAGTCCTTGCGTACCAGTACCGCGTCGACGATTCCGGTCGAGGTCAGCGCGTTGCTGAGGACGCCCCACCGGGCCGGGGTGGACTCCTTGGTGGTGTTCAGCTTGCCCTTGGTCTTGGTGACCAGGAACTGCTGGGCGAGGTTGTCGAAGAAGTAGCGGGTGCCGTCCGGGAGTTCGAAGGCGGCGTCGACGCGTTCCCAGGCGGGCAAGCGGTGGCTGTTGCCCTTCAGTTCCAGCACGGGCGGGTCGTCGTTCGGGTTGACGAGGATCGGCCGGCAGAGCAGGCTGCCGCCCTTGTGGTCGACGCTGAACCACGGGCCGTCGGTGGACTTGGCGGGGGTATTGAAGCGGACCAGGGTCTTGTCCTCGACCGGCTCCTTGAAGATCCTCGACAGTTCGACGATCCTGGGCGGTTCGACGGCGGGGGGCACCGGCACCGCGTACAGCTCGGGGGTGAGCGCGAACGCGACCTGGCGGAGGACCGGGCCGGTCGGGGTGGTCACCGTGTAGCTGCAGGTGACCACGATGGAGTCGTGGGTGTCGCCGGAGAGGGTGGCCGACGCCTGCACGAACAGGCGTACGCCGGTGATCGGTCCTTCCTCCGTCGGGCCGAGGGGCAGCACCTGGGCGGCCACCCATTCCTGGTTCAGGTTGTAGAAGGTGTAGGAGATCCGGACCCGGTATTTGGGCGGCGGCGCGGCGACGTTCTGCTTGTTGCCGTCCACCTTGGTGACGATGGTGGTGGCGCCGGTGTTCTCCGGCGGGATGGTCTCGACGACGGTCCAGAAGGCGAACACCCGGCCGAACGCGTGCACGGGGTCGACCCGCTCGGCCTCGATCTGGGTGTCGACCTTCAGCCACGGCTCCCATGTCGCGGACAGCCGCTCGCCGTCGCGGAACTCGGCTTCCCGGTAGTAGTAGCGGCGCGGCTCGGTCCTGGTCCGGCCGAACAGCACCAGGCGGCGGGTGTTGGCGGGGGCGCCGTCCTCGCTGTAGACGTAGGCGCCGGCGATGGCCAGCCGGGAGACCTCGGTGTACTCGTCGAGGTAACGCTTGTAGGCGCGCTGCACCGACTCGGCGTTGATCTCGCCCTGGAGCAGGTCGTTCTCCAGCTCCTCGAACGCCGGGGTCTTGGTGTCGCGGAGTTCGGGGCGAATATAGTTTTCGGGGTAGAGGAAGACCTTTCGGTTGGCCTCCCAGATCCGGTAGTTCTTCAGCCACGACCACCAGGTTCTGATCTTCTGCCTGATCTCCTCCTCGTCCACGCCGAACGGCGGGGTCACCTGTTCCAGGTCGAGCAGGTAGCGGTGCAGGTAGAGCTGGGTGGCGGCGATGGCCTCGCGGACGCGCGAGGTGGTGGCGACCGCGCCCATCTCGACGTCGACGAGCAGGTGCTCGTAGAGCTCTCTGGCTGTTTGGATGTCGGGGTGCAGGTGCAGCGCGGCGGGGAGGAGGGCGTCGCGTTTGAGCAGGTTGAGCTCGTCGTGGATGGTCTTGGAGACGATCAGCCAGTCCTCTGGGCTGTGTTTGCGTTCGAGCAGCCGCAGGAGCGCGTCTGCCGCTCCGTCCAGGTCGGTACGGGACCACACGCGGGTCCACACATCCGGATAGAGCAGGGATGGCCCGGTTCCCGCCTTCGCGGCGAGCGCGAACACCTCGACCAGCTTGAGCACGAACTCGATCTCGAAGCGCTCTTCTTCCAGCGGGAACTCGGTGAGCACCCCCGCGTTGCGCTTGACCCAGCGCAGCTCGTTTACGTCCCAGCCGAAGAGGCCGGCCAGTCGCTCGTACGGGTCCGCGGCGCCCTCCCCGAGCAAAGCGGCCAGCCCTGGCCGGGTTCTGGCCAGGTCGGCGAACCGGACGATCGCGTGCACGTCGCTCAGGCGGTAGTCGGCGGTGTCGGACCAGCGGTGGCGGAATGCCTGCGGGAAGGTCCGGTCCAGGACGTCGTAGCGGCTGGTGTAACGGACGTACTGATCGTCCTTGGTGAGGTAGGTGGCGCCTTCCAGGACGAAGGCCCCGGTGATTCCGGCTTCGAAGGAGGCGGGTAGGTCGCCCCAGTCGTCCTTGATGGTTCGGGGGTATCCCTCTTCGACTAGGTCGAGCACGCCTGGGCGGTAGCGGATGTACTGGCCGGCGCGGAAGGCGTACAGCTCGCCGGTGGGGGAGACGAAGGCGGCGTCGATGGTGGGGCTTGCGGTGAACTCGTTGCGGATCTTTCCCCAGAGTGAGGTCACCGGTTGGACGGAATCGCCGACGAGGAATCGGGTGCCTTTGAACAGGTAGACCCGTCCGTCGGCGGCGCGGAAGGCCGCGTCGAGGCCGTCCTCGAACTCTTCGGGCAATGTGGTGAGACCGAGTTCGGCCGCCAGGGAAGGGGCGATCGTGCGCGGGTAACCCTCGTCCACGTAGGTGTACTCGGTGCCCGAATACCGCACGTACTGGTCGCCGGAGAACAGGAACGTGTACTTGTCGCGGACCAGCGCGGCGTCGACTTTCTTGCTGTCGGCGATCGTGTTGCGGACCCGGCCGACGATCTCGATCCCGTATGTCGCCGTCGGAGTACGCGAGACGACATGGAGTGCGCCGCCCACCACCAGGTAGGCCGTGCGGCCGTTGGCGACCGCCGCGTCCAGCACCTTGCCGGTGCCCCGGTCGGCGACGGCGTCCTCGAACGCCTCGGTCAGGTTGGCGAACGCGGGTTCCGCGCGCAGGTTGGCCGCGATCGCCTTCGGGTAGCCGGGGTCCACGAAGCGGTATTCGGTGCCGGTGTATCGGACGTACTGGCTGCCTGAGAACAGGAACGTGGTGTTGTCGCCGAAGACGATCGCGGCGTCGACCGTGCCGGTGCCGTCGTCGGGGACGAAGGGGTTAACGGACCTGCCCCAGCGTTCCCGGATTGGAGTTAGTGGGCCGAATGCTCGGTCGGCGTAGCGGGCGTACTGCTCGGCGAAGAAGAAATACGTCGCGCCGTCGAGAGCCGTGAACGCGGCGCGCAGGCCGTCGCCGGGCTCCAGGCCCCTTCCGAAGCCACGCCAGATGCGCTCGATCGGGCGCGGGTAGGACCACTGGCCGGTGGCCTCGCTGAACTGCACGCAGCGTTCGCCGCTGAGCAGGAGCATCGTGTCGCCCTCGAACAGCACGGCGTCGGGCGTGGGGAAACCGTCGGGGGCCTTCCAGAACGTCTCGTCGGCCGCGGCGGGATAGCCGGGGTCGGGCTCCACGTAGGGGCCGTCTTCGCCGGTGTAGACGACATGTCGCATCATGCCGGTCTCGTCGGCGTGCTCGAAGAGGTAAGTGACGCCGTTTCTGACGTAGGCGAGCGTGACGCTCTCGAGCCCGCCCCAATGCTCGCTGATCGGCCGCGGTTCGCCGTCGATGGTGTCGGCGCTTGTGCTGTACGTGACGAACTGGTCGCCACTGAACAGATAGGTCTTCCCATCCCGGCCCACAAACGCGGCGTCCACCACGTTGTCCTGATAAATCGTGTTACGCGGTCGGCCCCACTCCTCGGTGAGCGGGTAGTCGCGGTTGATGCGCGTGTTGTAGCAGGACGGGCCCTTGAACAGGTATGTCGTGCCGTCCGCGCCGGTCAGCACCGCGTCCAGGCCGGACCGGAACTCGGCGGGCACCGTACGCAACGCCAGCGGCCGTACCGGCGTGGACCCGGCGAGCCCTTCCAGCGCGGACTGCCTGCGCCATCCGCCGGGGCCTTCGACGAGGACCGCGCCGTTCTCGACGTACGCACACGAGATCCCAGCCAGATCCAGGTCGGCATATTTCCGGTAAAGCGTGTCGGAGACGACATGCCACTGCCCGCCACGGAACAGGTAGACGTTGCGCCGATCCGCGAACGCCGCGTCGACACCATCCAGCGGCGTCGTGAGCGCGGCCATCCTCGGCTCCCCGGACAGCGTCGAGATCGCACGCGGGTAGCCGTTCTCGACGGTCGTGTAGTCGTGGCCCTGGTAACGGACATACTGGTCACCCGAGAACAGGTACGTGTAGGTCCGGGTCACCTCGACGCCGTCGACGAGCTCGATCGCGTCCATGACCAGCGTCGCGTCGACCCGCCCGGTCCTGGTGATGGCGTTGACGACATTGCCCCAGAACGCGGCCACGGTCGCCGGGTAACGATCATCCACTTCGGTGTAGTCGGCGGTGGAGTAGCGGACATACCGCTCCCCCGAGAACACATAGGTCTTGCCGTCCTTGCCGACGAACGCGGCGTCCACCTTCGTGAACGGGATGCTGTCCCAGCGATCCCGCAGCGTGCGCGGCTCCGACCACCAGCGGTGCCGGGTGTCGAACACCACGAAACGGTCCCCGGAGAACAGGTACGTCTGGTTGTCGCGGCCGGTGAACACCGCGTCGATCCGGGCGAAGCCGGGGTCGTCGGCCAGCGTCACCGGCAGGCTCCACCAGTTGTCGGCCAGCGGCTTCGGGTACCCCAGGTCCGGAACCGTGTAGTTCCTGGTCGAATAGCGCACGTAGAAGGGAGTGTCGTCGCCGTACACCTTGATGCGCTCGCCGGCGCGGCGGATGGTGAGCTGGATCGGCCCGTCGGCGGTGACCTGCCACTGCGGCGACTGGCCGGTCACGGGCGCGTCGGCGGCGACGGTGACGCCGTGCTCGGCGAGGCGGCGGCGCAGCGCGGCCGACAGCCGCCCTGTCGCGAGTTCGGCCTCGTAGTCGGCGGGCAGGTCGAGGATCTGGCCGACCGGGCCGAACAGGTGGGTCGCGCCGTCCATCACGAACGCGGCGTCCACCCGGTCGAGGCCGCCCCAGTCCCCGGCGATCCCGCGCGGGTAGCCGAGATCCACGACCGAATAGTCGGCCGTGGAGTAACGCAGGTAGCGGTCGCCGCTGAACAGGTAGGTCTTACCGTCCAGCCCGACGAACGCGGCGTCGACCGTGCCGCTCGGCAGAACGGGCGCGAGCACTCCCCACCGCTCGGCGGTCGGCCCGACAGAGCCGCCGGTCACGCCCAGCGCGACCGTCTTGCCGTCCTTGAACAGGTGCACGGTCCCGGAAGCGTCCGCGAACGCGGCTTCGACCGCGCCTTCGAACTCGACCGGCACGTCCGGCCGCCACGCCTCGATCCGCTTCGGGTAGCCGTCGGCGACCCGGACTCCGTCGTTCTCCAGGCTGTCGGTGTAGCGGACGACCTGGTTCCCGGCGAACAGCAGGTAACCCGATCCGTCGGCGTAGGCCGCGTCGATGCGTTCCGCGGTCGCGAACGTGTTCCGCAGCCTTCCCCACCGCTCGACCAGGGGCTGCTCGGCGTCGCCGACCGAAACCCACCTTTCGCCGGTGAACAGGTGGGTACGGCCGTCGCGGCCCTGGAACGACGCGTCCACCGCCTTGCGGAACGCGTCGGGCAGCGGCGTGTCGCCCTCCCACCACTCGGTGATCGCGCGCGGATACCCCTCGTCGGCGACCGAATAGTCCGATCCCGAGTAACGCAGGTACTGGTCGCCGCAGAACAGGTAGGTCCGGCCTTCGACGTCGACGAAGGCGCTGTCGATCCGTTTGGGCTCGGCGAAGTTGTTCCTGACCTTGCCCCAGACCTGCTCCTTGGCCGCCCAGCGGGTCTCTTTGGGGAGCCGGACGAACGCCCGGGAGATCCCGTCGATGCTCCGGCCGACGATCCACTCGGCGCCCTCGGGCTGGACGAATGCGGCATCGACCCCGGCCAGCCCCGCGAACCGGGGGGACAGCTCGAGGAGCGGCTTCGGCCGGGGATCCGCCAGCGCGTATGTGGTCGCCGAGTAGACCCAGTAGCTCTGGCCCTGGAACAGGTAGATCTTGCTGTCCCAGCCGGTCAGCAGGGCGTCGAAACGGTCGACGCCAGGCGGCAGGGCCAGCGGCTCGGGGAACTTGCCCGCCAGATCCTGATCGTGGAAGGCCACCCGGATCTCGGTGGGGTCCAGGCCGAACTTTCCGGCCAGCCGGGCGAATCGGCGGATCCGCCGGTAGGAGCGGCGGAAGTGCGGGTCGTCGGCGATGGCGGATTCGGCGAGCGCGGGGGCCACGAGGATGTCGAGGGCGTCCGGCGTGACCGCCGTACAGATGGCTTCGAGGGCGGGGGCGGACACGCCGAACACGTCCTGCAGCACCGCGAGCACGGCCCGGCGCTGCCGGGCGGCCAGCTCGTCGAGCCGGTCGACGACCTCGGCGACGCCGGCGGCGAATTCCTTCGCGACGGCGTGCAGCAGGAAGAAGACATCCTTGTTGTAGTCCTCGACGCCGGGCAGCGTGAAGTCGAGCGCGTTGGTGATGGTCCGGAAGTAGGCCAGCCGGTCCTCCGGCACGGCCAGCGCCTCGTCGAGATGCCCGGCGTCCACGAGCATGCCGACGAGCAGGGCCCGCTCCTCGTCGTCGAAGCCCAACTCGGTGACCGCCGCCAGATCCAGCCGGTACGGCGCCTGCCCGGCCATGATCGACACGATCCGCCGGTACACGAGCGTGCCGTCGTTCGCGGTAAAGCCGTCGCCGAGGTCGAGCCAGCCCTCCGGGTCGGTGAAGAGCTCCCTGACCTCCTCGCGGATCCGGCCTCCCTCGGTGACCGTGCCGTCGAGCCGGGCGGCGACCCGCTGCCCCATCACGTCGTCGGCGACCGCGGCGAAGTCGCCGGGGGTTAGCGTGTACAGCTCCGCCTTGGTGGCCGCGACCTGGCCTTTCAGCGCGTCCAGGATGGGGCGCCGCATCGGGTAGAACTCCAGCGCGACACCGATCTCGGCCACGTCCAGCGCCGTGATGACGATCTTGTCGTGCTGGTCCAGGATGCCGTTGAAGCGCAGGCTTTCGGTCAGCGCGGCCAGCTGGGTCTCGGTCAGCCGCAGCTCCGCGAAGATCCCCGGGTCGAGCGGGATGTCGGCCTGCCGGAAGCCGTCGATACGCTCCTGGAGCACGGCCAGCACGTCGGCCGTCACGTCGTCGAGGGCGGCGCTGGAGGTGAACAGCTCGATGTTGCCGGGGTCGGCGAAGTAGTCCGGGTCGAGCATCTCGCCGGATTCGTCGAGGTAGCCGTGGTAGATCAGGTTGTCGTACAGCTCGGCCTGCTCGGCCTCGGACAGGTCGGGCATGAGGGTCGCCAGGTCGGAGGGGTAGAACCCGCCGTCGAGCCCGGCCAGAGCCGCGAACAGGTCGGCTGCCAGCGCGTCGAAGTCGCTGGAGAGCACCAGCCCGTCGGGCACGCTGTCGACGGTGAGCAGGCCGTCCGCCTGCAGAAGCCCGGAGATGACCAGGTTGGTGAAGATCTTCGTGGCCAGCCGCTCGTCGAGGCCCAGCCCCAGGAAGTCCTCCCGGGTCAGCACGGCGAGATCGGCGACCGCGTCATAGGCCGCGGCCGTCGCCTTCGCCCGGTCGAGCCGGAGCAGCCGGGCGTCGCGCGGCGAGACGACACCGTCCTCGTAGGAGATGAGCACGTCGTGGATGACCTGCGCGGCCCGCTCGTCGAACCGGTCGGAGACGAACAGCTCGGGCGACAGCGCGGCCGTCTCGAACCGGTCCCTGATCCCGGCCAGCACCGCGAGCTGCTCGTCCTCGGCCTCCGCCTTGGCCGGCTCGCCGAGGATCTCGGTCAGCTCCTGGCCGCTGAAACCCCAGGTCCGCATCCAGCCGACAACGGCCAGCAGGGTCTGGGCCAGCCACAGGCTGGAGGCGGCGTCGGTGCCCTCCAGAATGCGATGGCAGTCGTGGGTGCCGGGCTCGATCACCGGCAGGACGGGGAAGGTCGTGTAGCGCTGGATCGACGGGTCGGCCTCCAGCGCGGCCAGCACGCCGAAGAGCTCGGATACCGAGATGCCGAGCGCGTCGACCAGGCGGCCGACGCGGTGCAGCAGCGAGAGCCCCTCCTGGCCGAGTTGCCGGTCGAAGGGGCTGGTCTCGTTCGGGTCGGCGTAGCGGTCGCGGAAACGCCGGACGACCTCGGCGATGTCGGCCTCGGCCATGTCGATGGATCGTGCCAAATGACGCCGATAGTCCGGATTCTGGAGGTCGCCGGGCGGGATGGGCAGGTCGTCCACGGTCACCGGCAGCGTGCGGGCGGTCAGCGCGGCGATCGTGTCGAAGGGCAGGTCGTGAACGCGGTGCAGGTGCACGGCCGCGGCCACGGCGCGCAGGGCGGCGGTGTCGAGGGTGTTGCCGCAGCAGGAGGTGAGGATGAGGTCCAGGTCGGTGAAGGAGAGGCCGGTGCGGCGGGCCAGCCGTACGAAACGGTTGGCGCGGTCGAACCACGCGGCCGGGATCGGCCCGCCGGACCAGACGAGGGTGCGGTCGTCGGCGGCGACAGTCACGACCTGACCGCCCTGGTGCACGAAGAACGTCGCAGGGGAACGCTCCAGAAGCGGATCCTGGTAGAGCAGTTCGCGCAGTTCTGCGCCGGTCATCGAGGTGGCGGCCAGGAACCGCTCCACGTCGGCGAGCACGGCCGTGGTCTCCCCCGGCGCGAGGCCGTAGACCCCCGCGAGGTCATCGGCGCGTACGGTGGTGACCACCTCGACGTCCCCCGGCGTCAGCCCGAGATACTCGCGGGCGACCGTGTCCCGGTCCACCCGCGCCGCGAACAGCCGGTAGAACTGGACAGGGTCGATGTCCAGGTGGCGCAGGTAGGTGGCCAGCCGCGCGTTCTTCAGCGAGAACGGCAACCCGAACGGGTGCTTCAGTTCGTTCAGCTTCTCGTACGGCGCGTCGCCGACGAGCGCCTCCAGCACCTCGTTGACGATGTCCAGGTACGCGGTGAGCGTGAAGGTGTTCTCCGCGTCCAGAGGGATGCGCCCAAGATCGGGCCTGCGCCGCAGCAGCGAGGTGTCGTCGAACGTCTCCTGCAGCAGTTTGAGCAGGTCATTGAGGTAGGCGGCCGGCGAGTAGACCGACCGCGCCTCATCCCCTTCCCTGAAGTCGAGTTCTCCGAAGAGTCTTTCGTAACTGGGTAATGAGGCATCGCTTCGCACGCGGCACTGTCCCCTCAGTAAATGCCCCCGATCGGCCGACCCATGGTCGCCGATCCGGCGTGTGAGAACTACCTACTGAAAAGGTGACAAGTACCAATCCATTTCCGGCTACGAATCTGGGCCGGGCGGGTTTGGTGGTGAGCTACCGAAGGGCGCTGTGGGCGAGCGCGTCCAGCGGGCTGGCCAGGAGTTCGGCGAAGGCCAGTTCGGCCGCGCCGATCAGGGTGGCGTCGTCGCCGAGACCCGCCGTGCGTAGTTGCACCGCTTCGCGGGAGATGACCAGCACGTTGGCCGCCACCCGGCTGTGCACCTGAGCCGCCGACCCCCGATAGATGTCCGGCAACATCCCGCCGAAGATGACCATGCCCGGGTTGAAGAGGTTGATCAGGTTCGCCACTCCGATACCGAGCCAGTCCCCGATCCGGCGCAGCGCCTCCCTGGCCGCTTCGTCCCCCTCCTCAGCGGCGTCAACCACGGCGCGGATGCCATCGTGGCCAACCAGCTCGGCCGACCGCCCGGCGGCGTCCAGCAGCGCCCGCTCCCCCACCTCAGCCTCCAGGCACCCCCGCGAGCCACAGCCGCACGGCCTCCCGTCGTACGGGTTCACGATCATGTGGCCGAGCTCACAGCCGTACCCGCCGTCCCCGTCGAGCAGCTTGCCACCGACGATGATCCCGCCGCCTACCCCGACGTCCCCGTGCAGATAGATCAGATTCTGGTAGCCGACACCCACCCCGCGTTCATGCTCGGCCAGCGCCCCCAGATGAGCTTCATTGCCCACCGCCACCGGCAACCCGAGCCCCAGCCGCTGCCCAAGCTCGGTGCCGAACGCTTGATCCACCCAGCCCATATCCGGCCCGAACCGCACCATGCCATCACCAGGCCGGATCATGCCGCAGTAAGCCGCACCGATCCCGACACACACCGAATCCGCCTGCCCGCACAGCTCACGCGCGAACCCCGCAAGCACCCCGACGACATCGTCCAGGTCAGCCCCCGCCCGCTGGCGCACCGCCTCCCGCCGGTCCAGGACCTTGCCGCCCAGCCCCACCCGGGCGGCGACCAGCCGGTCCACCCGCACATCAAAGGCCAGCACATAAAACCGGTCGGTCTCCGGCCGAACCACAAGCGACGGCCGCCCGGCCCTCCCGGTGTCCCTGGGCAGCTCCTCCCGAACCAGCCCCGCGCCGGTGAGCTCCGCCGTCAACGCCATGATCGTGCTCCGGTTCAGCCCCATCCGCTCCGCCAGCGCCGAACGGGAGAGCGACCCCTCCAAGTGCACATGCCTCAGCAACTCGCCGAGGTTGCTCCGACGACTCTCCTCCTGGGACCGTCCGGATTTCAGCATCGCAAGATCCTGCCGCATATGGGTGTTGTGCTCTCACCATCTTGCAATCAAGTGAGAGCACACACCAATCACGGCGGCGCTTACTCAACGGACGAAGCCATCCCCACCGTCACACGGGGCCCAGGAGATCCCACCGATTGCCGGCGATGTCAAGGAACACGACAACCCTTCCGTACGGCTCCGCCCGCGGCGACGTGACGAACTCCACCCCCGCGGCGGCCATCCGCTCATAAGCGGCATCGAAATCATCCACCCGCAGAAAGAACCCCACCCGACCAGCAACCTGATCCCCGATCGCCGCCACCTGCCGCTCCCCATCCGCACGAGCCAGCAGAATCCCCGCACCCCCACCCGGAGGCCGCACAGTAACCCACCGCTTGGGACGCCCATCGTTGGTCAGCGAAGGCGAATCTTCAACGAGATCGAACCCCAGGATCTTGGTGAAAAACTCGATCGCCCGGTCATAGTCCTCGACGATGATGGTCAGCAATTCGATGAACACCACAGCCACCCTAGCCACCCCGCACGGCCCCCCGGAGACCTCCCGTGACCAGTAACGACTGGGTTGACCCCACCGAATTGCTCCAACGCATGTACACCGCGTTCAACAGCCGAAACATCGACGAACTGCTGGCCACCATGAGCCCCGATGTCGACTGGCCCGACATGATCGAGGGCACCCGCCTCCACGGCCCCGCCCAGGTCCGCACCTACTGGCTCCGCCAGTTCGACACGATCGACCCCCACGTCGAACCCCAAGGATTCACGCTCGACCCCGACGGCCGCATCATCACCGACGTACATCAGGTGGTCCGAAACCACGCGGGCGAAACCCTGGCCGACCAGATGGTCCAGCACGTCTACACCATCCGGAACGGCCTCATCGAGCGCATGGACGTCCAGACCGTCGAACAATGAGCGGGTTGCCACGCGCTTCGAACTAATAGCGCTTGTGGGGCGCGGCCAAGGCTTGACCTGGCAAGGTCTTCTCGAACGGGTGGGTGCTGCGCTCTACACTGAATTGGCGCATGGCGCCAGGTGCTGATGGACTGGAACTTGGAGCACTACGTTATGGCCGTCACGGCTAGTCTGCCGGGCGATCTCGACGACGCCCTCGATGCCGCGCTCAGGAGATTCGCTCCCGCTGATATGGCGCGGTCCGTGCAGGATTTGATGAGGCAGTATCGGGATGGGGTTGCTCCCGCTGATGTCATCCTCGACTCGGAGATCGATGTTGCGGCGTATGCCGGGTATCGGATGCCTGCGACGTTTGCGGCGGTGTCGGCGGCTTTGCGGCATACGGCGGAGTTGGCGCCGGGGTTCTTGCCGCGTACCCATGTGGATGTCGGGGGTGGGACCGGGGCTTCGGTGTGGGCGGCGGCGCGGGTCTGGGAGTCGCTTGAGAAGGTGACGGTTCTGGAGCAGTCGCCCAAGGCGATCGCCATGGGTGAATGGCTGGCGAAACGGTCGGAGAGTTCGGCTGTGCGTAGAGGTCAGTGGAGGCGGGGAGTTATCCACAAGGCTGTGGATAAACCTGCGGCGGATCTGGTCACCATGTCGTACGTGCTGGGTGAGTTGCCCGCCGCTGTGCAGGAGAGCGTCGTCGGGTCGTTGGCCGCGGACGCTGAGATGGTCGTGTTGATCGAGCCTGGCACTCCGGCGGGATACGGCAGGATCCTCGCCGCCCGCGATGTGCTGATAAATCATGGTCTGTCGGTGGTGGCTCCCTGCCCGCATGACCACGCCTGCCCCATCCCCCGCGGCCGGGACTGGTGCCATTTCTCGGTACGGCTGAACCGCACCGCCCTGCACCGGCAGATCAAGGTAGGCACCCTCAGCTTCGAAGACGAGAAGTTCTCCTATGTCGCCGCCTCCCGCCACCCCTGGCCCCGGGCGACCAACCGGGTCCTACGCCATCCCACCCAACGCAAGGGAATGGTCTCCATGCGCCTGTGCACAGACGAACCCGGCCTGACCGACGCCATCGTCTCCAAACGCCAGCGCGACCTCTACCACCACGCCCGCGACATCTCCTGGGGAAACCAATGGCCACCGGCGACGGCGCCGAATCACTCCTGATTAGGGAATCAACACCACATTGCCGACAATCCGCACATGAACGACTACACCGAGTCGCTAATCGAACGTGCGAGCTATATCCTGGCGGAGGTTGTCCAGCCGATTAACGACAGGAGGTGTCCCAGATGAGTGAGGATCACCCCGATCCGGGGCTGTCAGGGGAGTTGGTGCGGAAACTGGTGCACCAGGCCGTGCTGATCGCCGCCGCCGACGGCGATGGGTCGCTGGTGGCGTGCGATGTTGAGACGGCGATGGCGGAGATCGTGATCCTGGCGCAGGCGATCGATCAGATCGACACCGCGATCGCGGCCCGGCTTGCGGTGGCCAATGCCGGGAAAGGCCACCAACTCTCGGCCCCGTCCCGGACCGACGAGGCGCACCTACAGGCAGCCCCCGGGCAATCGCATCCCACGAGCGCGGCTAGACCAGCAGCATGGACGCGGAGGCGGTGACCCACAGAAGATCACAAGCCGATCGGCATCGGATCGCCGCGAGGTCGTGCACGGCTGTGGAGCCGGGGGGGGTGGGGTCCGGGAATCGGGTGGATCGGGTGGTGACGCTTCACTCGTTGGATTGATCGGTGTCACCGGGTGTTCTCACGGGTGGCCCATGGTCTGTTCCGTACCAGACGGATACGGAGGCGACGATGGGCCACAGTCACCACCATCATGAGCAGCACGAGCACCATCACGATCATGCGGGCGACCTGTCCGTGCCGGAGCGGGAACTGGAGCCGGGTGAGTTGAACCGGCGGTCGCTGATGCGGCGGGCGGGGTTGCTCGGTGCGGCGGCGATGGCGGCGGGGGCGGTGGCGAGTCCGGCCGCGGCTGCGACGCCTCGGCATCCGGGGCGGGAGCCGCGGCACGGGTACCAGTGGCTGGCGGGCGATCACCACATTCACACCCAGCACAGCAGTGACGCGCTCTACCGCGTGGTCGACCACGTGCGGCACGCCAACGCGTACGGGCTCGACTGGATGGTCATCACCGACCATGGTGGCGCGGCGCACGCCAGGATCGGTGTGGAGAAGGTGAATCCGGACATCGTCCAGGCGCGTGAGGCGTACGAGGATGTGCTGATTTTTCAGGGGCTCGAGTGGAACATTCCGGCGGCTGAGCATGCCACCGTTTTCGTGCACCCGGGCCGCAACGAGGTCGCGGTGCTGAAGGAGTTCGAGAACTCCTACGACGGTTCGGTCAAGAACGCCAACGACAGCACGCCGGCCAATGAGGCGCTGGCGGTGGCGGGGATCGCGTTCCTGGGTGAGCAGGTGCGGCGGCGGCGTATTCCGGACGCGCTGTTCTTCGCCAACCACCCGGCGCGGCGGGGCGTCGACTCGCCGCACGAGATCCGCGCCTGGCGGGACTCGGACCCGTCGATTGCGGTCGGTTTCGAGGGCGCGCCCGGCCACCAGGCCGCGGGGATCAAGGCGCCGCTCGGGCCGGGCAGCGGGCGTGGCTTCTACAGCGGCAGCCCGAGCGCGGCCTCATTCCCGGCGTATCCGGTCGAGAGCTACCGTACGTTCGGCGGTTTCGACTGGATGACGTCCACCGTCGGCGGACTCTGGGACAGCTTGCTCGCTGAGGGCAAACCGTGGTGGATCAGCGCGAACTCGGACTCGCACCAGGTGTACGGGGACACCGCGCAGCGCGGCCCGAACAGCGACTTCGAGGCCAACGGGCGTTACAACGACCCCGTCTACGGGCAGCCCACGCAGGTCACCGCGGGTGACTTCTGGCCCGGCTTCTACAGCCGCACCAACGTCGGCGCCGAGGACTTCTCTTACGCCGCCGTCATGCGCGGCCTGCGCGCGGGCCGGGTCTGGGTCGACCACGGCAACCTCATCGGGGGCCTGAACGTGCGCGCCCGCGTCGCCGGGAGCCGGGATTCGGGCATCACCCTCGGCGACACGCTGGTGGTCCGCAAGGGCACGCCGGTCGAGCTGGTCATCGAGATCGATCTGGCCGCCGAGCCGAACTGGGCGCAGTTCGTGCCGGTGCTGGCCCGGGTGGACGTCATCCAGGGCGACGTCACCGGACCGGCCGCCGATCCCGACGTGTTCACCACGCCGAGCACGAAGGTCGTCAAGTCCTTCGAGGTCACAGCGGGGGCGAAGGGATCCGTCCGGTTCGTGTACGGGATCGGGCCGGTCGATCGGCCGATCTACCTTCGGGTGCGCGGCACGGACGGCAAACGTTCCGCAGTCGGCCTGCTCGGCGCGGGCGTCGACCCGGCCGGACCCCAGATGGACGTGCTCGGCGACGCCGATCCGTGGCTTGACCTGTGGTTCTACAGCAACCCGCTCTGGGTGCGTCCACGCGGATGACCATCCTGGGAATCGACGCGGGCACCCCCGACGTCGCGGCGGCCGAGCATCTGATCCACGACCTGGTGACGATGCTCGGCCCGCCGGCCCTGGCCTGTACGCACTTCGTGCGCACCGGCCGCCCCCATGTGGCGGTCACCCTCGTCGTGGAACCTGATGTCCAGCCCGATTTGGCGGAGTACGGCGTTGCGTGGGGCGACCGGCGTACCGGGCCGGAAGAACTGGCGGCGGGAGCGTCGCAGGCGGTGGCCGAGTTCGAGGCCGGAGGCGGGCGAGCCGTGGTCTTCGCCGGATCCGCTGGAGTCAGTGGCGTGCTGACGGTGGCCGAGTTGGTCGAGCGGTCAGCCATCGAGCAGGTCTCGGTGCTGGCGTCGCCGTCCCCGGCCGCGCCGGAGGTCGTGCTGGACACGCGCGGATATCTGCGGCCGGAGCGAAAGGCCGGAGTGCTGACCCTCGCCACGACGCCGGGATTGTTGCCGGATGGCACGGTAGGGCTGGTGCCGTTTGAGATTCTTGATGTCCAAGCATGCTGCGGGGGCCACTAACTAAGACCGTGCCTTGTTTGGTGATCTATCGTTGGTTCTGTCGTGACGGCGTTCGTGGATCTTCACCGTCCCTACGAGCGCCACGCCGACCTCATGGGACGCAGTGTTTCTTAGAAGAGGTCTCGTATCCCTGGGAGTATCCAGAGCCGTAGCCTGCTCTGTATCCCACCCACCAAGCACCCTCCTTATCCGCATAAGCCAGGGCGTACCCCTTGTTCACGTCGAACTGGCAACGTTGCCAAGCATCCTGCTCAGCGGCCGCCATGCCGTTGCGTGTGCCTTCCGCGTAGCCCTCTTGGTACGGCGACGGTGGATCGGTGCCCGGAGCCGCCGTCATCGAGGTGATGACCTTGGCCGACGTAGAGTCGGTTGAAGCCTCCGAACTGCTGACCGGCCACAGCGCGGCAGTGACGACTATGGCGCAGCCAATTGTTGCGCGAACGTCACGCATGTCGATTCCTCCTTCATGGTCAGATATCATCCGCTGTCCGCTGCGAGAGACCGTACTGTTGGGCGACTGGATTCCATAGGTCCACGAATCTCTGTTTCGCCTGGGTGGCATGTTCGGAGAAGGAAAGGCCGCTTTGGTAGGCGGAATCCTCTGTCAGGCTCGCGGAGCAGCCGTCGGTTGATCGGTGTCGCGCCCACTCGATAAAGGCTTCGTCAGCATTGAGTGACATAGTCAACGCATCCTCCAAAGCAGATCGAACGAGGACCCCTCCGGGAAGTGCATCTACTTGAAGGGTCCGGACACTGTCGAGTTGGTTGCGCCGAGATTCCGCAACATTGCTGAGAGTTGTCATCCCAGCCTGAGGCGCTCCACAGCTCCGTATCTGATCCAGCGCAGGGCCGAGTTCAGAACGCGTGCGGCTCATGCCGGTCAGCATGGCGTCGACCGCCATGGCCTGCTCGAAGTCCGGTGTCATGCGCTTCGCGGAGCGATCCGAGGTAGGGGAGAACTCCCCTGCGGCACCCGAGGTATTCCCGATCACCGCATGATCAAGCGAGGCCGCATCACATGGCAGAACCGATGCCATCGTGGCGGCGAAAACGGCCGTTATAGCCGCCTTTTTTGCATGTCTTAGTTTGCTGGTTGTTTCCAACATGAATCTCACCAGCTCGCCTGTACGAAGGACTAACCCAATGCGGCGGCGTGGGCCCACTTGCTCAATAGGTCGAGCCATGTCCCAATCTTGCCGACCACACTTTAGGTTTCCGGATCGTGAGCCTGAATTTCGCTCCGTCTGGGCTGGGCCCTGTCCACGCTAATGTACGGTGCGGAAGTGCCTCAACCACCACACTCTAAAGATTTGGGACGTCCAGTTTTGCCGTGACGCGGAGACGGTCTCAAGTAACCGGCGCCAAGTGCGGCGGCAGCGGCATTCTGAAAGTGTTCTAGGCGAGGTTCCAGAGTCTGATTGTTTCGTCTTTGCTGCCGGTGACGGCGATGGGTTTGCCGTTGAGTTCGGCGAAGGTGACGGACCAGATGCAGTCGGTGTGGCCGGTTAGTGGGGGGCCGAGTAGCTTTCGGGTGGTGAGGTCCCAGGCGCGGGCGGTGTTGTCTTCGCTGCCGGTGAGGGCGATGAGTTTGTCGCCGATTTTGGTGAGGGCTACGGACCAGATCCAGCTCGTGTGGCCGGTGAGGGGGGCGCCGAGTTGGGTTTGGGTGGTGAGGTCCCAGATTCTGGCGGTGTTGTCTTCGCCGCCGGTGAGGGCGATGGGCTTGCCGTCTAGGTCGGCTACGGCGACGGAGCGTACCCATCCTTGATGTCCGGTTATGGGGGCGCCGATCTGTTTGCTGGTACGGAGATCCCAGAGACGTACCGTGCTGTCGTCGCTGGTGGTGACCGCGATCGGGGTGTTGTTGAGCGTGGTCAGGGCGACGGACCAGACGGTGTCGGTGTGGCCGGTGAGGGGGGCGCCAATCTGTTCGCGGGTGCGGAGGTTCCAGATTCGGGCGGTTTTGTCGACTCCGGCGGTGATGGCGATGGGGGTGCCATCGAGGTCGCCTAGGGCGACGGCTTTGATGCCGCCGGGGTTTCCGGCGATGGGTGAGCCGGTGCGCCGGCGGGTGTTGAGATTCCAGACCAGGGCGGTGCCGTCGTCGCTGCCAGTGAGCGCGATCGGTTCGTTGTTCAGGGTGCCGATGGCGACGGAGCGGACCCATTTGGTGTGGCCGGTGAGGGTGGGGGTGAGTTCCACTCCTTGGATCAGGTCGACGACGCGGGCGGTGTTGTCGTCGGAGCCGCTCACGGAGATGGGGCCGTCGAGCTGGCCGATCGCGATCGAGCGGACGTCGTCGGTGTGAACGCGGATGGGGTCTCCGACGAGGGTGCCGAATGTGGAGGGTTCGAGGGTGGTGCTGGTGCGGGATTGGTTTGTGGGGGTGTTGTTCCGCGGCCACTGGGTGACGGCTATCAGCACGGCGGCGGCCACGAGAATGCTGCCCAAGACGAGCAGGATCGGCGTGCGCCGGGATTTGCGGACCGGCTGGGTGTACAGGAGGCCATTCGCGGGCTGCCCGGACGAATACGGAGACGCGAGATCTGTGGACGCAGGATCCATGGACGCAAGGCGCGTAGCGGGGAGATCCGCGAAAGGCCGATCCGTGGCGGAAGATCGATCCGTGGGAAGGTTCGCTGTCGAAAAAGATGAAATATCGGACGGGGCACTGACGAGAGGTGCGGTGCCCGCGGCCGGAGCGGCACCCGGGAAAGAAGCAGCACCCGCGACCGGAGCGATGCTCGGGAGAGGCGCAGCGGAAGGGACAGGAGTGTCGTCGCCAGTCAAAGTTCTGACGAGGTCGGCCGCCGTAGGCCGGTTCTCGGGGGATTTATCCAGACATTTCGTGATCAATGGGCGCAGGCTGTCGGGGACGCCGGAGGTGTCTGGGGTGCCGTACAGGAGGGCGTGCAGGACCACCGGGACCGAGTCGCCCTGGAAGGCCGGACGGCCGCTCGCCGCGTACACCATCGTGGCGCCCCAGCTGAAGACGTCGGCGGCCGGACCCACCTCGCCGGACGCGACCTGTTCGGGCGCCATGTAGCCGGGCGTCCCCATTGACCCCGTATGCGTGACCGTGTGGTCAAGCGCCCGAGAGATGCCGAAGTCGATGACCACCGGCCCTTCCGGGCCCATGATGACATTGCTCGGCTTGAAGTCCCGATGCACGACCCCGGCCCGATGAATAGCGGCCAGCGCGGTCGCGGTGGCCACGGCAAGCCGCTCAAGCCCTCCGCCCGTGCGCGGCCCCTCCTGCCGTACGACATGATGCAATGACGCCCCGGGCACGAATTCGCTGACAATGTACGGCTGATTGTCATGGACGCCCACATCCAGGACCCGCGCCGTGCAGAAAGGTGCCACCCGCCGCGCGAGTTCCACTTCCCGGAAGAATCGGCGGCGCGCGCCGTCGTCCTCGGAAAGCGTCGCATGCAATATCTTGACCGCGACCTCGGCCCCCGACGGCGCGGTGGCCCGATGGACTTCGCCCTGCCCGCCGCTCCCGATCCGGCTGGTCAGCCGATAGTCACCCAGGTCACGGGGTTCGGCACTGGGCAAGAGCCACCTCTTCAATAAACCGCTCGATCGGCCACCCAATAATACGCGCCGACCATCCCGCGACAGTCAGTCACCGAATCCTCCATTACCCGTTAATTCACCTCCGATTGGCGCGGAATTTCTCGTCCGTACATCAAGGCGTAGACTGATCGAAAGTGTCAAGAAGATCAGGCCTGGCCGCCGAGGAGCGGTGGAGCGGTTGGACGTGAGTCACCGGGCGTGAACCGGTGGCTGACGCCGTATCGTTGCGCCACTCCTGCGTCGCCGGGTCCTCGACCGTTGGAGGACATGCGATGAAGGTCGCATTCTTTGGTGATGTCCATGGCTATGTGCTGCACGCGCTGGGCGCGGCGGTCATGCTCCAGAACCGGCGGGGAATCACCCTCGACGCGTTGATCCAGGTCGGCGACCTGGGCGCGTTCCCCTCGCCCGAACGCTGGGACGAACCCAGCCGCCGCTTCGGCGCGAACTCCCCGGCCCAGGGCGATTTCTTCCGCCTGCTCGACCCCTCACCCCACCTCGCCGAGGGAGTACGGCTCGCGCTCGCGGGACTCCCGCCATTCCTGTTCGTGAGCGGCAACCACGAAGACCACGAGTGGCTCGCCACCCTGCACCAGGCGTCCGCCACCGACGTGACCCCCGTGGATCCGCTCGCCGCCTACCACCATGTCGCCTGCGGCCAGATCCTGGACCTCGCTGGTCAGCGGGTCGGCTTCCTCGGCATGGTCGACATGCCCGGCAAGATGGACTTCGACCCCGACGCCTACGCGCACTTCCTCACCGCCGAACCGGGCAGCGTGGACATCCTGATCACCCACGAAGGCCCATACGGCATGTCGCGCAACGTCCACGGCCATGTCCAGGGATCCGCGAAACTGACCAAACTCATCGAGCATTTACAACCCCGCCTGCACGTCAGCGGCCACTACCACCACGAGAACGGCCACCGCCACTACGGCCGGACCATCTCGTACGCCCTAGCCCAACTGGTCCCACCCAAGATCACCCGTTGGGACCCCAACCCGGTCAACCCCCAGCAACAGGTCGCCCCCGGCAGCATCGCCCTGCTCGACACCGACACCGGCACGTTCGACTACATCCACGACCCCTGGCTGGCCGAGATCAGCGGCGACGACCTCGACCTGGCCAAGCTCGTCGCGACCTCTAGTTGATCCCCAAGCCACACCCACCGGACGTTGCGCTCTCCCCCAAACTTCCCCAAACGCGTACCCAATTCGGGCGTGGGAGCGTGCCCACCCGGTTCGACCCGACATACCTGGGCATGCGTGACCCTTAACCGCAAATAACGCGAAAGCAGCGAAAGTAGCGAATTAGGAAGAAGGGTCATGAAGGACACAGACATGGACGTCATCACGTTCCTCATGCGCCAGCACGACGAGATCCGGGAGCTGTTCGAGGAAGTCGTCACCACCAAGGGCCCCGGCCAGCAGGATGTCTTCCACCATCTCGTCCGCCTGCTCGCCATCCACGAAACCGCCGAGGAGGAACTCGTCCACCCGTACGCCCGCAAAGCCATCGTCGGCGGCGACAAGGTGGTGGACCAGCGGCTCCAGGAGGAGAACTCGGCGAAGGAGCTGCTGAGCCGCCTCGACGACATGGGCACCGACCACCCCGACTTCCTCAAATACTTCGACGAGCTCCGCACCGACGTGCTCGCCCACGCCGAAGCCGAGGAGAAGTTCGAGTTCGCCAAGCTGCGCGAGAAGGCCAGCGGCCCGCAGCTGCGCGCGATGACCGCGGGCGTGAAGGCCGCCGAGGCCCTGGCCCCGACCCGCCCTCACCCGGGCGTCGAGTCCGCCACCAAGAACGTGCTGTTTGGCCCGCCGACCGCGATCATGGACCGCACCCGAGACGCCATCCGGGCCGCGATGGGCAAGTCCTGAGCACATCAGAGCTACCCGAGGAGGAGACGTGAAGGCTCTCACCTGGCACGGAAAGCGCGACGTCCGCGTCGACGAAGTCCCGGACCCGGCGATCAAGGAACCCAACGACGCGGTCATCAAGATCACCTCAACCGGGATCTGCGGCTCCGACCTGCACCTCTACGAGGTGCTCGGCCCGTTCCTGGCCGAAGGCGACATCCTCGGCCACGAGGCCATGGGCATCGTGGAAGAGGTCGGCTCCGAGGTCACCAACCTCAGGCCCGGCGACCGGGTGGTCATCCCGTTCAACATCTCGTGCGGGCACTGCGTGATGTGCGACAACCGCCTGTACGCCCAGTGCGAGACCACCGCGAGCCCCGAGTACGGCACCGGCGCCGCCCTGTTCGGCTACACCAAGCTCTACGGCCAGGTCCCCGGCGGCCAGGCCGAATATCTGCGCGTCCCGCAGGCCCAGTTCGGCCCGATCAAGGTGCCCGACGGCCCTCCCGACGAGCGTTACCTCTACCTCTCCGACGTCCTGCCCACCGCCTGGCAGGCGGTGCAGTACGCCAACATCCCGGACGGCGGCAGCGTCACCGTCCTCGGCCTCGGCCCGATCGGCCAGATGTCGGCCAGGATCGCCCGCCACCTCGGCTACCGCGTCATCGCCGTGGACGGCGTGATGGAACGCCTGGCCATGGCCCGCCGCCATGGCGCCGAGATGATCGACGCCAGCGAGACCCACCATGTCGCCGACGCCGTGCGCGAGTTCACCGGCGGCCGGGGCACCGACGCCGTCATCGACGCCGTCGGCATGGAAGCCCACGGCTCGCCGGCCGCCAAGTTCGCCCAGACGATCACCGGCCTGCTCCCGGACAAGCTCGCCGCCACCCTGATGACCAACGCGGGCATCGACCGCCTCGCCGCCCTCACCATGGGCATCGACATCGTCCGCCGCGGCGGCACCCTGTCCATCTCCGGCCTGTACGCCGGCACCGCCGACCCGCTGCCCATGCTCCGGATGTTCGACAAGGGCATCACCGTACGGATGGGCCAGGCCCACGTCCGGCGCTGGACCGACGCCCTGCTCCCGCTCGTCAACGACGAGACCGACCCGCTGGGCGTGATGGACTTCACCACCCATCAGCTGCCCCTGGACCAGGCCCCGCACGCCTACGAGATGTTCCAGAAGAAGCAGGACGGAGCCATCAAGATCATGCTCAAGCCGTAAGGCTCAGATCTCGCCCACCTTCCGGGTGGGCAGGCCGAAGCCTGACGCGATCGGATTCCAGATCGCCACGAATCGCGTCTTGTGCGTGGTTGCCCGCTCGGAGTTCCAGTTGCCTGCGCCGAAGGCGGGACTGCCCGAACACCCGGCGGCGAGGAATTCCTCAGCCGCCGCCTGGTAGGCGGCATCGGCCTTGTACGAGGAGTCGAGCGCGCTGACGAGATGCCCCTTGAGCGCCGTGCCTTCGGACAGGAAATCGACCCGCAGGTCCAGGGCCGACTCCAGCTGGGCACGGCGCGCCTCGGTGATGTCGGAGATGACGTCGATCGCGCTGGACTGGCACCTGGTCACCCCGGCGATCGCCGCACCCAGATCCAGCCGGCTGGCCTGGCTGTTGGTGAGCAGGTCGTCGATCGCCGTGGCCTGCTCAACGGACAAGTCCGGCGGAGTGGGTGACATCGACGAAGGCGACGGCGACGACGGCGGCACGGGAGTCTCGCTGATCTCGCTCGCCAGCGAACCGGTCGTGACGGGGGTCTCGTCGCCGTTCAGCAAGATCACGGCGACGAGGACTCCCATCAGCGTGAGAACCGCCAGGAAGGGAACGGCCGGGGCAATCCGCCGCCGCAACACGGGCAACTCGGCCGCGAGCAGCACCGCGTCGCAGTGGGGGCAGGTGGTCTGCTCGCCCGCGTCGTTGCCACACTGCCCGCACAGCCAGCCGGTGGTTTGTGCAATCGCCACAACATCCTCCTAACTGGCATCGTCCGGGTCGCTGAACACCGACCCGGGAACAAGATCGGGCACGGGGAGTCCCATCATCTTCAGCGTGTTGCGCATGACTGTCTCGCTGCTCGCGACGAAGTCGAAGACGTTGGCGGCCTGCTGCGCGTCGACCACCCGCTTGACCATGCCGAGGAACGCCTCGGCCTCGCTGCGCCGCTCGCCGAGCATGGTGTCGGTCACGTCGGCGATCCCGGTCGGGGTCTCGGCGAGGCGGACCGCGTGCGGGGTGATCCAGTCGTCCAGGCCCTCGGACAGGAACTCCCGCCAGCGCCGGCGCAGGTCGGTCATCGCCTCGATCTGCCGCTTGGTCGCCTCATGCTCGGCCTCGCGTTCCAGCCGCTGGTGCAGGAACTGTTGCTGCTGCTGGACCACCGGCAGCGGCGGCAGGAGCCGGATCACCGCGGTGCACTCCAGCTGGACCCCGTGGTCGACGACCCGGACGCCCCTCAGCTTCTCGTTGACCAGGGCCTCCGCGTCCGCCGCCCGATGCGGCTCGAACCTGCGGGCGTAGAAGCGGATGGTGTCCTCCACGAAGTAGCGGAACCGCTCGCGGCAGAGGTTGACCTCGCTGGACAGCGTGCCGGCCGGGCAGTTGCCGGTCGCGCGCCACTGGAGCCGGACCGTCACCGGGAAGTGGAAGCTGTCGTTGAACGCGGGCGTCTCGAAGGCGAACGGCGGATCGATCACGTGGGTGGAGGTCGATTCCAGAATGGGGGTGGACCGGAACCAGGATCGGATGACGCTGGTCCATCCCGTCCTTTCAGGGCGTGTCATGGACATCAGGGACTTCTCCGATCGAGGTAGGCGAGGAAGGTGTTCGCGGTGGCCGTGGAGATCACCCGGTCCCGCCACCAGCTGAGGTAGAAGCGCAGCGCCCGGCGCAACCGCGGGTCGGCGCCGAGTCCGGCGACGAAGTCGCCCAGGAGCGGAGCCAGTCCCGGATCGGTGTCGGCGTGCCGCGCCCACGCGCTGAAGGCGGGCCAGGCCCGGCCGCCCTGGTCGGCGAGCGCGTTGCGCCACAGCTGCGCGATCTCGGCGCGCACCCGGGCCTCGCCCTCGACGAGCATGCCGAGGAGCAGCGGCCGGTGCGGCTCATGGTCGCGGGTGGCCACGGCCAGGCGGAGCATGGCCTCGACGGCGGCCGTGCGCAGGCCGGTGTTCCCGGCCCTGGCCCAGTCGGCCAGTTCCCGGACGATCTCGCGGTGCGCCCCGCCGAGCGAGAGTTCCGCCATCGCGCGGGCGGCCTCGGTGCGCAGGTCGGCGCGGGCGGTGGCGGCGATTCCGCGCAGGCCGGACAGCGTGTCGCCGATGTCCAGGAGCCCGAGCGAGGTGGCGTAGGCGCGCACGGCCACCGACCGCTGCGGCAGGGTGCCACGAGCCCACACTTGCAGCCGCTTCCGCACCCGGGGGGCGAACCTGGCCTCCTGGGCGGCGGCCTCCAGCGCCCACGCGGCCAGCCGGTGACCGGCCACGCGGTAAGCGCGCACCCACGGCTGGATGAACTCCTCGTCGATCGCCGTGTAGTCGTAGCCGGCGAGCTTGCCGATGGCCTGCGCGGCCGCGATCCTGACCTGGGTGTCCTCGTCCTCGGTGAGGTCGGACAGCCAGTCGGTGAGCGGCTCGCGCAAGGTCGGATGGTTGTGCCAGGCCACGTCGAGGATCATCGGGATCAGCGCGGGCACCCGCAGCCGGATGCGGCGCTCGGTGCCCTCGTCCTGGTGGTCGTCCTCGGCGTGGGCGTACTCGAGCCAGCCGGACAGGGTCTCGTCGAACGGTGACCAGGTGGATTCCGCGGACGGAGCCCCTTCCCGCTCGACGTCCACCTTCTCGGCCAGCCGGAGCGCGGCCGAGGTGATCGTGACCATGGACTTGCCGTCCAGCACGGCGAGGGCCAGCACGAAACTCCGGCGGTAGATGGACTCCTTGGCCTGCGTCGCCGACGCGGCCGGGCCGGGGGCGAGCAGGCTCTGGGCGCGCTCGCGCAGCCGGGACGGCCGCTCGTCGCAGACCTCGTTGATCACCTCGTCCAGGTCCCGGCCCTGGCGCAGCCGATTCAGGACCGACATGGCCAGCGCGTACGCCTCCCGCGGCCGGGTATCGCTGTCGAGCTCCTCCCGGATGCGCTGGTGCTCGGCCAGCCGCCTGGCCTGCCTGTCGGCCTCGAAGCGGCTCTGGTCGCGCAGCCCGTACGCCAGGCAGCGCTCGAACACGCGGATCGCGTGGGGCGGGACGTGGCTCACCACGTAGGTCGAGCGCTGGTCGGGGGTGAGGTGGGCGCGCTCGCTCAGGAGCACCACGAAGGCGGACTTGGCCTGGGTGGCCAGGTGGGTCAGGTGCTGGAAGACCGCCTGGTTCTTGCTCCTGGTCCAGTCGGCGTCGCTGGCGTCGATCAGGTAGCCGGTCTCGGTTTTCACGTCGGCGAGGCGGAGCCGCCGGGGGTCGGTGACGCCGGGCAGGGTGACGACGCGGGGCCGGGTTCCGAATCGGGCGAGCGCGGCCAGGGCGAGCGTGGTGCGGCCCGAGCCCAGCGGCCCGGCCAGCCCGTGGACCCGGCCGGGTTGCATGGCCTCGGCCAGGGTGGTGAGGGTTTCGGTGACGACGAGGTATTCCGGGTCGAGGCGGGCGAGCTCGTCCTCGGTCAGCGGGATCGGCTCGGGTCGCTGCTCGTAGCCGGGCGAGCCGATGGTGATGTCGCCGTCCGCGTGATAGATCCGCCCACCCTGGGGCACGTTGAACTGGTTCTTGATCGCGGTGCCGTCGCCGAAGGCCGCCGCTCCGACGGATTCCGGATAGAGCCGGGACAGGCCTTCCAGGCGAAGCAGGCGCTCGCGGATCTCCTCCGCCAGTTGCTCGTGCGGCCGCGCGGGTTCGCCCTTCTCCGCCTGAAGCCGCGGCGGCTCATCGGAGTCCGGCTTATCGGACCCCGGCTCATCGGAGTCCGGCTCCTTCGGGGGCGGGTCGATCTCGTTCACTGCTCGTCCGCCTGCGTCTCGGTGACCTCCATGGAGCCTTCGCTGTAGTTGATCCGCGCGTGTGTTCCGGGCACGTTCCACTGGTTCCTGATGGCGGTGCCGTGCTCCCCGGTGGCGAGCACGTCCACTTTCTCGATCTTCGGCTGGATCGTCTCGGCAGGCTGTTCGGATTCGTTTTCGGTCATGGAACGCTCCTTTGACTGATCGACCAGGGTGATGGTGGCGCCTTGGGCCTTGAGCTGACGGTTGAGGCGATGGAGTTCGGGCGCGGCGACCAGGCCGAGGTCGGTCAGGCGGTCCTCGATCTGCTCGAACGCGCGGATCGCGTCACCGGCGCCACCGGCCCGGCTGAGCGAGAGCATGTACAGGCCGGTGACGATCTCGTTCGGCACCGGTTCGCTGGAAAGCTGGGTGAGCGCGGGCAGCAGCTCCACGTGGTGGCCCATCTCGGTCCGGGCCTCCAGCCAGGCGATCAGGGTGTTCTGGTAGCTCTGCTGGAGCGAGCCTCGGTACCCGGCTGCCCACAGACCGTTCAGTCCCGCCAGCGGTTCACCCCCGCGCAGCCCTTGGGGGATCTCGCCCCACTGCCGCAGGGCTTGCTCGGCGATCCGGACGAACTCGCCCTTGTCCGTGGCGGCCTGGGCGAGTTTCACCAGATCCTCGAACCGGTAGGCGTCGACCGCCACCTCGGGGCCGACCAGCAGGCGATACCCCTCCCGCTTGTGGTTGTCCGGGATCAGAGCCCCCGCATCCGGATGCGCGACGCGCAGCTTCGTGCGCAGCTTGTCCATGTGGCTGTAGAACAGGCTGATCGGATTGTCCGGTTCGGCCTGCCCCTTCCTTCGGCCTTCCTCGCCGAGCCGTTCCGTCAGCTGCGCGGCGGACAGCGCGCCACCCCGGAGCTCGATCAGGGACGCCAGCAGCAGCTGGGACTTGGGGGGCAGGTCAACCGGTTCGCCGCGGACGTGAACCTTGACCCGTCCGAGGAGCGAAACGTCAAGCAGGGGACTTTTGTTGAGGTCTGTCATACGAATCCACCATCCAAGGCGAGGTTTCCGCGAGCCTTTCGGCTAACCACGGCGTCGATGCTGGTGCCACGGCCGGAAGGACCGGCCGTGGAAGGGGAACATCATGGAGAGCAAGAGCTGGCGCAAGAGCACCTTCAGCGGGTCCGTCGGGGAGTGTGTGGAGGTCGCGGTGCTGAACACGATCGCGGTTCGCGATTCGAAGAATCCGCACGGGGCCGTCCTCTACTTCACGCCCGGCGAGTGGCGGGCGTTCTGCGCGGGGGTGCGGAACGGGCAGTTCGAGGTCCGCGAGGGAACCTTCGCCTGAGGGGCGAGAACGGGGGCCGCGGCCAAGGGGTCGCGGCCCTTCTCGTGGGGGCGGGGCTGGCCCGAGCATGGCTAGCTCATCTCGGTGCGTACCTCGGTGGCGAGTTCGGTGAGGAACTCTCGTGCGGCATCGTCAAAGATCGCCATCTCGGTGAGCAGCGACCATTGCTTCTCGTACAGCGTGATATCGAAGTCGGGGATGGTGAGCCTGGCGTGGTTGGTCTCCACCTCCACGAAGGTTTCCGCGGTGTCGTCGTCGCCGCCGTACACCGGACCGTAGATGACGAAGCCGTGCAGCGGCAGGACGGTCGGTCGGCGGTCATGCGGGATCAGCCCGATGGAGACGTTGTCCAGCGTGCTCACGGACGCGAGGCGGTCCCACTGCGCGAGCAGCTGGGCCGGCGAGCCCGGCCGCCAGCGCAGCGCCGCCTCGGTGATCAGGAACTCGAAGCGCCGGTCGCCCTCGTAGAGGGCCTCCTGCCGGAACAGGCGGCTCGCCGTCGCGGCGGCCAGGTCCTCCTTCTCGTACGGCAAGACCGACATCGCGAACACCGCGCGCGCGTACGCCGCCGTCTGGAGCAACCCGGGGATGACCGCGCACTGGAAGTTGCGCACCAGGCGGACGGCGGACTCCCGCTCCTGGAAGTCGTCCTGCAGATGCGGCTTGCCCTGGAGCGCGGTACGCCAGGCGTGGCTTTCGTAGACGGCGGCCTGGGTCAGGTCGGCCAGCCGTTCGCGGGTGTCCAGGGGCGCGTCGACGGCCTCCGCCCAGCGCTGGACTTCCGGCAGGGAGGGCATCGTCACTCCCGATTCGATCCGCGACACCTTGGACTGGCTGATCTGGACCCGGTGGGCGAGCTCACGACCGGACAGGCCGGACAGGTCCCGCAGGCGGCGCAACGTGGCCGCGAGCCGCAAGCGGCGCGCGCGAGAATCGCTCCCCTCGCCTTCCGACACATCGGCCACGTCGCTGTCTCCCCATTACCATGCGCGCTGATTCAAACTGACCCAGGCTGAATCAGCCCCCGTGACACGCAGTTAATGTAGACGCCGGATGGGGTCCCGGGCTGCTTACCCGGAAGAGATGTGACTGATTCGATACGATTCGCGCTGATCTATTTGTGGGCGTAGCCGCCGCTTGCGTAAGCGGAGGTGGGGAGGAGGTTGAGGAAGGTTTCGGTGAGGCTTTCGTTGAATTTGATCTGGGTGTTCCAGGTGAGGGGGATGGCGCGGGCCAGGGTTCGGGTGTTGCGGGTGGCCAGGGCGGTTGGGGGGATGAGGGCCTGGGCGGGGGTGCGGCGGATGGCGTACAGGTCGGCGATGGGGTCGCCGTTGATGTGGCGGAAGGTGGCGTTGACGGTTTCTGTGCTGATGGGTGGGAGCACGGTGGCCAGGGAGAAGAGGCCGGAGGTGGCGCGGACGGATTCGGTGACGAGGGCGCGGGAGTTGGCGTCGGGGGGCTGGTTGGTGGCATCGACGACGGTGAGGAGTTGGCGGGCGGTGGTGTGGTCGGTGATCCGCCGGTAGAAGCGGGGGTCGATGCCGAGCAGGTGGGCGATGTACCACCACGTCCGGTAGAGGTCGGAAATTTCGCTGGAAGTCAGGTCGTAGCCGAGGCGGGAGAGGCAGCCGTACGAGATGGGCAGGAAGTCGAGCCAGGTGCGGGCCAGGTCGACCTGGCTGATGGGCGTGCCGAAGGCGGCGACGTTCCAGCCGTTGGCGAGGGTTCTGGCGCGGGCTTGGGCGTGCAGCATGCGCACCTGCAGGGTGGCGACGTAGCCACGACCTCCGACGCGAAGCGCACCGGGCTGCATACAGCGAAGCAGCCAGTCGGTGGTCTCCAGGAGGCGGCGCTGGGTGCTGTTGATGAGCTCGCCGGTGCCGATCAGGACGGCGGCGATGGCGGGCGAGCTGTAGGTGTGGGTCAGGGCGCCTAGCGCCAGGGTGAGCGCGTGCGCAGGCAGCGGGATGGACATGAATGTCCGGGATCCACCCGTGTACGTCGAGGGGGTGACCCACGGGGGAATCGTCTCGTTGGCCCGGAGGAACGCGGCGAGCGCGGGCGGCGGGTCGACGAGGGATTTCAGACCCTGCGCGATGCCGCTCTGGAGGAGTTTCTTGCCGTCCGAGCCGAGCAGCACGAGTTCGGCCACCACCGCGTCGGCGAGCGGGTCGCCGACGTGGAGCATCTCGCCGATGAAACGATCTGAGTGCTCGTCCCCTCGCTGGGTGGGCCAGGGGGCCGCGGCGTGCGCGGGCCAGCGGCCGAGGGTCGCCAGACCGAGCCCGGAGGTCGCGCCGAGGAACATCATGCGGCGTCGGGTGAGGGTGGTCGCCTGCATTGGAAAATCGAGCTCCCCGGATCGGTGGCTGTCAGCGCACCCGATATACCCCCATGATCGTCAACTGTTGATCTTCAGCGCGGCAAGACTTCCCGCCGCATGGAAGCGGCCCGCCCGGGGTGGGGCCGGGCGGGCCGCGGGTGGTGTCCCGGTCCGGATCGGCTTGCTGCAGGAAGGCGTGCCGGATCCGGGCCGGGGGTTAGAGGGACCAGACCTGGAAGGTTGGGCCGTCGGCGGGGAGGGTGAGGGTTTCGTCGGTCAGGGTGGCGTGGGCTCCGCCGTAGACGTTGTGGGGGATGTCGCGGACGAGAGCGGCGGGTAGCTGGAGTGGGGTGTGGGGGGCGCGGGAGGCCAGGATGAGGAGGCGTTCCTCGGGGGATTCGCGTAGGTAGAGGAGGACGTCTGGGCCTGCATGGAGCCAGCGGAGGCCGCCGTTGCGGAGGGCGGGGTGGGCTCGGCGGAGGGCGATCAGTTCGCGGTAGACGTCGTAGGTCGGTTCGGCGAAACGTACGGGGTCGTCCCAGGGCATCGGGACGCGGGCGTCTTCGCCGTTGGCGCCTTCGATGCCGATTTCGTCGCCCATGAACATCATGGGCGTACCGGGATAGGTGAACAGCAACCCGGCGGCGACGGCCACGCGCTCGGCGGTGCCGAGGAAGGTGCGGATGCGCGGGCTGTCATGCGAGCTGAGCAGGGTGACGTTGGCGTTGGTGGCCGACCACGGCACGCCGGCCGCGAACGCGCGCATCGTCCGCGCGGTCCGCTCGCCGGGCAGCGCCCGCAGCGGCAGCGGGATGCCGGGGATGATCGGCCCCCGCTGGTACGGCGTCAGCCATGACCACACCGGCTTGGCGAAACCGGCGTAATTCATGACGCCCTGCCAGCCGTCACCGGGCAGATCAGCCGTGTAATCGTGAAAATGCTCCGCGAACAGGAACTTCTCCCCATCGACGACCCCGCGCAACGCCCGCGCGGCCTCGTGGTAGTGATCTTCCGCGCCCTGCCGCCCGGTCATGTTGGCGACGTCGATCCGCCACCCGTCCAGCCCGTACGGCTGCCGCAGCCACCGCGAAGCCACCGCCAGAATGCGCTCCCGCAATTCCGGCGAACTCCAGTTGAGCTTCGGCAGCGAAGGCACGTCGAACCAGGAGACGTACCCGCCGTCGCCGGTCAGGTAGTAGTACGACGCCTCCGGCGAGGACGGATCGGTCATCGCCCGCCGGAACCACTCGTGCGTGTCGCCGGAGTGGTTCGTGGTCAGGTCCCCGATGACCCGCATCCCCCGCTGATGCGCGGCGGCCGTGAGCGCGGCCAGCGCGGCGTCCCCACCCAGATGCGGATCCACCTGGTCGAACGAGGTCGCGTTGTACCGATGGTTGGACGCGGCCGGAAAGAACGGCGTCAGATAGACGACGTCCACTCCCAGCTTGACCAGATAGTCCAGCCGGTCCGCGATCCCGTAGAGGTCGCCGCCATAGAACTGGATCCCCGCCTGCGGCCCCCGGTCGATGACCTTGTCGTTCCACTGCGCGGGCAACGCCCACTCGGGCGCGGGCAGATCCACCTGCCCCGACCGAGCAAACCGATCCGGAAATATCTGATAAATCACCGCATCGTCCACCCAGGCGGGCGGGCCGCCGAACGTGGTCAACCGGAAATCGGTGGCATCGGTCGGGTCATGGTCACTCAGCCCACCCGCGTGCAGCCAGATGTGCCCGCCATCCCCCCGATCCAGCAGAAACCGGTAACGCGTGTCCGGGTTGTGCACCAGCAGGTCGGCCCGCCACCAGACCTCCAGCGCGTCCTGGTGATCGACGACCGCCTGCGCGTACCGCGGTTCGCCGTCGTAAACCGAGCGCGCATAGACGGCTTCGACCGGATAGTCGTGCGGAAGGCGTACATAGACAGGAACGATGTCGCCGAGTGAAGGACGTTGTTCCGGCACGTGCAGGGCCGAACCATCATGGTGCGGCACGAGCGCGACTTTCATCCCTTTACAGACCCCCTGAGAAGACCGGAAACGATATAACGCTGCAGGAAACGGAAGAGCAGCACGCTGGGGATCGCCCCGATGAGCGCCCCGGCGGCGAAGACGCCCCAGTTGGCGGAGAGTCGTTCGGAGATCAACGTGTAGAGGCCGACGGCGAGCGTGTGCTCCGACGGCGACTGCAGGATCACGCTCGCGACCAGGAACTCGTTGACGGTGTTGATGAACGCCAGCAGCCCGATGACGGCGAGCACGGGCGCGCCAAGCCGCAGGATGATGGTGAAGAACACCCGCGCGTGGCTTGCGCCGTCCACCTTGGCGGCGTCGTCCAGCTCGCGAGGAATGGAGTCGAAGAACCCCTTGATCAGGAAGGTGTTCACCCCCATCGCCCCACCCAGGTAGACCATGACCAGCCCCCACTGGGTGCCCAGCCCGATACCAGGGAAAACGCCCTTGATCCGCGCCATCAGCAGGAAGATCGCGACCGCCCCGAGCACCTGCGGAAACATCTGCACGAGCAGCAGTCCCAGCAATCCGAGCCGCCGCCCCCGGAACCGGAACCGGGAGAAGGCATAGGCCGCGCTGGCCGCGAGCAGCACGGTCAGCACCGCCGTCGCCCCCGCGATGATCATGGTGTTGGCGAACCACCGCGTATACGGCAAAGTCGGCGAGGTGAACAACTTGAGGTAGTTGTCCAGCGACGCCCCATCGAACAACGTCGCCGAAGCGGTCAGGGTCCCGCGCGGATTGAGCGACGCGCTGATCACGAAGACCAGCGGAAACAGCGCGAACGCCAGCATGAAGAACCCGACCAGATGCCGCCATCCGGTGTCGGCCAGCCAGCGCCTCATGAGTACGTCTCCTCAAGCGAGCGCGTCCGCCGCAGCCCGAAGGCCGAGATACCCGCCACGATAACGAAGATCATCGCGGACATCGCGGAGGCGAACCCCCACTCCCGCCCGGCCCCGCCAAACGCGATCTTGTACACCATCGAGATCAGCAGATCCGTGCTGCCCAGCGTGATCGGCGCCTCCGGCAGGTTGGGCCCACCCCCGGTGACGAAGTAGATCACCGTGAAGTTGTTGAAGTTGAACGCGAACGCGGCCACCAGCAACGGCGCCGTCGACACCAGCAACAACGGCAACGTGACCCGCCGGAAATGCTGCCACGCACTCGCGCCGTCGATCTTCGCCGCCTCGTTGAGCTCGGCTGGAATCGCCTGCAACGCCCCAGTGCAGATCAGGAACATGTACGGGAACCCCAGCCACAGATTGACCAGCAACACGCTGCCCTTGGCCAGCCACGGATCATTCAGCCAGGGCACGTCGGCCCCACCGAGCAACGTCTGGTTCACAAACCCGAACGTCTGATTGAGCATGCCCGTCCACACCAGCGCGCTCAGGAACGACGGCACCGCATACGGCAACACCAGCAACGACCGATAAAGATTGCGCCCCTTCATCCCGGTCTTGTTCAACGCCAGCGCCAGCAGCAACCCGATCGCGAAGTTGAACAGCACCGACAGCGCCGCGAACACGAACGTCCAGATGAACACCGAGACGAACGGCCCGCGCAACCGCGTGTCGGTCAGCACCCGCGCGAAGTTGTCGAACCCGACGTTCTCCGTCCAGCCCGGCGTGAGGGTGCTCCCGTCGGCGGCCTCGTAATACCCCGAATGGGAAGCCGTGTAGACCTTGCCGCTCTCCACATCGGTCAGCGTGTCGGCGGCAGGATCATGCCGCAGCGTCGGCCGGGCCAGGAACCCGGTGACCCCGTCCTGGGTACGCAACGCGCCCTGCGCGCCGAGCGGCACCCGCAGATCCAGCACCTCCTCCTGGCGCGTGGTCAGGTCACGCAACTCCAGCGTGCGATACCCCTCCACCGCCGTGGCCTTACCGGAGGAATCCCGCGTGATCCCCTCGGTCACCGGCTCACCGCCCACGGTGACCTGGCCGGCCGGGTCGGTGGCGAGCAGCTCCAGCGTGCCATCGCTCCCGGTGACCACCGCGACCTTGTAGAGCGGGCTGTCCGGAACACGCTTCTCCGAAACCGCGAGAATGTGCTCAAGCGCGCGCGGTTTCTCCAGGTTGTGGCCGTCGCCCACGTTGGTGAACGCCGCCGCCGCGGTGTGGACGACGATGTAGACCTGGAAGACCAGTAGGAACAGCAGGCCTGGCACCAGGTACTTGCCCGCCTCGACCCGCTTGCTGAAGTACACGTAGTCGGCGACCACGGTGGCGATCGCGACGAAGCCGAAGATTCCCCAGTCGCCGACGGCGAAGGCCGTCAGCAGGCCGTAGACGGCCAGGGCGTTGATGGCGCCGAGCAGCGCGATCTTGCCGATCAGCGCCGCGGTGGAGGTGGACCCGCCCTCGGCCAGACGCGGGCGGTGAGCGCCGACGCGCTCACCGCCCTTGGTGGTCAATCCCACAAGATCAGCCGATCTTCGCGCGGATCTTCTCCGCGGCCTGCTTCATCAGCTTCTCCGGGTCGCCCTTGCCGAGCAGGATGTCGCGCTCGGCGTGGCCGTACTCGGTCCAGACCGCGTCCATGGCCGGGATGCTGGGGAGCGGCTGGCCGATGTCGCCGGCGGCCCCGAAACCGGCGATGATCGGGTCGCTCTTCACCTGGTCGTACACCGAGATCATGGCCGGGGGGCGCTTGCCGGTGTCGTACAGCTCCTTCATGACCTCGGGGGTGCCGAGGTAGTTGACCACGAAGTCGTTGGCGACGAGCTTGTTCTTCGCGTTCGCGGAGATCATGAAGCCCTGCACGCCGACGAACGGCGCGGCCGGCTTGCCACCCGCGGACGGGATCGGGTCGATCGCCAGGTCGATGCCCGCCTTCTGGGCGTCCTCCGTGCTCCACGGCCCGGTGATCATGTAGGGCGACTTGCCGGTGTTGAACGCTTCCTTGGCGATGTCCAGCGTCAGGTCGGCGGAGAGCAGCTTCTTCTTGCTCCACGACTCCAGCGCCTTGGCGAACGCCAGGCCGCCCGCGTCGTCGATGGTCAGCTGGGATGGGTCGTAGCTGCCGTCCGGCTTGGTGGCGAAGATGCCGCCGCCGAAGGAGGTGTGCACCGGGTAGAAGTGGTAGGGGTCACCCTCAGGACCGACCTGCAGGCCCAGCGGCACGGTGGCCTTCTTCTCCTTGACCAGCTTGAGCGCGTTGTCCATCAGCGCGTTCCAGTCCTTGGGCGCCTCGGGCGCCAGCGCGGTGTTGCGGAACAGCGCGATGTTCTCGATCGCGTACGGCAGGCCGTAGAGCTGGCCGTCGTACGAGAGCGCCTTCAGGGCGACTTCCTTGAACTGGGAGGTCTTGTCGCCGAGCTGGATCGGCGCGACGGCGCCGTTGGTGACCAGCTTGCCCAGCCAGTCGTGCGCGCCGATGACGACGTCGGGGCCCTCGCCGGCCTGACCGGCGGTGACCAGGTTGTCGCGGATGTCGCCGAACTCCAGCTGCTGGACCGCGACCTGCACGCCCTTCTCGGTCGCGAACTTCTGCGCGATCTTCTGAATGATCGGCGAGCGGGTGTCGTCAGCCCAGATCACCAGGTCCGCCTGGGCCCGCTTCACCGGGCCGTCGGTGGGCTCGACGATCGTGGTGGCGCCCGGCGCCGGGCCTGAAGGGGTGGCCGCGGCCGAGGGAGCGGCGGTCTCGCCGCCTCCCCCGCAACCGGCGGTGAGCAGGAGGGTGACACCCGCGGCCAACGTTGAGACCTTGCTCAAACGCATGGTGGCTCCTAGGGGGGAGATTCTCAGGCGGCCTGAGCGCCGCCCTTCTTGCGAAATCTAGGCAACACTTGCGCTGCCGTCTTGCGAAAGCTAACCACGGATTTCGGCAAGTTTCTAGACAGTTACTGACATGTTGCAATCGGCTTGATACCGTCGCGCTCAGCCTGACCACCAGTCGGGTTGACCCACCGTCAAGTGTTCTGGAGAACGCAGATGGCCGCCTTACGCAAGCTCGCCACGATCGCGGCGGGAGCGGTACTTCTCGCCCTGCTCCCGGCCCAGGCCCCCGCCTTGGCCGCCGGAGCCCCCATCGGACCATTGACCCCCAAAGACGTCGTCTACCAGATCATCACCGACCGGTTCTACGACGGTGACACGGGCAACAACAAGCCCGCCGGATTCGACCCCACCCTGTTCGACGACCCGGACAACAACAACGTCGGCAACGGCAGCGACCTCAAGCTCTACCAGGGCGGGGACTGGGACGGCATCATCGCCAAGATCCCGTACCTCAAGAACATGGGCATCTCCGCCGTCTGGATCTCGGCCCCCTACCGCAACCGGGACACGGTCATCGAAGACCACCAGCCCGGCGGCGGCATCGACCGGTGGACCAGCTTCCACGGCTACCACGTGCGCAACTACTTCGCCACCAACAAGCACTTCGGCACCCTGGCGGAGTTCCGCTCGCTGCGGGACGCGCTGCACGCCGAGGGCATCAAGCTGGTCATCGACTTCGTGACCAACCACACCAGCCGCTGGCAGAACCCCACCCTGGGCAACGCCGCCGAGGACGGCAAGCTCTACGAGCCGGACAAGGACGGCCTGGGCAACTACGTCTTCAACGCCGCGGGCGAGCCGATCGACAACAACAGCGACGGGATCACCGAGAACCTGCTCGCCAACCCGCACGCCGACGTCAACGGCTGGTTCCACGGCCTCGGCGACCGCGGCGCCGACTCCAGCAGGTTCGGTTACCGGCACAAGGAACTGGGCTCGCTCGCCGACTTCTCCCAGGAGAACGCGAACGTGGTCAAGCACCTGGAGAAGGCCGCGCTGTTCTGGAAGGCCGAAGGCGTGGACGGCTTCCGCCACGACGCCACCCTGCACATGAACCCCGCCTTCACCAAGGGCCTGAAGGACGCGATCGACTCCGCGCCGCAGGGCCCGATGGCGCACTTCGGCGAGTTCTTCATCGGCCGCCCCGACCCCAAATACGACGAGTACCGCACGTTCCCGGACCGCACCGGCGTCAACAACCTGGACTTCGAGTACTTCCGGGCCTCCACCAACGCCTTCGGCAACTTCTCCGAGACGATGGCGAACTTCGGCTCGATGCTGACCCAGACCAGCAACGACTACATCTACGAGAACCAGGCCGTGACGTTCCTGGACAACCACGACGTGACCCGGTTCCGTTTCATCCAGCCGAACGACAAGCCGTACCACGCGGCGCTGGCCACGCTGCTCACCGCGCGCGGCACGCCGAACATCTACTACGGAACCGAGCAGTACATGAGCTCGGTGAACGCCAGTGACGTGGCCGGCCGCCAGTTCCTGCAGACGGCCGCTCCCGCGTTCAGCCAGACCACCACGGCGTACCAGGTGATCCAGGCGCTGGCGGCGTTGCGCAAGAGCAACGACGCGGTGGCCTACGGCGAGACGCAGATCCTGTACAGCACCAACGACGTGCTGGTCTTCAAGCGGCAGTTCTACGACAAGCAGGTCATCGTCTCGGTGAACCGGCAGCCGAACTCGGCGTTCGTCGTGCCCGCGCTGCCGACCACGATCCCGGCCGGAACCTACACCGACCAGCTGACCGGCCTGCTCAGCGGCGCGTCCACCACGGTCGCGGGCGGGCAGCTCCCGAGCTTCACGCTGTCCGGCGGCGAGGTGAACGTCTGGTCCTACAACCCGTCGCTGGGCACCACGATCCCGCGCATCGGCGATGTCGTCTCCACCTCCGGGCGCGCCGGGAACACCGTTTACATCTACGGCACCGGCCTGGGCGGCGCGGTGACCGTCAAGTTCGGCACGGTCACCGCCACGGTGACCTCGAACTCCGACGGCCAGATCACCACCACCGTGCCCGCGGGCGCGGTCGCCGGGGTGCAGAACATCACCGTGACCAAGGGCGCCAACGTCAGCAACACCTTCCGCTACGAGGTGCTGTCCGGCAACCAGGTCCAGGTCATCTTCAAGATCAATACCGCCACGGTCCCCGGGGAGAACATCCACGTGGTCGGCAACATCCCGGAGCTGGGCTCGTGGGACGCCGCCAAGTCGACCGAGGCCATGCACAACCCGAACTATCCGGAGTGGTTCCTGCCGGTGTCGGTGCCGGCCGGGACGACGATCCAGTTCAAGTTCCTGAAGAAGAACGGCGGATCGACGATCTGGGAGGGCGGCTCGAACCGGAGTTTCGCGGTGCCGGCCGACACGCAGGGGTCGACGGACACGACCGTCTACACCTGGCAGCCATGAAAGCCCTTATGAATTCCTGCTGCAAGGACTGTTAGACTTTCAGCATGAAAGTGACCTTGACGGAAGTCGCCGCTCGTGCCGGTGTCAGCGAGGCCACTGTCAGCCGGGTCCTGAACGCCAAGGCAGGTGTGGCGGAGGACACCCGGGACCT
This sequence comes from Acrocarpospora macrocephala, assembly GCF_009687865.1. Lineage (GTDB taxonomy): Bacteria > Actinomycetota > Actinomycetes > Streptosporangiales > Streptosporangiaceae > Acrocarpospora > Acrocarpospora macrocephala. The sequence goes on from NZ_BLAE01000012.1 coordinate 146,792, forward strand.
GGTCCTGGCCGCGGTCGAAGCACTCGGCTACGAGCGCCCGTTCAAGCCCGAGGCCCCGCGCAAGAGCGCGGGGCTGGTGGGCTTGGTGGTGCCTGAACTGGAAAATCCCATCTTCCCGTCGTTCGCTCAGGTGATCGGCACGCTGCTGGCGCAGCAGCGGTACACGCCGGTGCTGTGCACCCAGACCCCGGGCGGCGTCAGCGAGGATGAGTACGTTGAAATGTTGTTGGAACACAACACCGCGGGCATCATCTTCGTCTCCGGCATGCACGCCGACACCCACGCCGACCCGTCCCGCTACCGGAGGCTGGTCGACCGGGGGCTGCCGATCGTGCTGATCAACGGGTTCCTGCCGGGGCTCGACGTGCTGTCCATCTCGGTGGACGAGAAGTCGGCCATGTATCTGGCGGTCGAGCACCTGGCCTCGCTGGGGCACGTCCGGATCGGCATGGCCATCGGGCCCGAGCGGTATGTGCCGGTGATCAGGAAGGTGGCCGGGTTCCTGGAGGCCGCGAAAGCCACCCTAAGTCTGGATTTGTCGGACATGGTGGAGCACACCACGTTCACCGTCGAGGGTGGGCAGGTCGCGGCGTCGCGGCTCATCGACCGGGGGGCGACGGCGATCATCTGCGGGTCGGACATCATGGCTTTCGGTGCCGTACGGGCGGTGCGTGGCCTGGGGTTGAGCGTGCCGCACGATGTGTCGGTGGTCGGCTTCGACGACTCGTCGGTGACCGTGTTCTCCGATCCCCCGCTCACCACGCTCCGGCAGCCGGTGCAGGCCATGGGCACGGCGGCGGTCCGGGGGCTGATCGACGAGATCCACGCGCTCTCGCCGCCCCGGGGGGAGTTCGTGTTCCGTACCGAACTGCTGGCGCGCTCCTCGACCGGGCCCGCGCCGTCGTCATCCTGAGTGTTCGCCGTGGCCCCGCCAGGGGCGGGCCAGGACGGCGAGCGCCAGGACCGCGCAGGTGAGGGCCACCAGCATGATGACGGCCATGGGGGTGGCGCTGCTCTCGCCGAACATGCCCACGATGGGGGCGGCGATCGCGCCGAGCAGGAACTGGCCGCCGCCGAGCAGGGCGGACGCGCTGCCGGCCGAGTGGCCGGCCACGCCCTGGCCGATGGTCATGATGGCGGGGAAGGCCGTGCCCATGCCCGCGATGGTGAGGATCAGGCAGGTCCAGGTCACGGCCACGTTGCCGCCGGTGGTGAGGTTGATGACGACGTGCGCGAGGGTCCCGGTGAAGGACACCGCGAGGGCGGTCATCAGCAGGGTGTTCAGGCGGACCCGGCGGGATAACGCGCCGAACAGGGCGGCCGCGGCGGTCATGCAGAGGGCGTTGACCGCGAAGACGACGCCGTAGCCGAGGGGGCTCATGCCGTACACGATCTGGAAGACGAACGACGAACCGGACACGTAGACGAAGAGGGCGGCGGCGGCGCAGGACAGGGCGATGGCGTAGCCGACGAAGAAGCGGTTGCGCAGCAGGCCGCCCATGGCGTGGAAGGCGACCCGGAGGCCGCCGGGGTTGCGGCGGTCGGGGGGTAGCGATTCGGGCACGCGCCACCAGACCGTGGCGCACTGGGCGAGGCCGACCAGAGCGAGGACCAGGAAGACGGCCTGCCAGGGGGCGCCGAGCAGGATCAGGCCGCCGAGCAGCGGGGCGATCACGGGGGCGACGCCGGTGATGATGGCCAGGGTGGAGAAGTAGCGGGCGACGCCTGGCCCGCGATACCAGTCCACGATCACGGCACGGGCCAGCACGGCGCCGCACGCGCCTGCCGCGCCTTGCAGAAATCTTGCGGCGACCAGGAACTGCACGGTCGGGGCGAGGGCGCAGAGCAGGGAGAACAAGCCGAACAGCGCGGTGCCGCCGAGCAGCAGGCCGCGCCGGCCGAGGGTGTCGCTGATCGGGCCGAGCAGGAACTGGCCGAGGACGAGGCCGGCCAGGAAGGCGGTCATCGACAGTTGCACGCCGGAGCTGGTGGTTTCCAGGGTGCGGACCATGTCGGGGAAGGCCGGGACGTACATGTCGATGGCGAGCGGAGCGGCCGCCGTGAGGGAGGCGAGGGAGGGGAGCAGGGACACGGGACGGGGTGGAGCGGAGGGCACGTGGCCAAAGGGTAACGAACCCCGTCAGAGACACCCAGCTCAGGGGGCAATTAGTAATTTATGTATTGACACTTATGCTCGCCCCATGTGAACCTTCGGGCGGAAGAAATCATAAGTCGGTTGATCAAGAACCATTCTGTTCGTCATAGGTGCGGCGGCGCGCTCCTCTTCAACTCAAGGAGTGGCGTATGCTGATGCCCCAACGACCGATTTCTGCCTTATTTCGTGCTTTATTATCATTCGTTCTCATAGCGGCAGGGCTTGCCCTGCTGCCGAGCAGCGCGTCGGCGGCGCCGCTCACCCGGGTGCTGGTCTTCTCCAAGACCGCCGGGTTCCGGCACTCGTCCATCCCCAACGGCATCACCGCCATCCAGCAGCTCGGCGCGGCCAACGGCTTCACCGTGGTGGCCACCGAGGACGCGAACGCGTTCACCACCGCCAACCTGGCCCAGTACCAGGCGGTGATCTGGCTCTCCACCACCGGTGACGTGCTCAACGCCACCCAGCAGACGGCGTTCCAGTCCTACATCGCCGCCGGTGGCGGCTATGTCGGAGTGCACGCGGCGGCCGACACCGAATACGACTGGGCCTGGTACGGCGGGCTGGTCGGCGCCTACTTCCAGTCCCACCCGGCCACCCAGCAGGCCACCATCAAGGTCGAGGACCGGGCCAACCTGTCCACCTCGCACCTGGCGCCGACCTGGACGCGGACCGACGAGTGGTACAACTACCGGGCCAACCCGCGCTCGGCGGTCCGGGTGCTGGCCAGCCTGGACGAATCGTCGTATTCGGGCGGGTCGATGGGCGATCATCCGATCACCTGGTGCCACGACTACCAGGGCGGGCGTTCCTGGTACACCGGGCTCGGCCACACCGAGGAGAGCTACGCGGACGCGAACTTCCGGACCATGCTGCTCGGTGGCATCCGGGTGGCGGCCAAGGCGGTCCCGGCGGACTGCCGTCCCGAGGTCGGCTACACCCAGCTCTTCGACGGCAACCAGAACACCTTCAGCCAGTGGCGGATGGCGGGCCCCGGCGGGTTCACCCTGGCCAACGGCACGCTGACCTCGTTCGGCGGCATGGGCCTGCTCTGGTACCCGGTGTCCACCTTCAGCAACTACTCGCTCAAGGTCGACTGGATGATGCCGGGCGATGACAACGGCGGCGTCTTCATCGGCTTCACCGATCCCGGCAACGACCCCTGGGGGCCGGTGAACACCGGTCACGAGATTCAGATCGACGCCACGGACGCCGACCCGAGCCGGACCACGGGCAGCGTGTACAGCTTCAAGGCGCCGGACACGGCGGCGCGGGCGGCGGCGCTCAATCCGCCGGGGCAGTGGAACGCGTACGAGATCGGGGTGCACGGGCAGCGGGTGGAGATCTGGCTGAACGGCGTCAAGATCAACGACTACACGAGCACGCGGAACATCGCCAATGGCTACATCGGCGTGCAGAACGACGGCGACGGCGCTGACATCAATTACCGGAATATCCGGATCAAGGGGGATGGCACCCAGCCGCCGCAGCCGGGCAACGACATCGCGCAGGGCAAGCCGACGACCGCGTCCAGCGTGGAGACCGGGAGCGCGCATGTGGCCGCGAACGCGACCGATGGCAACTCGGCCACGCGGTGGGGTAGCGCGTATGCCGATCCGCAGTGGATTCAGGTGGATCTCGGTCAGAGTTACAACATCAGTAGGGTCCGGCTGAACTGGGAGGCGGCGTTCGGTCGCGCGTACCAGATCCAGACCTCGCCGAATGGCACCACCTGGACGAACATCTACTCCACGACCACCGGCGACGGTGGCGTGGACGACGTCAACGTGACCGGCACCGGGCGATATGTCCGGATAAATGGCACTCAGAGGGCGTTGACGGCTTATGGTTACTCGCTCTGGGATCTGAATGTGTTCGGGACGCCGGGGAGCAACCCCGGGCCGACCCTGCTTTCGCGTAACCGTCCGACCACGACCTCCAGCGTCGAGCCCGGCAGCGCGCACGTCGGCGCCAACGCGGTGGACGGCAACACGGCCACTCGCTGGGGCAGCGCCTACGCCGATCCGCAGTGGATCTACGTGGATCTCGGTCAGAGCTACTCCATCAGCCGGGTCCGGCTCAGCTGGGAGGCGGCCTACGGTCGCGCGTACCAGATCCAGACCTCACCCAACGGCACCACCTGGACGAACATCTACTCCACGACCACCGGCGACGGCGGCGTGGACGACGTCAACGTGACCGGCACCGGGCGATATGTCCGGATAAATGGCACTCAGCGGGCTCTCACGCAGTATGGCTACTCCCTCTGGGAATTCGACGTCTACGGCTCCTGACACCTCCCTCTCTACATCCTCTGGAGTTCTCGTGTTCGGTTCCGCGCGCCTGCGTCGCGCTTTATCCGCGCTCCTGTTACCCGTCCTGGCCGGTACGGCACTGGCCGCTCCCCCAGCGGCGGCAGCCCCACCCCCGACCAGCGGCTTCGAGAAGGTCAAGCTGGACGGCGGCCTCTCCATGGGCGAGCCGATCGAGCTGTCCGTGCTCCCCGACGGCAAGGTCCTCTACATCAACCGCGGCACCTCCGCCGGCGGCGGCCAGGTCCGCCTCTACAACCCGGCCACCCAGACCACCACGGTCGCGCTGACCGTGCAGCTGGACGCCCGCTTCGAGGACGGCCTGATCGGCATCACCCTGCACCCCCAGTTCGCCACCAACCGCTGGGTGTTCCTGTTCTACTCCCCGAAGGTGACGCCGCTGGTCAACCGCATCTCCCGATTCACCTTCAACCCGACCACCAACGTCCTCGACCCCGCCAGCGAGGACATGATCATCGAATGGCCGACCGAGCGTGACCTCTGCTGCCACTCAGCCGGGTCGATGAGCTGGGACACCAACGGCAACCTGTACTTCGCGGTGGGCGACAACACCAACTCCGGCGGCGACTCGGCCGGCATGGCGCCCATCGACGAGCGGACCAGCCGCAACCCGCAGTACGACGCGCAGCGCACGTCGGGCAACACCAACGACCTGCGCGGCAAGATCAACCGCATCCACCCGGAGAACAACGGCACCTACACGATCCCGGCGGGCAACCTGTTCCCGCAGGGCACGGCGCAGACCAAGCCGGAGATCTACATCATGGGGGTGCGGAACCCGTACCGGATCTGGGTCGACAAGAAGGCCAACAACACCCTGTACTGGGGCGAGGTCGGGCCTGACGCCGGGGCCACCATCCCGAACCGGGGTCCGGCGGCCTACGACGAGTTCAACCGGGCGACCGCGCCGGGCAACTACGGCTGGCCGTACTGCGGCGGGCCGAACGTGGCCTACAACGACTGGGACTTCGCGGCGAACGCGCCGCGGGGCTGGTTCCCGTGTGGCGGCAGCACCGGTCCGGTCAACAACTCGCCGCGCAACACCGGGCAGCAGCAACTGCCGCCCACCAAGGCGTCCACCGTGTGGGAACAGCACGGCGGCAGCGTGCAGTGGCCGGCCCTGGACAACCCGGGCGGCTGTGGCTCGCCGAACCACACCGAGGTCTACCACTACGACGCCACCCTGGTGTCGGACGTGAAGTGGCCGCAGTACTACGACAACAAGTGGCTGATCTCCGAGTACTGCCGTAACTGGATCAAGGAGGTCCAGTTCGACAACGGCAACCCGTCGACCGGGAACCCGACCATCATCGAGCCGGTGCTGGCGGGCATGAACCTGGTGCACCCGATCGACATGGAGTTCGGGCCGGACGGCTCGCTCTACCTGCTGGAGTACGGCAGCGGCTACTTCTCCGGCGCCGCCGACGCCGGACTCTACAAGATCAACTACGTCCAGGGTGGAAGGTCGCCGATCGCCCAGGCCACCTCCAACGTCAACAACGGGCTGGCGCCGCTGGCGGTCACCTTCTCCAGCGCGGGCAGCTCCGACCCCGACGGCGAGACCATCACGTACGCGTGGGACTTCGACAACAACGGCACCACCGATTCAACGGCCGCCAACCCGTCGTTCACGTACACCACCGTGGGTGACAAGCGGGCGAGGCTGACCGTGCGGGATCCCGGCGGCCGTACCGGCACGGTGGTGCTCCCGATCGTGGTGGGCAACAACCGGCCGGTCGTGACGCTCAACGGCATCCCCGCGGGCGGCATGTACAGCTGGAGCGAGAACCTCAACCTCACCGCCAGCGCCACCGACGCCCAGGACGGCACCATCGCCTGCGGTTCCGTCATCATCCGGGCCGCACTCGGCCACCAGGAACACGCCCACGAGGAGGGCGAGGGCACCGGCTGCGGCTCCTCGTTCAACACCGGCCCGATCCACGCCGGTCTGGACGCGGTGCAGTTCTTCGTGCTGCGCGGCAGCTACACCGACCGCGGCGCGACCGGCACGGTCCCGCTCACCGGCGAGCGCGAGATCACCGTCTGGCCCAAGCAGTGGCAGGCCGAGCACTACGTCACGCTCAACGGCCCCCGCGTCGTCGACCAGGCCGCCGCCGAGGGCGGCAAGCGCCTCGGCGACATCCAGGGCGGCGAGTGGGTACGGCACCATGCCGTCAGCCTCAAGGGCATCACCAGCGTCAAGGCCCGGGTGAGCTCCGCCAACGCGGGCGGCACCCTGTCCTTCCGGTACGACTCACCAACCGGCCCCGAAGTCGCCAGGCTCACCGTCGGCAACACCGGCGGCTGGGACAACTACACCGAGGTCACCGGCCCCGTCACCAAGCCCGACGACAACACCCACGACCTGTACCTGGTGTTCAACGGCACCGGCACGCTCTACGACGTGGACAGCTACACCTTCATCGGTCCCGGCGTGAGCGTCCCCGGCACCGGCAACCCCGGCTCGGACCTCGCCCAGGGCAAGCCGGTCACGGCCTCCAGCACCGAAGCCGGCGCCAACGTGGCGGCCAACGCGGTCGACGGCAACTCGGCCACCCGGTGGAGCAGCCTCTACGCCGATCCGCAGTGGATCCAGGTGGACCTGGGCGCGTCGTACGCGATCAACCGGGTCCGCCTCAACTGGGAAGCCGCCTACGGTCGCGCGTACCAGGTCCAGACCTCTCCCAACGGGACAACCTGGACGAACATCTTCTCCACCACAACGGGAGACGGCGGCGTCGACGACCTGACGGTCTCCGGCACCGGACGTTATCTCCGGGTGAACGGCACCCAACGCGCCCTCACGCAGTACGGCTACTCCCTCTGGGACCTGAACGTCTACGGCACCCCTGCCGGCGGCTCCGCACTGCTGTCCCAGGGCCGCCCGGTAACGGCCTCCAGCACGGAGGCGGGCGCGAACGTGGCCGCCAACGCCGTGGACGGCAACACGGCCACCCGGTGGAGCAGCCTCTACGCCGACCCGCAATGGATCTACGTTGATCTCGGCAGCACGCGGAGCATCAACCGGGTCCGCCTGAACTGGGAAGCCGCCTACGGCCGCGCCTACCAGATCCAAACCTCCCCCAACGCCACCACCTGGACCGACGTCTACACCACCACAACCAGCGACGGCGGCATCGACGACCTGACGGTCTCCGGATCTGGGCGCTATGTCCGCATAAACGGCACCCAACGCGCCCTCACCCAGTACGGCTACTCCCTCTGGGAATTCGAGGTCTACGGCACCTAAACCATCCCCCTGGCCTCCACGGCACCGCGCATTCCCCCCAAGCCCGGCGCCGTGGAGGCCCCCTAGGCCGGATACGCGTGGGTCTCCGTTGCTTTGACGGAGGCCCATACGTTTTGGCCGGGGGTGAGGTCGAGGGCGGTGACGGCGGCGGGGGTGATGTCGGCGGCGGCGGGGATCGGGCCGCTGAGGTGGATGCGGATGTTGTCGCCGTGGCGTTCGATGCCGTCGATCGTGGCCTGCCAGAGGTTGCGGGGGCTGCCGTCGGGGCGGGTGCGGTAGAGGGCGACGGCGCTGGGGGCGAAGGCGAGGAAGGCTGGGCCTTCGAGGCGTTCTGTGACGGTGAAGAGGATGTCGTCGACTTTGATCTGGCGGTCGGTGGCGGTGCCTCGATAAAGGTTGAGGCCGACCAGGCGGGCGACGTAGTCGGTGCGGGGGCGGCGGGCGACCTCGGTGGGGGTGCCTTCCTGGACGATGGTTCCGTGTTCGATGACGACCAGGCGGTCGGCCAGGACCATGGCGTCGAGAGGGTCGTGCGTGACGAGGACCGTCGCGCCGTCGAAGTCGGCGAGGTGGCGGCGGAGCTGGGAGCGGATCTCCAGGCGGGTGTGGGCGTCCAGGGCGGCCAATGGCTCGTCGAGGAGGAGCAGGCGGGGGCGGATGACCAGGGCTCTGGCCAGGGCGACGCGTTGGGCTTGGCCGCCGGACAGCTGTCTGGGGCGTACGCCGGCGTGGTCTTCGAGGCCGACGCGGGCCAGCCAGGCGGCGGCCTGGCGGCGGGATTCGGCTTTGGCGGTGCCGTGGCAGCGGAGGCCGAAGGCGACGTTGTCCAGCGCGGACAGGTGGGGAAACAGCAGGTAATCCTGGAAGACCATGCCGATGGGGCGCTTCTCGGCGGCGAGGTCGTGCAAGGGCTGGCCGTCCAGGGTGATGTGGCCTTCGGTCAGGCGGGTGAGCCCGGCCAGCAGGCGCAACGCGGTCGTCTTGCCCGCGCCGTTGGGGCCGAGCAGGGCGACGACCTCGCCAGGCGCCACCTCGAGGTCGAGATCGAGGCGGAAGTTCGGGCGGGTGAGACGGAGCCGGGCGGTCAGGGTCACGGACTGTTCACCCATCGATCGCGCAGGCTGGCCAGGATGATCACAGATACCGCCAGCAGCACCAGGCTGAGCACGATCGCGGCCTCGGGTTCGGTTTCCAGGGCCAGGTAGACGGCCAGCGGCATGGTCTGGGTCTGCCCGGGGAAGTTCCCGGCGAAGGTGATCGTCGCCCCGAACTCGCCGAGCGCCCGCGCCCAGCAGAGCACCGCGCCCGCCACGATCCCCGGCGCGATCAGCGGCAGCGTGACCCGCCTGAACACCACCCAGCGCGTCGCGCCCAGCGTCGCGGCGGCCTCCTCGAAGCGCAGATCGGCGGCTCGAAGCGCCCCCTCCACGCTGATCACCAGAAACGGCATGGCCACGAACGCCTCAGCCACCACCACACCCGCCGTCGTGAACGGCAAGGTGATGCCGAACGTGCTGTCCAGCCACTGCCCCACCAGCCCACGCCGCCCCAGCGCCAGCAGCAGCGCGACTCCCCCGACCACCGGTGGCAGGACGAGCGGCACGGTCACCAGCGCCCGTACGACCCGGCGCCCGGGAAACGCCAACCTGGCCAGGCACCAGGCCAGCGGCACCCCGAGCACCATGCAGATCACCGTGGCCAGCGTCGCCGTCACCAGCGAAAGCCGCAACGCCTCCAGTACCTGGGGCTCAGTGAGCCGCTCCCAGAGCGTGGACCACGGCGCTCGGACGAGCAGCCCGACCAGCGGCAGAACCAGGAACACCAGGCCGATTGCCGCGGGCAGTACGAGCACCCACGGCAAGCGGCCCGCTACCGGCGAGCGATCGGTGTCGTTCATCCGGTTGATTCGCCTTCGATCATCAAGGGGCTTGGAAGCCCGCCTTGGTCAGCACATCCTTACCCTGCTGGGACAGGACCAAGTCGACGAACTGCTTGGCCAGGTCGGCTGCGGGGGCCTTGGTGAGGGTCGCGATCGGGTAATCGTTGATGGCCTGGTCGGCTTCGGGGAAGGCGATGCCGGTGACCTTGCCCGCGGAGGCGATGACGTCGGTCTGGTAGACGAGGGCGGCGTCGACCTCGCCTAGTTCGACCTTGGTGAGGGTGGCCTTGACGTCCTGCTCCAGCGTGACGGGGGTGACCTTCAGGCCGGCGGCGTCCAGGGCCTTGATCGCGGCGGCGCCGCAGGGGACCTGTTCGGCGCAGAGAGCGACTTTGACCTTGGGATCGGTCAGGTCCTTGAGGGATTCGACCTTGGCGGGGTTGTCCGGCGGCACGGCGATCTGCAGCTTGTTCTTCACGAACACGGTCGGGCCGGTGGCGAGACCGGCGTCGGTGACCGTCTTCATCGTCGCCGGGCTGGCGGCGGCGAACACGTCGGCGGGCGCGCCCTGGGTGATCTGGGTGGCCAGGGTGGCGCTGGAGCCGAAGTTGAATTTCACGGTCGTACCCGGGTGGGCAGCCTCGAAGGTCTTGCCGAGTTCGGTGAAGGTCTCGGTCAGGGACGCGGCGGCGAACACTGTCAGCTCTGTCGCGGCCGGAGCGCTGGCCGCCGGTGCGGAGGAAGCCGCAGGAGCGGCCGTGTCATCGCTCGTACCGCACGCGGATGCGGCTAAGAGGACCGCGATGAGCAATCCGGAAACGCGCCTGAACAATGGGTCCTCCTACTGACTACTGACTCTGATCGGGGATCTCCACGACGACGTTGGTGGACTTGATCACGGCAACCGCGACGACGCCGGGCGCGAGGCCCAGTTCGTCGGCGGCCTGGCGGCTCATCAGCGACACCACCCGGTAGGGGCCTGCGGCGATCTCCACCTGGGCCATCACCGCATCCTTGATCACTTCGGTCACGATCCCCCGGAGCCGGTTCCGCGCGGACGAGTGCCCCGAGCCGTTTCCGGTCTCGATCTGCGCTCGCGCGAACGCGGCCAGGTCCGAGCCCTCCACGATGCGATGCCCGTTGTCATCCCGGCGCGCCGGGAGCCGCCCCGCGTCCACCCAGCGACGCACGGTGTCGGAGCTCACTCCGAGCAGCCCGGCTGCCTCACTGATTCGGAACGTCGTCACGAAATATCACCTTACCCTCGCACTTTCTGGCCAATACATCCGCCATGCCTCGCAACAGCATCGTGATATCCCTCGATCTCCTCGCAGGTGAGATATCACTGGACCAACCCCACGATCACACGACATGCTGTGACGTGCTGTTGCGCCAACTGGAGTATCTGGTCGCGCTGGCCCGGGAGCGACATTTCGCCCGGGCGGCGGCGTCCTGCCACGTCTCCCAGCCCTCCCTCTCCGCCGCGATCCGCAAACTCGAGCGCGAACTGGACGTGCCCATCGTCCGCCGGGGTCGCAAGTTCGACGGCCTCACGCCCGAAGGCGAGCGTGTCCTGCTGTGGGCTCACCGCATCCTGGCCGAAGCCGACGCCCTTCGCCAGGATCTGTCCCTGATGCGCAGCAGCCTCTCCGGCACCCTGCGCATGGGCGCCATCCCCACCGCCCTGACGGCCGCCTCCCTGCTCACCACCCCGTTCTGCGAACGCCACCCGCACGCCCGCGTGTCCCTCGCGTCCCTCTCCTCCCGCGAGATCACCCGCCGCCTGGCGGACTTCGAGCTGGACGTCGCCATGACGTACCTGGACGGGGAGCCGCTGGGCAACGTCCGCACGACGCCCCTCTACGAGGAGCGCTACCTGCTCCTCACCCCCGACGACGCCGAACTCGCCGGGCGCGCCTTCGTGCGCTGGACCGAGGTGGCCGCCCTCCCGCTCTGCCTGCTCGCCCCCGAGATGCGCAACCGCCGCATCCTCGACGGCATCTTCGAATGGGCCGGCGTCGTCGCCGTCCCCGCCGTCGAAACCGACACCGTCTCCGCTTTGTACGCCCATGTCGCCACCCACCGCTGGTCCAGCGTGATCGCCCACGCCTGGCTGCACATGTTCGGCGTCCCTGACGGCATGCGCGTGATCCCCCTCGAAAACCCCCGCCAGGCCCCACGGGTCGGCCTGGTGATCGCCGACCGTACCCCCGAACCGGTCCTGGCCCGCGCCCTGCTCGACGTCACCGCCCACATCGACATCCGCGGCACTCTCGACCGGCTGCTCCACGATTACCTGCGATAGTTTATATCTATCAACAAATAGATAAATTCATTTTGACTCTTTATCTACGGCACGAGGAGGGTGGGAAATACGACCCGATTCTCTTTAGGAGCCAAACCCATGGCGAAAATCCTGTGCGTTCTGTACGACGACCCGGTCGACGGCTATCCCTCGGCGTACGCCCGCGACGACCTTCCGCACATCGACCACTACCCCGGCGGCCAGACCCTCCCGACCCCGAAGGGCATCGACTTCACCCCCGGCCAGTTGCTCGGCAGTGTCTCCGGTGAGCTCGGTCTGCGGTCGTTCCTGGAGAGTCAGGGTCACACGCTCGTCGTCACGTCCGACAAGGACCGCGACGGCTCGGTGTTCGACCAGGAGCTCGTCGACGCCGATGTGGTCATCTCGCAGCCGTTCTGGCCCGCGTACCTGACGGCGGAACGGATCGCCAGGGCGCCGAAGTTGAAACTGGCCATCACCGCCGGGATCGGTTCCGACCACGTGGACCTGGACGCGGCCATCGCGCACAACATCACCGTCGCCGAGGTCACCTACTGCAACAGCATCTCGGTGGCCGAGCACGTGGCCATGATGATTCTGTCGCTGGTGCGTAATTATCTGCCGTCGTACGAGACCGTGCTGAAGGGGGGCTGGAATATCGCGGACTGCGTGTCCCGGTCGTACGACCTGGAGGGCATGCACGTCGGCACCGTGGCCGCCGGGCGAATCGGCCTCGCGGTCCTGCGCCGGTTGCATCCGTTCGACGTGCACCTGCACTACACCGACCGCTACCGGCTGCCCCGCGAGGTCGAGGAGGAGCTCAACCTCACCTTCCACGAGAGCGCGGCGGCCATGGTCCCGCTCTGCGACGTCGTCACCATCAACGCCCCGCTGCACCCGGAGACCGAGGGCATGTTCAACGACACCCTGATCGGCACCATGAAGCGCGGCGCCTACCTGATCAACACCGCCCGCGCGAAGATCGCCGACCGCGACGCCGTGGTCCGCGCCCTGGAGAGCGGCCAACTGGCCGGTTACGCCGGAGACGTCTGGTTCCCGCAACCGGCCCCCGCCGACCACCCGTGGCGCACCATGCCCCACCACGGCATGACCCCACACATCTCCGGCTCCTCCCTGTCCGCCCAGGCTCGCTACGCCGCCGGCACCCGCGAAATCCTCGAATGCTGGCTGGACGGCACCCCCATTCGCGACGAATACCTGATCGTCGACAAGGGAAACCTGGCAGGCACAGGCGCCCACTCCTATTCGGTGAAGTAATCGATTTTCGGTCAACGTCGGCCCCGGTCGGGCAGCCCATTCAAGCGGCCCCGCCCGGGGCCCTCCGAGCCGTCTCCCTGACGAATTTTTCATCAGCCAAATCGACACTTATGAATGAACCGATTCCTTGGCGGGCCGTCTGCGCCACAAACCCAATAGGGAGGGCTCACAGTCGTCGACGCTGTAAACGTGCCTCTCTCCCGAAAACCAGCAGAAAGAAGGTGTGATCTAGGTAGTCTGAAGTTCCCGTGCGCATCCGATCGCGTCGGAGGCCCGATGACGCAGCCCTCACCAAAGCCGTCGCCGCGCCCACAGCAGCCCCCGGTCCCCCCGCCTAACGTAGTCGACTGGGATTTCCCGGGGATCGACCCCAAGCTGATGGACGAATTCGAAAAGGGCCTGGGCCGGGCGGGGAACACGCTGAGCGCGAACGAACTGCACATCCGGCGGGCGTTGACCAGGCTGGACCTGGACACATCCGGCTTAGCTGCCCTGCGCGAACTGCAGAACTGGATCAGCAGCAAGAGACCCGAACTCCGCAGGCGGAACGAGACCATCCAGGCCGTCCGCCTGGACTGGGGCCCGGGATCCGGCCCGACGAGCGGACTGACCGCTTTCGACGAAGGGCTGTACAACAAGGCCGCCAACGATCCCGAGGTCTACGCCGCAGCCATGGCTCTCGGTGAGACCACGCGCGATGGGCAGATCACCGAAAAGACCCTCGCCGCACTGGAGAAGCGAATCACCGACCCCGTCTTCTCCACCACTTTGATGTACGCCCTCGGCACGCGCACATTTCATGACCTACTCGCGAAGACCACCGACCCCGCCGACGACGCCAAGACACAGCGCCTGCAAGCGGCCCTGGGCAAGGCACTGGCCACCGCCAGCCCCCGGCTGAGCACCGCCTGGCGAAACGAACTCACCGCCGATCTTTCCGGCAGACACTACGCGCTCTCCAGGGCGCTGGCGCACGGCACTTTCGACGCCGCTTTCCTCTTGGATGTGGCCAGAAAGATCGACGCCAAGATCCATCAACCGCTGCGGTCGGACGAACCAGCGGTGGTTTCCCCGGGGGCGTTCAGGGATTCCATGGTGGGGGTGATGACCGCGCTGGCCCGGGACCCAGCGGCGGCTCAGGATTTCTTCACCCAAGATCCCACAGCTCTGAAGCGTTATATGACCGGCCTCAGAGTAGGCGACGGAAAAGCGCTCAGCGCAGCCCTGGAAGCGGCCACGTTGACCTTCCGCGACCATGACGGATCGGCGGAACACCCCTCACGTGGATACCTGTCGGCGAAACTCACGTCCGAACTCATTCATCTGGAATCCGAACGGATCAGGGCAGGCGAACCACCCAAGATCACTCCCACCGCCGTCGGTAACATCCTCGCCGGCTACATCGCCGACGTCAGCCGAGTCGTTTCGGCCGGTTCCGACAAAACCTTCGGCGTGTTCGAGGGCGATTACCCTCTTCTACCGGGGCGGGAGAGCTGGGGCTCCAGATTCACGACCAATGATTTGCGGATTGTGATGGAGCGGGCCTTCCAGGATGACGAAAAGGCTTTCCTGGCCGTGGTCGGCGCCGAGACGATATGGGCGAACAAGTTAATCGACCACAGCGCCAGCGAGACGGCGGCCAGCGGAAATGTCCGGTTGTTCAACATCAGTGCGAGTGCGGTCGGCGAGGGCTTCGGCTTCATCACAAGCGCCGCCGGGATAGCCGACATCAGGGAAGGCCAGGAACGGGACGAGGCGCAGCAGCGCTTGCTGAAGCTCTTGATGGCGCTCGTCAACACCGGGCTGGCGATTCCGCAGACCGCGGGCTGGCCCATCACCGCCGGTGTCACTGGAGCGTGGACCGGACTCATCGAAGACGCCGCCAAGGGGAACGCGAGAGACGAGGCAGTGGCGGTGGCGAATACGTCCGTGGAGGAAAGCCGATTCCTCATCCATCAACTCGCCGTCCAGGCGATGCTCAACCATGGCCTGTTTGGTTCCGCTGACCCACCGGCCAAAACCCATCCGTGGGGCTCACTCAGCGATCTCCAGCCCGGGCAGGATCCCCGGACGGCACCGAACAACTTCCTGAAGGATGACGGGAAGACGCTGATGACCCTTCAGGAGATGCTGGCCGCCACGAACGCCGGCGGGACCCCCGTCGCCTATGACGAGTATCGCATGTGGGTCTATCACAACGATTCGAGCAGGACATGGCTGGATATAAAAAGGGACCTGGACATCGGCTTCTCCGGAGGGTTCGCCAAGTTCCAATGAGAAAACGGAACCCTGTTGCCGCCGTAGCGGCCCTGACATGCGTGCTCATATCGCTCGCCGGGTGCGGTCGGCAGGAGACCAAGGCAGTGGACACGACGCCATTGCCTACCGTGACCGCCCCGCCTTATATCTGTGACCACATACCGAAGCAGGCCGTGGAGCGGATGACTGGGCTCCATAATCCGCTCACCCAAGGCTATTTCAACCTGTCCGGTTCGGAAGGATACGGTTACGGGTCGTGCATGATCTACGAGCCGGCTGGGGAGAAATGGAAGGTCATGGAGGTGAAGCTGATCCCTATGGCTCCGGAGCGTGACGTTGATGAGGAAGTTCGCCTTGGCGCGAAACGCCTGCCGCGGATCGTCGCGGACGCGGATGGTTACTACTTCCCGATTGAGAACAGTAAAGGCTCCGACCACGAAGGGTACACCGCTGCACAGGCGGTGCTCGTCCGCGAAAAAGCGCAGCTGATCATCATCCTCATCCGAGGACCCCAAGGACGTGACCCGGGGGCCGATGCGGTGGCGTTGATGAAGCTGATCGGCCCGGAACTGATCATCGCGGCCGCTCCTCCGTCGCCCTCCCCGGCGAAGAAAGGCTGAACCAGGTGGCGCAGATGGTGCCCAATCCGCTTCACGTGGCGCTACAGGACACTCTCCGGACGGTGGAATCGTTGATCCAGGCGACCGAAAGAGACCTCGGGCGGCCATGCGAGGCCTTTCAATCGGGGAAAGTCTGGACCGGACCCGCCGCCAAGCTGTTCGGCGAGCAACTCGCCCACCTGCGCACCCGAGTCCGCACCTCAGGCGATCGCATCCTCGCCGACCTGCACCACTCCCTGTCCCGAGCTCCCCGCCAGGTAACCGAGGATGAGGCCAGAACCATCAGAGCTCGCTACAACCTGCCGTGACCTGGCATCCCGTCCCCCTTCGCGGACGAACGTCTTGCACCAGAAAGGCCGTGGAGCCAAGGCTTAGCCACAAGATCAACCTGGACCGGAAGGCTCCACGTTGATCGCCTATCGAGCCATGCTCGACGTCTCCCGTGAGTTGGTCCACTACATCGGGCAACTGCTCTACCACTAGCGCCGCCATGGTGGGACACCCACTGGCTCCAGGCGTCTGACCTGCTTCTATAAGGCCCAATGACAAAATGGCTGCATGGACCGAGAGAAGATCACTCTCACCGGCTCGCCGGAGACCATGCTGGCCACCCTGTACGCCCGGGCAGTCGACAGCCGGGCCAAACGCCCCATCCTGAATGACCAGGAGGCGGCGCGGGCGGTTGAGCGGATCGAGTACGACTTTCGCCGGACTGGAATCAACGCGATGACGGCGGCGGGGGTTGCCCTGCGGGCCAGGCAGCTGGACGGCTGGACCAAAGAGTTTCTCGCCGCGCACCCGGAGGCGACCGTGCTGCATCTTGCGTGCGGGTTGGACACCAGGGTGCAGCGGTTGGATCGGTCGTCCGCCACCCGATGGATCGACGTGGACTATCCCGAGGTCCTGGATCTGCGGGATCGCCTGCTTCTACGCCCTTCCGGTGACTATCGCATGATCGCGACCTCGGTGACCGACGACGAATGGCTGACAGAAGTGCCCGCCGACAGGCCCACTGCGGTCGTCTTTGAAGGTTTGTCCATGTATCTCCGCAAAGACCAGGGTAAATCCCTCATCCAGCGACTCACCGCGAGATTCCCCTCGGGGGAGTTGCTATTCGACTCCTACGGGAGCATGGGGATTCGATTGCAGCGCTGGATTCCAGCTATCCGTAATGCCGGGGCCAGGCTGTATTGGGCCATCGATGATCCGTACGAGCTGGAGGCTTGGCATCCGGGCCTGACGTGCGTGACAGCGCTGAGCAGCACGGAATTGACCGAACTGGCGGAGTTCCCGCCTGCCGCACGCGTCGGCATGTGGGTGATGGCACGAATTCCCGGCCTCCGGGACGCCGGACGTCTCCTGCGCTACACGTTCTGAGCGCCGTCATCCACGCTTAACGAAGCGGGAGTTCTCCCACCCACCCAGCCCTTCGTTTCCCCTCGGGCTCCGCCCGACCCCGCCAACGCTGTGACCCCCGCACGCACGACAGCGGTGGTGCGGTGGTTCTCCCACCCACCCACCCTGTTTGCCCTGCCGGGCGGGCCGCTCGCGCTGCCGGGTGGGCCGCTCACGCGAGCGCGTGTTGATCGTGCGCCCGATTCCACCGGACCTGTTCCGGAAGCGGTGGCCATATTGCGTAACCACACGCTAGGCCCGCTTCGGCACCTCGTTCCCCCGGTCCGTACGGACGGCGAGACGTGCCAGCGGCGAGGGAGCACTCTCTCACCCTGCCGAGACGCTTACGTTAAGCCTTGTATGAAGGTATGAGCTGGCCATGCCCTGACGGACCGATCCAGATGCGGATTTTAACCCCCATGTCGACTCTCCTCGGCTTTTCACGGGGAGTAGTTAAACATGTCGTCATGGTGAGGGGATCCGGATGAAAATCGCAGTACTGATAGCAAGCCTGGCCGTCCTGGCCGGATGTGGAACACACGGGGGAAGCACAGAGACGAAGCCCGCCAAAGCGCCCGCCAAAGCGCCGGTCAAGAACGCCGCCGGGAAGCCGATGAACGCGGCCCGGGCCAAGGCCGTGAAGGCCAACGAGCTCGGCCAGATCCCGGTGTTGATGTATCACCGGATCGTCGAGAAACCCGGCACCCAGGACGACCGCACCCCACTCCAGTTCCGCACCGAGCTGGAACGTCTGGCCAAGGAGAACTACGTCCCGATCACCGCCGCCGAGTACGTCACCGGCAAGATCGACATCCCGGCCGGGAAACACGCCGTCGTGCTCACGTTCGACGACTCCTCCCCGTCCCAGGTCACCCTGGCCAACGACGGCACACCCATGCCCAACACGGCTGTGGCGATCATGCGGGAGGTGGCCGCGAAACACCCCGGCTTCCGCCCGGTCGGGACGTTCTACGTCACCCGCGACATGTTCGGCAAACCCGACAAGATCGAGCAGGCGCAGATCATCACCTGGCTGAAGACCAACGGCTTCGACATCGGCAACCACACCAAGGACCACCTCAGTCTCTCGGGCAAGCCCCAGAACCAGGTCGCCGCCGAGGTCGCCGCGGGCCACCAGCTGATCACCGCCCTGGACGGGCCCGCCCCGGTCACCATCGCCTTGCCGTACGGCAACCAGCCGCGCACCAAGGCGTGGGCGCTCAAGGGCAAGGACGGCGCGGTGTCGTACGACTACGGCGGGGTTTTCCTGGCCGGATACACGCCTGCCTACTCCCCGTACAGCAAGGAGTTCGACCCTGTCGGGATCCCCCGCATCAGGTCGATGGACAAGAAGGGCGACTGCATGAAGTTCTGCTCCACGGCGTGGCTGGACTGGCTCCAGGCCAACCCCACCGAGCGCTACACCTCGGACGGCGACGCCCGTTCGGTCGCCGTGCCGAAATTCCAGCAGCCGATGGTGTCGTCGAAGTTCGCCAAGCGGGCGCTGCCCTATTAGTGAGAGAGACGGCCGCAGCGGTGAATCGCCTGGCTATGGGACGGGTTTCTCATTAATTAGTCGGTTTTGAAGGGGTCGTGCTCGGCGAGGAGTTTGTCCAGCCGAGCCTGATCCACCCGCGTCACCACCGCGGCCTCCTCCTGCCGGTCGCGGATGCACTTGGCCAGCGTGAAGGACGAGGTCACCAGGTAGAACACCCCGACGGCGAAGAACCCCCGAATCCAGGCGTCCACGGGAAGGTAGGCGACGCCGACCACGAGAGCCGTGAGCGCCAGCCCGAACGAGATCACGGACTGCAGGTAGAAGGCCGCGGTTGTCTTGCTTTGCACTGGTCTGGTCATAGCAGAATCCTGACCATTTCCGGCGCTCCGGACCTGAGCTCAACTACCTAAGTTACTGGTGAGTACCAACTACTCGCAGGTCCCCACCGAGCAGAATTTGACCAGCGCGGCGGCGACAGCCCCCGCAGATGGTCGGCGACGCTCAGCCCGGAGTAGGTGGACGACGAACCCAACCCTGGCCATCCGTGCGGGGCCGATCCCGGGACGGCCGCCGAGCACGGTGATGCCGCCCGAAGACCACGGCAGTTGCGCTTGTGTGGAGTAGGCCTGATGATCGTTTGCGAACGACTCGGGCGGTCCGGAAGGCTCGACCTAGGTCACAACTTGATATAGGACAATTGACAACTTAAGGTTGTCTTATGGAGCCATCAGAGTTACTCGCGAAAGCGCGGGCGCGAGCCGCGAATCCCTCTGATCCGTTGGAAACCCTTGCCGCTGCGAGCCTTCTGAGCCAGGAGCTGAGCCGGGACGCCGATGCTCTGCTCGACCTGGCCGTGCATGACGCGCGGGCGGCGGGGACGTCGTGGACGGCGATCGGGGATCGGCTCGGAGTTTCGAAACAGGCGGCGCGGAAGCGGTTCGCCAAGCCCTTCACGCATCCGTTCGCGGCACGGCGGACGCGGCGGGAGGCGGCGTGCTCGTTCTGCCGGAAACCGCCGGGGCCGCGCCTGCACATGGTGCACGGCGAGGCCGGGCGGATCTGCGCCGACTGTGTGGCGCTGGCCGGGGAGATCGTGGCGGACCTGAAGGCCAAGTCACGCAACGACCAGCGGCACTGATCAGGTGACGGTGAGGCGCCTCTGGTAGCGGGGTTCGCGCCAGAGTTCCTTGCTGAGGACCTCGGCCAGGGTGTTGGCGGCGTCGTAGACGTCGACGTAGCGGAGGTAGAGCGGGGCGAAGCCGAAGCGGATCAGGTCGGGTGCGCGGAAATCGCCGTGCACGCCCATGTCGATCAGGGCGCGCATGACCGGATAGCCGTCCGGGTGGCGGTAGCTCACCTGGCTGCCCCGTTCGACCGGGTCGCGTGGCGTGGCCAGCTCCAGGCCGAGGTGCTCGGTGAGCTCGATGAACAGTTCGGTGAGGGCCACGCTCTTGGCCCGGACAGAACGCATGTCCACCTTCTCCCAGATCTCCAGGGAGGCGTTCAGGGCCGCGTACGAGAGCACCGGCGGGCTGCCGACGGCGAACCGGCGGACGCCGGGGGCGGGCTCGTAGCCGGGCTCGAAGTCGAACGGCGAGGCGTGGCCATGCCAGCCGGAGATCACGTTGCGGGCGGCCTTCTGGTGGCGGGGCGCGACGTAGATGTAGGCGGGCGCGCCCGGGCCTCCGTTCAGATACTTGTACGTGCACCCGAGCGCGAAATCGGCCCCGGTGATGTCCACCGGCAGCGCCCCCGTGCTGTGGCAGAGGTCCCAGATCATGAGCGCCCCGGACGCCTGGACCAGCGCGGTCACCTCGGCCATGTTCCTGACCGCGCCCGTACGGTAGTTCACGTGGGACAACAACACGACGGCCACGTCGGGGCCGAGGGCGTTGGCCAGGTCGGCGTCCGGGCCGATCTCCCGGATCTCGCGGTCGAAGGCCTGGGCGGCGCCCTGCACGACGTACTGATCGGAGGGGAAGTTCTCCACGTCTGAGACGATCACCGGCCGGCCGGGGCGGAGGGCCAGGGCGGCCGCGAGCGCTTTGAAGATCGTCACCGAGGTGGAGTCCCCGGCCAGCACCTCGCCGGGGCCCGCGCCGATGAGCGGGGCGATCCGGTCGCCGGTCGTCTGCGGCAGGTCCCACCAGCCCGCGGTGTTCCAGCTGGCGCCCAGGTCCTGCCCCCATTCGGCGGTGACCGCGTGGGCGACCCGGGCGGCGGTCCGCCGGGGCAGCGCGCCCAGCGAGTTGCCGAGGAGATAGACGATCCCGTCGGGCAGGACGAACTCGTCGCGGAAGTCGCTTATTGGATCAGCGGCGTCGAGCGCGGCACAGCCGGCGCGGGTGATACTCATGTACCCCATCATCCCCGTAAGTTTCCTGACTCGACCAGTGCGACAGGGCATGGCCATTATGAGAAAAACCTGAAGAAGCCGGATGATCATGCTCAACCGTCCGGCCAAAACGACCACAAAGCGTCACAGATCATGAAACGGTCGAGACCACGCAGAGTGACATCGACCGGAGATCACGCCAGCCGCGTCCGTCTTCTCCAGACTCGGTCGTTCCGACCGTCCCCGACCGTCCCAGCTCCGACCAGGCGAAGATCCGTACGGACACTTGCCAGAAGGCCATGTTCCTATAACTTCGTCGCCCGAACAGGGGCGGGGTACGCGCGCGACGAACGATCACCCAGCGAGCCAAAAGGACACAGTCATGTTGCTGGCATGGCGTATGTGGGGACATATCATTCTTTTCAGCCTTTTCGCGCTCCCCATCGCGCTTCTGACCGCCTATTTGATCGGGAGACAACGCGCTAGTTCGGGCATGGAACACCCCTTCCGGACACCCCTCAGTGATGCCCTTTCCGTTACCGGAACCCTCCCCTGGCTGTGGATGATCCTCACTCCGGGTAGCGCCCAGGAGCCCGCCAGAAGCCTCAGCCTGATCCCGCTGAAGGACCTGACAACCCTTGCCGGCGGCTTTACTGGCACTCTGATCGCCCAGGTAGGAGGCAACCTCCTGGTGTTCGCCGCGCTCGGCGCGCTGCTCCCGATCCGCTCCCCGGGACTGGCCCGGCTGCCCCGGGTGGCGGCCGTCGCGGCGGGGTCGTCTCTCATCGTGGAATCGCTTCAATATGCTTTAGGCCTCCACCGTGTGTCATCGATCGACGACGTTCTGCTGAACACCACGGGCGCCGTTCTGGCCGCAATCATGACTAAGCGTTGGTGGGCTCACCCAATACCGGAGGGGACCGTTCCACAATAACGGACTGCATAAATCCCGCAAGATCGTCACATGCGCCCGAACCGCTAAAAATAGGCACGGGACCTACCAACAACTCTGTGCGATCGTGGTCAAGACGGGGCAAGTTCTCTGGAGACGCTAACTCCCCGTTGGTGACAGAGGGTGATCACACGTGACGGAATCCCCGGCGCAGCACGAGCCCCCGATTTATCGGCGTATCGCCGACAGTCTGCGTAGCCAGATCCTGTCCGGCGAACTCCGAGACGGGGATCGGCTTCCGGGAGAGAACGCACTCATGTCGGAGTACGGCATCGCGCGCGCCACCGCACGGCAGGCGCTGGCCGTTTTGATCAATGAGGGCTTGGCAGTGCCGCGCCGAGGTTCGGGGGTCTACGTGAGGCTGTTTCGGCCAATCAGACGACATGGTTCACGACGGCTCTCCCGCGAACAGTGGGGACAGGGCCGGGCGATCTGGGATTCGGACACCCGAGGTCGCGCGTACACGGTGGACGAGGTCCACATCGAGCGGCTGGCCTCGACCGAGGACGTGGGCCGGGTGCTGGACTCCGACGAGGTCTGGGTCCGGCGGCGGCGCTATTCGGTGGACGGCCGTCCCGTCCAGCTCGCCGCGTCCCACTTTCCAGCCGACCTCGTCGAGGGCACCGCGATCACTCTCCCGGACACCGGGCCCGGCGGTGTGTACGCCCGCTTAGGCGACCTCGGCTACTCCCCGGTCCACTTCACCGAGGAGGTGCGGGCCCGCATGCCCGCCCCGAACGAATCCGAACTTCTCCGCCTTCCGGCCGGCAACCCCATCCTCATCGTGGCGCGTACGGCATACACCTCCGGCGGCATCCCGGTCGAGCTCAACGAGATGACCATGGACGCCGCAGCGTATGTACTCCAGTACGACTTCGACGCCTAGGTCAAGGAGACAAGTCCGGCGATACGTTGACCTGTCCATCCCGATCATTGATTTCTCTAGAGAAGTCCCGCACCTTGAGGGTGAGACGTCAAGTTCTCGCAGGCCCAGATCGGCATGGGTCGCGGGAGAAACACCCCGGGGCGGCTCGGCGAGGGAAAGGTGGGCGGATGTCCTTTGACCGGCATCTTGCCGAGATTGCCCGCGAATATCCGGAATGGACAATCTGGCGGAGCGACGCGGGGCGGTGGTGGGCCACCCGGCACCACCCGCTCACCTCCGCTCAGCGGGAAGCCGGCTGCGCGATGACCATCGACGCGGACGAGCCGGAGGGGTTACGCGAGCAGCTGCACGAACAGGAGGAACGTGCCAAATCCGCGGACCCTTGACCCAACCCTTGAGCGCGGAAGCCCCCGACCCGATCGGGGGCGGGGGCTTCCGCTTTCAAGGGTTCCCGATACCCCCGTGGAGGCGCTGCCGCTGGTGCCAACCAAAAGGCGCCTCCACGGGCACCAACCAGAGCGCCCGCCGCTTACCGTGAAGCGGCGGGCGCTCGTTGACGTGCGTCTCCCTCCCACCACGGGGCTAGGCGCGGAACGGCGGCGTCTCGTCGTGGCCCGCCGGGCGCACCCGGACCGGCTCCTGGGGCATGTCGTCGAGCCCGCGGGCGGGCTGGGCCGGCTCCGGGCGGACCGCCTCGGGGGCCTGCTCCGGCGCGGGTCCCACCGGCCGCACGGCGTTGGCCGCGGCCTCCTCCTCCGGCTCGTTGAAGCCCTCGTCGTTGAAGCCCTCTCCCGAGAAGTCCTCCTCGAAGCCCTCCTCCACCGAAGGAGCGGGCGGCAGCACCGAGGCCTCGTCGATCAGCGGGCCCGCGCTGGACTCGCGCTGCAGCAGGTCCCCGAGGACCACGCCGATCTCGTTGAGGCGGCGCACCACCTCGGTGTGGGTGTCGGTGAGGTAGACCACCCGGCGGCCGGTGTGCTCGTCCAGCGTGGTGGCCCGGCGCTGCGCGGAGGTGAGCGTGGCGGTGGACACCGACTGCGCGTCCGACACCAGGCGCTCGGACTCCAGCTTGGCCGCGGTCACCCGGCGGTCGGCCTCGGAGCGGGCGTCCCGCAGGGTCTCCTCGGCCTCGGCGCTGGCGGTGGCCACCTTCTCCTCCGCCTCGGCCCCGGCCTGGGAGAGCAGCCGCTCGGCTGAGGCGGTCGCGTCGTGGATGCGGCGCTCGGCCTCCTCCTGGGCGGCGGTCCTGATCGACTCCGCCTGCTCGCGCGCGGCGCTCACCAGCCGCTCGGCCTCGGCGGCGGCCTGGTCCCTGACCTTGGAGGCGTCGTTCTGGGAGGCCTCCTTGTTGGCGGCGGCCTCCTCGTGCGCCAGCTTGAGGATCTGGCTGAGCCGCTCGCCCAGCTCGTCCGGGTTCTGCGGGGACTCCGTGAGCTTGCGCCGCGCGTCGGCCAGCTCCAGCCGGCTCTGCTCGGCCTGGTCGATCGTCCGGGCCAGGCGTTCTTCGAGGTCGCGGATCTGGTTGCGGCTGCGGATCATGTAGTCGTGGACCTGGCGACGGCTGTAGCCACGCATGACGACTTCGAAGGAGTCGTCGCTCATGAGGTCGGGGAAATTATCGGTCTGGTTCGTCATGGAGGGCCCTGGGGAGTCGAAAGGCGGAACGACACGTCAGGACACGACTTTCCTGCTATCCGACCCGCATCGCAACCTGAACGCCCCAGCTGCTTGCGGAAATATCCGACACGGGCCGTGTCGGCCGTGTAACGGCGCGTGGAATCATGGACGGCATGCCCTTTATCGCAGCTCTTGACCATGACGACACCCCTTCAATCGATCCAACGGCCTGGCTCGCCCCCGGCGTGGTGGTGGTCGGCCAGGTGCGGATCGGCAGGTCCGCGAATATCTGGTACGGCTCGGTGCTCCGCGGCGACGACGAGCGCATCGAGGTGGGCGCCGAGTGCAACATCCAGGACCTGTGCTGCCTGCATGCCGACCCGGGCGAACCGGCGATCCTGGAGGAGCGGGTGAGCCTGGGCCACAAGGCGACCGTGCACGGCGCGCACGTGGAGTCGGGCGCGCTGATCGGCATCGGCGCGATCGTGCTGGGCGGCGCGCGGGTCGGCGCGGGAACGCTGGTGGCCGCCGGAGCGCTGGTCCCGCCCGGCGCCAAGATCCCCGAGGGCGTGCTGGTGGCGGGCGTGCCCGGCCGGGTGATCCGGGAGCTCACCGAGGCCGACCGGGCGTCCTTCGCCGAAACCCCGTCACGCTACATGGCGAAGGCAGAAAGGCACCGCGCTAGCCGACCCATGCCCCGGTGGTGAAATTTCCGACATTGATGGCCATGACCGGTGCGGCTATGCCGACGTACAGCATGAAGACCCACGGTCGGCGCGCACCGGTCAGCCCGACGGCGATGTACAGCGGCCACCACAGCAGGGAAGCCCTGCCCACCGACATGTAGAACGAGGACATCGCCAGCAGCGCCACCGCCTGCGGGACGAGGTAGGCGGACTCCGCCCATCGCCGCCGCACCAACTGCCAGACGATCAGCGCCACCAGGACGGCCGCGGCGAGGATCTCCTCCCGGTAGGAGGTCTGCAGCGCGCCCTCCTCCAGCGACCGGTTCCAGGTGTTGACGAAGGTGTCCCACGGCCATTCCGCGTACCTCCCCCAGTACTCGGCCTCGACGTTCTTCCATTCCATCCAGTCGCCCGTACGCGACCACTGGAACACCATGTACGCCACCACCGGCAGCCCCGGCACGACCAGCCACGGCAGCGTGCGCCAGCCCCGGGCCCGCAAGCCGTTCTCGGCGGTCAGGAACATCACGGCGAGGCCCAGGGCCAGGAAAAGCCCAGAAATCCGGATAGTGGAGGCCAGGGCCGCGACCACCATCGCCTGCTCCCACTTCCCGCGCCGCGCCAGCAGCCAGGCGGGAATGGCCAGCGCCAGGAAGGGCGCCTCGGAGTAGCCGGCGAGCAGGAACACCGCGAACGGGCTCAGGAAGAACGCGATGACCGTCCAGGTGCCGGTGCCCTCCCGGTAGCTGTCACTGAGCCGCGACAGCGCCACGGCCACCACCGCGCTGGCCACCAGCGAGACCAGCACGATGGCCAGGCTCCAGTCCTCGATCACCCAGTGCAGGATCCGCAGCACGAAGGGCAGCCCGGGGAAGAACGCGGCCAGCTTGGGCGCGTCGGTCATCCCGGGCGAGCCGTCGTAACCCCACTCGGCGATGATGATGAAGTTGTCCGCGTCCCAGGGCGTGAGGCGGTCCAGCATCGGCGCCTCGGTCCGCCCGGGCGCGGCCAGGACCATGTAGATGTACGTCCCGACGTGCCAGAAGAACCAGACCAGCAGCGCGGCCCGATCGGAGGCCGAACCCAGCCACCTGCGCAGCGGGCGCGGCGGCGCCGTCTCAGATTCTGATACGGCCATGTCCTGCCGGGTCTCGGTCACGAAGGACATGGAAGTAGATGGCGGCGGACCATGCCAAGACCGTAACGCCGACGAATCCCAGGTCCCCGGCGTTCCCGCAGGTCAGCGAGGTGAAAGATTCACGCCTTGGGCCAGGGTTCGTCCAGATATTGGAACAGGAAAAGCGGGGCGGAAGTTCTACCATGGCACCGTGGATTACGGGGTGCAGTGGGACGGCTTCGCCGCCATGGAGCGCGATGTGCGTGCCATGGTGGCCGACCCACGGTGGCCGCTGACGCCCACGCGGACCCGGGCCGACGCCATCTCCCGCCGCGCCCTGGCGACCCAGGACGGCGTCTGCTGGCTGTTCGGCGCGTACGCCCGGTGGTATCGCCTGGATCCGGACGGCCAGTGGCACCTGTCGGCTCCCCCGGCCAGCCTGCCCGTGCGCGCGTCCACCCGGCCGGTCACCGTGCCCATCCCCTACTGGGTGGTTCCCACCGGTCCTGACTTCTCCGTCGATCGTGGCTCCACCCAGGGCTTCGTCGGGCCCGACGTGCCGAACGAGGTGACCGAGCGCGTCCGGGACCTGATCATCACCCATCGCGGTCTGCGCCGGGAGGACTTCCCGCTCACCGGCGGCCCGTTCCGGCAGGTGTTCGCCGACGAGGTGGCCAGCACGGTGGCGGCGGTGTGGGGCACGGTCATGTGGTGCGCGTACGCCCCCGCGTTCGACGGCAACGAGGTCATGCTGTCGATGTTCGGGGAGTTCCTGGCGCGCCCGCTGCCCGGGGACGAGTTCGTGCGCTGGCTGCCCCCGGTCGGTCTGGCCGACCTGGTCGAGCTGTACGCCGAGCGCTGCCGGTCCGGGTTCCCCGACGCGGGGTTGCGCCTGGCCGCCCTGATGGCGCGGACGGCCAAGGCGCTGCGCGCCGACGCCCGGTTCCGGCCCCGGGCGAGCGCGCTGATCGCCATGATCGAGCAGGTGCTGAACCAGCCCTGGCTGGACCACACCGCGCTGCAGTCGGGGGCCGTGGCGCACAGCTGGCTGCTGCGCTGCCCGCCCAATCTGGCGCCGGCCGCGCTGTCGGAGGTGTCGCCGGGCGATCATTTCCGGCATGTCTTCTACGACCTGGTGGAGGCGCTGGCGTACACCGCGGACTCGGGGGCCGATCCCCGGGCGGTGGCGGCCAGTTTGCTGGCCGCTGACGTGGCGTCGGTGACTACCGATGCGGTGACATATTTGTATCCATGGATGGATGACGGGATCAGGCAGGCGATGTACGTCACGCTGGCCGAGCCCGGGCATCCACTGCGGGGGTGCTGGCCGGTCGACGGGCGCCTCCCTGAAGGCCTGACACCCCCGGACCGGTCCACCGCCGCGGCGTTCCTCGGCGCGGCCTACGCGACCGGTCTGGCCTGGTGTGAGCTGGCCGGAGCGACCCCGCCGCCGACCGGATTCCCGGTCTCCGCCGCGGTCGGCCAGTGCCTCGTCCACAACCGCGACGACTTGCCGCTGGAGCCCACCACCACGCCGCGCAAACGGGTCACTGAGACCACTTCCGACTGGCTCTACTCCACCTAACAGATAGGTCACTCTTACCCCACAAATAGGGATATTTCATCCTTTAGCAATACCATCCCCGTGACCTCGGAGAATTCACCGAATTGTGATCTCAGAATCCGGGAAATGGTCAGTGGAGGGACGCCCGGCGTCAGGAATGGTCCCGATGGGCCATGTCGCGCCAAGACACACGGACGTAACCTCGAAGTGGGTGTGGGCTGCGGAAGGAAGGACAGCGCGGTGGGGCACGACGACCTGGACTCTCGGGTCCATGACCGTGTCGCGTTGGACGAGATCGCGCTCTACGCCGAGGTGCTGGCGGCCGTGAACTACACGGATGACCGACTGACCTTGGAGGAGCTCGACAACGCGCTCGGGTTGCGGACTTCGGCGAGCCGCTGAAGTCACTGACGGAACTGATCCCGGACTCCACTTGGGGTCCGGGATAGTTTTTTGGGCTGTGTTTATGGCCGATCCTCCGGATCGGCGGGCTTGGCCGCCTTCAGCCTGCGTCTTCCCTCGTCACTCCGGCCGCTCCGCGACCTGCGTTCCTCAGTCCAGACACAGGCGCGGCCAAGCCAGGGAACTAGTCCGTGCTTGTATCACACGCGGGAACGTAGGCCGAACATCAGTTCTTGCCAGCGGGCCGCGACGGCGGGGGCGGCGTGCGCGGCGGCCGACTCCAGGGCACCGGCGGCGAGGGTCATCCGGCGCCGCTCATCGTCCACCAGGGACAGCAGCGCGGCCGCGTACGCCTCTGTCTCGCCGGACCCCTGCTGGACCAGGACGCTGTCCCTGCCGGGGCGTACGAACTCGCTCAGGCCGCGCGGGCCGTCGAATCCGACGACGGGGACGCCGCAGCCGAGCGCCTCGACCACGGTCATGCCGAGCACCTCGTGCCGGGACGGCACCGCCACGATCGACGCCTTGGCGAACTCGCCGGGCAGATCGGGGGTGGTGCCCATGAAGTAGACGTGATTGTGCAGGCTCAGCTCGGCGACCAGGGCGCGCAGGCGCTTCTCCTCCGAGCCGGCGCCGTAGAGGCGCAGCCGCCAGTCGGGGCGTTTGTCGGCGACCACGGCGAAGGCCCGTACCAGCCGGTCGAAGGCTTTGGGGGCGACCCAGCGCCCGCCCGCGCTGATGATGCGGTTGTCCATCCTGGAACGTGGCCAGGGGCCCGCCGGGAGGGCGTCGGGGATGGTGTGCACGGAGAGCTCGTCGTCGAGCAGGCGGGACCACTCGTCGCGGCCGGTCTCGGTGTTGGTGACCACGGCGTCCAGGCGGGGGTAGAACCGGCGGACCGGTCCAGGGACGGCCGGTCTGGTCCATTCGCGGGCGATTCTGATGGTCTCGCGCGGGGCGTACCGGGCGGACTGCACGCTCAGGCCCGGGCGGGCGGTGATCAGGACGTCGGCGCGGACGGCGCGGATGGCCCGCCAGAGGGCCACCTCGGTGCGGACCTGGCCGCGGGGCAGCAGGTGCGGGCCGGGGCGGGCGTCGACCAGCCAGCGCAGCCTGATCCGGCCGTCGATCGGGAAGAACGGCGCGTCCCTGGTGCGCTTGACGCTGATGATCTCGACGTCCTGCCGGTCCGCGAGGGCGGCGGCCAGGTTGAGCGTGGCCCGGACGTCGCCGCGCATCCCGTAGGCGGAGGGCATCAGGAACGTGATCTTCACGCCGCGCTCATCCCCGGGCCGACTTCGAGGCGGAGCTGGTCGTCGGCGGTGAAGCTCGGTTTGATCGGCACGCCGTCGATGCGGGTGGCCGGATAGTGCACCCTGCGGCGTTTGCCCTCCACGTCGTCCAGGCTCGCGCCGAGCGCCAGCGGCTCGTCCACCCCCTCGACCTCCAGCGAGGGCTCCCAGACGCCCTGCGAGTCCGGCGTGGCGGCCAGCACGTCGCACAGCGAGAGCGCGGCATGGAACCGCACGCCCTGAACGGTCGCGGTGGCGATCACCTGGGCGTCGCTGTGGCGCAGCGCCAGCCGGGCGGTGTGATGCTGGTCGTCGTCGATCAGGCCGGTGTACGCGAGCAGCCCGGTCACCTCGAAACGACCTTCCCGGAACCAGACCGCCCGGACATCCGCGACCGGCGCGGCTTCGGCGATCTTGATGGCCAGGAAGCCGTTGCGGGTCCGGTAGGCGCGGTAGGCCATCGTGCGGCGACCCAGCGCGTACGCGTCGAGGCGGTCCAGCGAGAAACCCGGATCCACGCTCTGCATCCGGGTGCGCGGGCCATCCTGCTGCAGGTAGGCGTCCCAGCGGCCGGGCAATAACGCGAGCGGACCGAGCGAGACGGCCACGCTGGCCTCCCGGGCACGCCGACCCGGCGTGCCGAGCATCACCCGCCGTTCCGCCCCGCTCCCCCGGTGCCGAAGCACGAGCTGGGTTCCCGCCGCCAAGGGTTCTTGGATGGCCATCTTCAGGGAGAGGACGTCCGCCAGGGTTACCTCAGCATCAGTGACGACCACACCCACTTTCAGCCCCCTCCCCGTTGATTGAGCCAACGTTGAGGTTACCGTGATTTTCCCGTTATGTGGAGAAAGCTTTTTGTGATGCTGTGACATTGGCCGATCCTCCGGATCGGCGGGCTTGGCCGCCTTCAGCCTGTGTCTTCCCTCGTCACTCCGGCCGCTCCGCGACCTGCGTTCCTCAGTCCCGACACAGGCGCGGCCAAGCCGGGACATACGACTAACGGTGCGGCGATTACCCTTCGGACTTTACCGACTTGATCAGGAGTTGGGCCACGTCCACGACTTCCAGGGTGCTCTTGGCGGCGCCGGTGTTCTTCTTCTCGTTGATGGCGTCGCCGAGCATGACCAGGCAGAACGGGCAGGCGGTGGAGACGGTGTCCGGGTCGGTGGTCAGAGCCTCGTCCACGCGTTCGGTGTTGATGCGCTTGCCGATGCGCTCTTCCATCCACATGCGGGCGCCGCCCGCGCCGCAGCAGAAGCCGCGGTCCTTGCAGCGGTGCATCTCCTGGGTCTGCACGCCGGGCACCTTGGCCATGATGTCGCGCGGCTGGGCGTAGACCTTGTTGTGGCGGCCCAGGAAGCACGGGTCGTGGTAGGTGATCTTCTCCTCGATCGGCGTGATCGGGGTGAGCTTGCCGGTGTCGACCAGGTGGGCCAGCAGCTGGGTGTGGTGCACGACCTCGTAGGTCCCGCCGAGCTGCGGGTACTCGTTGGCCAGGGTGTTGAAGCAGTGCGGGCAGGTGGCCACGATCTTCTTGACCCCGGCCTCGTTCAGCGTCTCGATGTTCTGCTGGGCCAGCATGTTGAACAGGAACTCCATGCCCAGCCGCCGCGCCGGATCACCGGTGCAGGCCTCCATCGGGCCGAGCACCGCGAACTTCACACCCGCGATGTGCAGCAGCTCAGCGACCGCCTTGGTGGTCTTCTTGGCGCGGTCCTCCAGCGCGCCCGCGCAGCCGACCCAGAACAGGTATTCGGCATCCTCGGGCATCTTCTCGTCGACGATCTCGACCTCGAAGTCGAGCTCGGCCACCCACTCGGCCCGCTTCATCTCCGGCATGCCCCACGGGTTGCCCTTGTTCTCCAGGTTCTTCAGCATCACCCCCGCCTCGGACGGGAACGAGGACTCGATCATGACCTGGTAGCGGCGCATGTCCAGGATGTGGTCGATGTGCTCGATGTCCACCGGGCACTGCTCGACGCACGCGCCGCAGTTGGTGCACGACCACAGCACGTCCGGGTGGATCACCCCGTCCACCCCGACCAGCGGCTTGTCCAGCAGGGCCAGCACGTCCTCACCCTGGTGCGAGCGCTGCTCCTCGCTCATCAGCAGATACGGCGCGACCTTGAAGGCGTGGTCCCGCTGATCCAGGATGAGCATCTTCGGGGAGAGCGGCTTGTCGGTGATCCACGCCGGGCACTGGGACTGGCAACGCCCGCACTCGGTGCAGGTGTAGAAGTCCAGGAAGTCCTTCCAGGTGGAGTCGGCCAGCTTGCCCCGGCCGAACACGTCGGTCTCCGGGTCGGCCTCCTCGAAGTCCAGCACCTTGCCGCCGCTGCGCATCTCCTGCGCCGGGCCCAGGCCGTCGGGGCGGCGCGAGAACAGCACGTTCAGCGGCGCGGTGAAGATGTGCAGGTGCTTGGAATGCACCACGATCAGCAGGAACACCAGCATGACACCGATGTGCAGCAGCAGCGCGATCTCTTCCAGCAGCTGGCTGGAGGGCAGGATCTTCGCCACGGCGTGGGTGAAGAAGGCGCCCGATTCGTACGGGAAGTTGCCGGTCTTGACGGCGGCGGCGCGGGCCAGGAACAGCGTCCAGATCACGTTGAAGATCATGAAAAGGATCAGCCAGGCGCCGCCCAGATGCGAGCCGGAGAACCGGGACTCGCGGCCGAGCTTCGTCGGCGCGTTCCTGACCCGGATGACCGCGAAGGCGATCAGGCCGACCACGCAGGCCAGCGCGATGAAATCCTGGAGGAAGCCCAGCACCGGCCAGGTCCCGATCAACGGGATGTGGAAGTTGGGGCGACCGGTGATGGCGCCCTGGATGATCGCGCCGTACGCCTCGATGTAGACGGTCAGCAGGATGATGAACGCCCACATGACGAAAAAGTGCGCTACGCCCGACGGCGTCCACTTGAGCAGTTTCTTCTGACCGAATACCTCGACCAGTTGGGCTTTCAGTTCGGCGCCCGCGTTCTTCCTCGCGTACTCGATACGCTGGGGGGCGGGCTGGCCGACGGTGGCCAGCCGGTAGAGGAACAGCACCCGACGGGCCGCCAGGGCGACCACCGCCACCGTCATGACCAGCCCGATAATCGCTACCAGCAGCATGGCTCCTCCATCTCCGACACGTGACCACCATAGAACAATGCTCTGTAGCAATTACTCAGGGGTCGACGTAACGCTGGATGGTCGGTCCGACCAGGGCGACGATCTCCTCCGGGTCGGCCGAGGCCATCGGTTCCATCCGGATAATATGGCGGGCCATAACCAGGCCGAACATCTGGGCGAACGCGGCCTCCAGCCGCAGCAGGGGCACGCCGAGGGCGGCCGCCACCCGGCCCAGCATGGCCTCCACCATGAACTCGCGGAGCATCGCGACGGCCTGGTCGTTGGAGACGGCGGACCGGATCAGGGCGAGGACCGGCTCGCGGGCCTGCGGGTCGGCGGTGAGGGTGAGGATGAAACGCACCAGGCGCTCACCCACCTCCTCGCGGGGTCCGGTGACCAGGACGGGGACGACCACGGCGGGATCGAAGGGGAGCCGCATGGCGGCGACGAAGACGCCCTCTTTGGTGTCGAAGTAGTGGTGCACGAGCGCGGGATCGACGCCGGCCGCGCGGGCGATGCCGCGGATGGTCGCCTTGTCGAAACCCTTCTCGGCGAAGATCGCACGGGCGGCGGTGAGGATCTGGCCGCGCGTGTCGGAAACACCGGGACGACGCCCGGGACGACGCCCGGGGCCGCGTGACTCGCTCATATGCTCTTCGCCTGCTTACGCTCCCGCGGATGTCTGGGCATGGTGGGCTCGACGATATGCCTTCCGCCGGATCGTTCGCTCACGCGCCCTCCGTCAGGCCCACGGCCAGCTGCTTGAGCTCCTGGAGGCCCGCGGGTTCGGTGAGCGCGGGGACTGCCCGGTGGGTGAGAGGTTTCACGCCGACCGCGAGGTATACCCGCATTGGGATGGTCATCTCGCCGTCCGGGAAGACGCGGAGGATCTCGCCGCGCTCCCGGTCGAGCAGTTCGTCGGCGGCGGCTTCCGGCATCGACGCCACGTACG
Source organism: Acrocarpospora macrocephala (assembly GCF_009687865.1). Classification (GTDB taxonomy): domain Bacteria; phylum Actinomycetota; class Actinomycetes; order Streptosporangiales; family Streptosporangiaceae; genus Acrocarpospora; species Acrocarpospora macrocephala. The sequence continues at coordinate 180,663 of NZ_BLAE01000012.1, forward strand.
AGTGCGAACGCAGATCGGTCAGGAAGTCCTCCACCCGGATCCGGCGCGTCCAGTACACCCAGGTCTCCGAAACCCGCAGCCCCGCGGCGGCCATCGCGGCCCCGATCGGCGGCATGCTCCAGCCCGGCTGCGCGGGACCGGTATAGCCCGGCAGGTCCGCCAGCCGTACCTGGCAGGCGGCCAGCCAGTCGGCCTTGCGCGCGTCCACCGTGTTCCACCAGCCCGCCACCGCGCCGCCCGGGCGGGCCACCCGGATCGCCTCGGCGATCGAGACCGTACGGTCCAGCCAGTGCCAGGACTGGGCGTACGTCACCAGGTCGGCCAGGCCGTCCCGGAGCGGGAGCGCGTTGCCGTCGGCGAGCAGGGCGGCGCCGGCCGTACGGGAGCGGAGGAAGGCGAGCATCCGGGCGGCGCGGTCCACCGCGACGACCCGGACGCCGCGATCCAGCAGCCCGCGCGTCGAGATCCCGGTGCCGGCGCCGACGTCGACGGCGAACGCGCCCTCGAACCGGATGCCGGACAGTTCGGTCAGCGCCGCGTAGAGGGCAGGCGGATATTCCGGGCGCGCGGCGTCATACGCCTCCGCCACCCGGTCGACGTCGAAGACCTGGTGGCTCATCTCTCGCCGTGGCTCATTTCGCGGAGGCTCATCTCGCGGAGGCTCATCTCTTCGCGGAGGAGGCGGCGAAGTGGAGCCGGGCGAAGGCCAGCGCCTCGGCCAGATCGTCGATCCGCTCGGTCCGGCCGACCGCCTTCCTCGTGTTGATCTCCAGCACGATCAATCCACCATAGCCCGCGTTCGCCAGCCGCTCCAGCATCTGCGCGCACGGCTGGTTCCCCCGGCCCGGCACCAGATGCTCGTCTTTGTTGGTGATCCCGGTCCCGTCGGCCAGATGCAGGTGGGCGAGGCGATCCCCCAGCTTGGCCGCCATCTCCATGGCGTCGGACCCGGACACCGCCGTGTGCGACAGATCCAGGGTCACCTGCGGGAAGTCGTGATCGACCGGATTCCAGTCCGGCGCGTACGGCACGACCTCGTTGCCCCGGGCCCGGAGCGGGAACATGTTCTCCACCGCGAACACGATGTCGGTCTCCTCCCGCATCCTGGCCAGCCCGACCTCGAAGTCCCGGGCGTAGTCCCGCTGCCAGCGGAACGGCGGATGCACCACCACCGTCTGCGCGCCCAGCCGCTGCGCCGCGTCCCTGGCCCGCTCCAGCTTGGCCCACGGATCGCGCCCCCACACCCGCTGGGTGACCAGCAGGCAGGGCGCGTGCACGGCCAGAATGGGCAGCTCATAATGATCCCGCAGCCGCTCCAGGACTTCGACGTCCTGGCTGACCGGATCCTGCCCCACCATGATCTCGACACCGTCGTAGCCGAGCCGCGCCGCGAGCTCGAACGCGTCCGGCGTTCGCTCGGGGTAGACCGACGCGGTCGACAGCGCGATCTTGGCATTGGGGACGCGTACAACTTCCCGCCGGACACCGTCCGCCTGGGGGTTGGGGACCCGCGCGTCCCCCCGCTGGACACCGTCCGCGGGGTCGTCTCCGCCGATGTAGGTCCGCTCGCCGGGGCTCATCCCCGGCTCCCCACCCGGACGCTCGCTCGCTCGCTCACCATTCCAGACTAAGCGAGCGAACCGCTCTGGCGGGCTAGCCGCCTATCGTGGTGCGATGCCGCGCATTCCGAAGGGCGCCGTACCGAGCCCGAACATCTGGCACAACCCGAAGATCTACGAGCTCGAGAACCGTGCGGTCGACCCCGACGGCGTGATCGACATGGCCATCCGCGCGGTACGCCCCTGGGAGTCTGCCACCGTTCTCGACATCGGCTGCGGCACGGGCTACCACCTGCCTGCGTACGCGTCGTCCGCCGCTCAGGTGATCGGCGTCGAGCCCCACCCCGACCTGGCCGCCCTAGCCTCCCGCCGATGCTCCCAGCTACGGAACGTCGCCGTCCACGTGGCCACCGCGCAGGCGCTCCCCGTCCCTGACGCGTCCGTGGACGTGGCCGTGGCCCGCTGGGCATACTTCTTCGGGCCCGGCTGCGAACCGGGTCTGAAAGAGCTCTCCAGGGCCGTACGGCGCGGCGGGGCCGCGTTCATGGTCGACCTGGACGGGTCCCGCGGATCCTTCGGGGCATGGTTTCGAGCGACGGTGCCGACATATTCGGCACGGACGGTGGAAGACTTCTGGTCCCGGCAGGGCTGGCAACGAGCCGAACTCGACCCCCGCATGGTGTTCACCCGCCGCGCCGACCTCGAAGCGGTCCTCCGAATCGAGTTCACCCCAGGAGTGTCAGCACGCGCCATCAGAGAGATCCCGGGCCTGGAATTGCCCTACCCGACAATCCTCCGCTGGCGCCTCTTCTGACATTCGGCCGGTGAGGTCTCCGCACGACTACTTCGCGACGCTCGGCCGACCCTCAACGTCTGCGGTGGTTCTCCCACCCACCCTCCCTTTATTGCTTGCGGGCTTCCGCCCGCCCTGTCGGTCGCCGTGGTTCTCCTACCCCGTCAGCGTGTCGACGGGGCCGGGCGGAGCCCGGAAGGAAACAAAGGGAGGGAGGGTGGGACAACCACGGCAAGCACTGGGCACGGGTGAGCGGTGAAGGCTTGTGGGGTGGGAATGTCGGTCGGGGCCGGTAGCCTCCGGGCGTGAGTAAAGCTGCGAAGCCTTCGTATCGGTGTGGCGAGTGTGGCTGGGTGGCCGCCAAATGGGTGGGGCGCTGTGGGGAGTGCCAGGCCTGGGGGACGGTTGAGGAGGCGGGGGCCAGGCAGGGCGTCAATGTGGTCAGGGGTGGGGCGGTTTCGGCGCCGGCCGTGCCGATTGGGCAGGTGAAGGCGGAGGTTGCGCATGCGCGGCCCACCGGGGTGGGCGAGCTGGATCGGGTGCTCGGCGGTGGTCTGGTGCCGGGTGCGGTGGTGTTGCTGGCCGGGGAGCCTGGGATCGGGAAGTCAACTCTGCTGCTGGAAGCCGCTGCCAGGACCGCCCAGCACGACACGGTTCTGTATGTGACGGGCGAGGAGTCAGCGTCCCAGGTCCGGATGCGCGCTGACCGGATTGGTGCCGTGGAGGACCAGCTTTATCTGGCCGCCGAGACCGATTTGGGAGCCCTTGTCACTCATGTCGAGAAGGTTCAACCTCGGCTGCTGATCGTCGACTCCGTGCAGACCATCGGGTCCGCCGACGCCACGGGTGTGCCCGGCGGCGTGACGCAGGTCCGCGAAGTGGCCGCCAACCTGACCCGGTTGGCCAAGGAACGCGGCATGTCCACCGTTCTGGTCGGCCACGTGACCAAGGACGGCTCAATCGCCGGCCCTCGCGTCCTGGAGCACCTGGTCGACGTCGTGCTCCACTTCGAAGGCGACCGTAACTCACGCCTGCGAATGGTCCGCGCGATCAAGAACAGGTTCGGCCCGATCGAGGAAGTCGGCTGCTTCGACCTGCACGAACGCGGCATCACCGGCATCACCGACCCCAGCGGCCTGTTCATCTCCCGCCACCCGGAACCGGTCCCCGGCACCTGCGTCACCGTCACCATCGAAGGCACCCGCCCGATCCCCGCCGAACTTCAGGCCCTCGTCGGCCCGACCGAAGCCCCGCAACCCCGCCGGACGTCCTCCGGGCTCGACTCGTACCGAGTGGCCATGGTGTTAGCCGTCATGGAACGCCGCCTGAACGCCAAAATCGGCAAATGCGACGTGTTCACCGCGACCGTCGGCGGCATCAGGCTCACCGACCCCGCCGTCGATCTCGCCCTGCTGCTCTCGGTGGTCAGCGCGGCCGGCGACGAACCGCTCCCGCACGGCCTGGTCGCCCTGGGCGAAGTCGGCCTGGCCGGTGAACTCCGCCCAGTCCGAGACGTCCGCCGCCGCCTCGCCGAAGCCGCCCGCCTCGGCTTCACCCGAGCCCTGGTCCCCACCGGTTCACTCGTGGAAGACACCCTCAAACTCAACCCCGCCCCCAGCCGCGGCGAGCTCGTGGCAGTCCGCCCCACCGGAATCCGCACCACGAATTTCTCACCCGGCTTCGACGTCACCGAAGCGGAGAACGTCTGGGACGCCCTGAAACACGTCCGCTGACCGCGTCCCCACGAACTTCTCGCGCGGCTTCGACGTTACAGAGGCAGAGAACGTCTGGAGCGTCCGACGCACATCCGGTGAGCATGTCGTTACCCAGTTAAACTGGACGGTGCTATGGGTCTGCTGAGTTGGGCCGCGGCGGGGCCGGACCGAACGGTCGCGAGGCGGATAGACCGTCTGGGCGCAGAGACACGACCAGCGGGGGTCATGACGTGCACAACGACAAAGCCTGGGACGAGCGCCGACGAGCCACACTGGCCTCCCTCGCCCCTGGAACCGCGCTTCGCGACGGGCTAGAACGCATTCTGCGCGGCCACACCGGCGGCCTGATCGTCCTCGGCTACGACGACACCGTGGAAGAACTCTGCACCGGCGGTTTCGAACTGGACGTCGAGTTCGCCGCCACCCGGCTCCGTGAACTCGCCAAAATGGACGGCGCGATCGTCCTCAACAGCGGCGACCTGCGCATCGTCCGCGCCGCCGTGCACCTGGTGCCCGACCCGAGCATCCCCACCGACGAATCCGGCACCCGCCACAGAACCGCCCAGCGGGTGGCCCGCCAGACCGAGTTCCCGGTCATCGCGATCAGCAAGTCGATGCGCATCATCGCGCTCTACCTCGACGGCGTGCGCTACGTCTTGGAGGAATCCGCCGCCATTCTGTCCAAGGCCAACCAGGCTCTCGCCACCCTAGAACGCTACAAACTCCGCCTCGACGAGGTCTCCGGCACCCTGTCCGCCCTCGAAATCGAGGACCTGGTGACCGTTCGCGACGTCTCCGCCGTGGTGCAACGCCTGGAGATGGTCCGCCGGATCTCCGTCGAGATCGAAGGGTACGTCGTGGAGTTGGGCACCGACGGCCGCCTCATCTCCCTGCAGCTCGACGAGTTGGTCAGCGGCGTGGAAGAGGACCGCGCCCTGACCATCCGCGACTACCTCCCGGCCCCGAGCGCCCGCCGCCCGCGCCGCTTCACCGAAGCCATCCACGACCTCGACAACCTCTCCGCCCTGGACCTCCTCGACCTCACCCGCGTGGCCCAGATCCTCGGCCACACCGGCCCCGACCCCCTCGACACCCCGGTAAGCCCGCGCGGCTTCCGCCTCCTGGCCCGAGTCCCCCGCCTCCCCACCACGATCGTCGACCGCCTCGTCGACCACTTCGGCGGCCTGCAGAAACTCCTCGCCGCCAGCATCGACGACCTCCAGGTCGTCGGCGGCGTAGGCGAAACCCGCGCCAGAAACGTCCGCGAAGGCCTCTCCCGCCTCGCCGAATCCTCAATCCTCGAGCGGTACGTCTAAGCCGATCTCCACATCACTTGAGTTGGAAGACGTTTCTGGAGCTTTTCAAGGTGCCGAAGCGGGCCAAGGCCACGTACTTGCCTTTGCGGGCGGTGGGGGGGTCGGCGGCGCAGTCGTTTCCGGAGAGGTAGCGGGGCCATTGGATGGAGCGGACGAAGGGGACGCCTCGGTGCAGGAGTTGGCGGTCGACGCCTTCGCCGGCCACGCAGTCGGCGGTGGACCAGATGCGCTGGCCGCCGGTGGAGATGCGCATTTCGAGGGCGCGGGGGCCCAGGTCGGCGGTGCAGGCGATCTGGCCGATGTTGACGACGGTGAGGAGGAATCCTGGGATCTGGTCGCCTTTGTAGATTTCCTGGCTGGCTCTCAGGCTCACGACCAGGTCGTTCGCGACGCAGGGTTCGCCGTTCTTGCGCGGCGGGAGCGACGGGGACGGCGATCCATGCGGTCCATGGGTGGGGCTACCGGAAGGCTGTGGTGACGCGGCCGGTGGCGAGACCTTGGGCGACGGGAGCGAGACGACCATCGCGTCGGTTCCGCCCGACCCCGCCTTCGGAGTGGTCGTCGGCTTGTCCGAGCCGCTGGCGCAGCCCCAGGCCACGACGGCCACCACCACGAGCATGCCGGTGAGCACCGACACCCGGCGACGCCAGTAGACGTCACCGCCCTCGACTCCAACATCACCACGGAACGTGTCCGGATCCATACGGACAGTATGGAGAGTCGTGGTCCACTCTCCGTCACGCCTCGCCGAGGGAGATCGAGATGCGGAGTATGTACGGTGTCACACACCGCTAGAGTCTGACCGTGACTCTTCATGCCCCGATCCTCGACTGGTACGCGGAGCACAACAGAGACCTCCCCTGGCGCCGCCCCGAGGCCACCCCGTGGGGCATCCTGGTCAGCGAAATCATGCTCCAGCAGACCCCGGTCATCCGGGTTCTCCCGATCTGGGAGGAATGGCTCACCCGCTGGCCCACCCCTGACGCTCTCGCCAAGGAACCCCCAGGCGAAGCCGTACGCCACTGGGGACGCCTGGGTTACCCCCGCCGGGCCCTGAACCTGCACGCCTGCGCGAAAGCCATCACGGCCGATTTCGACGGCACCGTCCCCGCGACGTACGACGAGTTGCGCACGCTTCCGGGGATTGGGGACTACACGGCAGCCGCCGTGGCCAGTTTCGCGTATGGCGGGCGTCATGCCGTACTCGACACGAACGTGCGCCGAGTCCTGGCGCGGGCGATCCGCGGCGAGGAGTTCCCGCCGACGGCGACCACGGCGCCCGAGCGCAAACTCGCCGAATCCCTCATCCCGCCTGTGGACGCTCCTCGCTGGGCGGTCGCCGTTATGGAGCTCGGCGCCCTGATCTGTACGGCTCGCGCCCCCCGTTGCGCCGACTGCCCTGTTTCCGGCCGCTGTCAGTGGCTGCTCACCGGCAAACCCGCCCATGACGGTCCGCCCCGCCGCGGCCAGACCTACGCGGGGACCGACCGCCAGTGCCGCGGCGCCCTGCTCGCCGTCCTCCGCGACGCCCCCGGCCCGGTGCCCAAGGCCGCTCTCGACGCCGCCTGGTCCAACACCGCGCAACGCGAACGTGCCCTCGACGGCCTGCTGACGGACGGTCTCGCCGAACTTCTCGACAACGATTTCTACGCCTTGCCGACGTAAGGTGTTCGCGCGACGGGTTGTAGTACTACACTGCGTAGAGCGAATTCGGCCAAGTCTCGCCCAAAGTGGATCACAAGTCGCCGTTCTTACGGTGAGACCGCTGCCGACGTCACCCTAGCGGCTTACCGGGAAATCAGCTGCGGGGCGGACGCGTAGACCGGTGCACGAGAGCAAGCTCGCCGTACCGGGCCGGATTCCCGGCACGGAGGGACTCGTGTCCCATGCGGTCAGGACAGGTCGTGTGGGCCAATGGGGTCGGAGCTTGGAGGCATCGATGCGGCTGCGCCACGACGACGGGACGCTCGTTCACCTGGCCTACAACGCGGGTGTGCATCCCGCGGAGGACCTGGAGAACTTGATCGCGCACTTGACCAGGTATGCGGTGCCTGTGCGCAAGCGGCTGGGTGTGGACCGGCTCGGCATCGGCCTGTGGCTGGCGCCGCCGGTGGCCGACCACCTGATCGCCGACCGTATCGAGCTGGTACGGCTCCGGCGCTCGCTTGAGGAGCGCGGCCTTGAGGTCGTGAGCCTCAACGGGACGGGTGGGCGTAACCAGGAGGCGCCCGGCCCGGACTGGGCCAAGCCCGAGCGGTACCGGTACACGATGTCGCTCGCGAAGATCCTGGCGTTCCTGCTGCCCGAGGATGTGCGGTTCGGCAGCATCTCCACGATTCCGATCGGGTGGCGCCGGGACTGGCCCGCCGACCTGCACTCGATCGCCTCACGTCGCCTGGAGCGCCTCTCCCGCGAGCTGCGCGGTCTCTCCAGCGTGACCGGCAAGACCATCCGCGTCGGGTTCGAGCCCTGGCCCGGCTGCGTCCTGGAAACCACCGAGCAGGCCCTGCAGCGTGTCTGCGGCATCGACTCCGAACACCTCGGCGTCTGCCTGGACGCCTGCCACCTCTCCTGCGGCACCGAAGAGACCGCCTCGGCCCTCCGCGGCCTGGCCATGGCCGGCGCCCCCGTCGTCAAACTCGGCCACGTCCACAACCACAGCCAGGAAATCCCCAGCACCCAGCCAGTCCTCCAGGACACCCTCACCGCCCTCCTCTCCGGCGCCGTCAACGGCAGCGCCCACATCGAGGTCGAGGCCCACGACTGGACCACCCCCAAAACCAAGGGCCCCGCCGCCCTGGTAGCCCGCCTAGCCGACGACCTCGACTGGACCCGCCGCAACCTCACCGCCCTAGGCCTCAAACTCGCCGCCTAGACCCCAACACCTCCGGAGCTTCAATCAGGTGTTGTCATGGTGGTTCACTGGCGGTAGACGATCTTTTTGGTGGAGGGGCCGGGGTAGATCACGATGAGGTGTTGCTCGGGGGCGAATTCCTCGCCGCGGGCGTAGACGCGGAGGCGGTAGCGGCCGGGGCCGGTTAGGGCGAGGTTGGGGAGGGATGCGCCGGCGCCTTCGTCCATGCCTTCCTCCATGAGGGGGATGCCCAGGTGGCCGGTGCGGCTGAGGATGCTCAGTTCGGTCACCTCGTCCCAGCCTTTGAGGCGGAGTGGGGGTGCGGTGGGGAAGGCTTTGGCGGTCAGGCAGATCGGCTCGTTCTCGTTGTAGGTCATCACGGAGGCGGAGCTGCCGGTCACCGCGACGAAGCCGTCGTCGATCGCCGCGGAAAAGGAATCCTCCTCGGAGTTGTCATTGGCGTCGAAGATGGAGTAGCCGCCGCCCTCGAAGAGGAAGTAGGCGGCCGTGCCCTGGCGTTTGGCAGGGACTTTCGGCCAGGGGTCGGTGCATTTGGCGTTCTCCTCGGCTATCCAGGCGGCGGCCGAGGCTTTTTCCGCAGCCTCCGAATCGAGCAGGTGGGGCTGTTGCTCGCTGATTTTGCCGGGGCAGATGAAAACGAGGTCCCAGGGGTCGGCGCCCCAGGCCGGGCGCGGGCTGCCCGCCTGGGTCAGCAGCGCTTCCTGTTCCTCCCTGGTCGTGGCGTCGCACAGGCGTCTGCCGTACGCGAGGATGCGCTGGTCGGGGACGGTGTCGTCGAACATCGGCGGGACGCCGTCCATGGTGCTGCGGGCGAGGCAGAGGAAGGCTTTATCCCGGTCCTGGGGGCGGGTGTCGCCGAACTTCTTGTGCAGGACGGTCCAGTCCATGCATTCGTCCTCCCAGCCGGTGTAGGTGAAGCGGGCGGTCTCCTCGGGGTGGACCAGCGCGAGGACCGGGATGAGGACGGCGACGGCGGACAGGAGGCGCAGGCCGCCGGAACGTCGGCGGGGAAGGGTGGGCGTGGGGTCGAGGTTGTGGAGTTCGTGCGCGGAGCGGGCCATCCAAGCCGCGTTCAGGATGGTGAACATCGCCAAGGCGGTGAAGATGGAGAAAATGGGGATATCCCCGAAACGCTCAAGAGCGAAGGCGACGAATGGCAGGACCAGCACTGTGATCAGGAAGGTCCAGCCGGTGATGATGGTGGTCCTGCGCCAGCGGCCGTCCCGGTGCTGGCCGATGAGGATCAGCAGGAGCCAGAACGGGTAGACCAGGCCGAGGATTTCGAACGCGTTGGGGATGTCCGCGCCGAACTCGTCGGCCACCTCCACCGCCATGCCCAGCACGTCGAGGACGGCCAGCGTGAGCGCCAGTCCGCGGAGCACACCGGTGAGCACCAGAGCGAAGAGCACCTGCATCAGGCCCCACACCAGCAGGGTGAATGTGTCGGCCAGGCCATCGGGAAGCAGCAGGTCGGTGAGCGAGTCGAGGACCAGGACGTCGGCAACAGCCAGGTAGAGGAGGCGGCGCAGCCAGCGCACCCGCGGGTCGGCCGGGCGGGGGGCGCGTGGCGGCAGGGTGAAGACCTGGCGGAGCGTCCAGAGGTTGACGGCGAGGGTCCCGACGATCAGCGTAACCGCGAGGCCGCGTTCGCTCTGCCAGTATTCGTCGATTTCCCAGCCGAAGTGGAGGGAAGCCACGAATCGCCGGATGGCGTAGATATCGTCGCTCACCACGCCGAGCACCGCCGCTATCGCGGTCACGACGAGGTAGAGCCCGATGACAATTGCCGCCAACCGCTGTCGGAACACTCCGCGAACCCTCTCTTTGCCCAGAAAGATCATAAAGGTTCTTGAATACCGAAAAATTCCGACATTTGCTTATGCCTTCCGGAGCCCTTCGGCGCGCGGCCCCGGAAGGCATACGGGGTTCAGCTGCCACCAAGGTCAAACCGTTCCCAGGGGCCGATGGCGGTACGGTTGGCGATCCGCGGCTGGGCTCCGGCGGGCTCCGCAGCGACATACATGTTGTTGGCCCGGGAGTGCAGGGCGATGGTGCCGTTGCCGACATTCGCGTACGCCTTCCGGAACCGTTCGGCGCGCGGCTCCGGAAGGCATACGGGTTCAGCTGCCACCAAGGTCAAACCGTTCCCAGGGGCCGATGGCGGTACGGTTGGCGATCCCCGGCTGGGCTCCAGCGGCCTCCGAGCGACATACGGTCCTCGACGACCAGGCAGTCGCGCGGGTCGGTGCCGAACGAGGCGGCGGCATGGAGGAACAGGTCGGGGGCGGGTTTGCCAACGCCGCCGACGTCCTGGGCGCGTGTTGTTGGCCCGGGAGTGCAGGGCGATGGTGCCGTTGCCGAGGTCGATACGCTCGGTCGTGCCGATCGTGGACTTGTTGGCGATGATCAGCCATTGCGACGCGGAGAACGGGAGCCGTCATGGGAAATGTGCTGATGACTGGAGCCACGGGAGGGATTGGGACGGCGCTGGTCAGCGCGCTCGTGGCGGCCGGACATCGGGTGATCGCCGTGGGGCGCGATGTCGGGCGGCTGGACGTACACGGAATCGAGGCGGATCTGGCCGAACCCGGGACGCTGGCTGCCGCCGTGGGAGCGCTGGAGGATGCGGGAGAACTGGAGGACGTGCAAGCGGTGGTGCATTGCGCGGGAATCTCCCCCGTCGAAGCCGTCGCCGAGGCCGGCCCCGAGACGTGGCGGCGGACGCTGGCGGTGAACGTGGCCTCCGCCGCCGAACTGGTACGGCTGACGCTCCCCGCGTTGCGGCGGTCCCGGGGCCATGTGATCTTCGTTAACGCCTCACCCGGAATGACCGGCGTCCCTCGCTGGTCGGCGTTCGTCGCCAGCAAGGCAGCGCTGCGGGAACTGGCCGACTCATTGCGTGAGGAGGAGGCCGCCCATGGGATACGCGTCACCACGGTCTATCCCGCGGCGACGGCGACCGACCTGCTGGGTGAGGTCAGGAGCGCCTTCGGGCGCCCATACGATCCTGAGTTGTGCATCCAGCCGCAGACGCTGGCCGCGATGATCGTCTGGGCGCTGAGCGCACCGGCTGACGCCTACGCCTGCGAGCTGTCCGTACTGCCGTCGCCGCGCTGAGCCTGTTGCCGGCGCATGAGGGAATTCGCCACTCTCCGGACCATCTGACGGAGGCAGCAAAGCACTCCGCGACACGAAGAAGGACGCGCCCTCAAGGTGCCCAGCCACCGATCCAACCCCCCGCCAAAAGCGCAGCACCCCCCGCCGTCCAACGGCGAGGGGTGCTTTAGCGGTTCAATTACTTCTGGATCGTCTCCACGATGGACGCGGCGGAGTCAGGGACCTGAGGGGTCTTGTTTTCGCCGACGAAGGTGAAGATGGCGGCGTCGCCTTCGCCTTCGATGTCGATTTTGACGATCTGGCCAGGGCGGAGTTCGCCGTACAGGATTTTCTCGGAGAGGGAGTCTTCGAGTTCCCGCTGGATGGTCCGGCGAAGCGGGCGGGCGCCGAGGACGGGGTCGTAACCCCGGTCGGCGAGGAGCTTCTTCGCGGCGGGGGTCAGGTCGAGACCCATGTCCCGGTCCTTGAGGCGGGCGTCCACCTGGGCCAGCATCAGGTCGACGATCTTGATGATCTCGCCCATGGTGAGCTGGTGGAAGACGACCGTGTCGTCGACGCGGTTGAGGAACTCGGGCCGGAAGTGCTGCTTGAGCTCCTCCTGAACCTTCGACTTCATCCGGTCGTAGTTGCCCTCGACATCGTTGCTCTTCGCGAACCCGACCCCGATGCCCTTGGAGATGTCCCGGGTGCCGAGGTTGGTGGTCATGATGATGACCGTGTTCTTGAAGTCGACCACCCGGCCCTGGGCGTCGGTCAGGCGACCGTCCTCCAGGATCTGCAGCAGCGAGTTGAAGATGTCGGGGTGGGCCTTCTCGATCTCGTCGAACAGGACCACGGAGAACGGCTTGCGCCGCACCTTCTCGGTGAGCTGGCCACCCTCCTCGTACCCGACGTAACCGGGCGGGGAGCCGAACAGCCGGGAGACGGTGTGCTTCTCCATGAACTCGGACATGTCCAGCATGATCAGCGCGTCCTCGTCCCCGAACAGGAACTCGGCGAGCGCCTTGGAAAGCTCGGTCTTACCGACGCCGGACGGGCCGGCGAAGATGAACGAGCCGCCGGGACGGCGCGGGTCCTTCAGACCGGCGCGGGTGCGGCGGATCGAGCGGGACAGGCCCTTGATGGCGTCGTCCTGGCCGATGATCCGCTTGTGCAGCTCGTCTTCCATCCGGAGCAGTCGCTGGGACTCCTCCTCGGTGAGCTTGAAGACGGGGATGCCGGTGGCGGTCGCGAGCACCTCGGCGATGAGCTCCTCGGTGACCTCGGCCACGACGTCCATGTCGCCGGCCTTCCACTCCTTCTCCCGGCGCTCCCGCTTGATCTGGAGCTGCTTCTCCTGGTCGCGCAGGGCGGCGGCCTTCTCGAAGTCCTGCGCGTCGATCGCGGACTCCTTGTCCCGCCGGACGTTCGCGATCTTCTCGTCGTACTCCCGGAGGTCCGGCGGAGCGGTCATCCGGCGGATGCGCATCCGGGACCCGGCCTCGTCGATGAGGTCGATCGCCTTGTCGGGCAGGAAACGGTCGCTGATGTAGCGGTCGGCCAGCTGGGCGGCCGCCACCAGGGCGCCGTCGGTGATGGAGACGCGGTGGTGCGCCTCATACCGGTCGCGCAGGCCCTTGAGGATCTCGATGGTGTGCGACAGGGACGGCTCGGCCACCTGGATGGGCTGGAAGCGGCGCTCGAGCGCGGCGTCCTTCTCCAGGTGCTTGCGATACTCGTCCAGCGTGGTCGCGCCGATGGTCTGCAGCTCGCCGCGGGCCAGCATCGGCTTGAGGATGCTGGCGGCGTCGATCGCGCCTTCGGCGGCGCCCGCGCCGACGAGCGTGTGCAGCTCGTCGATGAACAGGATGATGTCGCCGCGCGTACGGATCTCCTTGAGCACCTTCTTCAGGCGCTCTTCGAAGTCACCCCGGTAGCGGGAGCCCGCCACCAGCGCGCCCAGGTCGAGCGTGTAGAGCTGCTTGTCCTTGAGCGTCTCCGGCACCTCGCCCTTGACGATCTTCTGGGACAGCCCCTCCACCACGGCGGTCTTGCCGACGCCGGGCTCGCCCACCAGGACGGGGTTGTTCTTGGTGCGGCGGGACAGCACCTGCATGACCCGCTCGATTTCCTTCTCCCGGCCGATCACCGGGTCCAGCTTGCCCTCCCGGGCCGCCTGGGTCAGGTTGCGGCCAAACTGGTCAAGCACCAAGGAGGTGGACGGCGCGGCCTCCTGGGGACCACCCGCCGCGGCCGGCTCCTTGCCCTGGTAACCGTGCAGCAACTGGATGACCTGCTGCCGCACCCGGTTCAGGTCAGCGCCCAGCTTCACCAGCACCTGGGCCGCCACACCCTCACCCTCGCGGATGAGCCCGAGCAGGATGTGCTCGGTGCCGATGTAGTTGTGGCCCAGCTGCAGGGCTTCACGGAGCGACAGCTCAAGGACCTTCTTGGCCCGTGGGGTGAAGGGAATGTGCCCCGACGGTGCCGACTGGCCCTGGCCGATGATCTCCTCGACCTGCTGACGCACGCCTTCAAGACTGATGCCCAGGCTCTCCAGAGCCTTGGCGGCAACGCCTTCACCTTCATGGATCAAGCCAAGAAGAATGTGCTCAGTACCGATGTAGTTGTGGTTGAGCATCCGGGCCTCTTCTTGGGCCAGGACGACAACCCGACGCGCACGGTCGGTGAACCTTTCGAACATCTCGTCGCTCCTCACAGAGCGGTCAGACGAGCCCGGATGATCCGGCCCCGTCGTTCCGCATGCCAGCTCTGGCCCGGCGACCGCTTCTATGACAGGAGACGTTCCCCGGGCGCAGGGCGTTCACCCTCCATCCAACTACCGATCGGGGGCCAGGTGTTCCCGATACGCCGCAAGCGAACGACGTTTATTACCTGATAACGCGATCGTGCGGTCATGCAGGCCGCCAGAGAACCGGCAGCCGGCATAACCGCACGATCAAGAAGTAGCGGCGACTTAGTGCGCCGCGTCGTAGGCCTCGACGATCGAGGCGGCAATCCGGCCGCGCTCGCTCACCGGGTGGTTGTTGGCCTTGGCCCAGGCGCGGATCTCCGCGCTCTTCTCCCGAGTCATGGCCCGCTGGGTCCCACCGCTTCCACGACGACGGCCCCGCGTTGACCCGCTTTCGCCCTTGCGGGCGCTGGAGACGAAAGGCGCCAGGGCTTCCCGAAGCTTCTTGGCGTTGCTGTCGCTCAGGTCAATCTCATAAGGCAGGCCGTCAATCGCGAAGGTGACCGTCTCATTGGCCTCGCCACCATCGAGGTCGTCGATGAGAATCACCTGCGTGTGCTTGGCCATCCGGCAATCCTTTCGGCAGAGCATAGTTTGATTCTGCAGCCAAACATATACCCAGTTACCCCGGATGACAATTCGAGCGGCGGTATTCTCAGGAAGAGGTCTTGTCCGATGGCTCTTCTCCCGGTTCGCGCCTTCCGCGCAGACCGGCGGCGTCCGAACGTACCAACTTAACCACGCCGTAGACGACTGCCGCGCCGACCAACAGCGGCGGTATCAACGCGGAGATTACCTCGGTCATTCCTCATCACTCCCTTGGGGTCCGCTGCCGCCGGATTCAACCGGAAGCCCTGTGAAATAGGGGGAACCGGCGCCTGATGACCCACCGAGGCGCGCCTGTCCATAGCCTCCACCGCGCGGGAAGTATCCTCTGCGGTGGTCAGAACGCTTACCCGATAGAACAAAATCGTACCCAGGAATGGCAGTGGGGTGACCGCCAGGGCGGTCACCCCACTGATTGGAACGCGACGCCTGACTACAGCTTCACCACGACGGTTCCGGCGACCTTGTCGTGAATCGCCTGCTGGAGCGGCTTGTCCCAGAGCGGCCAGAGGACGTTCACCAGGCTGAAGAGCCCACCCAGACCGTTGAGGATCCAATTGAAGGCGAGCAGCTGCGGCCCCCATAGTACGCCGATCCGCTTGGCCAGAGTCTCGGTGTCGAGACCCCCGTGAACGCTTCCGCCAAGCTTGACGATGCGGATCTTCATGACCTTCTTGCCGATTGTCTGGCCGTCACGCGAGGTCATGAAGTACTCGTAAGCGGCGTACAGCAGGAAGCTGACGATCGACGAGATCAGCAGGCCGAGGAAGGAAGGAGTGGACACCGTTGTGCTGGTGCCCAGGAACTCGATCGTCTCGGTCGTGGAGAACGCGCTCTGGATGATCCTGCTGATAATGAGGTAGACGACCACACCGAGGATAAGGCCATCGATCAGGCGTGCCACCAAACGCTGCCACCACTCGGCAAGTGGCGCCGGGACTCCCGGCGGGAGTGGCATGCCCATCGGCGCGTTGTAGGCGCCGGCGGACGGGTATCCACCAGCCGGCGGGTAAGCGCCAGGCTGCTGATAACCGGGCTGCTGCTGCTGATATCCACCAGGCTGTTGCTGATAACCAGGCTGCTGTTGCTGATATCCACCAGGCGGCGGGTACCCGCCTTGGGGTGGGGGGTATCCGCCTTGAGGCGGCGGGTATCCACCCGGAGGGGGAGCCGACCCATAAGGGTTCTGGCCGGGGGGAGGTTCCGGGTTCATTTGGTTACCTCTCGTGACATCTATGGGGGACGGGGTGTTCTAGGTCCCATCGCACGGTAGCAGTAACCCGTTACGGCTTTTGCGGTGTTATTTCGGATGGAACGAAGCGAACACGCTGCGTGCACGAAAGCGGGGCCAATGGTTCGTTCCATCGGCCCCGCTCCGTTGTTTGCGGCGGTTCTATGTCACTATTTGACCTTGACGACCACCGTGTTCGCCGCCTTGTCCAGAAGGGACTGCTGCAACGGCTTATCCCAGAGTGGCCAGAGCAGACCCACGAGCCAGTACAGGTACACGAGCCAGGCGCCAATCACCCGGATTCCCGGAATCCACGTCAACACCAACGGCCCGGCGAGCGCGCCCGCGCGGCGCAAGGCGGCGTCATTGTCGAGACCGCCATCAAGGCCGCGACCCACGCGCACCACCTTGATTCCCATAACGATCTTACCGAGCGTTTGGCCGCGCTGCTTCAGCATCAGGAATTCGTAGCCGAAGAGCGCGAGTGTGGCGAGGAGCGCGGGCACCAGGTAGACGAGGAACGTCCCTGGCGTGACTGTTTGCGTCTCGATGTCGAAGCGGTCGGTGCTCGCCCAAATGCCTCCGGCGATGATTCCGAGCGCGATGAGCACGACGCCGTACAACGCGACGTCGATGATCCGCGCGACCAGCCGCTGCCACCATTCGGCCAGCGGCGCCGGGGCGCCCGGCGGAATGGGCGCCGGACCGTAGCCGTATCCCTGCGGCTGCGGGTAACCGCCCGGACCGTAGCCCTGCGGCGGCCCGTAGCCGGGCGGCGGATAACCCTGCCCGTAACCGGGCGGCGGATAGCCGGGCTGCTGACCGTACCCAGGCTGCTGACCGTAACCCGGCTGGGCCTGTACGGGCTGCGTGTGGCCAGGCTGACCGTACGGCTGCGGCCCGCCCTGCTGACCGTAACCCCCGTACTGCTGCTCCTGGCTGTACCCCTGCTGGCCATACCCCTGCCCGTAACCCTGACCGGGCTGGGACTGGCCGTAACCCTGGCCATAGCCGTTCTGCCCGCTCCCGGGCGGCGGCGGTGGTGGTGGCGGAGCCGGCTGCCGCGGATAACCCTGGCCGTAGGCGCCGGTGCCGCCCGCCTGTCCGTACGCCCCTGACGACGGCGGGCCGTACACCGGCCGCGACCCGGTCCCGGCGGGATTGCGGCTCATGATGGTGACGTCGGGATCGAATTCCTGCGCGGGCTGTTCCGCGCCTTGCTCCCCGCGTTCGGGCGGCGCCGACGCGTCGCCGGCCGAATCGTCCTGCGGGTACGGCGGCTGGGTGCTCACCGTGTCACCTCACTTCGCGTTCGGGCATGGCACACGTTAGATATACCCAAGGTAACCAGCGCCGATTCCACCGTCACCATTCCCCCCTGGTCAAAGAACCGGTCAGACCGGCGGCCTGAGGTGCAGAATCATGCGCGTGTTGCCCAGCGTGTTGGGCTTCACATGTTCCAGGTCGAGGAATTCCGCGACACCTTCGTCATAGGAGGCGAGCAGTTCCGCGTACACCTCCGGCGAGACCGGCGTGCCGTTGATCGGCACGAATCCGTGCCGGGCGAAGAAGTCGACTTCGAAGGTGAGGCAGAAGACGCGGTGCACGCCGAGCTCGCGGGCGGTGTCGATGAGCGCGGCGACGATCCGGTGCCCCAGGCCCAGCCGCCGGGAGCCCGGGTCCACGGCCACGGTCCGGATCTCGGCCAGGTCCTCCCAGAGCACGTGCAGGGCGCCGCAGCCGACCACCACCCCGTCCACCTCGGCGACCCAGAACTCCTGCACGTCCTCGTACAACGTGACAGTGGATTTCTTCAGCAGGCGCCGCTCGCTGCCGGAGTGGGAGTCGACGAACTGCCGGATCACCCGCACATCAGCCGTGCGGGCCCGGCGCACCACCACCGATTGCGGGACTGTCTGCTCGACCGACTGCACCACCATGCTGAGAAGCGTAGTAGCCCGGCGCTCATGGCTCGCGAAAAACGGTCCTGCCGAAAACCCGAAACGTTCGCCCAGAGTAGCCACACGCTCGCGTTATGCGCATATCACGTGTGACCTGGTCGTGATCGTTCAGTTGCTGAATCTAGACGGAATCCTCAGTTTCGGTTGAGGACGAACCGGACGTGCACTAATGTCCAGCGGGACCACGGCCCCGGAGAAGGAGATTGCTTGCGCACTCGAATCCTTGGGCGGCTCGCCGTCCTCGGCGCCGCGCTCGCCGTCATCACCGTGGGCGCTCCGCTGGTTTCGGCCACAGCCGATCCGGAACCCACCCTCAAAGAGCTGACCAAAGAGGTGGAGAACCTCTACATCGAGATCGAGACGCTCACCGAGGAGCACAACGGCGAGAAGGTCCGGCTCAAGGAGGCCGAGCGCGCGGCCCAGCTGGCCAAGACCACGCTGACCAAGAGCGAGGCCGACCTGGAGGAGCGCCGCCTGAAGGCCAGCCTGTTCGCCCAGAACTCCTACATGACGGGCGGCGCGGCGACCGGCTTCGGCCTGATGCGCGCCGCCGACCCGGACAGCTATCTGGACATCGCCTCCACCACCTACGCGCTGCAACTCCAGACCGGCGAGCAGGTGCTCCAGGTCGAGAAGGCGATGGAGACCGCCAAGCGGGCCAGAGCGGGCGCCAAGGCCCGCCAGGACGAGGTGGCGAAGCTGCTCAGGAGCATCGACTCCCGGCAGGACAAGATCCGCAAGCTGATCAAGAAGACCGAGAGCTCGCTCTACCGCCAGGTCGCGGGCAAGGTCAGCCGGGCCACCCGGCTGTCGCTGCCGGTGGTCGGCGACGGCAAGGCCGCCCAGGCGGTGCGGTGGGCGCTCACCCAGCAGCTCAAGCCGTACGTGTGGGGGGCCGAGGGGCCGAACTCCTACGACTGCTCCGGCCTGGTGATGGCCGCCTACCAGCGGGTGGGGATCAGCCTGCCGCACTACACCGGCGACCAGTGGACGGCCGGCGCCCACATCAGCCGCGACGACCTGCGCCCGGGCGACCTGGTGTTCTTCTACAACGACCTGCACCACGTGGGCATGTACATCGGCGGCGGCTACATGGTGCACGCGCCGCGGACCGGCGACGTGGTCCGGGTGGCCTCGATCGGCAACCGGCCGTTCGCCGGAGCTGTCCGGATAGCCGACTGAGCAGGTTGATCCGACCCCGCCGGAGCGGGATCAGATCAACCGGCGGCGAGCCGCCCAGGCGACCGCCTCGATCGCGGTCGCGACTCCAATCCGATCGCAGATACCCCGGAGCCTGCGCCGGACCGTGCGGCCGCTCACATCCAGCCGACGGCCCACCCGGTCCACCGTGACACCTTTCGCCAGCTCGGCGAGAAGCAGCAGTTCGTCATCGGTGAGACCGGCACGCTCCATGTCCAACTCTTTTCGGACAACCTCGCTCCGGGCAACCACCTCAGAAAACGACATCGTGAGCCCCTCTCCCACGACGAATGATTTTCGCCACCCTTGGGGACGGTAAACGCCGTCGTGAAAGGTCGTCAAGCAGCCGCATTGACTTGGCAATCACTTCGTGAAGAACTCGATCATGCCGGTGGCCCGGAATCGGCGGCCCCTGTGCCCCGCCGATCAGGGACGGTCCAGCCCGCGCCAGGCCGCCGGCCGCGGCGGCCGGACTTACCCGGCCGGAACAAGATTGTCTCCATTGCACGGCGCTGCAACACGATTGCAAGTTCCGTGACAGCGCGCGTCAGGGGGCGTGAAAGGGGGTGGGCGTACTCATGTATCACACCCCGAGAAGGAGACCCCGAAATGAAGCGCATGACCCGAGCGATGGTAGCTCTGGCCGCGGGCACCGCCGCCGCGGTCCTCGCCCTTCCCGCCGCCGCGAACGCCAACCCCGCCAACGAGTGGGGCCCGTACTACTCGCACAACGATCTGGCCCGCGTGAAGGGCACGATCGACATCACCTGGAACCAGCAGCAGACCAACAACCTCGTCCAGGTGACCGGCCAGCTGTGGGACGACGACAGCCGTTACTACAAGCACGGCGGCAAGTGCGCTTACGTGAAGTTCCAGGTCTCCAACCTGTACAGCCACCACTGGTACACGACCAAGAAGTACACCCACTGCGGCTACGGCACGGCCAAGCACTTCGCCTTCGGCAAGAAGGGCGTCAGCAGCCTGCGGTTCAAGGTCTGCCAGATCCACCACAAGACCAAGCACGTCTCGAGCTGCGGCGACTGGAACTACCTCTACACCGCCGAGAACGAGTGATCCATATAGATCGAGAGCCCGCCCCTTCGCGCGAGGGGGTGGGCTTTCACCCTGTGTTGCGGGCGTAGATGAGGCGCAGGCCGATCAGGGTCAGCCAGGGTTCGTGCTCGTCGATGGTCCGCGCCTCGCTGACCACCAGCGGCGCGCCCGGACCGGTCGCGACGACGGTCACGTCCTCCGGGTCGTCGGCCAGCTCGGCGGTCATCCGGTCCACGATGCCGTCCACCAGACCGGCGAAGCCGTAGATGATGCCGGACTGCAGGGCCTCCACGGTGTTCTTGGCGATCACCTGGCGGGGGCGGATCAGCTCGACCTTGTGCAGCTGGGCGCCGGCGGTGGCCAGCGCGTCCACGGAGATCTCCAGGCCGGGGGCGGTCACCGCCCCGATGTACTCCCCTCGGGCGGAGACCGCGTCGAAGGAGGTGGCCGTGCCGAAGTCGACGATGACGCAGGGGCCGCCGTAGAGGGTGGTGGCGGCCAGGGCGTTGACGATTCGGTCGCTGCCGACCTCTTTGGGGTTATCCATCCGGACGGGGACTCCGGTCCTGACGCCCGGCTCGACGACCACGGTGGTGACATCACCGTAATACCGACGCGACATTTCCCGCATCTCGTTCAAAACCGATGGAACGGTAGAACAGATAGCCAAACCAGCAATGTCCGCATTTTTCAGGATTGGCGATTGGGACAGCAGGCCTTGCAGGACGACGGCGATCTCGTCGGCGGTCCGGCGCGGGTCGGTGGCGATGCGCCAGTGCTCAAGGACCTCATCACCCTCGAACAGGCCAAGCACCGTGTGGGTGTTGCTGACGTCGATGGTGAGGAGCATCTCCTGATTATGCACTACGAAGATCCAAAGCAATATCGAGAGCGGGGGCGGAATGTGTGAGCGCGCCCACGGAGAGGTAATCGACTCCGGTCTCGGCGACCGCGCGGGCCACGTCCAGGGTAAGCCCGCCGCTGGACTCCAGCCGGGCCCGTCCGCCGACCAGTTTCACGGCTTCGGCCAGCTGCGGCACGGTGAAGTTGTCGAGCAGGATCTCGTCCGCGCCCTCGGCCAGCACCGGCTCGATCTGGTCGATCCTGTCCACCTCTACCTCGATGGTGATATCCGGGTACGTCGTGCGTACGGCCCGGAAGGCTTCGGCCACGCCTCCGGCGGCGACGACGTGGTTGTCCTTGATCAGGGCGGCGTCGTACAGGCCCATCCGGTGGTTGACGCCGCCGCCGCAGCGCACCGCGTATTTCTCCAGGGCGCGCAGGCCGGGGATGGTCTTGCGGCTGTCCCTGACCCTGGCCCCGGTGCCGTCGATGGCGCGGACCCACAGGCGGGTCTGGGTGGCGATGCCGGACAGGTGGGTGAGGAAGTTGAGCGCGGTACGTTCCATGGTGAGCAGGGCTCGGGTCTGGCCGCGCACGGTCAGCAGCACGTCGCCCTTGCGCACCTCGTCGCCGTCCCTGGCCAGGCGCTCGACCTGGAGACCCGCGCGGGTGAAGACGGTCTCCGCCACCGGCAGCCCGGCGACCACGCCGTCGCGGCGGGCGACGACGTCGGCGACCGACTCCTGATCCGGCGGGATGGTGGCGGCCGAGGTGACATCCTCGCCGCCGGCCAGGTCCTCGCGGAGCGCGAGGGTGACCAGGTTCTCGATGTCGAGCGCGTCGGCGGATTCCATGGCTAGTTCGCCCTTCTCGGTCAGGGTCAGATCGATGTGGCGGAGCCACTGGTCGTCGCGGCGGTCGGGGTGGTCCTCGCGCCAGTGCGAGCCCCGGGTCTCCTCGCGCAGCCCGGCGGCGACGGTCAGCGCGGTGGCGACCGTGTGCAGGTTGGTGGCCTCCCAGGATTCGGTGCAGGGCTCGACCGCGATCGGCGTCCAGCGGGCGTCGGCCAGCGCGCGGTGCACGGTGGCCAGGGATTCCCGGCTGCGCAGCACTCCGGCGCCCCGGCTCATGAACGCCTGGATGCGGCCGCGCGCGCGGGGGTCGATCAGGCTGTTTTCATGGCCGTCGTCGTGGGGGGTTCCGGGGCTGCGCCGTACCGCGATCAGGTCGGAGGCGATGCGTTCGGCGAAGACCAGGCCTTCCAGGAGGGAGTTGGAGGCCAGGCGGTTGGCACCGTGGACGCCGGTGCAGGCGACCTCGCCGCAGGCGTACAGGCCGGGGACGGTGCTTCTGCCCTTTAAGTCGGTGCGGACGCCGCCGCTGGCGTAGTGCGCGGCGGGGGCGACCGGGATGAGTTCGGTGACGGGGTCGATGCCGTGGTCGCGGCAGACGGCCAGGATGGTGGGGAACCTGGCCTGCCATTTCCGCGCGCCGAAGTGGCGGGCGTCCAGGTAGACGTGGTCCGCGCCGGTTTCCGCCATCCGCCGCATGATGGCCTTGGCCACCACGTCGCGCGGGGCCAGGTCGGCGAGCTCGTGCACGCCCGCCATGAAGCGCTCCCCGGCCGCGTCGACCAGCACCGCGCCCTCGCCGCGCACGGCTTCGGAGACGAGCGGCTGCTGGCCGGTGGAGCCCTCGCCCAGCCAGAGCACGGTGGGGTGGAACTGCACGAACTCCAGGTCCCTGATCGCCGCGCCGGCCCGCAGCGCGAGGGCCACGCCGTCGCCGGTGGAGACGATCGGGTTGGTGGTGGCGGCGTAGACCTGCCCCATGCCCCCGCTGGCCAGCACCACCGCGCCCGCCCTGACCGCGCCGACGCCGTCCCTGGCGCCCTCACCCATCACGTGCAGGGTGACCCCGCAGGTGTGGCCTGCCGCGTCCTTGAGCAGGTCGAGCGCCAGGGCGTGCTCGATGACCTCGATCCTGGGCTCGTGCGCCGCCGCCTCGATCAGGGCGCGCTGCACCTCGGCGCCGGTGGCGTCGCCGCCCGCGTGCACGATCCGGTTACGGCGGTGGCCGCCCTCCCGGGTGAGCTGCAGTTCCCCGTCGGCGTCCCGGTCGAATCTGGCGCCATGCTCCATGAGCCGCTTGAGCGCGTCGGGACCCTCGGTGACCAGCACCCGGACGGCCTCCTCGTCGCACAGCCCGGCCCCCGCGAGCAGGGTGTCCTTGAGATGTTCCGCCGGGGTGTCCTCGGGATCGAGCACGGCCGCGATGCCGCCTTGCGCCCACTGGGTGGAACCGGCGGAGAGCACGTCCTTGGTGACGACGAGGACGCGGCCCTCGGGCGACAGTTCGGTATATCGCAGGGCGACGGTGAGTCCCGCGATGCCCGACCCGACCACGACCACGTCCGCCGTCACCGTCCAGCCGGGTGAGGGTGCGGTCAGCTTTCTCGGCATGGTGGTCATCGCGAGCCCCTTTCGTCAACATGACGATAACGCCTCGCGCGCCGTGATCGCTTCCCGGGGCACCCACCCCGGTATCAGCCCAGGTCAGCCCAGGGTGAGCACCACGTTGTCGATCAACCGGGTGGTCCCGACCTTGGCGGCCACCGCCAGGATCGCCTCACCCCGGTGATCTTCCGTCACCTCGGTGAACGTGGCCGGATCGACCAGCGCCAGATAGTCGAGCAACAACGGCGGATCGAACCGCGCCGCCGTCTCCAGCACGGCCCGCGCCGCATCCTTGATCCGCTCAGGCTCCCTTTGTGGGGCTTGCGCCCCTGCCACGGCTCCCGCCCGCAGCGCCTTCGACAGATTGAGCGCGGTCACCCGATCCGCCGGTGACAGATACCGGTTCCGGCTGGACAGCGCCAGCCCGTCGGCCTCCCGGACGGTCGGCGCGCCCACGATCGCGATCGGCAGATTCAGATCGGCGACCATGCGCCGGACCAGCGCCAGCTGCTGCGCGTCCTTCTGCCCGAACACCGCCACATCGGGCTGCACGAGGTTGAACAGCTTCAGCACCACGGTCAGCACTCCGTCGAAATGGCCGGGCCGAAACGCCCCCTCGACCACCGAGCCCATCGCCCCGGCCGACACCGCGATCTGCCGGTCGGGCAGGTACATGTCCGCCACCGCCGGAGCGAACACCACCCGCACGCCCTCCTCCGCGCAGACCCCCAGGTCCGCCTCGAAGGTCCGCGGATATCGGGAGAAATCCTCATGCGGCCCGAACTGCAGCGGATTCACGAAGATGCTGACCACCACCTGGTCGGCCTGCTCCCGGGCCAGCCGGATGAGCGAGCGGTGGCCCTCGTGCAGCGCCCCCATCGTGGGCACCAGCGCATACCGCCCAGGACCGGCCGCCTCCCTGGCCTTGCCCAGTTCTTCGCGGTTTCCGGCGACGATCACGTCCATATGTTGCCTCCCAGAGCGTCCAGCAGCAGCTCGGCGGCCTCGGGCTTGAGCAGCCCGGCGGCGAGCGCCCGGTCCGCGGTAAGCCTGGCGAGCGCGATGTAGGCGTCGGCCGCCTCCGGCGCGGCCAGGATGAGCGCGTCCACATGCTTGCGCACCGTCCCGGCGTCGCCGCGCACGACCGGACCGGTCAGGCCGTTGATGCCGAGCCTGAGCACGTTGTCGAGCGCCGCGCCCAGCAGCGGCCCGAGCATCCGGCCCGGATGTTCCACCCCGATCCCGGCGAGCAGGTCCTGCGACTCGGCGACCAGGGTGACCATGTGGTTGGCCGCCCCGGCGATGGCCGCGTGGTAGAGCGGCCGGTCGGCGTCGGCGATCCAGACCGGCTCGCCGCCCATCTCGATCACCAGCGCCTCGGCCACCGGCCGCAGCGGCACCGGCGCAGTCACGCCGAACGAGCAGCCGGTCAGCCGGTTCAGGTCGTCTCCCCGGCCGGTGAAGGTCATCACCGGGTGCAGCGCCAGCGGCACCGCGCCCGCCTCGACCGCGGGCCCGAGCACGCCGAGACCGAAGGCTCCGCTGGCGTGCACGAGCAGCTTGCCGCGTAGATCGACGCCGGTCGACGCCAGCCCGGAGACCAGACCGGGCAGCACATCGTCCGGCACGGTCAGCAGGACCAGCTCGGCCCGCTCGATGACCATCTCCGGCCTGGTCAGCTCCACACCCAACGTCTCACTCGCGCGCCGCTGCGACGCGTCCGAGACCCCGCTGGCGGCCACCACCCGATGGCCCGCCTGCATCAGCGCGGCCCCGAGAACGGAACCCACTCGACCGGCTCCGAGCACCCCCACGGCCAATCGTGCGGGGCGATCGCTTGTGTCCATGCCGTCCTCCCGCTCGCCAGCGTAACGGGGAGGGGTGAATAACTACGGCAACGGGAGCGGGCGCGGGCTCTGGTGTCCCTCCAGACGCCAGAGCCCGCGCGCGGCAGGCCGGTCATCCGCCGATTGCCCGGCCTCATCTTCCAGATCCTTCCGGGTGGGGTGGCCGGACCGCGCCCGCTGGGGGAGCGGGCCGGGCCAGCCGCCGACACCAGGCAACGTTACCGCAAAGAATATACAGATCGTAGTCATCTAACTACTCTGCGTGTCGCGATAAGGTCAACCGTTGTGTGGCTCAGATGGCGAGAGGCGATGCGCCAGGCGCTGTACGGCGCGGACGGTTTCTACCGGCGTGAACGCCCGCACCGCCACTTCCGCACGTCCGTGCACGCCTCCCCCGCCTTCGGCGCGGCCGTGACCCGGCTGCTCGGCGAGGTGGACGAACGCCTCGGCCGACCGCGGGTGATCGAGTTCGTCGACATGGGCGCGGGTGACGGCCTGCTGGCCTCCCAGGTTCTGGCGGGCGCCCCGGCCGACCTGGCGAGCCGCCTCCGTGTGACCGCCGTGGATCTGTCTGCTCGGCCGGAGGGCCTGGATGAGCGGGTTCAATGGGCGGATGCCGTACCGGACGGGGTGACGGGGTTGATCTTCGCCAACGAGTGGCTGGACAACGTGCCGGTGGACGTCGCCGAGTGGACGTCCGAAGGGCCCCGGCTGGTGCTGGTCGATCCCGCGTCGGGGGAAGAGCGGCTGGGCGACCTGGACGCGAAGGATCGGGACTGGCTGGAGCGGTGGTGGCCGGTCGGGGAGCGGGCCGAGATCGGATGGCCTCGGGACGAGGCGTGGGCCGGGCTGGTCGGCAGGCTGGCCGCGGGGAT
Organism: Acrocarpospora macrocephala; assembly: GCF_009687865.1. Lineage (GTDB taxonomy): Bacteria > Actinomycetota > Actinomycetes > Streptosporangiales > Streptosporangiaceae > Acrocarpospora > Acrocarpospora macrocephala. The sequence goes on from NZ_BLAE01000012.1 coordinate 206,841, forward strand.
GGCCGTGGCCGTGGATTATTCGCATGTACGGAGTGATCGCCCGCCGATGGGCACGCTGATCGGGTATCGGGACGGATCATGGGTGCGACCGGTGCCGGACGGGTCATGCGATCTCACCGCGCACGTGGCGCTGGACGCCTGCGCGGGCACCTTGACGACCCAGCGCGAGGCCCTCCTGCGGCTGGGGGTGCACGGTGAACGACCGCCGCTTGACCAGGCACGACGGGATCCCGCGGGTTACCTGCGAGCGCTGTCAGCCGCGGCCGCGGAGGCGGAGCTGATCGACCGCGGAGGGCTGGGTGCCTTCGGGTGGCTGACCTGTATACGTTGACATCCTCCCCTGCGTGAAGCCGGGGCTCCCCACGTCACCGTGGAGTCCTTACTGCTTCTGCTACGCCGCGTGAGCGTCATAGGTTGCGGGCGGTGCCAGGGTCGGAATTGCCTCGCCTGGTCTTACCCGCCCTCCACAGTCGTTTCGCGTGTCCGCCAGCCCGGCGGCCACCATCTCCTTGTCCTGCCCTCCCCCGGCAGAGGCCGCCTCCGCCTGCCCACGCAGGCGGAGGCCCTCGGCCAGGATGTTCAACGCGGCCGCCAAGTCGCGGTCGTGGTGCTCCCCGCAGGACGGGCAATCCCACTCCCGCACCTCAACTGGCACCTTCCCGTTCCGCCACCCGCAGCACGGGCACAGCTGAGAGGAGGGAAACCAGCGGCCCACCGTGATGACTGTGCGCCCATAGCGGGCCGCCTTCCCACCCAGCAGCGTACGGAACGCACCCCAGGACGCATCGCTGACCGACTTGGCCAACCGGCCGCGGGCCAGACCCCGCACAGCCAGATCCTCGATCGCAACCACTTGGTTATCGCGGATGATCGATGTGCTGGTCTGGTGCAGGAAATCCCGGCGCGCGTCGCTCACCTTGGCGTGCTGGCGGGCCACCGCGATCCGTGCCTTCTCGCGGTTCTTTGATCCCTTCTGTTTGCGTGACAGCGCCCGCTGCAGCCGGGCCAGCCGCCTGGCCCGGCGGCGCAACCACCGCGGATTGGCGATCTTCGCGCCGTCCGATAGGACCGCATAATGGGTCAACCCCAGATCGATCCCGATCTCGGCCTCCGCCTCGGGCAGCACCTGCCCGGCCTCCTCGACCTCGATCACAAACGAGGCGAAAAAGCGACCCGCCGCATCCTGAACGACCGTGACCGACGACGGCGCCGCCGGCAGCTCACGCGACCACCGCACCTCAACCTTCCCGATCTTGGCCAGACGCAGCGTCCCGTCACCGCCCAAGCTGAATGCGTTGCGGGCGAACCGGGCCGATTGACGACGATCCCGGCGCGACTTGAACACCGGCAACCCCATCCGTCGGCCCTTACGCTTCCCAGTGACCGAGTCGAAGAAATTCTGGTACGCCTGGTCCAGGTCGCGCAGCGACTGCTGCAACGGGACCGCGGACACCTCACCCAGCCACTCCCGCTCCGGCGTCCGTTTCGCCGCGGTGATGCAGATCTTCTGCAGATCACCGCCGCCGATCCACGGCAGCCTGGCCTTGCGCGCGGCCTTGCGCATCGCCAGCGCGTCATTCCACACCACCCGGACACAACCGAACAACCGCGCCAACGCCTGACGCTGGAAGGCATCGGGGTAAAGCCGATAGTTGTAGCGCAGCCTCACCCCGAACCCCCTCTCGCACCAGCCACACACCGTCACGACTCGAACACACTAACGCATAGCCGATGGCAGCGGGAGCCGACTACCAGCGTGACCGGCACATAACCGGCGCGCCTCACCTCCACCTGATCCATATGACCGCATATCGGCGGATTGCCGTCGACGACAGACTCTGCGCCGTTGCGAGGACATCATGATCAAGGAATGCGGGCGCAGGATCGGGGACGTCGCAGACTGCACCGGCCGCCGTGACCCGATCATCTAATGATCACCAAACTGCTGACCGGCGCCTTGTCCCTATCAGCGGTCCACCGACGCCACCCGGGCCCGGTGACAACGCCCCCGGATCATGGGTGCGACAGGGGGCTTGAGTCATACAGGGCCGGGTAACCTGGCTCCCCGCCCTTCAGCGGGGACGTGAAAGGTAACGGGGGCAAGTTCAACATCGTCATCACCGGGCTCGCGGTGGGCACCGGAGTCCATCCCGATCTCGGCCCGGTGGCCGCCGGGTTACGTGCTCATCTACGGTAAACAGTGTGGAGATCGAACAGACTGCGCTACCAGGGATCGGACTCAAACACGAGTTCACCACCCACACCGGCCGGAGGATCGGGGTGGTCTCGCACCGTACCGGCCGGCGTGACCTGATCATTTACGACAAAGCCGACCCTGACCGCGCGTGCGAGAACGTGCAACTCAACGACGACGAAGCGGACGCGCTGGTCGAACTGCTCGGCGCGCCTCGGATCGTGCAACGCCTCAACGACCTGCATCGCGAAGTGGAGGGCCTGGTGAGCGTGCAACTCCCGATCGTCTCCGGCTCGCCGTACGACGGGAGGGCGATGGGCGAGGCCGCGATCAGGACCAGGACGGGGGCCTCGGTGGTCGCCGTGGTCCGGGGCGGCCAGGTCAACGCCAGCCCGACACCCGACTTCCGGTTCCTCGCCGGGGACGTGGTCGTCGTGGTGGGCGACGAGGAGAACACCGCCGCCGTCGCCAACATCCTCACCGACGGATAGGCCGCCGCGTGCCCGCACTCATCGCATCATCGGATTCTGTCGCAATCCTCTTTCTCGAACTCGGCGGGGTCATCCTCGCCCTCGGCGTGCTCGGCGCGTTCGCGCTGCGCGTCGGCATCTCCCCCATCCCCCTCTACCTGGTCGCCGGTCTGGCCTTCGGGACCGGCGGCATCCTCCCGCTCGCCACCAGCGAGGAGTTCATCCACGTCGGCGCCGAACTCGGCGTCATCCTGCTGCTGCTCACGCTCGGCCTGGAATACAACGCCGACGAGCTCGTGACCAGCCTGAAGAGCAACGCCCGCGGCGGCCTGGTGGACCTGGTGCTCAACGCCGCCCCCGGCGCGATCGCCGCGCTGCTGCTCGGCTGGGGTCCGGTCGGGGCCGTGGCCATGGCGGGGGTGACCTACGCCACCTCCTCCGGCATCACCGCCAAGGTCATCTCTGATCTGGGGTGGATCGGTAACCGGGAGACCCCCGTGGTGCTCTCGCTGCTGGTCTTCGAAGACCTGACGATGGCCATCTACCTGCCGATTCTGACCGCGCTGCTGGCCGGGGTCGGGCTGCTGGCCGGGGCGATCACCGTGGCCATCGCGCTGGGCACGGTCACGGTCGTGCTGGTGATCGCGCTCAGGTTCGGCAATCTCATCGAGAAGTTCGTGTCCAGCCCCAACTCCGAGGTGCTGCTGCTGAAGGTGATCGGCCTGGCGTTGCTGGTGGCCGGGATCGCTCAGGAGCTCCAGGTGTCGGCGGCGGTGGGCGCGTTCCTGGTGGGCATCGCCCTGTCCGGCGAGCTGGCCCACGAGACCCGAGCCCTGCTGATGCCGATCAGGGACCTGTTCGCGGCGGTGTTCTTCGTCTTCTTCGGGCTGCAGACGGATCCGGCCAAGATCTTGCCGGTGGCCGGTCTGGCCGCGCTGCTGGCTCTGGTCAGCATGATCACCAAGCTGCTGACCGGCGCGTACGCCGCACATCGGGCCGGGATCGCCCGGGCCGGACGGGTCCGCGCCGGAATCGCGCTCATCCCCCGGGGCGAGTTCAACATCGTCATCGCCGGTCTCGCGGTAGGCGCCGGAGTCCACCCCGACCTCGGCCCGCTGGCCGCCGGCTACGTGCTGATCCTGGCCGCCTTCGGCCCCCTGGCGGCGCGAGCGATCCAGCCACTCGTCACCGCCATCGCCAACCGCGCCTAGACCGTCACCCGCAACGATCGCAGTCCCCGGATGACGTAGCCGGGTTTCCAGGTGGGCTCCTCGACGAGATTCAGTTTCGCGTCGAGGAGCGCGCCGAAGGACTCGATCAGTTCGACCCGGGCCAGTGGGGCGCCGAGGCAGAAGTGGATGCCCGCGCCGAAGGAAATGTGCGGGTTGTCCTGGCGGCCGACGTCCAGCCGGTCCGGGTCGGCGAACACCTCGGGGTCGCGGTTGGCGGAGCCGAACAGCAGGGCGACCTCGACGCCGCGCGGGATCTGGACGCCGCCGATCTCGATGTCCTCCAGCACCCAGCGTTCGAACATCTGCAGCGGGGTGTCCCAGCGCATCAGCTCCTCGACGGCGGTCGGGAGCAGTGACCTGTCCGCGCGCAGGCGGTCGAGTTCGGCTGGGTTGCGGAACAGGGACCACCAGCCGTTGCCGGTGACGTTCACGGTGGCCTCGTGGCCGGCGTTGAGCAGGAGCACGCAGGTGCCGATCAGCTCGTCCTCGGTGAGCCGGTCGCCCTCGTCGAGGACCTGGGCGAGGGAGGAGACCAGATCGTCGCCGGGATTGTCGCGGCGGGTGCGGCTGAGGTCGCGCAGGTAGTCGCCGAATTCCTGGGCGGCGCGGACGGCCGTGTGCTGGACGTCCAGGGTGGGGTTGAGCTCGTACATGCCGCAGATGTCCGCCGACCAGGGCCGCAGCAACGGCCGATCCTGTTCTGGTATGCCGAGCATCTCGGCGATCACAGTCACCGGAAGCGGTTCGGCCACCTCGCTGATCAGGTCGCCACCGCCGCGTTCGACCAGGCCCTCAGCGAGTTCGGTAGCGATCTTCCTGACTCGCGGGCGCAGGGATTCGACCATCCGGGGAGTGAACGCCTTGGAGACCAGGCGGCGCAGTCGGGTGTGGATCGGGGGTTCGACGTCGAGCATGCCCGCCCGGATCACCCGCCAGAACGGCTCCTGGAACTCCGGCTCTGGCTCCTGGCCGAAGGCCTCGTGGGTGGCCATATGGAGATATGAGCGACCTAGGCGGCGGTCTCGGAGCAGGGCGTTGACGTCGGCGTGCCGGGCGACCAGCCACTGGCCGGTGGGCTCGAAGAAACTCACCGGGCTCGTGTCACGAAGCTCGGCGTAGGCGTCGTAGGGGTGGGCCACGAAGGCGGGATTCCACGGATCAAACCTCACAAATCACATGGTAGGTGGGTCTTCCCATGCGTCCGGCGTGGGTTATAGTTCCGCATAGGTCATGAGTGCCAGCGCACAGCCCCGGCTTGCTGGCCGGCAACCCTCGCGTCCGCGGCGGGGTGCCCCGGGTGAGGACCAGGCCTGTCGCGGGGTGCGGCGGGCAAGCGCGTGGCCTCTGGAGGCGTACATGTCCGCTCTGTTGTCCCTTGATGTCCCGGTGCGCGGCGGCGCGCTGGTCCCCTACGCGAACCTCGACTACGCGGCCAGCGCGCCCTGTCTGGAATCCGTCCAGGAGGCGGTCGCCGACGCGCTGCCCGCCTACTCCAGCGTGCACCGCGGCGCCGGGTACGCCTCCCAGGTCACCACCGCCCGCTACGAGCAGGCCCGGCACACGATCAAGGCCTTCACCGGCGCCCGCCTCGACGACGCGCTCGTGTTCACCCGCAACACCACCGACGCGATGAACCTGCTCGCCCGCAGCCTCCCCGACGGCACCACGGTCGTCGTCTTCGACACCGAACACCACGCCACCCTCCTCCCCTGGCCCTCCCCCGTACGGCTCGCGCCCCCCGCCTTCCCCGGCGAAGCACTCCGGGCGGCCGACGAGGCGCTCGCCGCGATCGAGGGCCCCGCGCTGCTGGTCGTCACCGCCGCCTCCAACGTCACCGGCGAACTGTGGCCGATCGCCGGTCTCGCCCACATCGCGCACCGGCACGGCGCGCGCATCGCCGTGGACGCGGCCCAGCTGGTCCCGCATCGCCCGCTGAACATCGCCGCACTCGATCTCGACTACGTGGCGTTCTCGGGGCACAAGCTCTACGCGCCCTTCGGGGCCGGCGCGCTCGTCGGGCGACGGGACTGGCTGGCGCAGGCGGAGCCGTACCTGAAGGGTGGCGGCGCGGTGCGCGCGGTCGGCGAGCAGGCCGAGTGGAGCACCGACCCGGAAGCCCGGCACGAGGCCGGGACGCCCAACGTGCTGGGCGCGATCGCGCTGGCGGCGGCCTGCGATCATCTGGCCGCGAACTGGGCCACGGTGATCAGCGAGGAGGAGCGCCTGCTCGGCCGCCTGCGGGCGGGGATCGCCGCCATCGACGGCGTGCACGAGCTGGCGCTGTGGCCGGCCGACCATCCCCGGGTCGGGATCGTCTCCTTCGTCGTCGAGGGCCGGTCGGCCCGGGAGGTGGCCGAGACGTTGTCGGCCGAGCACGGCATCGGCGTGCGGGACGGTAAATTCTGCGCGCACCCGTTCGTACGGCATCTGCTGGGCACGGGCGAGGGCGGTTGCGACGAGGACGGCGGCGCGGTGCGGGCCTCGATCGGGATCGGCAGCACCGACGAGCACATCGATCGGCTGCTGGCCGCCCTGCGCGCCTGTTCGTGATCGATCGCGCGTGGGAGCATGAAACGGTGAGCGAGCCACAGGAGATCGTCGTCGGGGTCGGCGCGGGGGCCTCGGCCGTGCCGAAGGAGCTCGCCACCGAGGACATGGTGCTCAACATCGGCCCGCAGCACCCGTCCACGCACGGCGTGCTGCGGCTGCGGCTGACCCTGGACGGCGAGCGCATCGCCTCCGCCGAGCCGATCATCGGCTACATGCACCGGGGCGCCGAGAAACTGTTCGAGGTGCGCGACTACCGGCAGATCATCGTGCTGGCCAACCGGCACGACTGGCTGTCGGCGTTCGCCAACGAGCTCGGCGTCGTGATCGCGGTGGAGCGCATGCTCGGCATGGAGGTCCCGGTCCGCGCGGTCTGGGCGCGCACCCTGCTGGCCGAGCTGAACCGGGTGCTCAACCACCTGATGTTCCTCGGGTCGTACCCGCTCGAACTCGGCGCGATCACCCCCGTCTTCTACGCGTTCCGGGAGCGGGAGACCATCCAGGCCGTGATGGAGGAGATCTCCGGCGGGCGCATGCACTACATGTTCAACCGGGTCGGCGGCCTCAAGGAGGACCTGCCGCTCGGCTGGCTGGAGCGCACCGGCCGGGCCGTCGCCGACGTGCGCCGCCGCCTGCCCGACATCGAGAACCTGATCATGGGCAACGAGATCTTCCTGGCCCGCACCACCGGCGTCGGCGTGCTCGACCGCGAAACCATCCTGCAGTACGGCGTGAGCGGCCCGATCGCCCGCGCCTCCGGCGTGGACCTGGACCTGCGGCGGGACGAACCCTACCTGGCCTACGGGGAACTCCCGGTGAAGGTGGTCACCCGCTCGGCCGGCGACTGCCACGCCCGCTTCGAGGTGCTGCTCGACCAGCTGAAGGTCTCCCTCGACCTGGCCGACGCCTGCCTGGAACGCCTGCGCGAGCTCCCGCCTGGACCGATCAACCAGCGCCTGCCCAAGATCCTCAAAGCGCCGGAAGGCCACACCTACGCGTGGACGGAGAGCCCGCTCGGGCTGAACGGCTACTACCTGGTCTCCCGTGGCGAGAAGACCCCGTGGCGCCTGAAACTCCGCAGCGCCTCCTTCAACAACATCCAGGTCCTCCGCGAAATGCTCCCCGGCCACCTGGTCGCCGACATGGTCGCCATCCTGGGCTCGATGTTCTTCGTCGTGGGCGACATCGACAAGTAAATCGACAAGTAATCGGCTCTGTCAGACCTCGTCCTGGAGGGAGCGGTGAAGGCGGCCCCCGGCGGCGTCCATGTGGCCGCGCATCGCCGCACCGGCCGCCGACGGGGAGCGGGTCTCGACGGCGGCCAGGACGGCGGCGTGCTCGTCGATCGTGGTCTGCGTCTCGCCCGCCTCGTGGATGGCCCGCCGGATCCAGACGCGCAGCAGCGACCGGATGCTGCCGAGGATGTCGCTGAGCACCGAGTTCCCGGCCGCGTTGGCCAGCGCGAGGTGGAAGGCGATGTCCGCCTCGACGAAGGCCGTGGCGTCGGGGGCGGCCCGCATTCCCGCCAGGTGGGTGCGCAGCTCTGCCACGTCCTCGGCGCCGGCGCGCTGGGCGGCCAGCTCGGCGATGATCACCTCGATGTGCTTGCGCGCCTCGATGAGGTCCAGGACCTGCGGCTGGCCCAGCATCAGGCCCCACTCGATGGCGCTGGGCAGCAGGCTGGACGTGCCCCGCGTGAGGTAGGTGCCGTCGCCCTGCCTGACCTCGATGATGCCCAGGACGTCCAGCGCCTTCAGCGCCTCCCTGACCGTGGAGCGGCCCACGCCGAGGGATTCCGACAGCTGCCGCTCGGACGGCAGGCGAGTGCCCGGCCTCAGGTGCCCGTTCAGCAGCTGGGACAGCAACTGCCTGGCGATGTCGACCACGGCGCTCTCGCGCTGGGGCGCGGCCAACGTGATGGCGGGCGTTCCCGGCCGGCCCATCCGCTTGCCCTTGTCTTCGGGCTCCACCACCGTCATCCCTTCCTTACTCCGAGCCGGGCTTCCGAGGTCGCGGGCGATGATTCCAGGCCGAAGGCATGGGCCACGTGCACGAGGGTCCGCGCGTCCCCGACGTTTCCCGGGACCACCGCGTAGGAGATCGTAGCCGCGCCCGATGGCCGCAACTCCCAGACGGCCACGCCGGGATACAGCGGCCCGAGCACCTGCGCGGCGCCCGCGCCCAAGCCGTCGCGGGCCACCTGCGCCGAGGTGATGCCGCCCTTGGCGATCACCGCGGTGAGCTGGGGGCGAAGCGCGGACGCGGCGGCGCACAGGGCCGTCATGACCCGCGCGCCGTGCCGTAGCGTGCCGTGCCCGGCCCGCCTGACCCGCTCGCTCGCCACGATAGCCACCCCCCGCTCGGCCAGGTCGCCCCGGGCCAGCCCGGCCACCCGCCGTCCCTCAATCTCAGGCCCGGATGGACCGCCTGACAAGACCGCGTCGGTCGACACGGTCCGCACGGGGGCCGCCAGGACGTCCGCCAGCGCGGCCAGCTGATCACCGCTGGCCTCGGTGTGGGATCCGCAGACCACGAGCGTCCCGCCGGGTCGCCGTGGGACGGGCCGTGCCAGCAGGCCGCCGGCGGGCCTCCCGGCGCGGATGGCCGCCAGGGGCGCGGCGCAGCGTAGCACGACCGGAACCCCGGCCGAGCGGGCCTCATCCAGCGCGGCGGAGACGGCCATGAGGTCGGCGTCGGTCTCGACATCGGGGATGATCACGCTGCCCGGCGGGGCCTGGCGGAGGGCGGCGGCGAGACCGCCCTGGCGTACCGAATCCAGGGGGATCGAGGCCGCGGCGCGGTCGCCCACCTCGCGCGCCCAGGCGGTCAGCGTCGGTGCGGTGAAGCCGAAGACGGGGTCGGCGGCGAACTCGGTCTCGGCGGCCGGGATGCGGCGGCCGTCCACCGTGACGAGGTGGACGCCGTCGAGCGTCACCCGGCCGAGCGCCGGGTAGGCGGGGACGAACAGCAGCACCCCGGCGGCGGCTCCGAGCGCGTCGGACTCGGCGAACACGTGGCCGCGCAGGGTGGAGTCGCCGCGCAGGACGTACTCCGCGTCGCCGAAACGCTCGCGCAGGCCGAGGATCAGGCGCACCGCCTGATCTTCCTCCATCGCGCGGGTGTTTGTCAGGACAAAGCAGGATTCGTCCGGGGGAAGTTCGGCGTCGAGGTCGAGCAGCACCGGCACCCCGGCCGCCGCCTGGGTGCCGGTCGGGTCGTCGTCCAGGACGATCACGCGGGTCATCGGATCGGCTCCCGCTCGGTGAGTTCCACCCGTACGCCGTTCGGCTCCGCCAGCAGGAAGCACGCCCGGCGGCCCCGCCCGCCCATGAAGATCGGCGCGTCGCCCTGCCCGGGCAGGGCGGCGAGCGTGGCCGGGATGTCGCCCACGCAGAAGCAGACGTGGTGCAGTCCTTCCCCGCGCTCGGCCAGGAAGCTGGCCACCGGCCCCTCCCGGTACGGCTGCACGAGCTGGAGCATGACGTTGCCGCCGTCGAGATAGACCAGCCGCACCCCGGGATCGTCGGCCAGCTCGTCACCGATCACCGTCAGCCCCAGCCGCTCCACGTAGAACGGCAGGGCCAGGTCGGCATCGCGGACGGCGATCCCGATGTGATCGACATGATCCACCACGTCAGCCAAGTCCCCTGACCTCGCTCAGTCCGGCCCGCAGCGCGGCCTGGTAGATCCACAGGTCGCCGCCGTAGGCGAGGATCCGGAAGCCCTTGGCGATCAGCGTGGCCGCCTCCTGCGGGCTCCCGGCCATGAAACCGGCGGACTTGCCCGCCGCGCTCGCGGCCTTCGCCACCCGCTCCAGCGCCGCCAGGTAGTCGGGGTGCTCGAACTGGCCGGGTATCCCCATGCTGTTGGTCAGGTCGAAGTGCCCCACCCACAGCACGTCCACCCCGTCCACGGCGGCGATCTCCTCGACGGACTCCAGGCCCGCGACGGTCTCGATCTGGGCGATCACCATCGTGTCCGCGTTCGCCGCCCGCATGTAGGCCACGTTGTCGGTGGCCGCGTAGTCGTCGTGGGCGACGCCGAACGCCGCGCCCCTGACCCCGTCGGGCGGGTACTTCGCCCAGCGCACCACATCGCGCGCCTGCCCGGCCGAGTCCACCATCGGGATCATGATCCCGCGGGCCCCGGTGTCCAGGGCGCGCGAGATCTGGGTCCGCTCGGCGGTGGGCACCCGGATGTACGGCTCGGCCCCGGTGGGCCGGGTGGTGGCCACGACCCGGCCGAGCGTCTCCCAGCCCCAGCCGGTGTGCTCGGCGTCGAAGATGACGAAACGGGCGCCCGCCCCGGCCGCGAGCCTGCCGATACCGGTGGTCGCGAACTCGAAGACGAACGTGCCGAGGACGAGCTCTCCGCTGCGGAGGGCCTGTTTGATGGTCAACGGGATGCCTTTCTGGAGAGGAAGCGGGGGCTGGAAAGGAAGCGGGGATGGTCGAGGGCGGCCGGGTTGACCGGGTGCGCGGGCGCGCGCCCGGCGGCCACGTCCAGGGCGGCCTGGATCGCGCCGCAGCCGTTGCCCAGCGCGAGCTCGTCGGTCCAGGCGACCGCGTGCGGGGCGAGCAGCACGTTGTCCAGCGCCAGCAGCGGATCCGCCGGGTCGGGCGGCTCGACCTCGAAGACGTCCAGGGCCGCCCCGGCGATCCGCCGCGCGGTGAGCGCCTCGGTGAGGGCGGCCTGGTCCACGATCGGGCCTCTGGCCACGTTGACGAGGAAGGCGCTCGGCTTCATCGCGGCCAGCCGGGAGGCGTTCAGGAGATGGTGGGTCTGGGGGGTGAGGGCGCAGGTGACGACTACGAAGTCGGCCTCGGCCAGCAGCGTGTCCAGCTCGACCAGCGTCACCCCGGCCGCCTCTGCCGCGTCCCGATCGGCGAAGGGGTCGGCGGCGAGCTGCCGCAGGCCCAGCGGGGCGCACACCCGGGACACCTCGCGGCCGATGTTGCCCCACCCGACGAGACCGAGGACCCGGCCGGTGAGGCCGGTGCCCATATAAGCCAGCTTGTCCGCCCAGCGTCCGGTCCGGACCAGGGCGTCCTTCTCCCTGAGCCGGTGCGCGGCGGCCAGCAGCAGGGTCAGCGCCGACACGGCGACCGGGACGCGCACGCCGTCCGGGGTGATGGTGACCACGACACCGTGCCGGGTGCAGGCCTCGACGTCCACGTTGTCGTAGCCGACGCCGAAGCGGGCCACCAGCGCCAGGCGGTCGGCGCCCTTGAGCGTGTCTTCGGTGACCCTCGGCGTGAGCACGATCAGCGCGTCGTAGCCGCGCACGGCCTCCGGCGGGATATCGCCGGAGGTGACGTCGATGAAGTCCCAGGCGACGCCGTCGGCCTCGTCGAGCGCGGCCAGGCCGATGTCGCCCCACCCGACATTCCCGTCCGAGTCGAGGAAGTCGCGGGTCAGGCCGATCCTGAAAGGCATCAGTGGTCTCCTCCTGGGGGTGTGACGAGGATCGCGATCGAGGGAGGGCGCAGGCTCACGCGGGCGCCGCGCGGGCGCTCCCGCACGATCCACCCGCTGTCCTCCCGCGAGTTGGCGGGCGTGTCCGGCTCCGTCCGGGAGTCCGCCTCGGTGATCGTGGTGAGACTCTGGCCGCGGGCGTCCAGGACGATCGGCTCCCCGCCGTCCAACGCCGCGGCCACGACCAGCAGCCGCCCTCCGCGCCGTACGGCAAGGCCGGTGAGTCCCGCGGGCAGGGCGGGATCGGCGAGACGGCCGCCGGTGAAGGGGCGGAGCGCGGCCAGGACGTGGTGGGCCGGCGAATCCGCCAGGGCCGCCGCGTCCAGGCTGACCGCCGCCGCCCCGGTGAGGGCGCTCAGCGCGCCGACCAGCCAGGCCGCGCGGAAGAGGGCGGAGGGGGGCCTGTCGCCGGGGGCGGCGAAGCCGAAGGACGGCAGCAGCCCGACCGGCCCGGCGAACACCGGCCGGCCGTGCTCGGTGGCCTGGCGGACGACCAGGGGATGGACCCGCAGCGTCTCCCGGATGCTCGCCTCGTCCGCGTGGTGCGCTTGGGCCGCGATCGGGAAGGCGACCAGGTCGAGGAGGTCGGCCGGGAAGTCCTCGGCCCGGTTCAGCTCGGCGAAGTGGGCCCGGCTGCCGCCGCCGATCCGCACCGGCGTGCCCGCGAAGGCGTGCCGGGCCTCGGCCGCCAGCTCCCTGGGCGTGCCGTGCGCGCGGTCGAACACCAGCAGCGTGCCCCCGCCGGAGGTCGGCCAGGCGTCCCTCAGCGCGGCGAGCTGACCCGGCGCCGAGCACACCGCGCTCAGCGTGAGCGGGAGCTCGGCGGCGACCAGCCGGTCCAGCTCCCGACGCCATCCGGACGTGCCCAGATCCACGGTCCCGTGCAGGAAGGAGGCGACGCCGAGCAAGTCCGATGAGCCTGCGGAGGGGGAAACCGCGTGCTCGGGTCCCGGGGACATGCGCGGGAAGGGCGAACCCGGTCGATCGACGGACATGTCCGTGGACGCGGAGATCAGGTCGGGGGTCGGGTGCAGGCCGATGGGGGGCAGGGTCGCGGAAATCAGGTCGGGGGTCAGGTGCAGGCCGATGG
>NZ_BLAE01000013.1 GCF_009687865.1 Acrocarpospora macrocephala
CCCCGGACCCGCCAAAACCGTCACCCAGCCCGTCGGCCGGGTGCTGCTGGAAGTGCTGCGCGACCGTGAGGACGACGTCCTGCGTTTCGCCCATGACCTGCGGATTCCTCCGACGAACAACCAGGCCGAACGCGATGTCCGACCAGCCAAAACCCAGCAGAAGATCTCCGGGCGGCTTCGATCGGAGACGGCGACCGGCAACCGGTACGCCATCCGCGGCTACCTGTCCACCGCCGCCAAACACGGCACCGACGTCATCTCCGCGATCCGCGACGCCCTGCTCGGCAGACCCTGGATGCCGCCGGACCCAGCCACCGCCTAACCCACGGGCACGTTTGGTAACCACTCACGCCCGACGACCATCACCCACCGCGATCACATCACACTGGAATGCGTCGGGCCTGAATGAATACGGTCGATCTTGCTGAAGGCAGTAGACCAGTCGATTCCTGGCGCGGTACGACGACCTGAACTACCGGAGATCGAACTCGCCGAGTCGTACGCCGCCGATGAAGGCTTCCCACTCGTCCGGACGGAACACGAGCATGCCGCCCGCACGGTTCTTCGTGTCCCTGACAGCGATCACGTCATCGGTGATGGCGACCTCAACGCAGCTTGGGCCATCGCCGCTGAGACTGCTCTTGTGCCACGAGGCATTCGCAAGGTCTGGTCGCAACTCCCCATCCCCTTCACAGTGGATCCCCAGGCCTTTAGATCAGGTGTCGAATTCGCCGCTCTTAACGCCACCGAGGAAGGCTGACCACTCGTCAGCGGTGAAGATCAGCGCTGGGCCGGTCGGGTGCTTGCTGTCCCTGACTCCGACGATGCCTGGCAGATTCGACGCAACCTCGACGCAGTTGTTGCCGCTGCCACTGAGGCTGCTCTTGCGCCATGCGGCGTTGGACAGATCGATCATGAGAAGTGTTCCTTGATCTCAGTGATGAGCCCCATGGATTCCTCCGGTTGCAGGGCGACATCGCCAATACGGGCGAAGGCCACTTTATAGCGTTCTACCTGCTCTGAGCCTTCGACGTATACCTCTCCGGCGGTGCCTTCCACGTAGGCCACATCAGGATCGATGTCCTCGGCGAAGGAGAGAACGGTGAAGGCGCCTTCGAGCCCTGCGTGGGCTCCGGCGTCGTAGGGAAGGACGCGAATCGTCACGTTTGGTCGGAGTGCGGAGACCAGGAGGGACTCCAGCTGGGCGTGCATCGTTTGGGTGCCGCCGATGGGGCGGCGAAGAACAGCCTCGTCCAGAACAGCGCGTAGCTCGGGTGCGTTGGGGCGGCTCAGCAGCATGCGCCGGGCCATACGGGCCATGACTCGCCGGTGAACATCGTCGGCATCGTGTGGTTGGGGTAGTCCGGCACCGATCACTGTTCGTGCGTAGTCCTCGGTTTGCAGCAGACCCGGAACCAGCTGCACCTCCCACTGGCGGATCAGGGAGGCTTCGTCCTCGAAGCCGACGTAGGAGCCGGTGAAGACATCGGCGTAGGCGGTCCACCAGCCTCGCTGGCGGACCTCCTTCGCGAGTTGGATCAAGGCCGCGCGTACCGATGAGTCGGCGCCGAACAGTTCGCAGATCTGGGCGACGTCGGAGGAACTGGCGCGGGTGCGGCCGGTTTCGACGCGGCTTACTTTGCTGCGGCTCCATCCGAGTCGGGCGGCGGCTGCCTCGGGGCTTAGTCCGACCTGTTCACGCATCTTGCGGAGTTCGCGGGCTAGTCGCCTGAGGCGGACGGTCGGGCTGTGTGCCATGGACATGTGCACAGTCTGCATGATGGTTCACCTTCCTCACATCCGGATTGAATGAATCACATAAAATCTGCACAGTGCATTGACACCATGCACTACACACTTCCACTATGAGCACGAGCCCACGGCGATAGGAGGACACTCCATGGCGGCGTGTACTCAGCTGGAAGTACAGCTGATCCATTTGGTGCGGTTGGCATGGAACTTGCGCACGCTGCCCTTGAGCACCGCCATCGACCTCCCCAGGGCTACGAACGTGCCGTGCTGATTCAGCGGGAATCGAGGTCCTGACCCATGACAGAAATAGAAGCCATCCAGGGATCACCCATCGCCGTGCTGGGCGTCATCGACCTTCCCGGGCAACCGGCCGCGGCGCCGAGCGCGCGGAAGTTCGTTCGAGGGCTGTTCGCCGGTGTGGCCGATGACCGGCTGGATGACCTGACGCTGGTCGTCACCGAACTGGTTTCGAATTCGGTGCGCCACTCGGATTCTGGCCGCATTCCGGATGGGCTGGTCACCGTGGCGGTCGCGAGCTACGAAGGCGACATCTTCGTCAACGTGACCGATGACGGGTCGTGCACCAGTGTCCCGCACATACGGCTTCCCACCGACGTGGAACGTCTCGGCGGGCGCGGGCTGCGCTTGGTCGACCAGATCGCCGACAATTGGGGCTACCGCGACCAGGACACGAAACGGGTGGTCTGGCTCCGCTTAAGCTCGCCGCACAACGTCCCCGACGACGACCCTCCTCCATGGCCGCCGCCCTGGTCACAAGCCATCCGGGAGATGCCGCACGGAGGACTGGCGTACGAGCTGGTGCCGGGCATGTATATCCAGGTCCCGCCCAAGGTCATACCCGATCTCGCGCCCGGGACGGCCGAGCCCGAATCCCATCGGCCCGCGCGGAGCGGCGGTCCTCGCAGGGCTGTGGTGAGGATGCGCTGCCAGGAGATCATCGCGCAGGCGGCCGAGCGGATCGCCAGCGGTGAGCTCGGCGACGGGACGCGCATGGCCAGCGTCCAGCAGCTGATGGCGGAGCACTGCATTCCCAGCTCAGCCGCCACCTATATCCAGCGTGCCCTTCGGGAGCGAGGGCTCATCCGCCTAGTTCCCGGCCTGGGCTACGTCGTCGGCGCCCCCCACCACACTCCGCAGCCACCACGCCCGCCCGTCCACGATCAGATCACGATGATCGCGGTGGCCGTGGCCGAGAGGATCCGTACCGGCGAGATCGTCGCGCACCAGCGCCTGACCACCCGCCAGCTGATGGCCGAACACGGCATCTCCCGAGGCAGCGCCTGGTCAATCCTCCGGCGGCTCGTTGCCAAATGCTGGGCCTACGACACCGAACGCAAAGGCGTCCGGGTCGCTCCCTACCGCGACTGGCCCCGCCAGGGGACCTCGATGGCCCTCATGCCGGTACCCGCCGACCACGCCCGCCGCCGGGGGCAAGGCAACGAAGTGGCCGAACCTGGCAATGCTCCCCCGTCAGTTCCACAGGCGGCATCCTCGGCCGAGGATGCCGGTGGCAGTCGAGACGACCGCCGTACCAGGGCCGCGTAATACCCGCACACGCGATGTAGAGATTCGGTCCGCGGTTCCGACTCTTCCACTGAGTGGGTCCCAACCCAGGGGGCGCCAGAACAGGAGCGAAGCGAACATGACAAAGGTGACGGCACAGATGTCGGTGTCACTCGACGGCTTCTACGCCGGTCGGCAGCACAGGGGCGAGGCGGCGGATTGGATGGAGTCGGCGGAGGCTGCGGGCTTCTTCCGGGTCACTCGATGGGTGATCGACGCCATGGCTTGGCGGGAACGGCAGGGGTTCGCGGGCGGGGAGCAGAACGTCAGTTCTGACGTCATCGCTGAGACGTTCGAGGCCGCCGGGGCGTACGTCATGGGGCGACGCATGGCGGACGGTGGTGAAGTTCCGTGGGGTGACGAGCCGCCGTTTCGGGCGCCAGTGTTCGTCGTGACCAACCGGCCTCGCGAGACCCTGGTGCGTCAGGGTGGGACCAGCTTCACCTACGTGACTGACGGTATCGCCAGCGCCGTGGAACAGGCACGCGCCGCCGCGGGGGGCAAGGATGTGGCGGTCGCCGGAGGGGGCAGCCTACTCCGCCAGGTGATCAAGGCCGGGCTGCTGGACGAGCTGGAACTGCATATCGTCCCGGCCGTGCTCGGCACGGGGATGCGCCTGCTCGATGCCGACCTCGACCTCGCCGAGAAGGAAGCGATCGAGCTCACGCCTACCCGAGTGATCCACACCCCTGAGGTCACGCACATCCGCTACACCGTCAATGGACGGGCCGCCCTCGTCCTCGACGACCGTGGCAGGGGAACCGACGCACCGTAGCGAAATCGCCGCGAACGCCGGGGAGACTCCGACAGGTCTCCCCGGCCGCGACATCTGGGTCCGAACCGGAGTTACCCGACAGTCGAGGAGGTGCGTTGCCGTCGAAGGTCCTTGCCGGTGGACGGGGGGATGGAGGCGTGCGGGTCGATCCGGCGGTGAAGCCGGCGCAGCGGAGCGGGGGCCCACCAGTTGGCTCGCCCGGCGAGGCGCATGACGGCCGGTACCAGCACGGCGCGGATGATGGTCGCGTCGGGTTCGAGAGGCCACCCCGTGCCGCTCGCGCGGAACCAGCTCGGCTTCCGCTGTGCGGGTGTCCTCGGACATGGTTCTCCTTCTCGATCAGATGACGGCTTGCCTCATAGGTCGTTCCTTCGGTCGACGCTGCGCAGGTAGTCGAGGATCAGGTCGGTCACCCGTTTGGGCTCTTCCTGGTGCAGCCAGTGGCCGGCGCCGCTGACGGTGTGCGAGCGGAGTCGCCGGAAGCCGCGGGCGGAGCGGTCGGCCGGCATGAATGCGGAGATCGGGTCTTCGGTGCCGGTGACGAACAGCGACGGCGCCTCGATCCTGTGCCGGTCGCGGCGGGTCGCCAGCCGCCAGTTCGCGTCGATGTTGCGGTAGTAGTTGAGGCCGCCGCCGAAGCCGGTGCGTTCGAACTCGCGCACGTACGTGTCGAGCACGTCGTCGGGCAACCATGCGGGCGCGCCGATCACATCATCGGAATCCAGCTGGTCGACGCGCCCGGACAGCACGGCGACCAAGGTGCGGGTGACGTCGCGTTCGAGCATCGCTTCCGGTGTCGCTTTCTCCTGAAATTTCAGCATGTAGAAGTCGTCACCAAAGCGGTTGCGGAAGATCTGCGTGGGCGCGACCGGGGCCGGCACGGTGTACGGCACGCTGAGCCCGGTCAAGGAGAGAACGCGCTCAGGGTGGGTCAGCCCCAACGGCCAGACCGAAGCCGCACCCCAGTCGTGCCCGACGAAGTGCGCCCGCTCGACCTGCTCGTGATCGAGAAGCGCGATCAAATCCGCCCCGACGGTGTCACTGTCGTAACCGTCCGGCGAGCTCGGGCGCGAGCTACGCCCGTAACCACGCATGTCCGGAGCCACCACGCGATAGCCCGCCTCGACCAGCGCCGGCACCTGGTGGCGCCAGGTGATGGCCAGGTCGGGGAAGCCATGGGCCAGCACGACCAGAGGTCCGGAACCCGCGATCGTCACGGCGAGGTCGATGCCGTTCACCTGCCACGTGTCGTGGTCCCTCAAGCGCTCTCCGTTTCACGGCGGCGATGCGTACGCATGCCGGTCGATTGTGCTACCGCGCATAGGTGGCGGCGCCGTCGACGACGAGGGTCTCGCCGACCACGTAGTCACCGGCTCGGGAGGCGAGATACACCGCGGCTCCGGCCATGTCATCGGGCTTGCCGATGCGCCCTGCGGGGATCAGCGTCTCGATCTCGTCGGCGCGGTCCCGCGCGTCGCGGTTCATCTCCGACGCGAAGGCACCGGGGGCGATACCGCTCATCACGATCCCGTCCCGCACCAGCCGCAGTGCCAAACGACGGGTGAGGTGGATCAGGCCCGCCTTGCTGGCGTGGTAGGAGTACGTCTCCAGCGCGCTCATGGAGATGCCGTCGATCGACGCGATGTTGAGCACCTTCGCCGGCCGCTCGTCGCGTGTTCTGCGCAGCATCGGGAGCAGCCGCTGGGTGAGGAAGAACGGCGCCTTGAGGTTGAGGTCGGCGACCTTGTCCCACCCCGACTCAGGGAACTCCTCGAACGGCGCGCCCCAGGCCGCGCCCGCGTTGTTGACCAGGATGTCGAGTCTGCTCTCGTGCCGCTGGAGAGCGGACACGAGCCGCTCGATCCCCTCAAGGGTGGACACGTCAGCCGGAAGCGAGACACAAGCCATCTCCCGCGCCGCCGCGTCGCAGGCGGCCGCCTTGCGCGCGTTGATGTAGACCCTCGCGCCGGCGGCGAGGAACCCTTCGGCGATCATGCGCCCGATCCCCCGCGAGCCGCCGGTCACCAAGGCGGCTCGCCCTTCGAGGGAGAAGAGCTCAGCGTGCGGTCTCACGGTCACGTCGCGTCCGGGTTGAGCCGCACGAGCATCTTGCCGACGTTGGCTCCGCCGAGCAGCCCGAGTAGTGCGTCGACGGAGTGCGCCAGACCCTCCACGACCGTCTGTGTCGAGGTCAGCGACCCGTCCTCGAGCCAGCCGGAAGCCAGATCGACCCACTCGTCACGCAGGTCGGCGTGGTCCATCACGATGAACCCGCGCAGCGTGAGGCGCATGCGGACGGCCTGCAACAGGTTCGTGGGACCCGGCGCGGGCTTCTCCTCGTTGTACTGCGAGATCGCTCCGCACAGCGCGACGCGCCCCCCGATCCGCAGGGACGACAGCGCCGCCTGCAGGTGGTCGCCTCCGACGTTGTCGAAGTAGACGTCGATGCCCTCGGGCGCCGCACCCCGCAGCGATCGCGAGATCGGCCCGGCCTTGTAGTCGATGGCCCGGTCGTACCCGAACTCCCGGATGAGACGTCCGGCCTTCTCCGGCCCGCCCGCGGAGCCGATCACCGTAGCCGCGCCGAGGTGAAGGGCCACGCGAGCGGCGACCAGACCGACCGCCCCGGCGGCACCGGAGATGAAGACCACGTCGCCCTCGCGCACGCCGGCGATCTCCTTGAGCCCGACGTACGCCGTGAGCCCAGGCATTCCGAGCACGCCCAGATAGGCCGAGGCAGGAGCCCTCCGGGTGTCCACCCGAAGCGCGTGCTTGCCGTCCAGCACCGCGTAGTCACGCCAGCCCAGGCGATGAAGCACCTGGTCGCCGACCGCGAGATCGTCGGCGCGGGACTCGACGACGGTGCCCACGGCGCCGCCCTCCATCGGCTCGTCGAGCCGGAACGGCGGGACGTACGAAGGGACGTCCCGCATCCGGCCGCGCATCGCCGGGTCGACCGACATCCAGTCGTTGCGTACGAGAATCTGGCCCGGGCCGGGATCGGGCACCACCAGTTCTTCGATTTTGAAGTCACTGTGCGCGGGCAGACCCGACGGTCGTGCCACGAGACGCACCTCACGACTCTTGATGGTCATCGTCGTCAGCGGGCCACGACGGCGGACGCGCAGCGGCTGATCACGTCGCAGTAGGCGGCCGACACTTCTGAGCCGATCACTCCGGGCTGCATCTGGTTCATCATGTAGCTGATCGTCATCCGCCGGTCGACGTCCATGATGATCAGGGAGCCGCCCCAGCCGCCCCAGAAGCAGACCTTGCCGGCCGGCACGAAGGGCACCCCCTCGGGCTCGGGCAGGGCGTAGCCGATTCCCCAGCGCAGCGGGAGTCCCAGGAACAGGTCGGGGCCGTGCGCCTGCTCGCGGAAGATGAGCTCGATGGTCTCCGGCTTGAGCAGGCGGACGCCGTTGGTCTCGCCGCCCAGGGAGATCACCGACATGATCTGGGCGACCGACCGCGCGTTGCCGTGGCCGTTGCAGGCGCCGATGTCGGCCCTATACCACTGTGGGGTGTTCGCCAGGGTGGGGTCGTTGTAGGAGCCGACCAAGGTCTTGTAGAAGACGCTGTCGGGGTCGGGGGCGGGCATCTCGAGCGTCGCCGTCCCGGCGGGCGGGAGCATGGTCGCGATCCGATCCCAGTCGGCCTCCTTCGCCCCGATCTGGAAGTCGGCTCCTAACGGACCGGCGATCTCGTCGGCGACGAAGTCGCGCAGGCTCTTGCCTGACACCCGGCGTACGACCTCGCCCACGAGGTGGCCGAAATTACTGGCGTGGTAGCCGCTGGCCGTACCGGGCTCCCACCAGGGCGGCTGGGCGGCGAGCTTGGCCGCGGCGGCGGCGAAGTTGTAGCTGTCCTCGGGCGCGAACGGCTGCGCCCAGGCCGAGACGCCGGAGGTGTGGCTGAGCAGGTGCCGGACCTCGACGTGTTCCTTGCCGCCCGCGGCGAACTCCGGCCAGTAGTGGGCCACGGTCTCGAAGGGGTCGAGCAGCCCTCGGTCGACGAGCATGAGCGCGGCGAGGCTGGTGATCGTCTTGGTCGTCGACCAGACCGTGACGATGGTGTCCTCGGTCCAGGGCCGGGTGCGCTCGGCGTCCATGTGGCCGCCCCAGATATCGACCACATTGGTGCCGTCGACGTTCACGACGATGCCGGCGCCGACTTCGACTCCGGCGTCGAGGTTCGCCGCGAGGGCGTCACGGACCTCTCTGTACTGCTCCGTCACCTGTCCGAAAACCTCTGCCACGGCTGATCCCTTCTCCGAGGCCGTTGCCCCATCACAGCGGGACGGTGCAACATTTATGGATATGTTGCGCAGCGTGGCATAGCTCACATCCCGAGGTCAAGACCAGAGGTCGATCATGGTGCGGTCGCGGGCAGCCCGAGGGAGGGCGCGTCATAGCTCCACGTGGAGGAGGGCTGCTACCGAGGCACGGATCTTGGTGGCGTCCGGGCTGTCACCGATGATCGTGTCGGCGTAGATGAACGACTCGATGATCCGCACGATGAGGTAAGCCAGGTCGTGGCAGGCCAGCGCGTGGGTCAGGTTGCCCCGGTCGCGCTCCTGCTCGACCATGCGCTCGAAGATACTGACCACGTAGCCCTGCACCGGGCTCGCCTTCGAGGTGAGCAACCGCAGGGCTCGGTCCGACTCGCGCTTGAGATAAGCCTGGAAGAACTCCGAGTCGATGAGAGCCTGAGCGTAGTGGTACGCCGTGAGCGCGATCCGGGCTCCCCCGGTCTGCTTCGACTTGGAATCGGCGTCCCGGATCGCCGACTCGGTCATGGAGATCAGGATCGCGGCCACGAGCTGGTCGCGGTTTCCGACCCACCGGAACAGCGTGGACCGGTCGACTCCCAACTCGGCCGCGAGAACCTGCATGTCAAGCCGCTCGCCCGCGACGAACCGCCGCCGCGCCAGCCGGAACGCACGTTCGGCCTCGGCGTGCCGCGCGAACGGAATCGCCTGCGGGGGACTCGACATGCTGCGGATTCTAGGCCAGTTCCGCCACGGGCTCCGCAACGCGACTGCCGATCATCCCCATGGACGATGACCTGATGCTCCAAGGGCTATACGAGGGCAAATGCGTCCATATGGGTAAGAACCAGTCATGACCAGAGTCATCGCGTTCGATGTCAACGAGAGCCTGCTCGACCTCTCTGCGCTCGACGAGGCCTTTGAGGTGCTGCTGGGGTCGGCTGCCCTTCGGGAACAGTGGTTCAGGCAGATGTTGCAGATCACCTTCGTCGGCGGGCTGACCGGTGATTACGTGGACTACAGCACGGCCCAGCATGCCGCGTTGTTGATGCTGGCCGAACGGCACGGTAGGAGAGTCTCGGCGGGGGATGCGGCTGGGATTGTCGAGCGGATGAGCTCCCTGCCTGCCCATCCTGAGGTCGTCGGCGCGCTCCGGCGTCTGCGGACCAGCCCACTCAAGATGGTGGCGCTGACGAACTCTGTGGGCCCGGTCGCCGAGGCGCAGCTCACCAACAGCGGTATACGCGGCTACTTCGACGCCGTGATCTCGGCCGACAGCGTGGAACAGCTCAAACCGCTGCCCGATCCCTATCAGGCCACCGCGAAGGACTTCGGCGTGGACATTTCTGAGGTTCGGCTGGTGGCTGCGCACTGGTGGGACACGTGGGGTGCGCTCGCCGCAGGTTGCAAGGCGGCCTTCATCGCGCGGCCCGGCATGGTCCTCAGCCCCATCGGCCGGCGTCCGGACATCATCGGCGCCGACCTGTCCGCCGTCGTCGACCAGATCCTCGAGGTCGATGTGCGAGGACCATGATGGCGAAGCTGTTGTCGGTGAACGTCGGGATGCCGAAGGATGTGTCCTGGCAGGGCAGGACGGTGTACACCGGCGTGTGGAAGCGGGCGGTCACCGGCCCGCGGATGGCCAGGCGGCTCAACATCGACGGGGACGGCCAGGGCGACCTGCAGGGACACGGCGGCGAGCAGCGGGCCGTGCTGGTGTACCAGATCCAGTGCTATGAGTACTGGCAGAAGTACTTCGGCCGGGCCGACTTCGAATACGGCCAGTTCGGGGAGAACTTCACTGTCGACGGGCTGCCCGACGACGAGGTGTGCATCGGCGACCGCTACCGCATCGGCGAAGCCGAATTCGAGGTCACGCAGCCACGCGTGACCTGCTACCGGGTGGGTCTGCGCCTGGGCGAACCCGAACTCCCCGCCCTCCTGGTCTCCCACCACCGGCCTGGCTTCTACCTTCGCGTCCTCACTGAGGGAAGGGTCGAGGCGGGCGACGACATCATCCGGACGAAGATCGGCCCCGGCGCGCTCACCGTTGCCGACATCGACGCCCTGCTCTACCTCCCCGGCCACGACCAGGACACGCTGCGCAGAGCGCTGGCCATCCCCGCCCTGAGCCCCGGCTGGCGACGCTCCTTTGAGGACATGGCCGCCGGTGGTACCGCCCCGCCGCGCTCCGAGGGCTGGACCGGCTTCCGCCCGATGCGGGTGAGCAGGATCGTCCGGGAGACGCCGTCAGTGCTGTCCCTCTACCTCGAGGCGGACAGCGGGGGCTCGCTCCCCGTCGCCGAGGCCGGGCAGTACCTCACATTCCGGGTCGCCGGAGCCGGCGAGCCCGCGCCGGTGCGCAGCTACTCGCTCTCCTCAGCATCCGCCTATCGGGTGAGCGTGAAACGCGAGGGACGCGTCAGCGGATACCTGCACGCGAGCCTCCAGGTCGGCGCGGTGCTGGAGGTGGCGGCGCCCCGAGGCGACTTCGTCCTCGCCCCCGGCACCGGCCCGGTGCTCCTCATCTCGGCGGGCATCGGCGCGACACCGGTCATGGCGATGTTGCACCGGCTCGCCGAAGAGCACGCCGAACGCCCCACCTGGTGGATCCACACCGCGCGAAACCGCACCGAGCACGCTTTCGCCCACGAGGCCCACACCCTGCTGGCCTCGCTCCCGGACGCGCACGAACACATCTTCTACACCGCCGGCGACGGCTCAGGCGGGGGGATCCACCACGGCCGGCCGACCTTGGCGAGCCTGGCGGCGCTCGGCGTTCCCGCCGAGGCCACGGCCTACCTGTGCGGGCCGCCCTCCTTCATGAGCGCCGTACGCGACATGCTCGTGGCCATCGGAATCGCGCCCGGCAGCATCCACACCGAACTGTTCGGCGCACTCGCCCCCCTCACGCCGGGCGTCGCGGCTCGCCCCGCCGTACCTCCCCACCAGCCGCCGGGCGAGCCGGGTGACGGGCCGCTGATCACGTTCGCCCGGAGCGGGCTGTCGGTCCGCTGGTCGCCGCGGTACCGGACCGTGTTGGATCTCGCCGACGCCTGCGACGTGCCGACGCGCTGGTCCTGCCGTACCGGCGTCTGCCACACCTGCGTCACGCCGATTCTCGCCGGGGACGTGTGCTACTCCCCCGACCCGCTGGAACCGCCCGCCGCCGGAGAGGTCCTGATCTGCTGCGCCAGGCCGGAGGACGACCTGGTGCTCGACCTTTGACATCGGGAGGGCCGACATGCGTGCCATCGTTATCGAGAGATTCGGGGGACCTGAGTGCTTGGTGTATCGGGAGTTGCCGGAACCTGAGCCCGTAGCCGGACAGGTCGTCATCAAGATCAAGGCCTTTGGCCTCAACCATGCCGAGATGCACATGCGCAGAGGAGAGTGGGTCGAGGCGGCGCCGGTGAGCGGCATCGAGTGCGTTGGCCTCGTGCATGCCTGTCCCGGTGGGGAGTTTCCCGTGGGCGCCAAGGTTGCCGCGCTGATGGGCGGTCTCGGGCGTACGATCAACGGCAGTTACGCCGAATACACCCGGGCCCCGGCCTCGAACGTGGCACTCATCGATTCCGACCTGCCGTGGGCCGAGCTGGCCACCATCCCGGAGACGTACGCCACCGCCTGGACGTGCCTGTTCCGCAACCTGCAGATCACCGAGGGACAGACGCTGCTCGTCAGGGGCGGCACCTCCTCCTTCGGGCAGGCCGCGATCGGCCTCGCGGTCGACGCCGGGGCGCGGGTCATCGCCACCACCCGCGACCGTACCCGCTTCGGCCTGCTGGAAGACCTCGGCGCGGAACGCGGCGAGGTGGAAGGGCCGGCGCTCTCTCTGCGAATCCCTGAGGCCAAGCAACTCGACGCCGTGCTCGACCTGATCGGGAACAGCACCATCCTCGACTCGCTGGCGATGCTACGCCGGGGCGGGCGCGCCTGCCTGGCCGGCTGGCTCGGCGGCCTCGACCCGATCCCCGACTTCAACCCGCTGGCGCAGATGGCGAGCGGCGTCTATCTCACTTTCTTCGCCAGTTTCGTCTTCGGCACTCCCGGCTTCCCACTGTCCGACGTACCACTCCAGGCGATCGCCGAACGGGCGGCGGCCGGCCACCTGCGGGCCAAGCCGTCGCGCGTGTTCGGCTTCGAAGAGATCCGCGAGGCCCATCGCGTCATGGAGGCCGGTACGGCCAGAGGCAAGATGGTGGTCGTCCACGAGTGAAGCATGCGGCTGGGCCGCCATGACCGCCGTCGTGGTCGTGCTGACCGCCATCGCCACGCTCGACCACCGCCTGGCCTCGCGAAGGGCGGTATGAAAGTTACAGAAAACCTTTAGCGTAAGCCCAGGCCCCAGGTCATGGACTAGTTGGTTGACTGTACGAACATACTCCACGCTCATACCTTTTCAGGCATGAGATGGATTCTGGCGATCTTGATGCTGGCCGCGACCACCGTGGTCGCCACGGCCACGTCGGCAGCGGCCGCGGTCGCGTGCGGCGTCACGTACACGACCAACGACTGGAACGGCGGCTTCACGGCCAGCGTGACCGTCAAGAACCTGGGTGACGCGTGGAACGGCTGGACGCTGAGGTTCACGTTCTCGGCCGGGCAGACGTTGACTCAGGGCTGGTCGGCGAACTGGTCGCAGTCGGGCGCCAACGTCACCGCGACCAACCTGGACTGGAACGCCGCCCTCGGGACCGGCGCGTCCACCTCCCTCGGCTTCGGCGGCACCTGGACCGGCTCCAACCCGAAGCCCTCGTCGTTCACGGTCAACGGGGTGACCTGCACCGGCTCGACTCCCACTGCCACCCCGACCCCGACCCCGACGCCGACTCCCCCGCCTACCGGGAACGTGTGGAACCCGCCGAGCAACCTGGTCCAGCCGCTCAACCAGGTGTGGAGCCACGTCGAGTCCACTTACCCGAATTTGTACGGCTTCAGGAACTACATCTGGGACCAGATCATGGCCGGGCGAGGCAACATCAACTACTGCGTCCGATGGGACTCCGGCGCGACGGTGACCGCGGCGCTGCGCGACCAGATCCACGCCAACCTGGCCCGCATGTTCCAGAAGTGGGTCGACCAGCTCGCGGGCTGGAACGGCTGGCCGTACCCGACGGTCAACGTGAAGGTGGTGGGCTGGGCGGTACGGAACAGGGCGCAGCTGCAGTGGACGGACAACTCTGTCGACATCTACGTCAACGACATCAACGAGAACGCTCCGCAGTGCGCGCCGCCCTGCGGGCGCTTCTTCCACCAGGACGGCAACTACTCGGGCTGCCCGGGCGGGGCGAGTCATCACTATGACATGTCGCTCTGGCTGACGGCCGGGATGAGCGGTGGCGCGGGAGGCGACTGGGGTCAGCGGATCGGCAGCGAATACTTCGTCGGCGCGCTCGGCTCGGCCAACATCCACATCCTGTTACATGAGATAGGACATGGGTACGGGCTCGACGACTTCTACGACTGGACCCCGACCGGGGTGGGGGGCTTCATCATGAAGGCGGGCTCGGCATCGCAGATCACCGAGTTCGACGGGTGGATGCTGCGTGACTGGTGGCGGCACCTCAAGAGCCGCTACAGCATCTAGTGCGGGTGACACGCCGACCAAGGTCCCACCTTGGTCGGCGTGACCGCCTCAGGCTCCGCCGCCCACATGCTCCGGCCCGCTGCAGTTACGACTTGTTGCTCTATACGGCGAAAAATGTTGACGGGGTGGAGGTGGTCGCGAATTCTGCGTTCGGAATGTTCGCGAGCCGAGGGAGGCACAGCCCATGCCGCACATCACCCTGGTGTCTGATGAGCCGGGAATCCGGGGACTTTTCAGGTTCCGTCCGGAGATGGCTCGGCCGTTGAACGAGCTGGTCGAGGCGTTGCTGCGCGCGGACAACACGTTGACGCGCGGGGAACGTGAGCTGATCGCGGCGTACGTGTCGGCGCTGAACGAGTGCCGTTACTGCTTCTCCTCGCACGCGGCGTACGCGGCGGCGCAGCTGGAGGGTGGGATGGAGCTGGTCGAGCAGGTCCGGGCGGACGTGGGCGGCGCGCCGATCTCGCCCAAGCTGCGGGCGCTGCTGGGCATCGCGGCGGCCGTACAGCAGAGCGGGCTGCGGGTTACGGACCGGCTCATCACAGCCGCGCACGACGCGGGCGCGACTGATGTGGAGATCCACGACACCGTCCTGATCGCGGCGGCGTTCTGCATGTTCAACCGGTACGTCGACGGGCTGGGCACGATCGCCCCAGACGACCCTGAGTCCTATGCGGCGCGGGCCAAACGCATCGTCTCCGACGGCTACCTCGCCTTACTGGCCGAATCCCAGCGCAAGGCGTAGCGGCCGTTGCCGGTTCGCGCTGTCTGGTCAACACTTGATCTACCGATCATCTGACTGGCTCGGTCAGGTGTCGGCCAAGGGGGCGCTGAATGGCGAATCGCCGGTTGATCGCGGTGCTGACAGCGATCATCGCCGTGCTCGTCACGGTGATCGTGGTAATGATCGTCAACGGTGGGGAGGATGATCGAGTCTCCCCCGCAGGCGCGGTCTCGACGCCCTCGCCCGTGTCACCGTCCGCTCAGACACCGGTCGCGTCGCCTGCCGTACAAACCTGGGCCAAGGGACAGTGCCTGAACGCGGCCTATACCGTGAACTCCTCGCCCGGTGTCGTCTCCGTCGTGCCCTGCGAGGATGCCCAGGCGAAGTCGCGGATCATCGCCGTGACCGCCCAATGCCCCGCGGAGACCGACGGGCTGCGGCACGGCCCGGAGGTGCCCACCGGGCGGACCGCCTGCGTACGCAACCTCGCCGCGCCGCATCCGGGCGATCCGGGTAAGGGCGGCGGCATCCTGCGCCCGGGCGACTGCGTCTACATCGCCGAGCCGTCCGACACCAAGGACACCGATCCCCAGGAACGCCCCTGCCACGACCGGTACGGCCCCGGCAAGATCTGGAACTTCTACAAGAAGAAGTCCCAGTGCAAGGACGCCGACGGTTTCCTCGACAATCACTACACCAACCGTCGCGACCACCCGACCAAACCCGTCATCTGCACCACCGGGGGCTACGACGTCGAAACCCCGGGCGCGCAGTACGCCAAGGGCATCTGCGTCCGCAAACCGGCGAGCTTCGCCGGCGGCGTGCCCGGGTGGCGGAACGTCATAGGGGGCCTCGACGAGGTCGGCTGCCGCTCCAAGAGCGCCTGGGCCAAGGTCGTGGGAAGCGTCAGCGCGCAGAATTGCCCATCAGGCACGACGGACACCCTGTCCAGCATCGACTGGTACCCCGGCACCACCTGCCTCCGCCGTTTGTGACGCTCAGAGTTTCTGATGTGCCGACAACCAGGACAGACCATCGCTGGGGCCGTCCGGGCGCCACGAGATGGGGAGTTGCACCAACACCGACAAACCCGTGCCGGGAGGTTCGATCTCTACTTTGCCGCCGTGCAGGACGACCTGCTGGTGGATCAAGGTCAGGCCCAGACCCGATCCGGGGCTGCCGACGCGGCGGCTGAAGCGGTTGAAGGCCTCCTGGTGGAGTTCCGACGGCATGCCAGGACCGTCGTCCGCCACGCGCAGGAGCGCGAAGGTGCCCTCCACCTTCACCGTCAGGTCGATCCGCACAGTGCCCCGAGGGCCGACACCGTGAACAGCCGCGTTGTCCAGGAGGTTGTCGACGATCATGCGCAGGCCCTCGGCCCAGCCCCGGACGATCGCATGCTCGGGAAGGTGCGCGACGATCCGCGCGTGGGGGTGGCGGCGAGCGGCCTCGTCCACGGCCACCCCGCTCAGGGCCGCCAGGTCGACCTCCTTCAGGGAGTCGGGCTCCATCAACTCGCCCCTGGCCAGCTGCCTCAACATCGTGATCAGGCGTTCCACGCGGGCCTGCTCCCCGGCCAGGTCACGGATGACCTCCCCGCGATCCTCCGGCGGCAGGTTGGGATAACCCAGCAGGGCGATATTGGCGCCCATACTCGTCAAGGGCGTGCGCAGTTCGTGGGCCGCGGTCGCGGCAAAGGCGCGGGCCGTCTCCAGTGCCTCGGCGGTACGGTGAACGGCCCTGTCGCGGCGGTCCAGGAGCCCGTTCACCAGGCCCGCCAGCTCATCGATCTCCGGCACTCGTGAGTTGCGGGTCAGGCGGCCTTCCCCGGCACGTACGTCCACGGCCGCCGCGTCCTTCGTCAGGCGCGTGAGCGGGCGCAGCGCGAAACGGCCAAGGGCCAGGCCCGTAGTCGCGCCAACCGCCAGGGCGATCAGCGTCACGATCAGGTGCTGGCGGTACATATGGGAGATTCGGCCGGTCAGCGGGGCCTCCTGTTCGAAGACCCAAAGCCGACCCCGCCTGCCGTTGACGCCCAAGGGGGTGCTCACGTACCGCCAGGCGCCGTCCGGCGAGGTCACGGGGCCGGGCACCGGCGTGGGCAAGGACGCCGGAACGGTACCCATGATCAGCGGAGTGCCCCTGGCAGGGGCCACATAGACGCCTTCCTCGCCAATGGCTGTCGGCGTGACGCGAATCCTGGCCGCTCGCGCGGGGGCGGCCTCGCGCTGGGCGTACGTCAAAGCGAGGGGTTGGAGGGACTGCATCCGCTGCGCCAGCCGCAGATCGCGTTCGGCACGCAGATCGTCGATCGACAGGCGGATGATCAGCAGGCCCGACAGGCCGACCAGCAACGGAACCATGACGGCCAGGCACAACGCGAACCGGGTCGACAACCTCATGACGGACGGCCCCGCAGGACGTAACCCACTCCCCTGACCGTCTCCAGGATGCGTGGCTCGCCGGCGGCCTCCAGCTTGCGGCGCAGGTAGCCGATGAACGTCTCGACCGCGTTGTGAGTGACCGCGAAGTCGTAACCCCAGACACGTTCCAGCAGGACCTCGCGGGACAGGACGATTCCGGCGTTCCTGGCCAGCACTTCGAGCAGATCGAACTCGCGCCTGGTCAGGGTCAGCGACCGGCCACCGATGACGACGTCGCGACCGGCCGTGTCCAGGACCAGATCGCCGACCCGTACGGCCGAGCCCGCAGCCCCCGCGCTCGTCGCGCCAGACCTGCGCAGCAGAGCCCGAAGCCGTAACGCCAGCTCGGTCAGGTCGAAGGGCTTGACCATGTAGTCGTCGGCCCCAGCCGACAGACCGGCCACGCGGTCGGCCACCTCGTCCAGGGCCGACAACATCAGAATCGGCACCTCGGAACCGCGCCGACGCAGTTCGGCGCACACCTCGATGCCCGACATGCGGGGCATCGACACATCCAGGACGATGGCGTCGACCTGATCGGCTATCTCCAGTGCGGCATGGCCTGTGCCGGCGGCCTCCACGCTGAAACCCTCCAGGGTCAGCCCGCGCCGCAGCACCCGCAGGATCGCCGGGTCGTCGTCCACCACCAGGATCCGGTGTGCGCCCATCTGCTTTCCTCCTCCGGCCGTGGCCCGGCATCATACGGGGACCACGGCCGGGCCTGGCATATTAGGCCTTACGGTGCACCGTGAACGGAATCGATGCCGGGTGCTGGCGGTACTTGCCCAGGTAGACCTTGCCGGTCGGCAGCGCGTTGCCGTTGATCTTCAGGTCGGAGACCGTGAGGGTGTCGGCGCAGGAGGTCTTGAAGTTGAAGCCGTCGATCAGGCCGTGGTTCACGACCGTGAAGGTGATCGTGAGCTTGTCGGCCGACAGCTCTACCTTGTCCTGCTTCTCGAGCTTGACCCACTTGAAGCCGACGATCGGGGTGTTCGAGGTGATCGTCCCCGAGTAGGTCTGGGGCTTGCTGCGCTTCTGGGTGACGCGCAGGTGGAAACCGTACTTGTCGTGCCAGAAGTAGTCGCCGCTGCGGGAGTGGATGCCAAGACCGGCCGGTCTGCCTTGAACCTGGCCGATCCAGGCGGCCTTTTCGCAGGTGCCGCCGGTGGTGGCGGAGGCGGGAGAGGCGCTGATCAGCGTCGCGCCGATCAGAGTCGCGCCCAGGGCAGCGGGAATGAGGGTGCGTCGCCGCATGGGTTAACCCTTTCGTGTGTGCGAAACCTAGCGCGCAGGACGATAGGGATGCTTCTTGGCAAGAACCTGAGATTCCGGCTCAATCTCCAGACGGCGGTCGGCTCGGCGAGATCTGGTGCCGCCCACCCGCGAGGAGTAACGTCAACGGCGGTGCGCCGGGAAGCCTGGTCGGCAAATGTCCTATCCGATCGGCTTCGGGAGCCTCCCATGTCGTCAGAGTTCGCCGTGCTCATCAACGGCCTCACCAAGCGGTTCGGCCACGTTCCCGCCCTCGACGGTCTCGATCTGGACGTACGGACCGGTGAGGTGCACGGCTTCCTCGGCCCCAACGGCGCCGGGAAGACCACCGCCCTTCGCGTCCTGCTGGGGCTCCTGCGCGGCGACTCCGGCCATGCCGAGATCCTCGGCTCCGACCCGTGGCGGGACGCGGTCGCCCTGCACCGGCGGCTCGCCTACGTTCCCGGCGACGTGACGCTCTGGCCGACCCTGTCCGGCGGCGAGGCCATCGACCTGCTCGCCCGGTTACGCGGCGGGATAGATCCACGGCGACGCGCCACCTTGATCGACCGCTTCGACTTCGACCCGACCAAGAAGGGCCGCGCGTACTCCAAAGGCAACCGGCAGAAAGTCGCGCTGATCGCGGCCCTGTCCGCCGATGTCGAACTGCTGCTGCTCGACGAACCCACCGCGGGCCTGGACCCGCTCATGGAGGCCGCGTTCCGCGAATGCGTCGCCGAGGAGCGCGCCGCCGGTCGTACCGTGCTGCTGTCCAGCCACATCCTCACCGAGGTCGAAGCCCTCTGCGACCGCGTCACCATCATCCGGGCCGGACGCGCTGTGGAGACCGGGACATTGACACAGCTGAGGCACCTGACCCGCACCTCGATCACCGCCGAGCTGGCCGAACTTCCCGCCTCCCTCGCCGGCCGGCCCGGCGTGCACGACCTCGCCGTCAACGGCAACCAGGTGAGCTTCGAGGTCGACGCCGAGCACCTCGACGGCGTCATGCGGCTGATCAGCCAGGCGGGCCTGCGCAGCCTTATCTGCCAGCCGCCGACGCTGGAGCAGCTGTTCCTGCGCCACTACCAGGTGAGCGCGTCATGATCGGAACCGGCGTGCTCGTCCGGCTCGCGCTGCGCCGCGACCGCCTGCTGCTGCCGGTCTGGATCCTGGTGATCGTCGCCATCCCGGTCGCGATCGCCTCCGCCATCGCCGAGCTCTACCCCGACGTCGGGCAGCGCCTGGCGCTGGGCGCCACCATGATGGCCAACCCCGCGCTCCAGGCCCTCACCGGGCCCATTTTCGATCCCGCCTCGGTCGGCGGGTTGACGGCTTGGCGGGCCACCACCTTCGCCGCGGTGCTGGCCGGTCTCATGAGCATCATGCTGGTGACCCGGCACACCCGCGCCGAGGAGGAGAGCGGGCGGGCCGAACTCATCGGCGCCGCGCCGGTCGGCCGGTACGCGCTTCCCGCCGCCGCCGTGATCGTCACCGGCCTGGCCAACCTCCTCGCCGCGCTGCTGTTGGTGGCGGGCCTCGCCGGGCAGGGGCTGCCGCTGGCCGGATCGATCGCCTTCGCCGGGGCCGTGGCGGGCATGGGCTTGGTCTTCACCGGGATCGCGGCGGTGACCGCGCAGCTCACCGCGAACGCCCGCACCGCCAATGCCCTCGCCGTCGCCGTCCTGGGCCTGTTCTTCCTGCTCCGCTCGGCCGGGGACGCGTCCGGGGCCGAGGCCGTGTCCTGGCTGTCGCCGCTGGGCTGGGCGCAGCGGATCCGGGCCTTCGCCGATGAACGCTGGTGGCTGCTGGCCGTGTTCGCCGCCGTCGCCGTCCTCTTGGTGGCGGGGGCCGACCTGCTGGCGCGGCGGCGCGACATCGGCGCGGGATTGCTGGCGGCCCGCCGAGGACCCGCCGCCGCGTCCGCGTCCCTGAGGTCGCCACTCGCGCTCGCCTGGCGGCTGCAGCGGGGCATGCTGTTCGGCTGGGCCGCCGGGTTCGCCGTGGTCGGCGGGGTGTTCGGTGCGCTGGCGGCCAGCGTGGGAGACATCGTCGGAGACATCCCCCAGATCGCCGACATGCTCGCCAGGATCGGCGGAGCGGGCGTCCTGGTCGACACCTTCTTCGCCACCCAACTGGGCCTGTTCGCCCTGGTGGCCAGCGGCTACGCCGTGCAAGCGGCCTCGCGGCCACGCGCGGAGGAGACGATCGGGCGCGCCGAACCGGTGCTGGCCGCCTCGGTGCCGCGCTGGCGCTGGCTCGCCGGCCACGTGGCCTGCGCCTTGGCCGGATCGGCGCTGATCCTCCTCATCGCCGGGCTGGCCGCCGGTCTCGCCCACGGGCTGCGCATCGGCGAACCCGCGACGCAGGCGACGCGCATCGCCGGCGCCGCGCTCGCCCAGGTCCCCGCCGTGTGGGTGCTGGCCGGTATCACCGTCCTGCTGTTCGGGCTCCTGCCTCGCATGACCGCCGTCGCGTGGGCGTTCCTGGTCGCCTTCTTCCTGCTCGGCCAGCTCGGGGAGCTGCTCCAGATCGACGAGACCATCCGCCGGTTCTCCCCGTTCGCGCACGTGCCCGCGCTCCCGGGCGGAACGGCGACCGCGACGCCGTTCGTGTGGCTCTGCCTCACCACCGGCGTCTTGATCGCCGCTGGTGTCGCCGGATTCGGCCACCGAGACCTGAAATCCGACTGAACCGCCGCACGCCTTCATCTGGCCGGTGTTATCCGGAAGACGGGGTGGCTTGCGGCCACGGCGGCGAAGGAGGCGAGTGGCGCGGTTTTCTCCGCGGGGATGTGGGGGCGTGCGCCTGGGGCCAGCGCCAGATATCGGCGGATTATCGGTGCCCGTGCTCCGATCTCCACCTCCTCCAGGGTCACGTGCTCTGCCGTACCCCGTCGTAGGACCGCGCGGCCGCCGGCGGCCCGGACATTGCGGACCCAGTTCGCGTCCTCGCCGAGCATCGACACCAGGTAGCGCTCGCCCTCGTAGTCGGCCACCACCACCGGGACGGAGACGAGGCGCCCGCTGGTGCGGCCGCGGACCTCCAGGGTGACGGCGCGGCGGGGAGACAGCAGGCCCGCGCCGAACTGGCGGGCGTCCATCCGGTTCATCGCCCGGGCCAGGCGGCCGGGGCGGTTCGCGGGGTACATCCGCCGTTTCAGCGAGTACAGCAGCGATCGGATCATGGGTTCAGTCCAATGTCAGTCGTTTGCGGAACACCCAGTAGGTCCAGCCCTGGTAGAGCAGGACTACGGGCGTGAAAATGGCGGCCACCCAGGTCATGACCGTCAGCGTGTACGGCGTGGAGCTGGCGTTGTCCACGGTCAGGCTGTTGGCGGGGTCCAGGGCCGGCATGACGTTCGGCCACAGGTTGGCGAACAGGGTCGCCGTGATCGCGACGATGGCCAGCGCGTTGGCGGCGAACGCCCAGCCGTCGCGGTCGCGGCCCAGGGCGATCAGGGCGCCCGCGATGCCGGCGGCGGCGATCGCGGCAATCGGCCAGGTGAGGGGCTTGCCCTTGTCGAGCTGGGTGAGCAGCAGGAACGCGCCGCCGATCAGCAGGGCGAGCAGGCCGATCTGGCGGCCCAGCCGGATGGCGGTCGCGCGCAGCTCGCCCTGCGTGCGCAGGGCGAGGAAGACCGCGCCGTGGAAGGTGAACAGCGTCAGCGTGGCCGCGCCACCGAGCAGGGCGTACGGATTGAGCAGGGTGAACAGGCTGCCCGTGAACTCGTGCGCGGCGTCGAGGGGCACGCCCTGGACGATGTTGGCGAAGGCCACGCCCCACAGGAACGCGGGCGCGAGGGAACCCCAGAAGAAGGTGCGGTCCCAGCCGCGCGTGCTGTCGCTCTTGTTGCGGTACTCCAGGGCGATCCCCCGGGCGATCAGCGCCAGCAGGATGAGGAACAGCGGCAGGTAGAAGCCGCTGAACAGGGTGGCATACCACTCGGGGAAGGCGGCGAACGTGGCGCCGCCGGCGACCAGCAGCCACACCTCGTTGCCGTCCCAGACGGGCCCGATCGAGGCGACGACAAGGCGCCGGTCGGATTCGTCGCGGGCGACGAACGGCAGCAGCACGCCGACGCCGAAGTCGAAGCCCTCCAGGACGAAGTAGCCGGTCCACAGGACCGCGATGAGCGCGAACCAGACAGTGGTGAGTTCCATGGAGACCTTCAGTACGAGAGGGCGGGAATCGGCTCGGCCGGGGCGGACTCAGGGTCAGGGCCCATGCGGATGAACTTGAGCAGCAGCCGGACTTCGACGGCCGCCAGCACGGCGTACACGAGGGTGAAGCCGACGAGGGTGAGGGCGACCTCGGCGACGTCGGCTCCCGGGGAGACGGCGGCGGCGGTGCGCATGATCCCGAAGACGGTCCACGGCTGACGGCCCATCTCGGTGAAGATCCAGCCGAGCGAGTTGGCGAGGAACGGCAGGGCGATGCCCAGGACGGCGATCCGGGTGAACCAGCGGCTCTCGGGCAGCCGCCCGCGCCGGGTGAGCCACAGTCCGGCCAGCGCCAGCAGCCCGGCCAGCGCGCCGAAGCCGATCATGAGGCGGAACGACCAGTAGGCCAGGCCGATGACCGGCCGGTAGTCGCCGGGGCCGTACTGGGCCTGGTAGCGGGCTTGCACGTCGTTGATGCCCTCGACTTCGCCGTCAAGGCTGTTGGTGGCCAGCAGGCTCAGCCCGTTGGGCACCTGGAGGTTCACGCTGTTGCGCCCGTTCTCGACGTCGCCGATGGCGAACAGGGAGAAGCCGGCGGACGTCTCGTCCTCCCACAGGGCTTCGGCGGCGGCCATCTTCATCGGCTGCTGCTCGGTCATGATCTGGGCCTGCCAGTGCCCGGACAATGCCACGCCCACGGCCGCGACGAGGCTGACGACCATGGCCACCCGTCCGGACGTACGGAACAAAG
This sequence comes from Acrocarpospora macrocephala, assembly GCF_009687865.1. Taxonomy (GTDB): domain Bacteria; phylum Actinomycetota; class Actinomycetes; order Streptosporangiales; family Streptosporangiaceae; genus Acrocarpospora; species Acrocarpospora macrocephala. The sequence goes on from NZ_BLAE01000013.1 coordinate 23,284, forward strand.
CGACGTCGCGCTTCCTGGCGAGCTGCCAGGCACTGACGCCGGCGACGAACGCGCCCGCGGTGACGAACGCGCCGAAGATCACGTGCGGGAAGGTGGCCAGGGTGGTGGAATTGGTGAGCACCGCCCAGATGTCGGTCAGCTCGGCCCGCCCGCTGACGGGGTTGAGCCGGTAGCCGACCGGGTGCTGCATCCAGGAGTTGGCGGCCAGAATGAAGTACGCCGAGACGGCCGTGCCGATCGACGCCAGCCAGATCGTCGCCAGATGGATCTTCCGTGGCAGCTTGTCCCAGCCGAAGATCCACAAGCCGAGGAACGTGGACTCCATGAAGAAGGCGATCAGCCCCTCCATGGCCAGCGGCGCCCCGAAGACATCACCCACGAAACGCGAGTACGCACTCCAGTTCATCCCGAACTGGAACTCCTGCACGATGCCCGTGACCACGCCCATCGCGAAGTTGATCAGGAACAGCTTGCCCCAGAAGCGGGTCATGCGCAGGTAGGCGGGGTTCTCGGTGCGGTACCAGGCGGTCTGCATGCCCGCCACGATGAGCGAGAGCCCGATCGTGAGCGGGACGAACAGGAAGTGGTAGACGGTCGTGATGCCGAACTGCCACCGCGACAAGTCCAAGACGTCCATCGGGGACTCCAGGTCATAGGGAACTCCCCGAAGCGTCGATCATCCGAGGTGGTGGGCTATAGAGCCGGGAGACCCGTCCGGACAGGACCTTGGTCCTTCCGCGGGTGGCGCCAACTTTCGGCGGCGATCGAGAGGACCAAGGGCCCTGACCGACCCGTCACCCCAAGTCCAGCGTGGAGGTGACGAAAGGAGCAGAAGATGAAGGCTCTCGTGTACCAAGGTCCCGGCAACCGATCATGGCGTGACATGCCGATGCCGGAGGTCGTCGATCCGGGCGACGCCGTCGTCCGGGTGGACGCGGTGACCATCTGCGGCACCGACCTGCACATCCTCAAGGGCGACGTGCCCACCGTCGATCAAGGCAGGATCCTCGGCCACGAAGCGGTCGGCACGATCGTCGAGACCGGATCCGGCGTCACCACGCGCCAGCCGGGCGACCGCGTGCTCGTCTCGTGCGTCACCGCGTGCGGGCGCTGCCGCTACTGCCGGTCCGGCATGTACGGCCAGTGCCTCGGCGGCGGCGGGTGGATCCTGGGGCACCGGATCGACGGCACCCAGGCCGAGTACGTCCGCGTCCCGTTCGCCGACACCTCCACGTACCTGGTGCCGGACGGCGTCGCCGACGAGAGCGTGCTCATGCTCGCCGACATCCTGCCGACGTCGTACGAGGTGGGCGTGCTCAACGGGCGCGTCCAGCCGGGCGACACCGTCGCCGTCGTCGGCGCCGGGCCCATCGGGCTGGCCGCCATCACCGCGGCCCGGCTGTTGACCCCCGGGCACATCGTCGCGATCGACCTCGCCCGGCCGCGCCTGGACGCGGCGTCCCGCTTCGGCGCCGACGCCGTCACCGAACCGGCGCAGGCCCAGGAGACCGTCGCCGCGCTCACCGGCGGCCTCGGCGCGGACGTGGCCATCGAGGCGGTCGGCGTCGCGGACACCTTCGAACTCTGCACCCGCCTGGTACGGCCCGGCGGGCACGTCGCCAACATCGGCGTGCACGGCGGCCCGGCGACGCTGCACCTGGAAGACCTGTGGATCCGCAACATCACGATCACGACCGGGCTGGTTGACACCTCCTCCACGCCCACCCTGCTGCGCATGATCGAGGCCGGCCGGCTGGACACTGGCGCGTTCGTCACACACCGCTTCGCCCTGGCGGAGATGGAGAAGGCGTACGAGGTCTTCGCGGACGCGGCCACGACAGGCGCCCTCAAGGTCGTCCTCACCCGCGAGGCGGTGTAAAACTTTCTAGACATCAAGTAAAAGATTTGCTACCTTCGGGATGTCAAAGATTCTGTACATCCCGAAGGGCAAGGCATGACACTCGAGGAGAAACGGGCGTGGATCCGGCTGGTGGTGGCCGTCGCCGCGTACGGCGGGTATGCGGCCGTGGTGTTGAGCCAGGCCGGCGGGCGACCGCTGGCTGAGACGCCCTACGGCGCGGCCCTGCTCGGCAGCGTGGGGGCGGCCATTGCCGCCGCGATCGTGATCGAGATCGTGGTCAACGCGCTGGATCGGCAGACGTCCCTGGTGAAGGACGAGAGAGACCGGGAGATCGGGCGGCTGGGAGATCACGTCGGCCAGTCGTTCGTGGTGATCGGCGGCGTCGCGGCGATGCTCATGGCGATCGCCGATTGGGAGCAATTCTGGATCGCGAACGTGGTCTACCTGTGCTTCGTGCTGTCGGCGATCCTCGGCAATGTCACCAAGGTCATCGTGTACCGCAGGAGCCTCCCGCAGTGGTGAAGCCGACCAGCGTGACCAACCGCATCCGCGCGCTGCGCTTCGCCAACGGCGAGATGACCCAGGCCGACCTGGCCGAGCGCATCGGCGTGACCCGGCAAACCCTCATCGCGATCGAGCAGGGCCGCTACTCACCGTCCCTCGAAATGGCCTTCCGGATCGCCCACGTGTTCAAAGTTCCACTCGAAGAAGTATTCCAATACCCCAACTCCCAGGAGGAGACCAAATGAAGGCGATCGCCCAGGACGTGTACGGCTCGGCCGATGTGCTCCAATTACGCGACGTCGACCAGCCGTCCATCGGAGCGGACCAGGTGCTGGTCCAGGTACGTGCCGCCGGAGTGGACCCAGGCGTCTGGATCTGCATGACCGGCCGGCCGTACGCGGCGCGGGTCGCGTTCGGGCTGACAAAGCCCAGGGTGGCGGTGCGCGGCCGGGCACTCGCCGGGGTGGTGACGCAGGTCGGCGCCGACGTGCAGGGGTTCCAACCCGGCGATGAGGTGTACGGCACCACCAGCAGCGGCACATTCGCCGAATACGCAGCCGCCTCCTGGAAGCGTCTCGCACCCAAGCCGCCCAGGCTGTCGTTCGAGGAGGCCGCGGCGGTGCCCATCTCCGGGGTGACCGCACTGGAAGGCGTCCGCGGCCGGGTCAAGGCCGGACAGAAGGTCATGGTGATCGGCGCGGCCGGCGGCATCGGATCGTTCGCGGTGCAGATCGCCAAGGCGTTCGGCGCGAGCGTGACCGGCGTGTGCGGCACCAGCAAGGCAGAACTGGTGCGATCCCTGGGCGCCGACGAAGTCATCGACTACACCCGCGAGGAGGTCGACCGCGACGGCCCACGCTACGACGTGATCATCGACACCGCAGGCTGCCGCCCACTATCACTACTGCGGCGCGCCCTAACCCCCCGCGGAACCCTGGTGCTGGCCGGCGGAGGGCATGACGCGGGCGGCCTGTTCGGCGGCTACACCCGCCAGATGCGCGCACCCCTGCTATCGCTGTTCACCAGCCAGAACCTGCAGGGCCTGACATCCCACGAACGCGCCCAAGAACTGAAGGAACTCAGCCACCTCATCGAATCCGGCAAGGTCACCCCAGTCCTAGACCGCACCTACCCTCTCGCCGACGCCCCCGCCGCAATCCGCTACCTAGCCGAAGGCCACCCCGCCGGCAAGGTCATCATCAAAATCTGATCAAGACCAGACGGCATTCACGGGAGTTCTTCACGACCCCCGACGGGGCATCCTCGTCACCAACTAAAGGTCTTCCTCATCATCGTCCAGAGCGGACTGAGTCGTGGCAGTGCGACGGGCCACGTACGGAACTGACTACCCCGCGCCGACCGAACCCGGTAGCGACGGCGAGGATCACGTCGAGGTTATAGACCTGAATCTGCCGCCGAACCTCACGCGAGCCCTCAGTTCGAACTATCAAGTGTTGCTTGATAGTTGCCTCCGGCACCTCGCCATCCCTCAAGATCGCGAGGAGTCGAATAGTTCGGCCATCTGTGTCTGCGAAAGCCAGACGGTCCCATCGACCGCGCGGAACTGGATCTCTACGTGTCCGTCCTCGGTCCGATAGAGGATGATCTCAGGCCAGGTCACCCGCCAGGCCAGCCTTCCCGACCAAATGCCTCCCGATACGCACAAACACCTCAACCGATCCAGCGGTCGGGACGCATCTCCCAACTCCATCGTTCCAGCGAGAAACTCGGTGAGAACGTCCATTGGATTTGGGTTGATGTCGATCCTCGGACATGAACCCCGTCAATCGAGGTCACTGGTGTGCCCATGTGGGCACACCAGGCCCCCCTAGACCCGAGAGAACCCCTGACAACCCGATCGTGCTAGAGCAGCGCAATCGGTAAACCCGCAGGTGAGAAACCCAGTATGCCCATCAAGCGACGGCGATGAGTGCGGCGATGAGTCCGTACTCGATGGCCGTGGCGGCGGACGCGGCAGTCTGTGTGACAGCGATGGCCGCCAGAGCGACGGTGATCGTGATGACGAACCTGACAGAAGTACGCATTGCATCACCTTCAAAGATCTTAGAGTCGGTTCTCCTCGGTATTCGGTGCCGGGCGGGGCTTGGATTGCGGCGACTCGGGTGAATTTCTAGCGATGGCGCGTAGGTGCTGCGGGTCCTGAGGTTGGAGGAGGCCTTCGCGGGGTTCGGACCGGCGCGGGTGGTGGGGCTGATGGTCTGGCGCGACTTGGACGTGATGTTCACCGCCCCGCATGCCACCGCGGCCGATGTATTCACGGCCTTGGCCCGGCTGGCCATCGTGCCCGGGCTGACCGTCGTGGACTACCGAGACGAGCGGGAAGATCGGCGGCCTACCGACCAGCGGACGGATGAGCGCCACTACCTGGTCTGCCGCTACGAGGGGCCAGGGGGTCCGTGAAAGGTGGACATCACCATATGGCTCCACGCCGTAGACCGCCCGACGCTGGCCGAAGCCGAGCGACTGGCCCGCCACGTGACCCCAGAACAGCGCATGGCGATCTTGCGTCTGAAGCATCTGTGGCGCCGCAGCCCCCACTACCCCTACCGGGTAGGAGGCACCGACGTCTATGACGCCGTACTGGAGCACGACGTCCGCTCGCCGGAGGAGTTCTCCACCTACCTGCGTCTTCGCGGCCTACCCCCGGACCCGTCCGTCGGCGAATGACCACTTGGATCACTATGGATGGGTCCTAGCGCTGTGCCGCTGACGACCGCATGGACGAAGAAGGTCCAGATCCGCCACCTTGCAAGCGCGGTCGCGCGGTGAGGCGGAGCGCAAATATCGATTGTTGTCGGCGGACCGCATATCCTCGATCCCCCGGATACGATCCGCGGTCGAACGGCGCTGAAGAAGAATACAAGTTCGGTGATGGGCAGACCGCGATCAAGCCGGCCGCCACCGCCTGGTCCCAGCCATACTGCTCGGCATCACCACGCATGAGCCGGGCCAGGGCACTGGTATCGATCAGAAACTGTGCCGGATTCACCGGCGATAGCCGCTCTTGTCCTCGAAGACCTCAAGATCGAAGGCCCCCTCGGCGGCCACCTCACGCAACCGGGCCAGCGCCAACGCCCGGCGCCGGTTCTCCAGCACCTCCCGCAGGGCGCTGTTCACCGTCTCCTTCTTCGTACTGGTCCCCAGCGCCTTGGCCACCTCCGCGACCAGATCATCATCCAGATCGATCACCGTACGACTCATCGACGCCTCCCGTGCATCAAGATCTGCGTGATATCGAGTTTGCACAAGTCTCGGCGGTCGTTGAGAGGTCCGCCCTTTGTCGGACGGTACGAAGAACCGGTCGAGGTATGACCCCACTCATGATCGGGACAAGTGCTCATGAGCCTCGAAGGGGCGGGCAAGAGAAACATGGCAGGAGAGTAAGCCAATAATCGGTGCCAGTGGGTACCCTACAGCTATGACATGGCACTTGCTGCGCCATCGTGGCCCTTCTAGGGAAGGGCCTCTGGTCGGCTGACCATTTCCGGTCAGCCTCTGACAGGCGAAGCACGATCGAGGCATCGTGGCCCAGGCGAGAGGCACACCATCACGACCGCCGTTTGCGGTCGGATTACCCAGTTTCACGGGATTCTCGCGTTTTCTCGGGCGAGCAAGGGCCTCCCAATGATTGTCATCAATGGCACGTGGCAGCGTGTCGCTTTCTGCGCGCTGCTCGTCATCCCTATGGCGCTGGTCATTATCCTGATGACTCCCGCGTTCGTCATCCTTCCGTTCTCCAAGGCAGGGCGCATGTTCATCCTCGCGCTCATAGGGCGGTTGACCAGCTGGGCGCGCGTAGTCGTACCCAAGAAGGACGGGTGACCTCAGTGATTGGCTGCACAGGTCCATGAGTACCGGGCAGCCACGCCCAAACTCGACCCCAGCTGGTTCCCGTACTGGTCGAGGGGCAGGACCCACAGATCGTGATAGCCCATGTTGGTCAGCACGATTTGTTGACCACTCGGTAGTACGAGTGGCGCCGTACTTGGGTCTGCGCGTACGGCACGGCGAGCGCGGGCGGCGTACCAACAACGACCGCCTCCGAGACCACGAACACGACAAACAGCACGACTCTCAATAAGCGCCGCGCAGACCTTCCCCCCTCGAATACGCCAACCTGAACGGACTGGCAACCGTCCCATGACTTGCGTGGGAGGAGACCGCTACACGGCATGGATCGGCGACGAGCCATTCATCGAGCGGCCCCCGCATGACCGACCTGACAGTATTGGAGCGAGGCATTGTGAACTTCAATCGAATCGCCGTCGAGCCCGACCAACTCGAAGGTAAGCCCACAGTCCGAGGTCTGCGCATCACTGTCGAGACTGTCGTCCGGCTCGTCGCAGCCGGATGGAGCTTCGAGGAGATCCTCTCCGACTACCCAGACTTGGAGCATGAGGACATCAGGCAAGTCCTTGCATACGCAGCGGCTTCCACCAATGTCCACTTCTACCGTCTCTGCGAGCCCGCGGGACCTTCCTGATCGACGAGGACACCGGCATTGCCGAACTGCTGACCAAGGCCGGTCACGACTCAGTACACGTCTGTGGTCTCCAAGCTACGAGTGCACCCGATCTGGATCGCTGAAGTCAGGCGGCTCGGCGCCAAGCGTTAGCCGCAATGATGCTGGCCACAACCACCTACAGTGCGGACATGGATAACGCGCCGCCCCGCGATGACGAGCCCTCAGTCTGTCCCGCGTGCGGTGCTGGAGCCGAGCAATCCAGCGACCCCGAACGCATGTGGGCAAGCATCTGCTACTGCGGCCATCCCCGGTTCTACGACTACAAGCACCACGATGGCACCTGCCCTTGCTTGACCTCCCGCTGACGGAGTGCCCCTGCTCAGGGCAGTCGGCTCCGGCTGATCGGCTAGCCGAACGCCCTGTCCGGACGTTCCCCTACCGGCGGGTGGGGACGCGCCTCGGCCGCCTATGCACCCCTGTCGGCAAGACAGACTTGACCGCTGTTTTCTATGCTGCGGGAGTGGGTCGCCGGGATCAGTACCGAGCAGAGTTGCGCGTACTCGACGCCGCGCAGTGGCCGGGCTACCTGCGGGAGCACTCTGGGCTGCCCGGGCCGCGCGCCAATATCGAACTCGCTCAAGCCGTCGCCGATGAGGGCGACCAGGACTGCTTCGACGGTTTCATCACGACCGGCGATGAGTACCTCGTGTTCTGCGGGGTTGTCGGACTCGGGAGGTTGCTGGCCGAAGGCGGGGAGGTGGAACAGCGGCTGCGGGGCCATGCTGCCGATGCGCGCTGGCGCGTGCGCGAGGCAGTGGCGTTGGCACTGCAACGTCTCGGTGACGGCGACCCGCTGCGTTTGTTCGACCTCGTCCTCGACTGGGCTGACGACGAGAACCCGCTGGTCCAGCGGGCAGCTGCGGCCGGTGTCTGTGAGCCTCGCCTGCTGAGCACCTCGGACGCCGTGGAATGCGCCATCGAGGTGTGCTCACGATCGACGAAAGCGCTGGCCGCGCGTCCGCCGGACGAACGCCGGAGCACGGAAGTGCGCGCTCTTCGCCAGGCCCTGGGGTATTGCTGGAGCGTCGCGGTGGCCGCCGATCCTGCCATCGGCTTGCCCGCTTTCCAGGCACTGGCCGCTTCCGCCGACCCGGACGTGACCTGGCTCGTACGGGAGAACTCCAAGAAGACGCGCCTGGCGAAACTGCTCTGACCATCACCAGCCAGCAGGGTGAGCTGCGACTTCACGCGAGCCGGTCGAATCCCCCCGTAAACATTGTCGTGGCCGGATCAGGTGAGGGCGCGGCGTAGTAGGAGCCAGGCGCGGGTGGCGGTGGGGCGGCGGGAGGGTTCTGGGGTTTTGGCGAGGAGGCTGGCGATCATGCTGATTGCGAGTCGTAGTTCGTCGGTGCCCACGTCGGGTCTGATTACGCCGGCCTGCCGGGCCTGGTCGAGTTTGTCGGCGAGTACGCGGGTCATCCGTGCGTCGATGCGGGCGAGGTCGGCTTCCAGTGCGGACGGGCTGATCATGTCGATGAAGGCGGTCGAGGCGATGGCCTGGTCGGTGAGTAGGGCGAGGATGTCCTCCAGGGTGGAGCCGGGCTCGGCGGCCAGGGTTTCCATGGCGGTGATGTTGTCCTCGAACACGGCTACGGCGAGGCTCATGCGATTGGGGAAGTGCCGGTAGAGGCTGCCCTGGCCTACGCCCGCCCGGCGGGCGACCGCGCTGAGGGGTGCGTCGTACCCGGCGGTGGCGAAGACCGCGCGCGCTGCCGCGATCAGCGCCGCCCGGTTCTCGGCGGCGGCGCTGGGCCCCCTGTTGACGCGCTGCGCATTCGTCATAGAAGCTACCGTATCAACCGGACAATGCTGTCCGGTTGTTGCGGAAAGGATCGTGCCATGACCGACCTAGCCGACAAGACCTGCCTGGTGACGGGAGCGGGTTCAGGGATCGGGCGCGCGATGAGCCGCGCCTTCGCGGAGGCAGGCGCACGTGTGGTGGTCTGCGACATCAACGAGGTGTCCGCCCGGCGGACCGCCGCGGAGATCGGCTCGGCCGCCCTCGCGGTCCCGGCCGACGTCGGCGACGAGGCGTCGGTCAATGCGCTGGTCGACCGGGCCATCGGCGAGTACGGCCGGATCGACGTGCTGTGCAACAACGCGGGGATCCTCGACACCATGGCGCTGCCCGCCGAGATCTCGGTCCAGACCTGGGATCGCGTGCTGCGGGTGAACCTGAGCGGCACATTCCTGCTCACTCGCGCCGTCCTGCCGTACATGCTCGGCCAGGGGGGTGGCGCGATCATCAACACCGCGTCCGAGGCCGGCATCCGCGGGGGTGCGGCCGGTGTCGCGTACACCGCGTCCAAGCACGGTGTCGTCGGTCTGACCCGCAGCGTGGCCTGGGCGTACGCCAAGGACGGCATCCGCTGCAACGCCATCCTGCCGGGCCCCACCGAGACCGGCATCGGCGAGTCGTCCGGCGGCTTCGACCCCGCGGGCGCCGCGCGCCTGGGGCCCGTGCTCGCGCTCGGTGAGCGGCTGGCGCAGCCCGAGAACATGGCCAGCGTGGCCGTCTTCCTCGCCTCTGACGCCGCCGCGTTCATCAACGGGGCGCTCGTCCCCGTGGACGGCGGCTGGTCGGCGGCCTGAACGATCGGAGGGTCAGCACGATGGAAGAGCAATGGGACAAAGTCGTCGACATCCTGGTCGCGGGATCGGGCGCCGCGGGGCTGACGGCGGCCATCACCGCCGCCGATGCGGGGCTCGACGTCCTGGTCGTGGAGAGCACGGCCAAGTGGGGCGGCACCACGGCGATCTCCGGTGGAGGGCTGTGGATGCCGGTCAATCCGCTCATGGTCCGGGCGGGTGTCGCCGACTCCAGGGAGGAGGCCCTGCGGTACATGCAGGAGGCGATCGGTGAGGCGGGTCCCGCGTCCTCGGGCGAGCGTCGCCGGGCCTTCCTGGACAGCGGGCCGGAGGTGGTCCGGCTGCTCGGCCGCCTGGGCGTACGGTGGCGGCGCTCGCCCGACTACCCCGACTACTATCCCGACAGGCCCGGCGGCAAGGTGGGGCGCGGGATCGAGGTGGCGCCGTTCGACACCAAGCGGCTGGGGTCCTGGTATTCGACCTCGCGAGCCGCCGACGGTCTGCCGGCGCCGGTGATGACCAATGATGTGTGGCTGCTCGCGCGGGCCTGGTCCACGCCGAGCGGGTTCGTGCGTGGGGCGCGCTTCGTGTTCCGTACCCTCGCCGGGCTGGCGACCGGCAAGCGGCTGGTCGGGCTGGGTGGTGCGCTGAGCTGCTCGCTCATGTGGATCGTGCGGGATCAGCAGACCCCCGTCTGGTTGTCCTCCCCGATTGTGGACCTGGTTGTCGAGGACGGCGCCGTGGTGGGTGCGGTGGTCGACAAGGAGGGGCGTCAGGTGCGCGTACGAGCCCGGCGGGGCGTCGTGCTGGCGGCCGGTGGCTTCGCCCGCAACAAGGAGTGGCGGATGAAGCACCACGGTATCCCCGGCTACTCCGCCGCACCCGAGGGCGACCTCGGCACCGCCATCGGCATCGGCGCGGGTGTGGGCGCGGCGCTTGAACTGATGGACGACGCCTGGTGGGGCGCGGGCACGGTCGGCCCGGACGGCAGCCACGGCTTCATCCTGTCGGAGCGGTCCATGCCCTTCTCCATCGTGGTGGACGCGGCCGGCGACCGCTTCACCAACGAGTCGGCGTCCTACATCGATTTCGGCCACGCCATGCTGGGGCACACCGTGCCCGGGCCGACCTGGCTGATCACCGACGTACGGCATGCTCGCCGCTACCTGTCCACGTCCTACCTGGGCCGCAAGAAGCAGTGGCTGGCCGCGGGCATCCTGATCGAGGCACCTACGCTGAAGGAACTGGCAGAGCGGATCGACGCCGACCCCGCACGGCTGGCCGCGACCGTCGAGCGGTTCAACGGCTTCACCCAGACCGGCGTCGACGCCGACTTCGGCCGCGGCAGGACCGTCTACGACAACTACTACGGCGACCCCAGGGTCAAGCCGAACCCCAATCTTGGCCCGCTGGAGCGCGGCCCCTTCCGTGCGCTCCGCCTGTATCCGGGCGATCTGGGCACCAAGGGTGGCCTGCTGACCGACGCCGACGCCAGGGTGCTGCGGGAGGACGGCTCGGCCATCCCCGGCCTGTACGCCGCCGGCAACACCACCGCCTCGGTCATGGGCCGCACCTACCCGGGGCCTGGCTCGACCATCGGCCCGGCGGTCGTGTTCGGCTACCGCGCCGCCCGGCATGCCACGCTCGTCTGAAAAGGGTTTGCGCGCCTGGCGGCAGGTCCGATAGAACGTCTCGTCCGAACAAACGAAAGGAGGGATGAGCCGATGCGTGCCACGACCGTCGTGCCAGTTCCTTCCTGGGGTACGGCCGATAGCTGACCCAGGGGCGAGCGGGCACACCTGCCAAAGGAAGTGCCTTGAACGACCTGACCATGCGCCCGATTGTCGGGCGCGAAGAACTCGACCTTTTCTGCCGCCTGCCGTACGTCCTCGATGACGAGCTGGCGGGCGACCTCGATTCGGGCCGGCGGCGGCCTGAATGGATGTGGATCGCGCTGCGGGGAGACCGCCTTGTCGCCAGGCTGGCCTGGTGGGCACGGCGTAAGGACGATCCGCCGTTCATGTTGGACACCTTCGATCTCGACGACGCCGAAGGGCTCGACACCGGGGTCCGGCTGCTGGAGACCGCGATGGCCGCGACCCTGCCGGCAGGTGCTGTCCCGCCTGAATACAGCCGGTTCGTCCCTCCGGGATGGCGGGACGACAGCACGTCCAGGCGTGCCGTCGAAGACCGGATGGCCGTACTCGAACGGGCCGGTGCCCGGCTGCTCGTCGAGCGGCTGCGCCTGGAGTGGCGCCCTGGGACGCCGATTCCCGAGCCGAGCGGGCGCCTGAGATTCCGGCCGGTCGGCGACCGGGAGGAGTTCGTGGACCTGATGACCGCGGTCCTGGACGGCACCCTCGATGCACACAGCCGCGCTGACCTGGATCGCAGTCCGGCCGCCCAGGTGGCGGCCGAGCAGTACGACGGCGAACTGATGGACTACAAGGGCCCACGGGACTGGTGGCGGATCGCCACGACACCCGGCGGCGAACCCGTCGGATTCGTCATTCCGACGCGGAACAGCTACAACCCAATCATCGCGTACATAGGCGTGCTTCCCGCGCACCGGGGAAACGGCTACATCGACGATCTTCTCGCTGAAGGGACGCGGATCCTCGCCGCACAGGACGTGCCCCGGATCCGGGCGTCCACCGATGTCGGCAATGTCCCCATGGCTCAGGCGTTCGAACGTGGCGGATACGTCAACTTCCAAGGTGAGATCAACATGACTTGGAGCTGACCCGCGACATGGTTTGTCGTGTTCTGTCGCGAAAGCTATCGCCAGAGGCACATACTGGAGGGGATGAAGCCAGCCAGTGAACCCCGTCGCCACCTGCCCACCAGTCCCTTCAAACGCCCGCGTCCCGCCCCGCCTGTCGAGCGGTTCAGCGTGAACGATCAGGTGACCCATGATCGGTACGGCCTCGGCGTCGTCATCGGCGTAGAAGACGAGATCGCCGTGCTGGTCGATTTTGGATCACAGCAAGAACGAATCACGACACCATTCCACAAGCTGTACAAGCTCTGAGGCCGCAGGGAAGCACGCAGCGCCAGCGGTGTGCTTCCCGGGTCATCGGGTTCCCGGCGGGTTGATCCGTCGATCCGTCAGGGAGACAGTGGTGAGACTCCTCGATCAGGATGCGCTCGAACGCTCCTCGGTGGCGGCCAACTGCGCGATGAATCGGGAGCGTCGCCTGCAGGGCTACAACCGCGAGCTAGGCCTGAACGTCATCGAGTTCCTCGGTTCCCGTTCCACTCCGGGAGCGCCGGTGCGGTGGTTGGACATGTGCTGCGGCACAGCCAACGCGCTCTTCGAGGCTGCGGCGAACTTTCCGCACGAGGTTGAGATCATCGGTGTGGACCTGGTCGATTTCTTCTCCGGTCCGCCGCGCCCACCCCGAGTTCGGCTGCTCACGGCCTCGGTCGCGACGTGGGAGCCTGAGGGTACCTTCGACCTGATCACGAGTGTGCATGGACTGCACTATGTCGGCGACAAGCTCGGCGTGATCGCCAAGGCGGCGCGGTGGCTGGCCCCGGACGGTCTGTTCGTCGCCAACTTCGACGTTCGCAGCATCCGCCGCGAGGACGGGGCTCCGGCTGGTTCGCCTCTGGTCAGAACGCTTCGTGCCGAAGGGCTGGGCTACGACTCCCGAAATAGGCGGATCAGCTGTCGTGGATGGCGAGAGATCCGCATGCCGTACGCCTTCGTGGGCTCTGACGACCAGGCGGGGCCGAACTACACCGGGCAACCTGCGGTCAACTCGCACTACGCGCGTGCCCTCGACTGATCGGTCGGAGATCTAGGTCGGCTGTGTCAACCGGGTGGCGGTGCCCCTCGTCTCCCTATACGCCCCCTATTCACCAGGACTCGTCAGGAGTCACCTTGTCCGCCCGTTTGGTCCTCCCCGGCGCCATCCTGCTCTGCGGCCTGATCTCCTTGGGTCTTCCGGCGCACGCCACCACGCTCGCCACCGACATCGTTCAGTACTCCTGCACCCCCGACGGGGCGGCGACCCAGACAGTCCAGATCAGGGTCGAGCTCACGATGCCGGTCAATCCGGTCACCGGGCAGCAGATGACCATCGGCCACCGCGCGACATACGCCGGGAGCACCACCCTGCTGGCGCCCGCCGCCGGACTGCCCAGCGGCACCAAAATGTACGCGTACGTGTCCATCAGCGGGCTTCCCGGATTGACGTCCGGCACCGGGGTCGGCGGCACTGTAGGACCGGTCACCGCAGGTCAGGCCGTAACACTGCCAACGCAGTCGACCTCGGTGCTGACCACTCCGAACAATCCGGGCACCGCCACCATACGACCGGCGGCCATCAACTTCGGGCTCACGCCGACCGAGCCGCTGGTGGAGTGCGAGGTAGAGAACGCGAGCGAGCTCACGACTCATCAGTTGACGATCACGGCAGGCGGCACGAATTCCAACCCTTCGCCCACGACCACAATCACCTCAACAGAGACTGAGACAGAAACCGCTACCGAAACGGCGACGGAAACTGAAACCGCGACCAGAACCGCGAATTCCACCGTCACCGAGACCTCAGATGTGATTGAGACACCGTCAGGAGGAGTCGCGACCGGTGGTGGCGGGGAGGCGGGGCCCGATGCGAGAGCGCTCATGCTCATCGGGTCGATAGTGCTTCTGGCTGCCACATCCGGCCTTCTTCTCCGCCGCCGAGCCGTAGTCACCCGGGCCGGTCCGGGAGGATGACGCCCACCAGCCGCGTCGTGGATCCACATCTGCGAGAGCCGGGAGGTGTAACACCTCCCGGCTACTCGATTTAAGGGCTGGTGCAGGTGACCGAGGTCGGAATCGCGTTGGCACTGCCGTTCCAGCTACCGAGGAAGCCGAACATGGTGGTGCCGTTCGCGGGTACGGACCCGTTGTAGGAGACGTTTCTCACCGCGATGTTGGCGCCGTTCGCGGTCGCGGTGCCGCTCCAGATCTGTGTGATCGTCTGGCCATTGGCGAAGGCCCACCGGACGGTCCATGCGCTGATCGGCGCGTTGCCGGCGCGTACCGTCACCTCACCTTGGAAGCCGCCTGGCCATTGCGAAATAACGCGATAGGTGGCACTGCACGGCCCACTCGTTGGAGTGGGGGGTGGCGTGGGGGTTGGCGTTGGAGTTGGAGTGGGCGTTGGAGTTGGGGTAGGCGTGGGGGTCGGAGTCGGGGTGGGAGTGGGGGTCGGCGTTGGGGTCGGCGTTGGGGTCGGGCTTGGGCTTGGGTTACCTGGAAGCCTGAACGAGTAGAACCTCGTGCTCGCGGTGCCGCCGCGCGAGTAGCCGTTGCCCCAGTACAGCTTGCCTCCGACGATCACCGGACCGGCGTTCGACGAACCCGCGCCCTGGAACTGCCACAACACCTGGCCATTGCTGGCGTTCAGCGCGTACATGTAGTTGTTCATCGAGCCGACGTACACCACACCATTGGCGTAAGTGACCGGACCGATCGACCGTCCGCCACGCGGCTCAGGCACCTGCCAGAGAAGCTGCCCGGTCGCCACGTCCAACGCCCCGAACGAGCTGTAATTGATCGTCTGCCCGTTAGGCAGCTGGTACGACACATTCCCGGCGTTACTCGACGTGAAGAACACCCGCTGCCCATCGGTGGCGGTGCCCCACTGGATACCACCCTGCGTCGAGCCAGGCCCCACCGAGGCGCTCCAGATGATCGCCCCAGTAGCCGCGTCGAGCATCCAGAACTCGCCGCTCTTCTGTCCCGCGCCCACCGCGCGCCGGGTCGTCCCGTTCGGACCGGGGATGTTGTAAAGGTGCGTCCCATCGCCCGTGTCATGGTCCGGACCCGGATCCGGGCAGTTGTTCGGCGGGAACCCCGGCAGGCAGGCGAAGTTCCACTCATCGAAGCGCGGCGGCCCCGTATTCCACTTGATCGCACCCGTGGTGAGATCCATCGCGACAATGGCGTCCTTGGCATTCCACGACGGCAGACACTGCTGCGGCGTCCCCCCATTGTCCTGGCACTGCCTCGCACTCTCCGGAATCGAGTAGTTCTGCCCAGTACCAATGAAGATCGTGTTGCTGGCCGGATCGATACTCGGCGTCGTCCCCCACACGGACGCGCCGCTGAAGATATCCCCGCCCGCGCCCTGGTTCGGCAGCGTGTACGACTTCCACCGCTGCGCCCCCGTGGCCGCGTCGATCGCCACCAGACTGCCGCGGAACGTACAACAGTCATAGGCGGCGTCCGAAGCCAGAGAGAACTCATCGGAGGACACGCCCTGATACAGAACGCCGTTGTAGTAGACCGCCCCACCGGTCAGTACGGCCCGCGGATGCGGATCCGTCGCCACGTTCCACCGCAGATTGCCGTTGGCGATGTCGATCGCCAACAGCCGCGCTCCGGACTGAGTGCCGATGTAGACGGTGTTACCAACCACGACCGGGCTGGTACGAGCGACCACAGTGCCAGTCGCCCCCACATACGACGCGACAGAACGCGACCAGATCACCTGACCCGTATTCGCGTCCACCTTGTGGAAGAACCCACCCCAGTCCGGAAAGTAGACGGCCCCATCCACCACCGCAGGCGTCGCCGAAACGTCCCCCCGCGTGGTGTACATCCAGTTGAGCTCCAGCCCACCCACCGTCGAAGGACTGAGAATGCTCTCCGTCGGGTTGGACCGCGTGTTACTGATGTTCTGCCCACCCATTGACCATTGCGGATCATCCGCGGCCCCCGCAGGCGTCGTGACGACCACCACAAACGTAGCCACCACACACACCACAGCAACCGCCGACGCAGTCACCACTCGCCCAAAAACAGATGCCACACCGCCTCCTGAACCAATAGTCGACGGATATAAACATAGCTTGTGAGTGGTTAATCCTTTTGAAACTTTCACAAGACCAGCAGATTGTGACTTAAATCGCAGCCGAGTGCGCGACATAAGACGGGGCGTGGACTCACGGCGCATTTAAGTATTTGAAACTTTCAAAACACCAGCAAGTCACATTTTGAAACTTTCACAACACCGGGCAGGCTACTACTAAAAACCACAGCCGGGCGCGTGCCCCGAGACAGTACATAGACTCGACCAATCCGGATGCCGCTACCCTGGTGCCGCCGCTCGGCGATCCAGCCAACTGGATCAGATGCTCCGGCAGGTGCGGGAGCGCGCCTCCCCAGGCCGTACGGATACGGCTTTCCTGCACACGGGGACAGCGCGAAACGGGTCGGAGGACGAATCAGCAGCTAGATAATCACTCCACCAGGCCACTAAAATGGAACTAGTGACCGCTCAAATCGAATCTCGCGTCGCAGGTAGAAGAGATTGTCATGCAGACGCAGCATGCATACCGGACCGACGCATCGAACGATCTGCGATGCCACACATGGAGTGGAAGCTGAGGGGTTTGAAACTTCTCCAACATCGATGTTGCAACGACCGCGACATAGTATCAACGATCACGAAATTCCCAGGTTGAACTCCATGCCACCTGCGGAGCCAGCGTAAGTCTCCACAGCAACGCAGGCGGCGGGGCCTGCGTTGCATTGCACACTTTGCCGGTCGCAATGGACATGTTCACACGGAATACCCCGCCCTGAAACTGGCCAGGCCACTGATAATTCATATCCACCAACACACCCAATTAGTTGCGTTGATGTGGTTGAATACACGCACCATTCGTGCCGCCAGAGGCCCGCATGACGAGGCCTCCACTATGGGCTACTTCTCCGCTTTGGTCTTCTTCTTTCGTCCGCGATGGGACGACCTGAGGACCAATGATTGAGCGCTTTCACTTGGCGGGTCATCGAGCCTGATGCCGCTACGCTCCAGCAGCGCCACGATGTTATGAACCGAATCTTGAAGCTGCCTGGTCTCACTTCCCGAGAGCACAGCCGCAGGCGGGCTTGAAGGCGCCGTTGCCGCAGCTTCCAATCCAACCTTGCGGAGCCATGCGCTCAGCTTCATGCCGACCGCCTCAGCCGCTGCGACCAGCACGCCAAGGTCATCTGGGCTGACCCGCACCGAGACGACACGATCAAGAGCAGTTCGAGTGGCATCCGTCGCCACCTGTTCACGATTGTCGTAAAACCACTGGCCACGCTCAGCCTCGCTCATCTCAGCGACATCCTGCGCAGTCAGCTCGTCTTTATCCATGATCACGTCATACAAACTACCCCGACGTTGTCATACAGTCACGCGCCTGTCGCGCCAGGGCATCTGACACAAGCCCCCTGGTCAGCGTGGACTTGGGTTCAGCAGGCTGGAACGACCGCGTTCGCGTCATTGACCAGGTTGGCCGTGCCGGTGGTCTCGTGTGGGCGTGGGTGCCGGGCGTTAGGTCACCAGGTCGACGGCGGTGCCGTGTTCGCGGGCGGCGGTCACGAAGTCGGGGGGTGCTTCGGCGCCGGTGATGAGGAGGTTTACCTCGGGGAGGTCGCAGATTGGGGCGAGGCCGATTCGGCCTAGTTTGGCGGTGTCGGCGAGGACGATCTGGCGTTGGGAGGCGTTGATCATGCGGCGTTTGAGTTCGGCTTCGAGGAGGTTTACGCCGGTGACGCCGGATTCGAGGTGTACGCCGTGGCAGCCGAGGAACACCGTGTCGGCGTGGATGCGCTCCAGCATGGGGGCGCCTAGTGGGTCCACCAGCGAGTGGGTCACGGGGCGCAGGGTGCCGCCGGTGACCAGGACGGAGAAGCGGGGGATCGCGGGCTCCAGTTCTACCGCGACGCGCAGGCTGTTGGTGAAGACCACGATGTCGGACAGGTCGCTGCGGGCCACCAGCGCGCGGGCCAGGAAGGTGGTGGTGGTGCCGGTGTCGATGATGATGCTCTCGCCGTCGGATACCAGGGCGGCGGCGTGCCGGGCCAGCTGGATCTTCTCGATGGCCGAGTCGCCCAGCGCCACCTCGTACGACGGCTCGGCCGGGGGTGCGGACTTGACCTGCATCGCGCCGCCGCGGACCCGCCGGAGCACGCCTTGGCGGTCGAGTAGTTCGAGGTCGCCGCGGATGGTCACGCCGGACACTCCGAAGATCTCGGCCAGGTCGGTGACCCGGACGAACTCGTGCTCCAGCACCAGCGCCACGATGCGGTCGCGCCGAACCGAGGCCGCGACATCCGTGGTAGGGGAGGCTGGGGACGCCGGGGACGCAGCCAACGGGGCGGCGGCCTCCTTCATCGGCCCCCCTCGCGATCGGTGATTCTGGCCGAATCACCGTAAGTGGGTCGGCCCGCTTCGCCGTTGGCGATTCGTCCGGCATCGCCGTAAGTAAGTCGGCTTGCCCCGCTGTGAGCGATTCGTCCGGCATCGCCGTAAGTAAGTCGGCTTGCCGCGCTGTGAGTGATTCGGCCCGTCTCCCCGCGTGTGATGCCTGCGGGGAGGAACGCCGCGTGCGCCTGGACGAGCTCGTCGCACACCGCCTCGATGGCCGCCAGGGGAAGGGTGGCCGAGGTGTTGGGGTCGAGCATGGCTGCCTGGTACACCGCCGATCGTCGTTCCTCGAGGGCCGCTGTCATGGTCAGCTCTACCACATTCAGGAACGTCCGGTTGAGCGCGGCGAGCTGGACGGGCAGCGACCCGACCGGCAGCGGGCTGATGCCCCCGCCGTCCACCCGGGCCGGCACCTCCACGCAGGCGCTCGGCGGCAGGTTGTCGATCAGGCCGTCGTTGGGGAGGGTGAGCTGGACCTCGCGCGGCATGCCGGTGAGCATGGAGTGGATCACCTCGGAGGCCATCTCGAAGTGTTTCCACCGGGCCAGCACCGGCTCACCGGCGGCCAGCGCGCCGCGCAGCCGCTCGTACGCGTCGAGTTTCCTGGCGCGGCGGCGCAAGCTCTCATTGAGCGGCAGGTCGAGCCGGAGCACCTCCTTCTCGTGCGGCAGGAACCAGGGCACGTACTCGGCGGCGTGCTCGCTCGACTCGGTCGGGAAGTAGCCGAACCGCCGGTAGATCTCGGCCCGGGCGTGGCTCCGCAGTTCCGGGTCGTCGGCCATGACCAGGTCCAGGTCCCCGTACAGCGACTGGCCGCCGCTCTCGAAGCGGAGGACGAACGCCTGGTGGTTCAGCCCGGCGGTCAGGAAGTCGATGTCGCCGAGCTCGCGGCCGATCAGGTCGGCGAGCAGGGCGTGGGTGTCCCGGACGGAGTGGCAGAGCCCGGCCACCCGGCGCAGCGGGGTGCCCGCGATCACGGCCGCGCACAGGGTGGCCATCGGGTCGGTGTAGTTGAGCAGCCAGGCTTGCGGGCAGAGCCGTACCATGTCGCGGGCCAGCCCGAGCAGGACGGGGATGGCGCGCAGCCCGCGGAAGATGCCGCCGAGGCCGAGCGTGTCGCCGACGGTCTGGCGCACGCCGTAGCGGCAGGGGATCTCGAAGTCGGACAGGGCCGCGTCGTAGCCGCCCACGTCGATCTGGCAGATCACGAAGTCGGCCCCGGCCAGCACCGCCTCGCGGTCGGCGCCGGCCTCGATGACGGCGCCGGCGGCGGTCTCGGCGTCCAGGCGGCGGGCCAGCGTCTCGGCGGTGGCGAGGCGGGCGGGGTCGATGTCGTGCAGGGCCACGCGCAGCGTGCCGGCCAGCTCGGGACTGGACATGAGGTCGGAGAGGATCTTGCGGGTGAGCTCGACGTTACCCGCCCCGACGAAGGCCAACTTTGCCATCCGAAACCTCCTGAAACCAGGAGACTACCGTTTGAAAAGGTTCACTTCACCAGGAGCCGGTCCGAGATCCGTCCGGCCGGATTCACGTACGGCCCGAAGTCGACCTCACGCCCGTCGACCAGGAAGCGGTGCCGGTCCAGCCGCCGGATCTCCGGGCTGCCGGTGAGGAAGGCCACCAGGGCGCGCCGCTCGGGCTCGTCCAGCCACGCGATCGGGTCGGACACCGCGCGGAACCCGCAGATCCCGGCGAGGTCGGCGAGCAGCTGCTTGCACGCGTCGTCCAGCAGGTTGTACCTGGTACGGAAGAACACCGGATCCGGATCCACCTCCAGCAGCGGGCGCAGCCACAGCCGGTGCAGCGACGCGATCACCGCGTTGCGCGCGCCCGCGCCCGAATAGTCGTCGGAGCGTTCGCTGTTGTCCCAGTACGGCGCCACGTCCGGGCTCGCCCGTACCCCGTCGAGCACGCCGATCGACGGGATGATCGGCGCCCCGCTGCCGAGCAGGTAGGTGTCCTCCCCGGCGACCTCGCGGAACAGCCGGATGGCGTCCCGGTAGGCCTGCTCGCGCGGCACGTCGCGGTGGCGCGCCCCCGACAGCGCCCCCGCGTACGCGAAGTCCAGCTTGAGATACCGGTAACCCCATTCGCGTACCTGCGCGAACGTCGCCGCCAGGTGGTCGCGCGTCTCCGGCAGGGTGGTGTCCAGCGCGAAATAGGAAGCGCCCCAGTTGAACCCGGCCGGTTTCGGGTCTCCGGCGGCGTCGCGCAGGAACAGGTGCGGCCGGGTCCGGAAGATCTCCGAATGCGCCGGTGCGATGAACGGCGCCAGCCACAACCCGGGCACGAAGCCGTGGTCGCGGATCCGCGCCGCCATGTCCGCCATGCCGGACGGGAAATCGGATCCCGGCTCCCAGTCGCCGACCGCGGCCTGCCAGCCGTCGTCCAGCTGGACCACGTCGAACGGATAGCCGCGCAGGTCGTCCAGCACCTTGTGGATGAGCGGCTCGGTGATGTCCTCAAAGAAGGAGTACCAGCTGCACCAGACATTGCCCGCCCGGGTGGTACGGCGCCCGAGCCGCTCGCCGAGCAGCTCCGCGTAGCGGGCGAAGACCTCCTCCTCGGGGCCGTACCCGAGGAACCAGTCCGCGTCCGGGTGCTCCCAGTGCCCGGCGAGCAGCCGGTCGTCGGCTTCCACCCGGGGCACGTCAAGCCCGAGCCCGCCGAGCAGCAGCACGTTCCCGCCGCCCGCGTCCAGCGCGCCGACGGCGCTGCCCGCATGCCGGTACGGACTGTCGTTGTCGATGTCGTCGGCGGTCAGCATGCGCTCAGGCCCGGGAATGCGCAGCGGCGGCCCGCCGAGCGGCCACCACGCGGTGGGACTGTAGGAGTTCCACCCATGCCGGTAGAAGTCCACCGCACCGAAGGGGTGCAGGATGCGGACATCCCCGGCGGGGACGATCAGCCCTCCCTCTACGTGACGCGGCTCCCCGGGGAGCACGGCGGGCAGCTGGTGGCCCCCGAACTGCAGAATCGTCTCCATCGCTGTCCTTCTCGGGAGGCCGGGCCGGCACCGGAGCGCCAGCCCGGCGAGGGTTACTTGAGGATGTCGGCCACGCGCGTGTCGAGCTCCTTGAGCGCGTCGGCGGGGACGACCTTCAGCTCCTGGATCTGGTCGATCACCGCCTGCGCCTCCGTGTTGATCTCGTTGGCGCTGCCGGTGATCGGGTAGTACGACAGGCTGGCCGGGTCGGCGGCGATGTCGGTGAAAGCGGACACGTCGACGCCCTTGGCCCGGTGCGACTCGGCGGCAGCGGCGGCCGCGGTCGTGATCGCGGGGAACACCACGGCGCGCTTGGCCACCAGGTCCTGGCAGGCGGGCGAGCCGATGAACTTGACCCACTCCCAGGCCTGGTCGGGGTGCTTGGTCCCGGCGGTGATGGACGGGGCCAGGCCGTTGATGATGGTCTTGCGGCCCTGCGGACCGCGCGGGAGGGGGGCGAACGCGAACTTCTGCTCGGTGCTGCCGGCCCAGGTACCGATGCGCCAGGATCCGTCCGGCACCAGGGCCGCCTTGTTGGTCTGCATCATCGGCTCCAGGCCGAGGCGTCCGGCTTCCTCGCGGGGCAGCACGTACCCGGCCTTCATCTGGTCCTGCCACCAGGTGATGGCCTCGGCCAGGCGCGGGTCGTCCAGCTTGTAGTCGGTGCCGAACGGGTTCTTGTCCAGATACTGGAAGCCCATGGACAGGGGCATCCAGGACCACTGGGTCTGGCCGACGACCCCGCCGCCCTGCTCCAGACCCCAGCCGTAGGTGGCGACCTTGGTCTTGTCGAACCCGGCCTCGTCGCCGCGCTTGCCGTTGGCGTCCACGGTGAGCTTCTTGATCAGCTCGCCGAACGTGCCGCCGTCGGCGGGGTTCCAGGTGAGGTCCTTGAGGGTGGCCGGGTCGATCTTGGCGTCTTCGACGTCCTTGACGTTGTAGACGAGCGCGATGGTGTCCCAGTCCTGCGGCAGGCCGTACCGTTTGCCGTCGCGGACCCAGAGCGAGGCCAGGTCGCCGGTGTAGCGGGTCAGGTCCACCTTGTCCCGGTCCACGAAGGGCTGGATGTCCAGGAGCTGGTTGTTGGCGGCCAGCTCGGGATAGTACGCGACGTGGTTGGTGATCACGTCGGGCGCGGTGCCGGACACCAGCGAGGTGGTGATGCCGTTCCAGTAGTCCTCCCAGCCCTGCTGGGTGATCTTGACCTGGATGCCGGACGTGGCGGTGAACGCGTCGGCGCACTCCTGGTAGGCCGGCAGCTGGTTGGGGTCCCAGAGACTGTAGGTGAGGGTGACCTTCTCCGCCGCCTCGGGGGTCTCGGCGGAGGTGCCGCAGGCGGCTATCGCGACCGCGAGAGCCAGGAGGGCGATCGGCTTTCTCATCATGGTTCTGCCTTTGCTGGATTTCGGGCAAGGTCGGCTACCGGCACCGCGCGGCACCGGTCGCGGGGGGTGTTACTTGATACCGGTGAACCCGATCGAGTTCACGAGTCTGCGTCCGAACACGATGAGGAGCAGGAGGACCGGGATCACCTGGAGCGTGGCCGCGGCCATCAGCCCGGCCCAGTCCGGTGAGGAGGTCGGCGAGGACTGGGCGAACACGCCCAGCGCCACGTTGAGCAGCCGCACCCCCTCGTCCTTGCCGACCAGTTGCGGCCACAGGTACTCGTTCCAGGCGAACACCGCCGTGATCACCGCCAGCGTGCTCAGCGGGGCGGTGCTCATCGGCAGGATGATGCGCCAGAACACGGTGAACTTCCCGGCGCCGTCGATGGTCGCCGCGGACTCGATCTCGGGCGGGATGCCGAGGAAGAACTGGCGCAGGAAGAAGATCGCGAACGGGGTCATCAGCAGGTACGGCGCGAGCAGCCCAGGGAACGTGTCCAGCCAGCCGAGGTCACGGACGAGGGCGAAGTTGGGCAGCACCGTGAAGATCGGCGGCACCATCAGCCCGGCCAGGAACACCGCGAACAGGGTGTCCCGGCCGCGGAACCGCAACCGGGCGAAGGCGTACGCCGCGGTCGCGCTGAACCCGACCTGCCCGATCACGATCGCCACGGTGAAGACAATCGAATTGCGCAGGTAGAGCCAGAAGTCCACGTTGGCCCCGCTGCCCCCAGCCGCGATCGACTCTTCGGGCGTCGCGTGGCCGAGCACCCGGGAGAAGTTGATCAGCGTGGGGTCGGCCGGGATCAGCGAGTAGTCGCCGTTGAAGATCGCCCGGTTGCCGGTGAACGCCGTGCGCAGCATCCAGACGAACGGGTAGAGCGTGACCAGCAGCAGCACGGCCAGCGCCACCCAGGCGAGAATCCGGCCGGGACCGGTACGGCGGCGCGGCCTGCGCCGGGAGATGGGGGAAGTTGCCATGGCCGTCCTCACCGGAGGTCCGAGCTGGAAGCGCGGAGCAGACGCATCTGGGTGGCGGTCAGCGCGATGAGGATCACGAACAGCGTCGCCGCCATCGCCGCCGCGTAGCCCATATGGAACTCGTTGAACGCCTTTTGGTAGATGTAGTAGTAGATGACCCTGGTCGCGTCGGCCGGGCCGCCCTTGGTGGTCACCGCGACGGTGTCGAAGATCTGGAACGAACCGATGATCGACACCACCAGGACCAGCACGGTCACCGGCCGCAGCAGCGGAAGCGTGACCCGGCGGAACATCGTCCACTCCCCCGCGCCGTCCACGGCCGCCGCCTCGTACAGGTTGCGCGGGATCATCTGCATGCCGGCGAAGAACAGCAGCGCCGTATAGCCCATGTTGCGCCAGGTGTTCACCAGCGCAATCGTCGCGATGGCCTGGTCGGAGTCGCCGTAGAAGGACTGCGGCTCGAAGCCGAGCACGTCCAGGATGTGGTTCACGAAGCCCACGTTGTGGTCGAGCATGAACAGCGTCACGATCGCCACCGTGACGTTCGGCACCAGCCACGGGATCACGATCGCCGCGCGTACCAGCACGGAGCGGGTGAGGCGGTCCATCAGCACCGCGATGGCGAGCGCGAGCACGGTCTGTGAGCCGATGTTGATCACCACGTACTCGGCGGTGATGCGCAGCGCGTTCCAGAACTTGTCGTCGGCGAGCATGTCGCGGTAGTTGTCCAGGCCGACGAAGCGCGGCTCGGAGAGCAGGTTCCAGTCGGTGAAGCTGATCCAGAAGCCGCGGATCGTCGGGGCCAGGTAGAACACCGTGAACCCGAGCAGCGCCGGCAGCAGGAACAGCCAGGCCACCACGGGGTCGCCGGCCGTCCTGCGGCGACCGCGCGCGGGGGCGATCTTCGGCGGGCTGGATCTGCCGACGGTCAGCGTCACGGGCCCACCACCTCGACGCGCAGGCCGCGCTCGCGCAGCGCGGCGAGCACGTGCGGGTCCGCGGACGGGCCGGTGATCAGCAGGTCCACCTCGCTGATCGGCGCGACGGCGGCGAGCTGGATCTGGCCGACCTTGGAGCCGTCGGCGACCACGACGCGTTGAGCCGCGGCCCGCAGCATGCGCTGTTTCATCTCTGCCTCGGGAAGGTTGATGTTGGTGATGCCCGCCTCCGGGTGCACCCCGTTGCAGCCGAGGAAGACCGTGCAGGTGTTGATGCGGTCGAAGATCTGGTGGGCCAGCGGATCCACCAGCGAGTGCTGACGGCGCCGCAGCGTGCCGCCGGTGAGCACCACGGTCAGGCGCGGGATCGCGCCCTCCAGCTCCAGCGCGATGTTGAGCCCGTTGGTGAACACCACGACCTCGGCCAGCTCGGTACGGGCGGCCAGGGCCCGAGCGATGAACGTGGTGGTCGTGCCCACGTCCAGGGTGATGCTCTCACCATCGTTGACCAGGGCGGCGGCGGCCTCCCCGATCAGCGCCTTCTCGATCGCGGACGTGCTGAGCGCCTCCTCGAACGACGGCTCCTCGCGCAGCCGCTTGCCGACCGCCATCGCCCCGCCGCGCACCCGGCGGAGCATGTTGCGCCCTTCCAGGGCGTCGAGGTCGGCGCGGGCCGTCACGTCGGAGATGCCGAAGGCCGTGCTGAGGTCGGCGACCCGCACGAACTCCTGCTCCAGCACCATCGCGAGGATCCGCTCCCGCCGAACCTCGGCGGGGACCTGCTCGAACACGTTCGACATGGGGGCCATCTTCGAAATATTTCAAACACTTGTCAATGGGAAAGTGCGCAGTTGCCGTTACGAAGGGGTAACGGGAGGTGGATGCTTAAATCGTGCTTCTGATGTGAAGGCATGCTGCCGCAGGGCCACGTCGTGGTGGCCCTGCGGCGGTTTGTACGGCTACTCGAAGCGGATCTCGTCGATGCTGATGGTGGAGTTGCCGCCGAACCAGAAGCCCATGGCGAGCTGGCTGGGACTGTTGCGGTTGATGCCGTTGGCGGCCATCGGGATCTTGATGTCCTGGTAGGAGGTGGTGATCGCGGGGTGTCCGCCGCCGTCCAGGGTGTAGTCGGCGAACAGCTTGGTGGCGCCGCCCAGGCCGAGGTTGAAGTGGTTCTGCTCGCCGCCGGAAGCGCCCTTGACCCGGACCACCAGATAGGTCTTAGAGGTCAGATCGACCCCGACATCACTGCCGAACCAGCCGCAGTTGTTGTAGCGCAACTGCAACGCCCCCGAGGCGACCGTCCCGGAACCGCCGCCGTCCAGGAAACAGTTCGCGCCCGTCCATTTGCCCAGGTCATTGAGGTACGCCGACGGATAGACCGGCGAACCATCAAAGTTGTCCAACACCAGACCGTTGGGCGGCGGACTCGGACTCGGACTCGGCGAAGGACTCGGGCTCGGGGAAGGACTCGGGGAAGGACTGGGGGAAGGACTGGGCTCGTTGGTGGGGCAGGTCGGTGTGCACGGCCCCACCGTGAGGTTGCCTGCCAGCACGTTGTAGCCCTTGGTGGCGTTCCAGGTGCCGGAGTTGGCGAGCCGGATGGCGTACTCCGGCCGGGATCGCAGGCTTGTGGCCTGGTCGGGCAGCCACAGTGCCAGCGTGTACGTGCCGGGGGTCACGTTCGAAGGCACGGTCACGGTCTGGGTCGGCACGGCGTGCGTGCCGGGTGTCCAGGCTCGCGGGTCCAGCGCGGGCAGCGGCAAGTCGTAGCGGTGAGTGCCGTCGTCCAGCACCAGGAACGCCGACCGTCGTTTGACCGGCCCGGACCAGCCGTCGTTGCTGAGGTTGGCTGAGAAGGTGAGCTGCCCGCCGGGCTGCACGGAGTCGGAGAAACTCGCGCTCACCAGGCGCAGCCGGTAGCCCAGCTTGCGCTCGATCCGGGTGAACGCGGTCTCGGCCGGGTCGTTGCCGGCGGCGGCCAGCTGGGTGGCCTTCCACTTGTCGGTGTTGACCGCGGCATAGTCCTCGTTGATCTCGGTGAAGTTCAGCTTGGCCATCTCCGCCTGCACGTTGACGCCCGCGGCGTCGTTGTAGCCGTCGGAGTTGCAGGTCTCACCGCCCATGATCGTGTTGTGGCCGGTGGAGGTCTGCCGGTCATACATCCACTGCTTCTTCTGCTCGATGGAGAACCAGCCCATCCACGAGTTGTTGTCGTAGGTGCCCATGTCGTTGTAGTCGGACAGGAAGCAGTCGTTGTGGAAGCCGATCCTGTCCTTCTGCGCCTGGGTGAGCGTGCACCCCTCAGGTACGACACACGAGGTCGGATCCACGATCTCCTTGATGAAGATCGGGTAGCGCATGGCCAGCGGGATCGTGTCCGGCGTGGTTTCCAGGATCTTCTTAATCACGCGGTATCGGGTCGCCGCCTGGTCCTGGTTGAACGGATCGGCGTAGTTCCCGGTGTGCCACTCGCCCCAGGCGCCGAGATAGCCGGCTTCCAGGTGCATGACGACGTCGGCGTTGGCCGTCAGCACCGCGCCGATCTGGCCGATGTGCCGGAGGATCTTGGTCTCGGTGGCGTCCGACCAGCCGTCCCAGACGTACGTGGGACGGAAGACGATCTTCATACCGGCGGCGCGGATCGCGTCGAGACCGGAGTCCAGGTTGTCCAGCAGCGCTTGCGGCAGGTCGTCGGCGTTCTTGAAATTGTCCAGGTGCAGGTAGCTGTGGATCAGGGTGTTGCCGTTGGTCTTGGCCCGGGCGAAGGTGCGGTCCAGCAGGTCGGGGTTGAAGCCGGGCACGCTGGCGCCGCCGTTGGCCCAGTCGTTCACGGCGGGGTCGTTGATGATCTCGTATCGGCTGTGGAAGCCGCGTTCCGGGTTGGGGATGACGGTGGCGAAGTCGGCCGTGTAAGTGCGGGTTTGCGCGTCCGCGACCCCGCCGACCGCGACGGCGAGGCTGACGAGCAGGGCGGACGCCGCGAAGGCGCTTACCCGACCTCTGAGGGATAACGACATGCGGATCTCCAGGAGGGGTTACTCGAAGCGGATCTCGTCGATGCTGATGGTGGAGTTGCCGCCGAACCAGAAGCCCATGGCGAGCTGGCTGGGACTGTTGCGGTTGATGCCGTTGGCGGCCATCGGAATCTTGATGTCCTGGTAGGAGGTCGTGATCACGGGGTGCCCACCGCCGTCCAGGGTGTACTCGGCGAACAGCTTGGTCGCGCCGCCCAAGCCGAGGTTGAAGTGGTTCTGCTCGCCACCGGAAGCGCCCTTGACCCGGACCACCAGATAGGTCTTAGAGGTCAGGTCGACACCGACATCACTGCCGAACCAGCCGCAGTTGTTGTAGCGCAACTGCAACGCCCCTGAGATGACCGTCCCGGAACCGCCGCCGTCCAGGAAACAGTTCGCGCCCGTCCATTTGCCCAGGTCATTGAGGTACGCCGACGGATAGACCGGCGAACCATCAAAGTTGTCCAACACCAGACCGGCGGGCGGCGGGCTCGGACTAGGGCTTGGGCTCGGACTCGGTGAAGGGCTCGGGGAGGGACTCGGTGACGGGCTAGGGGAAGGACTCGGTGACGGGCTCGGCGAAGGGCTGGGGTCGACGGTGCCCGAGGTGGAGATCGAGCCCAAGTTCACCCATCCGTCGGTGCTCTGGTTGGCGTTGGCGAAGGACAGCGGGTAAGGCGCCCGGTGCTGGTCGATCACCCAGTCGGAGAGCCGGGACGCCGCCGGACGGGCGCGCAACACGGCCGGAGTGACCGCCTCAAGCGGATTCCGTACCTTCAAGACCAGGCTGTAGTTACCTGCCGGAACCCCCGAGGTGCTGAGGTTGGCACTGAAGTTCACCGGCCGCCCGAAGTCGATCCGGGTGGGGTTACCGGAAAGGTTCCAATCAGGAAAAGTCCGGATCTGCAGCGGCTGGACCGTCCGCAGGTTCCAGTCGGTGTCCCAGGTCTTCACCACCGCGCCGGAGCTGTTCTTCAACCCGACGACAACAGTCCACGGGTAGTAGAACGGGGCCACACCGTCGTTCTGCATCGTCACGCCGACCTTGAACGTGCCGCCTGCGGAGCCGTTGAAGTTGGCCTGCGGAATGTGCAGGTTGTAGCCCATCTTCCGTACCCCGGCCGCGACCTTCGGATCGGTGGCGCTGTAGCCGCCCGCCCCTGTCTGGTTGATCATCCAGCTGATGTGAGTGAGCTCGGTGGCCGCCAGCACGTCATCCACCTGCCCGCTGCCGCCCGGCCAGTTCGCGTACAGAGATCCCTGGATCTCCGGCCGCGCCTCGCCGCCGATCGACTGCGTAGTCCACCGGTTCTCCAGATTCTTGTTCAGCAGCAACTGGGTGAACGCGTCCTCCCAGCCACCCATCGACTGCGGCAGCGTCATGCTCTTCAGCTGACCGTTCCGCCACTCCCGATACGGCCAGGAGTCGTCATGGAACCCGATCCCCGGCGAATCCGCCCCGGCCAGCGGATAGCGCACCTCCAGCTGAATGTTGTCGAAGGCCGCGTCGAAAGCGTGGATGAGCGTGCTGATCGTGGCATCGGTGGGCATCAGGTCGGGATAACCGTCCGCCAGGTCCCGGTCGTACGGCCAGGTGTGCCACTCACCCCACAGCCCGACCAGGCCTAACGACATGAAGCCGACACGCGGATCGGCGGTGCCACCAGGACCGGCGTGGTCATACCGGGCGGCGAAGGCGTTGATGAAGCTCGTGAAGGCCGCGATCACGTCGGGGTCATCGTAGTCCGGGCTGACCGTGCCCCACTGACCGTTGGTGCGCAGCGCCATCTTGCCGTTCAGGCAGGGCGGGATGCCGTTGCCGGGATGCGAGGCGGTGCCGCCGGGATACTCCACGTAGAACCGGAAAGCCAGCTGGCGACCCCACACGGCGGCCTCGTCCAGCGCCTTGTCGAACACGCTCCAGTCGAACACCGAGCAGCTGGCCGGGTCCTTCATCACCTCGTTGAGCGCGAAGTAGCTCCACATCACGCCGCCGGGATACTTGCTGGTGTAGTTGTCGCCGGGGAACAGGTAGGGCGCGAAGCCCTTGAGCGGCTGGCCGACCGGCGCGTCCGCGTACGCATAGGTATGCGTGGTGAGGCCGGTATCCGGCCCCGGACCGGCGGGCGGCCGGGATGGTGGCCCCGCGACGGCGGTCGCGGGGGTCGCGGCGACGAGCACCGCGGTCAGCGTGAGCAGGATGGTCGAGAGTCTGCGTCTCATGAATCCCCTCCGGGAGAGAGGCACAGGCGTGGGGGCGCCCGGCGAACCACATGAGACCAGAACACTTGCCCTATCACAAGAGTTCGCCTTGCGATAAAGCAATCGTGTTACAAGGTTGCTACCGCTAACAGGACACTAATGGACAACTCTCCCTTCGATATCGCAGCGCTACATCTTGCGTTTACTTACGTTCTTCTGTTTTCATGCGCTCGACACCTCTAGGAGAATGATGACCCGAGCCATCAGGGCCGCGCTCGCCGTGGCACTCGCCCTCATCGCGACGACCGCCGCCCCCGCGTCCGCCACCTCCCCGTGGACGCCACTCCCCTACCAGCAGGCGCCCGCCGACAACCCCCTCAAGGGCTTCATGCCGTACGCCGGGAGCTACCAGACCTTCCCGCACAGCATGGAATGGTTCTACCTGCCGTTACGCGACGTCATGACCGGCCCCGCCACCTTCGACTGGGCTCCCCTGGAACGCCAGCTCAACACGATCGCCCGGCGCGGCCACCACGCGGCGTTCCGCTTCTACCTCGACTATCCCGCCAAGCCCACCGGCATCCCGCAGTTCCTCCTCGACCAGGGCCTCGTCACGCACCCGTACCAGGACCACGGCAACAACGGCGTCAGCCTCGCCCCCGACTACGCCGACCCACGCCTGCTCGCCGCCCTCGACCACTTCATCACCGCCCTCGGCCGCCGGTACGACGGCGACACCCGGATCGGCTTCATCCAGCTCGGCCTGATCGGCTTCTGGGGCGAATGGCACACCTGGCCCTACGACGGCACCACCCGCCCGGAGAACTGGATGGCGTCGGAGGCGACCCAGGCGGCGGTCCTGAACCGGTTCGAGAGCGCGTTCAAGCGAACCCGCTTGCTGGTCCGCTACCCGTCGGCGCTCAACAAGGACCTACACCTCGGCTACCACGACGACTCGATGGCCTTCGAGACCCTCCCGCCAACCCCTTGGCACTTCGTCCAGCGGCTGATCGACAACGGCGTCACCGAGAAATGGCGCTCCGAGCCCATCGGCGGCGAACTCCGCCCCGAGGTCCAGCCCTGCATCTTCGACCAACCGGTGAGCTGCGCGCAGTACGAGGACTACGCCGAATCGGTGGCACGCTCGCACGCCTCCTTCCTGCTGAACCAGACCCCGTTCGAAGGCCCAGGCCTCACCGGCGACGAATGGTTCCGCGCCGTCGCCGGCGCCAGATCCCTCGGCTACGAGCTCACCGTCACCGAAGCCGCCCTGCCCACCGGCCCGGCCCGCGGCCACGCCAAGATCGGCGTACGCATCGCCAACCGCGGCATCGCCCCCTTCTACTACGACTGGGACATCGAACTGACCGCCATCGACACCAGCGGCCGCATCGCCAAGCGCTGGCCGGTCCCATGGTCGATCACCGGCATCCAGCCCGGCGCGACCCCCACCGAACTGACCACCCAGCTCAACCTGCACGGCCTCGCCAAGGGCGACTACCAGCTCACCCTGCGCGTCGCCAACCCCCTCCCCGGCGGCAACGACCTGCGCTTCGCCAACACCGCCCAGGACGTCCACTCCGGCCTGCTCACCCTCGGCCAACTCACGGTCGGCTGACCCGACACCCGGGCGGTGGGCCCTACCGAAGCCCACCGCCCGCGCCGCTCAGGAGGAGCCCGGCTACCGCTTCGGGAAGGTATCCCGCGCGGGCGAGCATCGGAAGGACACCGCCGTTGCCGATGATGTCGAGGACGAGGTCCGGCAGCGGCGCCGTCCGTTCCTCGGCTCCAGTGGTCTGGTTGGCATAGCGGCCTGTGGTCACATCCAGGGTCGCGATGTCGCCGTCGGAGAAGAACGTGGTGGCGCGCGGGACGGTGAGTGCCGGAAGTCCCGCGTTGATGGCGTTGCGCAGGAACAGCGAGTTGAACTCCTCCGCGATGAGGGCGGCGATGCCGAGGTGCTGGAACAGGGTGGGGACCGGGCGGGAGGATCCGACGCCGAAGTTCTTGCCCGCCACCAGGATGTCCCCGGGCCGTACGAGATCGGTCCAGCCGGGGCGGACCTGGGCGAAAACGTGCTTGGCCGCCTCGGCCAGGTCGAGCTTCATCGCGTGCGCGGGATACATCGCGTCGGTGTTCAGCGCGTCTCCGAACACCCAGGCGCGTCCGGTGATCGGCTGGATGGACGGGGTCATGCGAGGCTCCGGGGGTCGGTGATGTAGCCGGTGACGGCGGATGCGGCCACAGTCGCCGGTGCGGCCATGAAGATCTCAGCCTCGGTGCTTCCCATGCGGCCGGTGAAGTTGCGGGTGCTGGAGGTCAGGCAGACCTCGCCTGGGCCGAGCACCCCCATGTGGTATCCGAAGCAGGCACCGCAGGTGGAGTTGGTGACCACGGCTCCGGCGTCGGCGAGGATCTGCAGGTAGCCGGCCTTCATCGCCTCCCGGTAGACCTGTTGGGACGCCGGAGTCACCAGCAGCCGGACTCCGGGCGCGACCGTGCGGCCGTCGAGGATCTCGGCGGCGATTCGCAGATCCTCGAGCTGGCCGTTGGCGCACGACCCGATGAAGGCCTGGTCGAGGCGGCGGTGCTCGATGTCTGATACGGGGACGGCGTTCCCGCTCACGGTGCCCGGCCGGGCGACATAGGGTTCGAGCCCGTCGAGGTCGACGGTCCGCACGTCCAGGTAGGCGGCGTCGGGGTCGGCGTCGGCCGCCTCGAAGCCGGTGACCCCGCGCTCGGCGAGGAAGGAGCGCAGGACGTCGTCGACGCCGAAGGTGCTGAAGTCGGCGGAGATCTCGGCGCCCTGCGTCGCGATGGTGCGACGGTCGTTCATCGGGACCGAGGCGAGCCCGGGCCCGCCGTACTCCAGGTTCTGGTTGGTCGCGTCGCCCCAGGTGGCCGCGATATGAAGGAAGATGTCCTTTCCGCTGACGTATCCGGGGAGCCGGCCGGTGAGTTCGTAGCGGACTGTCGGGGAGACCTGGAACCAGGTCGATCCGGTGCACAGGATGGCATACATCTCCACCGGCCCGAGTCCGCGCGCGCCGGTGTTGTACGCGCCGGCGGCGCAGGTGTGCGAGTCGGTGCACGCCAGGATCTCGCCCGGCCGTGCCAGCCCGTTCTCGGCGATCACCTCGTGGCAGATGCCGTGCCGGCCGACGTCGTAGAACCGCTCGATCCCGAACTCTTTCACGAAGGCTCGCGCGTGCGTTCCGCCGGTGGCGTCCTTCAGCGAGGGCGCCGGGACGGCGTGGTCCATCACGACTGCGACGCGTTCGGGGTCGGCGATCCGCACCGGCTGCACCCAGGTGGTGGCGAACTGGAGGTCGATGAGGACGCACATGTCGACGTCGACGACGACAGTGTCCCCGGCCTGGACGCGCGGGATACCCGCCTTGCGTGCCAGCAGCTTCTCGATCATGGTCATGCCCATGGGTCAGGCTCCTTCCCGGCTCGGGGTGCGGTAGCGCTCGCCGATGGCCGCCCACTCGCGCATCCCGACGAGGTCGAAGAATTCCGACGGCTTGGTGGGAAGGTGGTCCGCGACGTTCTCGCCCGACAGCTCGCAGAGGGCGTTGAGCATGCCGAGCGCGGCGTGGGCGAGGGCGTTGGCCGGGTGGATGGCGATCGCGTAGCCGAGCTCGCGTAGCCGGCCGACGGACTCCAGCGGAGTCAAGCCGCCGAGGACCAGGTTGACGAGCTTCGGCGCCGTGATCTCGCGCGCGATCCGTTCGAGCTCGCCGACGCCTTCGGGCGCCTCGACGAAGACGACGTCGGCGCCGGCCGCGGCGTACCCGTTGGCGCGCCTGATCGCCTCGTCGAGACCCAGGACGGCGCGCGCGTCGGTGCGCGCGATGACGAGAAGATCGGGGTCCTGCCGAGCGTCCAGCGCGGCGGCCAGCGTGCGGAGGAAGTCGTCGGCACTCACCAGCTCCTTGTCGGGCAGGTGCCCGCAGCGTTTGGGGAATGCCTGGTCCTCCAGTTGGATGGCGGCGACGCCCGCGGCCTCGTACTCGCGGACGGTGCGCACGACGTTCATCGGCGCTCCGTATCCGGTGTCAGCGTCGGCGATGACGGGCAGGTCGCCGCACGCGCGCACGATCATCCGCGCGCGTTCCACCATCTCGGTCTGCGTGACGAGCCCGACGTCCGGGAGCCCGAACCCGGACGCGGCGACGCCGGCGCCGGTGAGGTAGGCGGCGTCCTGCCTGGTACGAGCCGCGATGGAGGCCGAGATGCCATCGAAGACGCCGGGGGCGACGACGAGGTCACCGGCCTCGATCATGGTGCGCAGGCGAGCCCGCGCGGTGCTCATGTTCAATGTCCGGTCCTTCCGTTCGAGTCGAGCGCGCCGGCGACCGGGGATGCGAGCAGGTCCGCGAGAAGGCCGAGGTCGTCGAGATCCTCCAGCGCCAACACCGCGCGTTCGATCGCCCGGGCGCGGGGCTCGTCGATGACGCGCTCCATGAGCGCCCGGAACTTCGCGACGACCTCGTCGTTGGTCACCGGATCCAGCGGGCTGCCGTGCGGCGCGTCGACGGACTTCTCCAGCACCGAGCCGTCGTCGAGCGTCACGCGGAGGACGGTCCTGAACCGCCGGGTCATGGGAGCATCCGTCAGCGTCTCGTCGAGATGGACGTGGGTACGCTCCAGCAACGTCCAGACGTCGTCGGCGTCGATGCGCTCGGGGGTGAACTGCTCCGGCAGGACGTTGCCGTCGAGCAGCGCCACCACGGTCGCGTACCCGATGTTCATCTGCGCGCCGACCGCCGTGAGCGGCCGCTCAGGCCGCCACCACCCGTGGTGGTAGACCGCGTGCCCGACGGTGAGGTCGATGCGCGCGATTGCCTCCGGGTCCAGCCCCTGGTCGAGCAGGGCCCGCGCGGCGTCGATCGCCCCGTGCAGGCCGCCCATCGCGGCATAGGACTTCACCATGATCGTCGAGGTCTCCCACCTCGTGCCAAGCTCCGCGGTGATCTGCTGCGGCCGCGGGTCGTGCCCCTCGCCGAACACGGCGAGGAATCCTCCGTACTCGCGCTCGAAGACCCGCTTGATCCCCGTGTATCCGGCGGCGGCGAGCCCGGCGGCGTAGAACCCGGCGCGTGCGGCGAAACCATGGTGCATGCGCTTGGACATCGCCTCGTACTGCGCGGCCATCAGCCCCGCCGACTGCGTGCCCGCCA
Source organism: Acrocarpospora macrocephala (assembly GCF_009687865.1). Classification (GTDB taxonomy): domain Bacteria; phylum Actinomycetota; class Actinomycetes; order Streptosporangiales; family Streptosporangiaceae; genus Acrocarpospora; species Acrocarpospora macrocephala. The sequence goes on from NZ_BLAE01000013.1 coordinate 58,676, forward strand.
GGCCCAGCGCGTCCTCCAGACCGGCGGGATCGAGGGCGCGCAACTTGCCGGCCGCCATCGCGCTGGTGTGCGTCCCGAACACCGCACCGGAGTGCCATCCGCGCGAAAGCATCTGGGCCCCGTGCAGCGCCAGGCCGACGCGGGGACCCACCTCGAACCCGACGATCGCGGCGAGCAGGGCCTGCGCGCCGCTGACTCCGTCAAGCGTCTCGGCGGTGGACATGAGCGACGGCAGTATGAGGGAGTTACTGTGCAGCGGGGCCAGCGGGTGGAAATCGTCGAGCTCGAAGCCCTGCACGAAGGTTCCGTTGAGCACCGCCGCGGCCGAAGGGCTCGTGGTCCGCCCGGTGCCGATGATCACGGCGTCACCGGCCCCCTCCAGGGCGATCACCGCGTCCGTCGCCACCCGCGACCACGGCAACTGCGCACCGATCAGCGCGCAGCCGACACCGTCGAGCAGCAGGTGCTTGGCGCGTTCACGGACAGCGGCGGGCACATCCGCGAGGGTCAGCGCGTGAACCCAGGCGGTCAGCGGCCCGGTGACCTCGACGCCGGTGCTCACGACATCACTTCCCGCTCCCGCTGCTCCTCGAACAGGAGGGAGAGCTCGGCCACGGCCTCCCGCAGGTGGGGGGCGAACCGCACCATGCGCTCCCCCGTCCAGCGGAAGCCCGGGCCTGAGATCGCGATGGAGATCGCCCGAGCGCTCGCGGCGGTCGACGGCACGGCAATGGCCAGGCCATGGACGCCGGGGTGGTTGGCGCCGGTGGAGACGGCGAAGCCGCGGTGCCGTACGTCAGCCAGGAGGGTCTCCAGCGCGGTGCGTTCGGACGGCGTGACATTGCGCTCGATGATCGCGCGGCGATCGGATTCGTCGGCCTGCGCCAGGATCGCCGTGCCCGCGGCACCCCGGATGAGCGGCGTCGCCTCACCGATCCGCGCCACACGTCGCAGCGAGAACTCCTCGCTCTCCGCCGCGAGGACCAGGATCGCCAGGTCCCCGGCGCGCCGGTGCAGCGTCACCGTCTCCTGCGAAAGCTGTGCCAGCCGCGTGAGGACGGGCCGGACCGCGGCGTACAGATCCAGCTCCGGGAGCGCGGCGGCGGCGAGCCCGACCATCCGGCTGCCAAGCCGGTATCCGCCCGACTCGGCGCGCTCGACGTAGTGCTCCTCCTGCAGGACCCGCAGCAGCCGGTACGCGGTGCTCTTGCTCAGACCGGTCGACGCGGCGAGTTGGTCCAGCGAAGGGTACGGCCCGGACGCGGCGAGCGCCTCCAGAAGACGGAGGGCACGGCGTGCGGTGGCGCCCCCCTCGGTGAGCTGGCTCACCAAACCACTCCTTCCAATTTTCAGCGTTTATTTTGCAGTATCTGAAACTACGACCTCCCTGCTTCCACGTCAACGTGCCTCCTCACACCCTTGACGCTTCCAAGTGAGTCCTGCCAAAGTCCCACTATCTGATGGCAATGATTCATATTTTGAAACAAAGGAGCCCTGGTGCGCGAATACGACGTGCAGCCCCGGATCCGCAAGCGCGTCGTTCTCCTCATCGCCACCGCGGTGTTCGGGCAGGAGCTGATCTGGAACTTCTACGACGCCCAGGTACCGGCCGAGCTCCGCCGGTACGTGACGAGCGCCGGCCTCATCGGCCTGATCATGGGGATCGACAACGTGCTCGGCGTGTTCGTGCAGCCCTGGATGGGGTACCTGTCGGACCGCCATCGGGCCAGGCACGGCAACCGCCTCATCTTCATCGTCGTCGGCGCTCCCCTCGCCGCCGTCCCCTTGGTCTTCCTCCCGTGGGCGTCGAGCCTTCCCGTCCTCATCGTTCTCATCGTCGGCTTCGCGTTCATCGCCAACTCGTTCCGGCCGGTCGTCGAGTCGCAACTCGCCGACTTCGTCCCGCCGCCCCAGCGAAGCACCGCGAACGGTTTCGCGAAGCTCGCGGTGGCGCTCACCGTGGTCGTCGCCGCGCTCATCAGCCTCACGCTCGTCGATGAGCACATCGAACTGGCGTTCGCCATCCCGGCCGTCCTGCTCGTCGCCGCGCTCTGGACCGCGTCCGCCGGCCTGCGCCGCCAGCATCCGACGGCGGCCGAGGGCGCGGGCGCCGGTCGGATTCCGAAGATGCGGCACGTCCTGCGGGAGATCGTCCAGAGCCCCGACCGGGCCCGGCTCCTGATCCTGGTCGGTGTCTTCGGCTACAACGCGACCTGGCAAGGGCTGCGGTCACTGTTCACCCCGTACGCGATCGAGGTGCTGGACATCTCGCGTGGCACGGCAGGCAGCCTCGGGATCGCGGGCGCGTTCGCGTTCTTCGTGGTGGCGGCACCGATCGCGCTGTTCTCGCAGCGGGTCGGCCAACTGCGGATGATCTGGTTCGGCGCGCTGGTGTTCCTCGGTGGGCTGCTCTTCGGCGGCCTCCTGCACACCGTCCCGATGACCGTGGTCGGTCTCGCGATCGCGGCGATGGGATTCGCGGCGTTCGCCGTCAACGCGATCATCGCGCTGTGGAACGCGGCGAGCACCACCTCGGTCACCGGCCTCTACACCGGGCTGTATGCCATCGCCTATGCCGCCGGTGGCGCTGCGGGACCTGCCCTTCTCGGCTTCACGGTGGATCTCACCGGCTGGCCGTTGATGATGATCAACGCCGCGGTGCTGTTCCTGCCCGTGCTCTGGATCCTCAACCGGCTGGCCCGAGGTGATCGCAGCAGTCCTCGTCAAGGTCCGCAAGGAGGATCGCCCGGCCGGGACGGCGGGTGACGCGGCGGAAGCACAGAACGGCGAACGGGCTCGACATGATCGGTCCGGTCGCCGGCGGCGCGAGCCCGACCCAGGCGTTGTTCGCGCTGGTGACCTACGTGGCCCCGCTGCTGCGGTTCTGGCTGTGGGCCCTCGGCGTGCCCGGGCTTGGCCGGGAGATGCTGGCTGATGAGCCAGAAAGTGCTGAAACCGCAGAAGGGCAAGGACTTCCTCTCCTTCGCCCTGCGGCTGACCGTCGGGCGACGGAATGACCTGAAGAAGAACGCGATCGCGGACGAACTCTTCCACGACAGCCAGAACACCAAGCCCCTCATCGGCGTCGTCTACTTCCTCGGGCTGACCCGCAGCATCGCGGACGAGGACACCGACTGGGCCTCGGCGGAGGTACTGGAGAGCGCGCTGGTCGCGCAGCGCGAGCAGAACAACCTCAAATCCCCCGGACCGCTGCTGCGGGTCGTCGTGGCGAACGGCGGCGAGCGGATGAGCGAGGCGGTCCGGGTCGTCTCGGACATGCTGGTGCCGCTCTTCCGCGACGACCCGACGATGCTGGGCGTGATCGGCCCGGACCGGAGCGTGGCCGCCACCTAGGAGGCCGTCCGCCTGCTCGGCCAGGCCGGCATCCCGACGATCGCCACGACCCTGTCCGCCGACGATTTCGGCCGGAACTCACCGCAGTACTACTTCCAGATGGTCGCCGCCAACCGGCAGGAGGCGCTGACCATCCTGGACTTCGCCAGCCGGGTGGTGGGCGCCACGAAGGTCAAGCTCTACTACCCGGCGATGCCGGACGGCCGCAGACCGCTCGCTGCGAAAGTTCTGCTCGGGCTACCACCCGGTCTACACCGACCACGTCAAACCTGCCCTGACCGGGCTGCCGAACGGGCTGCTGTGGGCGGGCGAGCGGGTCGGCACCGCCTACGACGCGACGATGCTGCTCGTCACGGCGGCACGCAAGCTCACCCCGGTCACCCCCAGGGACACCTCGCGTCCGTTCGACCGCGCCCTTCTCGTCGAGGAGTTCACCCGAGGCTCCCACCCCGGCGTGACGGGAACGGTCGACTACACCGGGTCGCACATCGCCGAGGACAAGCCGATGACCATCCTCACCATCCCCGACCTCGGCGTGGAGAGCAGCATCCCCGCCTGCGAGTTCACCCTCGTCCAGCCGTACACCGTACTCGGCGGCGCCGGGCCGTGCCCCCTATCAGGGGCTTCAGGAGATAGGGGCTAGGAGGAGAATCTCGTTGGGCGGCCGGGGGTCCTGGTCTTCGGCGAGGACGATCAGGGTGCCCAGGACTCTTGCCAGGCGTTCGGCGGGTTTCTGTTCTCCCGGCAGGGTGCGCAGGATGGCGAGACCGGCCAGCAGCGCGGTGGCGGCCGAGATGAGAACACTCCGGCTGAGGGGCGCGCTGCGATTCAGGAGCGGATCGATCAGACGCTGGGCGTTCTCGATCAATATCGCGAGATGCGGATCGGCGCGGCACTGCGGGCTCAGCCGGCTCAGTATGTCGCGTAGCTCGCTGGCGGGGTCCTCGGCGGAGCGCGCCATGGCGGGGAATGACGAGCACAGCAGATCGGTGAGGGAATCCGCGAAGGATCTGCCGGAACGGCGGGAGGAGCCGGTGCAGGCCCCCCGCCGGAGAACGCCGCAGGCGACGGTCATCGCCAGGAGCTTTCTCGCTGATCTGAATTGCTGGCTGGGGCCGAATGCCCGGGCGATCGCGCGAGCATAGGCGCGATCGGGCTTCAGCCCGATCGACAGATCCAGGAACAGGTCGGGATCGGCGTCGAGAGCGGGCCCTTCGTCCAGGACGTACTCCTGTTCGAGGATGCGGTCCAGGATGCGATCGAGAGCGAGCACCCGGTCGGGACCGATCCCCCGGTGCAGAGTGCGGTCCAGGGCGAGGTCGAGGGCGTGATCGAGGTCGAAGGTGCGATCGAGGGCGAGGAGGAGGGCCAGGTCAAGATCACGGGAAAGATCTTGGGCGAGAGCCCGGGCGAGGCCGAGCACCCGCTCTCGACTCTGCTCCTGGTTGAAGGCGCCGGCCAGGTCGCGGGCGGGCGCACGGTCGAGCTTGAGCGCGCCGATTCGTGCGTGGATACGGAAGTAGTCGGCCCGATCAGAGCTGCGGGAAAGGTTCTCGACGATGTCGATGGCGAGGAGGAACTGCCGGAGCGGCGTGTGCGGATGCTCGGTGAGAAGGATGTGCGTGTAGGTCAGCGATCGGCGCAGATCCGCAAGGCTCGCCCCGGTTTGGATCATCCGGATGAACAGATGGCCGTGCTCGAGAATGGCACCGGGAAACCGCGTGAGCTGCGCCATCGTGGGGGCGTACGGCCAGGCGACGGACTCCGGCTGGTGAAGTCGAAGTTCCCTCTTGTCCTTTATCCACAGGGTGTGGATGGCGGTTGAGGGGATCAGCTTGATGTTGGTGTGGGTGGCCTCGGCCGGGACGAGCAGACGATAACTCGTGCCGTCGTCGAAAAGACCGTTGAGCCAGCTCACGAACCGGCGCGCGTCGTCGGCCAGCACCCCGACGGCGAAGCCGCCCGCCGGGGCGGTCTGGGTGGGCGGATGCCACCCGTGCGTCCGCTCATGCTGGGCGAACCGATCCCAAAGCTCGCGCGTGACGGGGTTGGCGCACACCGCGGTCGCGTCGTCGAGCCAGATGACCTCGCGAAGCGTCCGGGCGGCGATCACAGCGGCGACCAGCCTCTGGTGCTCGGGCCGGGCGTCCTCGACCGTGAGGATCTGGTTGAGCCGGGCTCGGGTGGCCGGCTGGATCTGGCGAGGGTTGTTGCCCGCGCAGTCGAAGGCGAGCGTCAGCGCGCGGATGGTGCCGGTGGCCAGGCAGGTCTCGATGAGGCCGGTGGCGTCCGCGTCCGCCGCCCAGAGCAGCGTGGTCTCCCGCCACCACGGGTTGTCCACGTTGTCGATGAGCAGGGCCTGGCGGTCGGGCTGTTCCCTGATGAGCGCGGCGGCCAGGAACTCCTGCAGGGTGAGGTGGGCGAAGGCGTACACACCGCGTTCGCGCTCGACGAGCACGCCGGTCTTGCAGATCTCGGCCAGGAACAGGTCAGGAGAGACGGCCCCTTCCTCGCAGACGGCTTTCAGGGGTTCCTCGATCGCCGCTCGGGCTTCGTCGGCGGTGATGCTCTGCACGTGCGCGCACATCATGTGGAGCGCGAGATATTCGATGACGATGGCCTTGCGCGGACCGTCCAGGCCGGTGAGGTCGGTCAGGTTCCTGACCTCCAGGCGGCGGTGCAGGAGCGAGTCGCACATCTCGGCGTAGAGGGTGGCCCGGGTTCCGGGCAGCGCGCCCCGGTAGTAGTGCACGTTCGCGATCATGGTGAGCAGGAGCGGGTTCGCGGCCAGATCGTAGAGAGCGGGCTGGCGGCGCAGCCGGGTGAGGAGATCCTCGGCCTTCTCCTCCGACATCCGCCTGATGTCCTCGGCCGACTCCGGGGAATGGCCGGCCTCCGGGTCGTGGCGCGCACGATGCTCGACCGCGTGGTACCAGCGGTGCAGGAACTGGGAGATCTGGTCGGCGGTAAACCGCTGAACCTGGAGGACCTCCGCGCTGGGGAGCGGGTTGGACAAGTAGCCATAGGGGCGTGAGGTGATGACGAACGTGCTCCTGGGATAGCGGGCGATCTGCTTGCTCACCCAGAAGACGAGGCGCTTGCGGTGATCCTCGTCGGCGATTTCATCCAGCCCATCGAAAAGGACCACGCAATTGCGCCGGTCGAGCTGGCGGGCGAGCCACCAGGCCGGGATCATTTTGTGCAACCAACTCGCCGCTACCGCGATATCCGGCAGGTCGGCGGGATCCTCGCTCAATAGTTCCTTCGTGTGATCGCGCAGGTAGAGCAGGACGGGCAGTTGTTTACGCCACCCCGATCGGCTTTGGCACATCGCCATCGCCTCGTGCCGGAGCAAGGTGGTCTTTCCCGATCCCGGCCGGCCGATCACCGCGAAGACATGCCCCGGGCCTCCTTGGTCGATGAATTCCCGCAGCGAGGCCCGCTTCAGCCTCGCCGCCTGGTCACGGGAGACAACCCCCGTGTCGCCGGCGATGTCCTGTTGCGGGCGCGGGCACAGGGCCAGGTCCACATACACCTGCCGTGACCGCAGCACGTACACGCTGGAGGTGGACACCCCCACCGTCTCCATCCGGGCGACGGACGTCAGCAATTGCCGCCGATAAGCCCGATGCGGCAGCCAGGGCATCCGCTCCCCCGACGGGCTGGCCGGCTGGCTGACGACGGCGACCCACATTCCGGTGAGTGTGCACGCGAATGCCAGGTACGCCCATGTCCAGCTCAACTGCCCGTCGTTGAGAACCTGATTGGCCGCGACGTTGCCTGTCATCGTCAGCCCGGCGACGGCCATCATCACCATGGCCAATTGCAAACGCCGCACGTGCACTCCCCGCCGAACCAGCCAGGAACCTCGGAATCAAACGGCTAACACTCAACACGGCTATCCCCCGGACGGCGTCATATTCGCCAATCTGTAACTGATCAGCCAGCCCTTTTGTCAATGTGTAGGGCTCGGATTGATTACTCTCCGTGCACTACGACGGCCGGCGCGTCGGCTCAATCGTGCTCCCCGCCTGAATTTCTGAGTAATGAACTACTCAGGCTGATCGCGCTGCCGCGGCGGAGCGTTTGAGGCATGAGAAAAACAGCCGCGGCACTGACCGTGCTTCTATTGCTGCTCTCCACGGGCTGCGTGGCCCTTGCGAAAAGTGTCGAGATCATCGCCATCGCGGTCGAGACCATCGGCGAGGATCCGTTCTTCGAACTGCCGATCCCCGAGAAGCCCATCACGCCGGGACCCACCGGTGGTCTCCGCCCTGGCGACACCCCCGGCCTGTACGGCGGCTCGCTACGCAAGCGAACCTGCGACAAGGCCCTGCTGACGAGATTCCTCACGGATCCCAGGAACCTCGCGAAGGCGACCGCCTGGGCTGCCGTGCGGAAGATCCCCGTCAAGGGCATCCGCGACTACATCAAGAAACTGACCCCGGTGATCCTGCGAAACGACACCCTCGTGCGCAACCACGGCTTCGCCGGCGGGGTGAGCACGGCGGTGGATGCCCTGCTCCAGGCGGGCATCGGCGTGCTGGCCGATGACCAGGGCCAGCCGGTCGTGAAGTGCAACTGCGGCAACCCGCTGGCCGAGCCCCAGGCGACCCTGGACGACGTCCAGCCGGACATCATCGTCCAGCCCGAGTGGCGCCTGCGGTTCGACAAGCGCAAGGCGACCCGGGTCAAGCCGCCGAAGCGGCGGATCCGCGCGTTCTCCCTGCTGAACGTGGACACCGGCAAGGGCATCCGCCGCCCGGTGGGCAGCGATGGCCGCGACGACAAGACGCTGCCCTCGGCCGAACCCGCCATCCTCGGCCGGTGGCAGTCCGGCGAGCCCGCCTCGGTCGTCGAGGTGACGGCCACCGGCGAGCAGGCCTACGCGGGCACGCTCGCCGACGATCTGACCGTCACCGACGACTGCACGGTCAGCGCGGGCACCCGGACCTGGACGGTCAAGGGCCGCGATCCCGACTACACCGGTTCGCTGTATTTCATCGATCTCGGCACGTGCGAGCCGCAGAATCCCGTACCGGCGCGATGGCGGGTGATCGACCAGAACAGGATCACGATGTGCGCGACGGTTCTCGGGCAGGAGCAGTGCGTCGAGCTCACCCGGGCATAACGATCAAGCGAAGGGCGGGGACGACCACAGCGGCGTCCCCGCCAGGGCCGCTCCATCGGCCAGCGGTCAGGCCTACTTACGGACAGACCTCATGCCGTTCGACCCGGCATCAGGCAAGTTCGCGGGCACGCCTCGTGCCGTTCGACCCGGCGTCACCCAGGTTCGCGGGCACGCCTGTGCCGTTCGACCCGGCGTCACGCGGTTTTGCGGACGCGCCTCGTGGCGGCCTTCGCTCTGGCGGTCGGCCGTGCCGGCGTCTTCGCCGGTGGTGCGGGCTTCGCGGCAGGTTTGGCCATCGGTTTGGCCATCTTCGCGCCGCCTGCGGCCCGGGACGCGATCATGGTTCCTACCCCGATCGCCGCCGCGATCGGCCATTCGACCGCGCCGAGGACGGCGAGCACGCCGAGTCCGCCGTAGTAGACCAGCTGCTCCGGCGGCGGAATCGCCGCCCTTCCGGTCCGCATCATGCGCTCGGCCCACGAGGTGTCCATGTGCGGGACGTGCATGTGCGGCCGGTGCACCTGGAGGCTGACCATCGGCAGGTTGAGCTCCAGCAGCTCTTCGTCCGGCCCTCCCTTCGCCATCGAAGCCTTCTCGACGGTGCCCTTCATCGACCGGTTCTTGGTCTCGGTGACAGTCATAGCCCCCTCTTCCCCCATCGATTGCGACACTCTGCGATCGTTCCCGCGTGGACCCGGAAGAGCATGATCAACGTTCACTTTTGAGGTCGTATATGCCGAAATATCGGGGTTCAATGACCCTGGACCAGCACAGACGCAGCCGTACCAGCCCGACCCAAGAGGTCACCGGATGTTCACCGCACGTACAGATGCATGAAGATTATGTCCTCTTTTTGGGTGAACTGTGGTAGAAAATGTCACGTCGTCTATGAGAGGTCCCCAATGCCCAGTTTCCTTGGTTCGTTGCTCGCCAAGGCGGCGGTCATCGCGCTCGAGGCGTTCGTCGCCCACCTGGTCCAGGTTCTGATCCAGACCGCCGTGCGGCAGTTCGCCCCGAAGTGCGGCCCCGCGACCGCCTAGAGCCGTCTCACCCACCCTGTCCGCTTCAAGGGCATGGGTGACAAGTGTCATCATTGCGCCAACCCTGAAGGATTCGCCGGGTAGATCGCCTGGCGAGCCTTTCGTATGGCCTAACATCAGAAATCTTCCCCCGAGAGCTTCGGTGTCTTGGGGGGTCGTGGCATGTTCGGGCAGATGCTGACTTTGGCCATCGGTATGGTGCGATGGCTGCCGGTTCCCGAGCTGGTCCGGGGCGAAGCCAGCAGGCTGGGCACGATGGTGGATTCCCTGCCGGTCCCGGGCCGTCGACGCGGGCGGCGCAGCGGGCCGGCCGAAGCGGGCGGCCTCTGCGTCCACGTGCGGGGATTGCACCTGCCTGGCATGGAGCCCGCGGTCGAAGCACTCGAACGGCGCCTCAAGGCGACCGGCGGGGTGACGCGGACCGAGGTCAACCGGGCGCTGGGATACGTCTTCCTGGCGGGCGAGGCGCTCGACGAGGACAGCCTGATCGGGCTGATCGAAGAGGTGGAGCGCGAGCACGCGCTGGACAACGCGCCATACGCCGGCGGGGTGGCGCTGCCGGACGCGCCCGCGGCAATGCTCGGATTCGGGGTACGGCTGGCCGGGCTGGGAGTGTCGGCAGCCGGCCGCCTGGCGGGTGTACGCGGGCTGCCCCCGGCGGTGCCGCTGGCGGTCGCCCTGGCCGACTCCTACCCGTGGCTGCGGAATGTGCTGGCCAGGCGGTTCGGGGAACAACCCACCGACGCCCTGTTCGGGATCTCGACCACGCTCGCCAACGTGCTGTCGTTCCGCCCCGTGGGCCAGCTGATCGACACCGCCGGCGCCGGTCTGCTGCTGGCCGAATCCCGGGCCCACCACCACGCCTGGACCAGGGCCGCGGTCAACGCCGTCTCGCACCGCTCCGAGCCGCGCGTGCGGCTCGACCGCCCGGTCCCGCTTCCGCCGGGCCCGATCGAGAGCTACAGCGACCGGGCCATTCCCGTGGCCTTCGCGGCGTACGGCCTGACGGCCATCCTGAGCCGCGTTCCCGGACGTGACCTGGCCTTCCTGGGGGCGGCCGCGCCGAAGGCCGCGCGGCTGGGCCGGGACGGCTTCGGCGCCGAGCTCGGCCGGGGCCTGGCCGAGCGGGACGTGCTGGTGCTGGACCACCGGGCGCTGCGCCGCCTGGACCGGATAGACACCGTGGTCGTCGACGCCGACACGCTGCTGACCGGGAACTGGTCGGTGCACCGCGTGTCCGAGCTCGGCCCGGACGACGATCCCGCGGAGGTGCACGCGGTCATCCATGAACTGGTCGATCCGGCCGATCCATGGCAACGGCGCAAGCAGGCGGCCTGGGCCGTCGAGCCGAGCGGGACGCAGCACGACACGCTCACGCTCACCAGGAACGGGCGCACCGTCGCCCACGTGGCCATGATCGCCGAACTGCACCCCCTGGCCAAGGCGCTGATCGAGGCGGCCGGATCGGCGGGGACCGTCCTGCTGGCCGGTGGACCGCGAGACGCGGGGCATCGGCTCGGCGTGACCGGCACCCTCACCGGTGGGCGGCGGCTCGCCGCGGAGGTGCGCGCCCTGCAGGTCGACGGGCATGGCGTGGCGGTGGTCTCGGCCGCCGGCCGGGCGGCGCTGGCCGCCGCGGACCTCGGCGTCGGCATCGCCTCGGCGAAGCACAAGCGGTGGACCGCCGATGTGAGCTGCGACCTGGCCGGGGCGGTGCTGCTGCTCGGCACGGCCGGCGCGGCCCGGCAGACCAGCAAGCGCAGCGTGCGGCTCGCGCTGGCCGGCTCGTGCTGCGCGGTGCTGCTGGGCCTGGCGACGCCCGGCGGCGGCCGCACGGCTTTCGTGACGGTCAACCTGGCGGCGGGAATCGCGCTCGCGACGGGCATGTGGACGGCGCGGCAGATGCTCCGGCGGCCCGCGCCGATCCCGCATGACCCCACGCCCTGGCACATCATGCCGGTCGGAGCCGTGCTCGACCGGTTGCGCACGACTATTCAAGGGCTGCCGGACGGCGAGGCCGAACTCCGCCGGGTCGCTCCCCCTGCCAATGGCGGCCCGCCCGGCTTTTTCAAGATCTTCTGCGAGGAGCTGGCCAATCCGCTCACTCCGGTCCTGGCGGCCGGGGCCGCGGTCTCGGCCGTGGTGGGCTCGGTGGCGGACGCCGCGCTCATCGGGGGCGTGCTCGGGGTGAACGCGCTGATCGGCGGCGTGCAGCGGCAGGGCGCCGACCGCGCGCTGCACAGCTTGCTGACCACCACCGCCGTACAGGCCCGGCTGCGCCGCGACGGCCAGATGCTCGAGACGCCGGCGGACCGCCTGGTCCCCGGGGACGTGGTCGAGCTGGAGGCGGGTGACTCCGTGCCGGCCGACTGCCGGCTGATCGAGGCCGACAACCTGGAGGTGGACGAGTCCGCCCTCACCGGGGAGTCGCTGCCGGTGCCCAAGACCGCCCGCCCGGTGTCCGCCGACACCGTGGCCGACCGGCGTTCCATGGCGTACCAGGGGACGATCGTCGCGGCCGGTTCCGGGGTCGGCGTGGTGGTGGCCACCGGCGAGGCGACCGAGGCGGGGCGCAGCGCCAGGACGGCCATGGACGGTCCGCCGGCCGGGGGCGTGGAAGCCCGGCTGAACGAGCTCACCCGGCGGATCCTGCCGCTGTCGCTGGGCGCCGGGGGCCTGCTGATCGTGCTGGACCTGCTGCGCGGGCGCACGCTCGGCGCGTCTCTGGGGCAGGGGGTGAGTCTGGCGGTCGCCGCCGTGCCGGAGGGGCTGCCGTTCGTCGCCACGGTGGCCGAGCTGGCGTCGGCGAAACGGCTGTCCAAGCGCGGCGTGCTGGTGCGCAACCCCGGCACGATCGAGACGCTGGGCCGGGTGGACGTGCTGTGCTTCGACAAGACCGGCACCCTGACCGAGGGGCGTATCCGGCTGCGCCGGGTGAGCGACGGGCGGGCCGACTCGCCCCTCTCCCGGCTCACTCCAGAGCTGCGCCGCGTGCTGGTCACCGCCGTACGCGCCTGCCCGACGCCGGGCGACGCGCTGCCACACCCGACCGACCGGGCCGTGGTGGACGGCGCGGCCCGCGCCGACGTCGGCATCGGCGCCTGGCAGCTGGTCGACGAGATGCCGTTCGAGCCCGGGCGCGGCTACCACGCCGCCCTCGGCAAGGTGGACGGCGGCGAGCAGCGGCTGAGCGTGAAGGGCGCACCCGAGATCGTGCTGGAGCGGAGCGCGCGCTGGCTGATCGACGGCGCCGAGGTGCCGCTCGGGGACAAGGAGCGCGAGGAGCTCTACCAGAATGTGGACCGGCTGGCGCGCCAGGGCTACCGGGTGCTCGCGGTCGCCGAGCGGCCCGCCTCCAACCGTCGCGACCTGGACGAGTCACGCATCGACGGGCTGACCCTGCTCGGCCTGCTCGCCCTGGCCGATCCGGTCCGGGCGACCGCCGCGATGGGCGTGGCCCGCCTGCAGCAAGCCGGGGTACGGCACGTCATCGTCACCGGGGATCACCCCAGCACCGCCGAGGCGATCGCCGCCGAGCTCAACGCCCTCAACGGAGGCCGGATCCTCACCGGCGCCGATCTCGACGCCCTGTCGGATCCGGAACTGGCCGAGGTGCTGCCGGAGGTCGCGGTGTTCGCCCGGACCACCCCCGCCCACAAGGTACGCATCGTCAAGGCCTTCCGCGACAGCGGCCGGGTGGTCGCGGTCACCGGCGACGGCGCCAACGACGCCCCGGCCATCCGCCTCGCCGACGTGGGCATCGCTCTCGGCGAGGGGGCGACCCAGGCCGCTCGCGGCGCGGCCGACGTGGTGGTCACCGACGACCGCATCGAGACCATCACCGACGCGATCGCCGAAGGCCGCGCCATGTGGACCTCGGTCCGCGACGCCCTGGCCATCCTGCTCGGCGGCAACCTCGGCGAGGTCGCCTACACCGTCGGCGCGGGCGCCCTGGGCGGCACGGCCGCCCTCAACGCCCGCCAGCTGCTGCTGGTCAACCTGCTCACCGACATGCTTCCGGCGCTGGCGGTGGCGGTACGGCCCCCGGCCGGAACCAGCCCCGAGCAGCTGCTGGCCGAAGGCCCCGAGGCTTCCCTGGGCGAGCCGCTGGGCCGCGACATCACGCTCCGCGCGGGCGTCACCGCCGCGGCCGCCACCGCGGCCGCGCTGCTCGACGGCATGATCGGCCCGCGCTGGAACACCAGCACGGTCGCCCTGGTCGCGCTGGTGTCGGCGCAGCTGATGCAGACGATGACGATCAGTCGTGGCGACCGGACCATCCTGGCGGCCGGGGCCGTCTCCCTGGGCGCCCTCGCTCTGATCGTCACGATCCCTGGCGTGAGCACCCTGTTCGGTTGCCGCCCGCTCGGGCCCTGGGGGTGGATGATCGCCATCGGCACCGCCGCGGCCGCCACCACCATCGGCCTGCGGCTGTCGAACGCCCCGCAAGTCCCGCATGCCCCGCATGCCCCGCTGGTCCCACAAGTCCCGCAGGCCCTGCAGGTCCCGCACGTCGGCTAGCGTCACGGCCTGCTCGGCGGGGAGTTTCGCCGAGCAGGCCCCTTAGCCCGATCTTCTGGACAACAGAACTGCCCAGGTGTACCGGAACCGGTCATCTGGGGCGCCTCTAGGCTCAGCCGCATGGCCGTCATCGTTTTCGATGTCAGCCCGGTTTCAGGTCGAATGTCCGTACCAGCAAGATCGGATCGTATACATGATCGGCGGGCAGCAGTCGGTTGACCTCGACATCGGTGTCGAGGAGCTGTGGCTGTACATGGCGAACTACCAGAACTGGGCCGAGTATGTGATCGGCTTTCAGAAGCTCCAGGTGGTTGACGAGAGCCGTACTATCTGGACGCTCCGCGGCGATGTCGGGATTCTTGCCCGAGAGGTGGACATCCAGGTCGATCTGGTCAGGCAGGTGCCGAATGAGGTCGCCGAGTTCGAACTGACCGGGCTCACCGAGCGGCTCACCGGTAGCGGCTCCTTTCGGGTGGCGCGGTTGGACGCGGCGGACGATGGTGCTCCCGTGCCCGCGGTGATCGTGACGCCGTCCCGATGGCAGCGGTTCTGGTTCCGCCTGATCAGCCGGATCATTCGCGGCCGCGCCCAGAGCAGCGCGGTTCCCGCGGCTCAACCGCCCACTGGCGAGGCGCGGAGCCGGTTGACGTTCGCGCTGGAGGTCAGCCCGGGCGGGCCGATGGCTCCCATGCTCGAACTACTCATGAATCCGATGTTGAAACCGGCGGCGGACGACATCTGCACCCGCATCCGGAACGCCCTTGGAGGGGATCATGACAACCACTGATGTCGTAGTCGTGGGATCCGGTGCGGCGGGCCTGACCGCGGCGCTGGTGGCGGCGGCGGAGGGCCTGCAGGTCATCGTCGTGGAGAAGGCGCCGGTCATCGGGGGGACGAGCGTCGTGTCGGGCGGATCGATCTGGGCGCCCGCCAATCGGTATCACACGGATCAGCCCGACTCCCTCGACTCGGCCCTGACCTACCTGCGTGAGATCACCATGGGCCAGGTGGACGAGAAGCTGCTCACCACGTTCCTCGATTCGGTCAACCCGATGCTGGACACCGTGGTCGAGCACACCGGGATCAGCTTCGAGGCGAACCTGGATCACCCCGACTACCAGCCGAGCCTGCCGGGCGCGATGGCCGGGGGGCGGACCATCCAGGGCGACCTGTTCGACTCCACCCTGCTCGGTGACTTCAAGGACAAGCTGCGTTCCCCGCACAGCGGGGTACCGATCACCCGCCTGGAGGTGGACGCCTGGGGGCAGGACACGCTCGATCGCTGGGACTGGGCGCTGATCGCTGACCGGGTCTCCCGGGGGATCGTCGGCATGGGAGCCGCCCTCGTGGGAGCGCTGCTGCACGGATGCCTCAAGCTCGGGGTGCGCGTCCATGTGTCCAGCCCCGCCAGGGAACTCTTCCTTGGGCCGAATGGCAATATCTCCGGCATCGATGTCGACCTCGACGGCCAGCGGACGCGGATCGACGTCCGGCGTGGCGTCGTCCTCGCCTCCGGCGGATTCGAGTGGGATCAGGAGCTGGTCACCCAGTTCCTCGGCAAGCCGATGGACTCGCCCGCCAGCCCGCCCGCCAACACCGGCGACGGGCTGCGCATGGCGATGGGCGTCGGTGCCGCGCTCGGCAACATGAGCGAGGCCTGGTGGACCCCGACGATTCATGCCAAGGGTGACACCTATGACGGCGCGCCCTTGTTCCGCCCGACGAGCAGCCTGCGCGCGCTGCCCGGGGGCATCATGGTCAACCGGCGTGGCCGTCGTTTCGTCAACGAGGCGATGAACTACAACGACCTGTGCAAGGCGCTGAGCACCTTCGATCCGCAGGAGTATCGCTACGCCAACCAGCCCTGCTGGCTGATCTTCGACCAGCGGTTCAGGGCGTCGTATTCGGTGGCGACCTGCACTCCCGATACGCCCACGCCGTCCTGGATGCCGACTGCGGACACGATCGCCGAACTGGCGGAGAAGGTCGGGATCGACGCTGACGGGCTCGTCGATCAGGTGGCTCGGTACAACGAGTATTCGGCGCGTGGGGTGGATCCGGAGTTCCATCGGGGCGAATCGCCTTATGACACCTACCGAGGCGATGCCAAGGTGAGCCCGCATCGCAATCTGCGTCCGCTGGAGGATGGGCCGTATTACGCCGTAGAGATCCACTTGGGCGCGTTGGGCACCAAGGGCGGTCCCGTGACCGACGCCACCGGGAACGTGCTGCGTGCCCTCGGCGGGCCGATCGGCGGGCTGTACGCCTGCGGCAACGTCGCCGCCAGCGCGTTCGGTACCGGGTATCCGGGAGCGGGGGCGACCCTGGCCGCCGGCATGACGTTCGGCTACCTCAGCGCGCGGGCCCTGGCCGGTTCCGGTGCCTGACCGCCTTCCCCGACGATCATCTGGAGTTCATCCGTGACGAGTACCGCGATCGACCAGCTCGTTATCAAGAGCCTGGTCGACAAGATCGCCGATCACCCGTGGCGACTGGCGATCGGCGGCCGGCTCGTCGAGGCGGTCTCCAGCCGTACATATCCGACTTATGACCCGAGCACGCAGGCCCTCCTCGCGTACGTCCCGGACGGCGACGAAGACGACATCGACCGTGCGGTCAGAGCGGCCACGAAGGCGGGCGCGGAGTGGGCCGGGATCGCCCCCCGGGAGCGAGCCCGGCTGCTGCGCGAGCTCGCCACGCTGATCGACGAGCACGCGCTCGAACTCGCCGTCCTGGACGCCGTGGACCTCGGCAGCCCGCTGCGCTCGATGGCCCTGGACGTCGAGCGGGCGACCGATTCGCTGCGGATGTTCGCTGACTGGGCGCTGCAGCTGACCGGCGAGGTCATTCCGGCCTCGGCCGAGCACCTCCACTACACGCGGCGCGAGCCGTACGGCGTGGTGGGCCGGATCCTGCCCTTCAACCACCCGGTCATGTTCGCGGTGGGCAAATCGGCGGCCCCGCTGCTCGCCGGAAACGCGCTGATCATCAAACCCGCGCACCAGACGCCGCTGTCCGCGCTGCGGTTCGGCGAGCTCGCCCAGCAGGTCCTGCCCCCGGGCCTGGTGAACGTGGTCACCGGGCGCGGCCCCGAGACCGGCGCGGCCCTGGTGGCGCATCCCCGGGTGCGGCGGCTGGCCTTCATCGGCAGCGAGCGGACCGGGCGGACCATCCAGGCCGCCGCCGCCTCGTCGGCGGTGAAGACGGTCAGCCTGGAGCTCGGCGGCAAGAACGCGATGATCGTCTTCCCGGACGCGGATCTGGACGCCGCCGCCGACAGCGCGGTGCGCGGCATGAACCTGGACGCGAGCACCGGCCAGTCCTGCGGCTCCACCTCCCGGCTGCTGCTGCACACGAGCATCGCCGATCGGGTCCGCGCGGACGTGGTGGCCGCGTTCGCCGCGCTCCGGGTGGGCCCGGCCCTGAACGAGTCCACCGAGGTGGGACCGCTGGTGTCAGCCCAGCAACGCGACCGCGTACGCGAGCTCGTGGACGAGGCGGTCGGCGACGGGGCGCTGCTCGAATGCGGCGGCCCCGCGGACACCGGCTCCGGCTACTTCTACCCGCCGACGGTGCTGTCCCAGGTCAGCGCGCACATGAGAGTGGCCACCGAGGAGATCTTCGGTCCCGTGCTCAGCATCTTCACCTTCAGCACCGAGGACGAAGCCGTCGAGCTGGCCAACAGCCTGGACTTCGGCCTGACGGCGAGCGTGTGGACGCGGGACCTGAACCGGGCCCACCGGCTCGCGCACCGGCTGGAGGCCGGCTTCGTGTGGATCAACGGTTCGTCCCAGCACTTCCCCGGCGTGCCGTACGGCGGGGTCAAGGCTTCCGGCATCGGCCGGGAGGAATGTCTCGACGAGCTCCTCAGCTTCACCCAAGTCAAGTCCGTGAACGTGATGGGGGCGTTGCGGGCCTGACCCGCACGTTGAGAAGGAGAGCGTTCAGAGAAGGAGAGCGATGGTCAACGACGTCGAGGCGCCGCGCCGCGCACCTAGACCGAAGCGTGCTCGCCGGGCCGCCGGCAAGGCCGCGCAACTGCTGGCGGTGCTGCTGATCGTCAGCTTCGGCACGTTCATGCTGTCGGCTCTCCTCCCGGGTGATCCCGCGGTGGCGATCCTGGGCGAGGGCCATCCCCCGGAGGCGTACGAGCAGGTGCGCCAGGAACTCGGACTCAACGATCCCCTGCTGAGCAGGTATGTCGAATGGCTGTCCGCGGTGATCCGGGGGGATTTCGGCACCTCGCTGATCCCCCCGCAGAGCGAGGTGTCGAGCCGCCTGGCGTCCGCCTTCCCGGTGAGCCTGCAACTCGCGGTGATGGCGCTGATCCTGGCCCTGGTGATCTCCATTCCGCTGGCCATGGTGTCGGCCTACCGGGCTGGAGGCGTGGTCGACCGGATCGTCAGCGCGATCACCTTCGGCATCCTGTCGGTGCCGAGCTTCGTGGCGGGCTTGCTGCTGATCGCGATCGCGGTCAACCAGTTCGAGCTGTTCCCCCGAGCGCACTGGGTACGGCTGACCGACTCGGTGCCGGACAACCTCTACCACGCGTTCCTGCCGGTGCTCACGATCGCGCTACTGGAGATTCCCACCTTCACCCGGCTGCTGCGCAGCGACCTGGTGAACACGCTCCAGGAGGATTTCGTGCTGGCCTCCCGGGCCAAGGGGATGCCGTCCTGGCGGATCATGCTGTTCGACGCCTTCCGCCCGTCGTCGTACTCCATCATCACCGTCGTGGGGCTCGCCCTCGCCTCGCTGATCGGGAGCACGGTCATCGTCGAGACGCTGTTCTCGCTGCCGGGCATGGGCTCGCTGGTCGTGCACGCCGCCGGGCAGGGCGACCTGCCGATCGTCCAGGGCGCGGTGCTCGTCATCGCGGTTACCTATGTCGTGATCAACACCGCAGTCGATGCCGCGTACAGCATCGTCGACCCGAGGATTCGCCGTGCCCAGAACTGAGCCCATCTCGGCCATCACTCCTCCAGCGGCCGGCGCGACGACCGCGCCGCCCGGTCCGGCCGCCGAGACCCGGCCCCGCGGCGCCGGTTTCGACGTGCTCACCTTGATGTGCGGACTCTGGCTGCTCACGCTGGCGGTGGTGGCGCTGGTGGCGCCGCTGCTGCCGCTCGGTGAGCATCAGGACTCCGCGCTGACGCTGGCCGAGCCGATCTACGCGCCCCCCGATCTCGCCTCGGCGCATCCGCTGGGCACCAACGCGCTCGGCCTGGACCTCCTCGCCCGGGTGATCTACGGGGCGCGGATCTCCCTGGTGGTGTGCATCAGCGCCGTACTGATCGGCATGGCCGTCGGCGGGATAGTGGGAATCACCGCGGGCTACCTGCGCGGCAAGGTGGATGTGGTGATCGGCGTGCTCACGAACTCGCTGCTGGCCGTGCCGACCCTCATCATGCTGATCGCCCTGGCCAGCGTGCTGCGGCCGACGCCGCAGAACATGGTGATCGCCCTGTCGCTGGTGGCCGTTCCGGGCATGATCCGGGTGGCCCGCGCGCAGACGCTGGCGCTGTCCCAGCGGGAGTACGTGACGGTGGCGCGGGCGCTGGGAGCCCGGCGGAGCCGGGTCATCCTGCGGGAGCTCCTGCCCAACGTGGCCCTGGCCATCATTCCGCTCGGGATGATCTACATCTCGGCGCTCATCGTGGCGGAGGCGTCGCTGAGCTTCCTCGGCATCGGCATCCGGCCGCCCCAGCCCACCTGGGGGAACATGATCGCCGAAGGCCAGGACGGCAAGATGGAGCAGTATCCCTTCCTGGTGATCGTGCCCGCCTTCTTCCTCTTCCTCACCGTCTTCTCGTTCAACCTCATCGGTGAACGGCTGCGCAAGGTGTGGGACACCCGGCAGGTGAAACTGTGATCAAACCATTGCTGCACGTCCGCGACCTGCGGACGGTGTTCCAGACCGCGCGCGGCGCCGTCCCCGCCGTCGCCGGCGTCTCCTTCGATCTGCAGGCCGGTGAAACGCTCGGCATCGTGGGCGAGTCGGGTTCCGGCAAGTCCGTGCTCGGCCGGACGATCATGGGGCTGGTGGCCCCGTCACGCACCACGGCCGTGCACGGCACCGTCGAGTACGACGGCACGGATCTACTGCAAGCCTCGCCAAAGCGGCGGCGCGCCCTGCTCGGCGCGGAGATCGCCATGGTCTTCCAGGATCCGCTCAGCTCGCTCAATCCGGTCAAGCGCATCGGGATCCACCTCACCGAAACCCTCCGCCAGCACCGCGAACTCAGCCGGAGCGAGGCACGCAAGCGCGCCGTCGAGCTCCTCGACATGGTCCGCATCCCCGAGGCGGCCCGGCGGTTCGACCAGTACCCGCACGAACTCTCCGGCGGTATGCGGCAGCGCGTGATGATCGCCATGGCGCTGTCCTGCGACCCGAAGCTGCTCATCGCCGACGAGCCGACGACCGCGCTGGACGTGACCGTGCAGCGGCAGGTGCTCGACCTGCTCGCCGTGCTGTGCCAGGAACGCAAGATGGCCACCATTCTCATCAGCCACGACCTGGGGATCGTGTCGGGCCGCAGCGACCGGGTGGCCGTCATGTATGCGGGCAGGATCGTGGAGAGCGCCGCCGCGGAGGATTTCTTCCGCCACCAGCACCACCCGTATCCACGCGGCCTGCTCGCCTCCACTCCCCAGCTGGACAGCCCCGCGCGTACGGTTCTCACCACCGTGCCGGGGCGGCCCCCGGACCTGGCCCGCTGG
Organism: Acrocarpospora macrocephala; assembly: GCF_009687865.1. Classification (GTDB taxonomy): domain Bacteria; phylum Actinomycetota; class Actinomycetes; order Streptosporangiales; family Streptosporangiaceae; genus Acrocarpospora; species Acrocarpospora macrocephala. The sequence goes on from NZ_BLAE01000013.1 coordinate 79,442, forward strand.
CGCGGAGGATGCCATTTCTCGCCACGGTGCCCGAATGTCCAGGAGCGGTGCCGCCAATTCGAGCCACCCGTCGAGCAGACCACGGACGGGCGCACGCTCGCCTGCTTCCACCCCGTCGCCCCCAAGGGAGGAGAGGTCAATGGCCGGAACAGGTAAGGCGCACCTGCGCGACGGCGGCGCCCGGCTGACCGTCAAGGACCTGGTGGTGGAGTTCCGTACCAAGGGCGACCAGCGGGTGCAGGCGGTCTCCGGCGTCAGCTTCGACGTGCTGCCCGGCGAGACGCTGAGCATCGTCGGCGAGTCCGGCTGCGGAAAGTCCTCGGTGGCCAGGGCGGTGATGCACCTCCCGGCGCCCACCGACGGCGCGGTCCAGCTCAACGCCCTCGATCTCGGCTCGCTCGACAAGAAGGCGCTGCGCCGCAGCCGGGTCGCCATGCAGATCGTCTTCCAGGACCCGGTGGCGTCCCTGAACCCGCGGCGCAAGGTCAAGGACCTGGTTCAGGAGGGCGCCTCGATCTGGGGGCGGGGCACGGCGAAATCGCGCGATCGCGACGCCCGCGAGGTGCTCGACGCGGTGGGCCTGGATCCGGACGTGGTGTGGAACCGCCGCCCGCACGAGCTGTCCGGCGGGCAGTGCCAGCGGGTGTCCATCGCGCGTGCCCTGGTCATGGAGCCGGACCTGCTCATCTGCGACGAGATCCTGTCCAGCCTGGATGTGTCCATCCAGGCGCAGATGCTCAACCTGCTCCGGGAGACGAAGGCGCAGCGGCAGCTCAGCATGCTGTTCATCGCGCACGATCTGGCGGTGGTGAAGAACATCAGCGACCGGATCCTCGTGATGTATCTCGGCAAGGTCTGCGAGGTGCTGGACGTGGAGGCGCTGGATCGGCCCGCCACCCACCATCCGTACACGCAGTTGCTGCTCGAATCGGTGCCGACGGTCGGCTCCAGCCGGGTGGTGCCGTCGAAGGCTCCGGCGGGGCAGGATCTGCCGTCACCGCTGAACCCGCCGTCGGGGTGCCGGTTCCGTACCAGATGCCCGCTGGCCACCCCGCGCTGCGCCGTCGAGGAGCCGCGGCTGGAGCGCAAGAGCGACGATCAGTTCATCGCCTGCCACGAAGTGGCCTAGCCGACGGTCCGGTGCTCGGTCGGCAGGGGGACCAGGGACGCTTCGACGGCGCGGGCGGTCCTGGCGAGCTCGAACGCGATATCGGGGATCAGCGCGTCCGGGCAGCGCAGCAGCGGGATGCCCGTCGCCACGGCCGCGATGGGCTGGTCGTCGGCGTCCAGCACGCAGACGCCGATCCCGATCAGGCCGCGCTCGCTCTCCTCGTCGTTGACGGAGTAGCCGTTACGGCGGATCACCGCCAGCTGCCGTTTGAGCGTGCCCATATCGCAGGGCCCCGGTCCGTACGTCAACGGAAGGCCCCGCGGATACAGCGCCGCCAGCTCGGTCGGCCGGAGGCGGGCGAGAATGGCCTTACCGGCGGCGGTGCAGTGCGCCAGCATGGACATTCCCGCACGTGAGGTCACATGGACCTGGTGCCGCCTGACGGATTCCACCCCGTCCAGGAACATGGCCGCCGTGCCCTGGAGCCGTACCAGATGGACGGTCTCGCCGAGCCGCCGGCTCAGCTCCACCAGATGATCGTGGGCGAGGGCCGCCAGCTCGTTCCCCGGCGGAGCGGCCACCGCGCCCCGCAGCGCCCACCCCCGCTGGTACGTCCGTCGCGCGTTCTGCTCGGCGAAACCATGATGAACAAGCATCACCATCAACCGGTGCGCCGTGGAGGGCGCCACGCCCAGGGCGCGGGCCGCGTCGGTGACCCTGATCTCCCCGGAGTCCCGCAGGAGATGGATCAGCCGAAGTGCATTCCCGACGGACTCGATGGGATACGCGACAGTAGGCTCCATGTCCGGAGTATGACAATCGCGTTAATTGGCGCGACAGAGCGCATCTCAAGATTTCTGCCTGTTAGAAAGAGCCTGCCGCCCGTTTCCACATCCCCGCTGCCATCAGGCCGGATAGGGCGGACCGCAGGGCCGGAGACGGAGCGTCCCCGCCTCCTCAGCGGCGGAAGATTCTGTCCGCCAGAATCTCTCGGGCCCTTTCCTGGCGCCGATGAGCCGAACCATATGCTCGGGACGAGTCAAGGCTGACGTGCATGGACAGGGCAGCGGCAGCGAGCCCCCGCCCCCCGCCGCGACGCTCAGCACCGGATCGTCCCGCGTTCGACCGCGACGATGCCGACCAGAAAAGGGAAATCACATGACCGACGACCCCACCGAATTCCGAGGCTGGGTGCGACACGGCAACGTCCTGGAAATCCTCCCGATGCGACTGCGGCCCCGACGGCCCACCGATGTGGTGGTACGGAACCTCGCGGCCCAAGCATGTTACACAATCGTGTCCAACGTCCTGGATTCGGCCGACCAGATCCCGGGCCACGCCGGTCGCGCCCGCAGCCCGGGCCACGGCGCGATGGGGGTCGTCGTCGAGGTCGGCCCGCAGGTGCGCCGCGTCAAGGTCGGCGACAAGGTGGTCACCCCGGTCCTGCCCGCCTGCGGCACGTGCTACAGCTGCGTCCGCGGCGAGTGGCACGCCTGCGGCCACAAGAACGACCTCGATTTCGCCACCCCGGACGCGCCGCCGTTCGCCGAGCTGGAGGACGGCACCCCGGTCTGGCAGGACCACACCGGCGGCTTCGCCGAGCTGGCCGTCTGCCCGGAGCCGTGGGTGGTTCCGGTCAACGAGTCGACCCTGTCCAACGTCGAGCTCGCGACGCTCGCGTGCGTGCCAGGACCCGGCTGGACGTTCGGGCTCATCGGCGCCCGGATCGAGATCGCGTCCACGGTGGCCGTGCTCGGCGCGGGACCGCTCGGCCTGTCGATCATCCAGGCCGCGAAGATGGCCGGCGCGCGCCTGATCATCGCGGCGGAGCGCATCCCGCACCGCCTCGACGCGGCGAAGAAGGCCGGCGCGCACGTGGTGCTCAACACCGACGAGATCGGGGACACCCTGGTCGAGCGCATCCACGAGCTGTGCCGCCCCGAGACGGAGAACATGGCGGCGGGCGGCAAGCCCATCGTCGGCTTCTACGGCGGCACCGGAGCCGACCACGTCTTCGAGGCGGCGGGCGCCACCTTCGGCAACCCCACCACCGGCATGCCCGCCGACGACACCGGGGCCCTCCTGGTGAGCCAGGGCGTGCAGGCGACGCGCCGCGGCGGGTTCTTCGTGCACACCGGGGTCACCAAGAAGACCAACGATCCGAAGCTGTGGACGCCGGCCCCCGGCCCGTTCGACTACAACGGCAAGCGCTACCTGTCCGCCGCCTACGGCGGAGGCAACGTGCTGCGGGACATCCCGCGCCTGGCCAAGCTCATCGAGATGGGCTACCTCGACGCGATGTCGCTCGTGGACCCCGTGCTGCCCTTCGAAAAAGGCGACGAGGCGATCTGGTCCTCGCTCAACAGGGACAAGCTGCTCCCGATCATCACCTTCCAGGACTAGGGATTCCCACGAAGGGAAAGCCAGATGACAACCACCACTCGCCGGGCCATCCTCGCTCTCGCCACCACCTCGCTCCTCCTGGCCGGATGTTCCGGAGGTGGTGGGGGAAAGACCGCGTCGGCACCGAGCCAGGGCGCCACCGCCCCCGGGATCGCGCGCGGCTTCGTGCAGAACGACGCCCCCGCCGGTGAGCCCGTGCAGGGCGGCACGCTCACCTACGCCCTGGGCGTGGAAGTCGACAACCTCGACCCGGCCACCGAGTTCGGCGCCGGCAGCGCGGGCGGGTCGGAACTCGCCGCGCTCTACGATTCGCTGGTCCGCTACGACGCCACCTCGGGCAAGTACTTGCCCCAGCTCGCGGAGAAGCTGGAAGCCAACGACGACAACACCGAGTGGACCGTGACCCTCCGCGACGGCGTCAAGTTCACCGACGGTACGCCCCTGGACGCGGCGGCCGTGAAGTTCAGCGTCGAACGCTACATCGCGGCCAAAGGCGGCTGGGCGGGCTTTATGGACGACGCGCTCGACTCGGTCACAGCCGACGGGATGACCGCCGTCTTCAAGCTCTCCCGGCCGTGGGCGGACTTCCCGTTCATGCTGGCGCAGGCGCCGGGCAACATCGTGTCACCGGCCGGGGTGAAGAAGTTCGGTGAGGAATTCGTCCGCAACCCGGTCGGAGCCGGGCCGTTCAAGCTGGAGCGCTGGTCGCCCGGCGAGGAGCTGGTCCTGAGCGCGAACCCGGACTACTGGAACGGCAAGCCGTACCTGGACACGCTCCGGTTCGTGCCGGTGGCCACGCCGCAGGCGCTCGGGGACCTGATGAACACCCAGGGGGCCGACGCGGCGTTCCTGACCAGCCCGCAGGTGATCCGTACGGTCCTGGACGGGAAGTTCGGCGGCTACGTCGACCTGATGAACACCGGCTCCATCCTGCTCATCAACAACGGCATCGGCGACAAGCCCCGCCCCGGCGAGGACGTCCGGGTACGGCAGGCGATCGCGCACGCCATCGACGCCAAGGTCATCGACCAGCGCGTCAACAGCGGCCAGGGCCTGCCCGGCACCGAGATCTTCCAGTCCAGCTCCCGCTGGGCCAACTCGGTCGGCGGACCCGCGTTCGACCAGGCCAAGGCCAAGGACCTCCTCGCGCAGGCGAAGGCGGCCGGCTTCGACGGCAAGCTCGTCATGGTCACCCCGCCGACCCAGCCCGAGCTGGGCCTGACCATCCAGGCGATGCTCAACGCGGTCGGCTTCCAGGTCGAATCCGCCCCCGTGCAGACCGTGCAGGACCTGATCCGGCGCGTCCTCGTCGAGGGCGACTTCGACATCGCGGTCTACGGCTGGTCGGTGCCCGACGAGCCCGGCGAGGTCTTCGCCCGGTACTTCGACCGGGTGGGCCGCGAGGGCAACCCGATCGGCTACGACGGCGCCAAGCTCCGCGAGCTCCTGCTCGGCTTCGCCGCCACCGGCGACGAGGCGGAGAAGAAGTCCATCGTCACCCAGCTGCAGCAGGTCTGGAACGAGACGATGCCCGGCGTGCCGCTGGCCCAGACGGCGCAGATGGTCGCCTGGCAGGAGAACGTGCACGGCATCAAACCCTCCTCGCAGCTGATCCTGCAATTCGACAAGGCCTGGATCGCCAAGTAATGACGCAACTCAGCCTCACCTTCGCCTGCCTCGACTACGACCGGACGCGCGCGCTCCAGGACGGCCGGGTCAAGCCGGAGGGCATCGACCTGAACTTCCTCGCGCTGCCGGTGGAGGAGACGTTCTTCCGGCAGCTGAGGTACCAGGAATTCGACATCGCCGAGATGAGCCTGTCCTCTTACGTCCTCACGCTCGATCAGGAAGATCCGCCGTTCCTGGCGATTCCGGTCTTCCCGTCGCGCTACTTCCGCCACCAGTCCATCTTCGTCAACGCCCGCAGCGGGATCGAGCAGCCGGCCGACCTCGCCGGGCGGCGGATCGGAGTGCCGGAATACCAGATCACGGCCGGTGTCTGGCAGCGTGGCATGCTGGCGGACGAGTACGGGGTCGACCCCTTCTCCCCGCAGTACTTCAGCGGCGGGGTCGAGACGCCCGGGCGGGAGGAGAAGATCACGCTCGATCTGCCGGACGGGCTCAAGGTCCAGCCGATCGGGCCCGGCCAGACGCTGTCGGCGATGCTGGCCAGCGGGGAGATCGACGCCCTGATGAGCGCTCATGTGCCGTCGTGCTTCGGCCGGGACCCCGACGTCCGGCGGCTCTTCGCGGATCCGAAGGCCGCGGAGAAGGCGTACTTCGCGAAGACGGGCATCTTCCCGATCATGCACACCGTGGTGATCAAACGCGCGATCCTGGCCCGGCATCCGTGGGCCGCCCGGTCGCTGACCAAGGCGTTTCAGGCCTCCTTGCGGATCGCCAAGGAGGACCTGGCGTACCGCAGCGCGCTGAAGGTCATGCTGCCCTGGCTGGATGACCACGTCGCCGAGACGATCTCCGCGCTCGGCGAGGACTACTGGTCGTACGGGGTCGAACCGAACCGCCACGTCCTGGAGGTATTCCTGCGCTACTCCCACGCCCAGGGGCTGGCCAAACGGTTGCGTACACCCGATGAGCTGTTCGCCGGTTCCGCCGACACGGGCTACGCGATATGAGCGGCCGGGTGGCGGTCGTCACGGGCGCCGGTCAGGGCATCGGTGCCGCCGTGGCGCGTGACCTGGTCGAACAGGGATACCGGGTGGCCGTAGTCGACCTCAACGGCGGCGAAAAGGTCGCCGACTCCCTGGGCGAACGCGGACTGGCGGTCGAGGCCGACGTCGCGGACGAGGACTCCATGGCCGCGGCCCGAACGCGGATCCTGGACGCGTTCGGGCGCGTCGATGTCCTCATCAACAACGCCGCGATCTTCTCCACCCTGGAGATGAAGTCCTTCGAGGACATCTCCGTGCCGGAATGGGACAGGGTGATGGCCGTGAACGTGCGCGGCGTGTTCGTCTGCTGCCGCACGTTCTCGCCGGATCTGCGCGCCGCCGAGCACGGCAGGATCATCAACCTGTCCTCCGGCGCCGTGCTCCTGGGCCGTCCCGGCTACCTGCACTACGTCGCCTCCAAGGCGGCCGTCATCGGGCTCACCCGCTCGCTGGCGCGCGAGCTGGGCGGCAGCGGCGTGACGGTGAACGCGATCGCGCCGGGCTCGACCGAGACCGAGGTGCCGCGGGCGACGGTCACGCCGGCCGACGTGGCGGCGATCATCGCGGGCCAGGCCATCAAACGTCGCCAGACCAGCGCCGACCTGCTGGGGGCGATGGCCTTCCTGGCCGGTACGGCAAGCGGCTTCGTCACCGGCCAGACGCTCGTGGTCGACGGCGGCATGACGTTCAACTGATAACGATCGTTTAGAGATCGAGCAAGGAGTTTCCTCATGACGTCGGCGAGTGCGTACGACGGGATCATCATCGGAGCGGGCCAGCACGGCCTCATCCTGGGCAGCTACCTGGCCAAGGCCGGCCTCCGCGTGCTCCTGGTGGAGCGGCGTCTCGGCTACGGCGGCGGGCTCTCGACCGAGGAGCGCACGCTCCCCGGCTTCTACCACAACCTTCACTCGATCAACCACTTCAGCATCAGCAGTACGCCCTGGTTCAAGGACCTGGACCTGGCGGCGAAGATGCGTTACATCGTGCCGCGCTACGAGTTCGCGCAACCCCATGCCGACGGTTCCGCGCTCGTCTTCTCCCGCGACCTGGACGAGACCGCCGCCAACATCGCCCGCTTCTCCGCCAGCGACGCCAAGACCTTCCGCGAATGGAACATCAAGGCGGAGGAGATGACGAAGAAGATCTTCTTGAAGGAGCGGTTCGCGCCGCCCCTCAGCGAAGCCGACCGGGCCGAGGTGCTGGGCAGATCGGCGCTCGGCAGCGAGTTCCTGGAGCTGACCAAGAAGCAGCCGCTGGACGCGGTCAACGAGCTGTTCGAGAACGAGTACGTCAAGGTGCTCTTCCTGTTCAAGCTCTCCCTCTTCGGCACGGTCCTGCACGAGGCGCTGAACACCGGCAGCCCGGTCGGCTCGCTGATCCGCGCCTTCGACCTGGCGACCGGCTACGAGCTGGCCCAGGGCGGGAGCTGGAACCTGGCCCGCTCGCTCATGGAGACCTTCATCGCCAGCGGCGGGGAGTTCAGGAACCAGACGCAGGTCGAGCGGATCGTGGTGGAGGGCAACCGGGCCACCGGGGTGGAGCTCGCCGACGGCACCGTGATCAAGGCGCGGCAGTTCGTGGCCAGCACGATCGACGTCTACCAGACGTTCGAGAAGATGGTCGGGCGCGAGCAGCTGCCCGCCGAGACCCGGGAGAAGGTCGCCAACCACAAGTACACCCCGTGGACGCTGTTCGGCCTGCATCTCGCGCTCGCCGACGCGCCGCGTTACCGGGCGGGGGCGTTCGATCCCCACGTGGACACGGCGTTGAAGTACAACATCGGCTCGGAGACGATCGCGAGCCTGCTTGAGGCGCACGACCAGGTGGAGCAGAAGAAGGTGCCGTCCAACGCGCAGTTCGGGGCGGGTGCTTTGTCCGTGCTGGATCCGCTGCAGGCGCCTCCGGGTAAGCACACGGCCTATGCGTGGCAGGTTGTGCCATACGACATCGACTCAGACCCGGACGCGATCGACGGCGTGCGGGACCAGTTGCAGGAATCGATTCTCGAGAAATGGCGTGAGTATGCGCCGAACATGACGCCGGACAACGTGCTGGGCTCCTACACCTACACGGCGAAGGAGTACACGCAGGAGATCACCAACATGCGGTACGGCGACATTTTCATGGGTGCGCTGACCTCCGATCAGGTTATGTACAACCATTTCGGATACCGGACGGCGATCGACGGGCTCTACATGGCGGGCTCGCCCTGCCACCCGAATGGCGCGATCACCGGCGGCGCCGGATATATCGGGGCGGGCGTGATCGCCTCCGACCTCGGGATCACCCCGTGGTGGACGCCGATGGACGCCCGGTCGGAGCTGGAAGGCCTCGAATAGAGCTCAGTGGGAGTCGGGCTGCTCAAGCCCGGCATCCCGCAGCGCCCTCGTCATGTCCTGCTGGGCCTCGAACAGGTGGGCCAGCGAATCGGGGGTCAGCAACCGGTCGAATCGTGAGATCGGGGTGGCCAGCGAGAACGCGGCGAGGGGGCGGCCGGCGGAGTCGAGGACGGGCAGGCCGATCGCGCCGAGCCCGCTCTCGGACTCCTCGCGGTTGGTGGCGTAACCCCGCGCCCGCACCGTGGCGAGTTCATTGAGGAGTTCGGAGAATTCGGCCGGGGAAAGCCGGTGCTCGGCGGTCCCATTGCCCAGATAAAGCCGCGCCAGGTAATCGGGACTCTGGAAACTCAGCAGCGCTTTCCCGCCGGAGGTGGATCGCGCGGCGAGGACGGACCCGGCCCGATCCCCGACCCGCAAGATGGCCGTGGCTTCGACCGAGTACAGGAACCGGACGTGCGCTCCCACCCGGACCATGAGGTTCGACGTCTCGTCGAAGCGCGCGCACAGCGCCTCAAGCGCGGGTTGCAACACCTGGCGCACCTCGCGGTGCCAGGTCGAACTCACCGCTCCCACCCCGAGCACCGGACTGGGGGCGTAACGCTTGGAGTCCTCCTGGATGGCGAACCCCCGATACACGAGCATCGCCATCAACCGGTGCGCGGTCGACACGGCGACACCCAGATCGGTGGCGATATCCGTCAGCCGGACGCTGCCCTGATCGCGAAGGATCTGCAGGATGCGCAGCGCGTTGTCCACCGAGGCAATCGGGTACGGCGGCCGCTGGATGTAGTTCTTCTGCACCCCAGAAGAATAACGCGCTTCAAGTGCGGCGAAAGCCCGGCCAAGGAACACTGATTCTGTGAGCCAGCGGAGACGCCTAGGTGGAGACCGCTACCGGCGCAATGGATATCAAACGAGGGATTCTGTTGTGAAGAAAAATAGGCGACCGGTCATCGTCGTCGGAGGGGGAATCGGTGGTCTCACGGCCGCGCTCGCGCTGAGATTAGGCGGGGTCGAGGTCACGTTGCTGGAGCGCGCCGACGAATTCGGCGAGGTCGGCGCCGGGCTTCAGCTGGCCCCCAACGCCACCAGGATTCTGGCCCAGTGGGGGCTGCTCGATAAGACGCTCCGGCTGGGTTACGAACCTCGCAGCATCGTGTTGAAGGACGCCGTCGACGGCTCGGAGCTGACCCGTCAGGACCTCGGCGAGGAGTTCCGGGCCCGTTATGGCGCGCCGTACATCGTGATTCACCGCAGTGACCTGCACACCATTCTGCTGGACGCCGCCCGGGCGGCCGGGGTGGAGCTCATCACCGGAGCCGAGGTCGAGTCCGTCACCGACGGACTCGACGGGGCGAGCGTCTCGGTGGCGAACGGCACCACGTGGCTGGCCGACGCGTGTATCGCGGCGGACGGCCTGACCTCCCGGGTGCGCGACGCGATCGTCGGCGATCAGCCTGTCTCGTCCGGATACGTCGCCTATCGCGGCACCCTGCCCCGCGGCGACGACACGTTCGAGGACGTCGTGGCCTGGCTGGGTCCTGGCTGCCATTTCGTACGCTATTCGCTGCGCAACGGCGAAATGCTGAACCACGTCGCGGTCTTCCGCTCGCCCCGCTTCGCGGCCGGGCACGAGGAGTGGGGCGGCGTGGACGAACTCGACACCGCCTTCGCCGAATGCTGCGCCGAGGTCCAGGAGGGCGTCGCCCACCTGTGGCGGGACCGGCGCTGGCCGATGTACGACCGCACGCCCACACCGCAGTGGCGCCGCGGTTCGACCCTGCTCGTGGGCGACGCCGCCCACCCGATGCTCCAATATCTGGCCCAGGGCGCCTGCCAGGCCATCGAGGACGCCGCGACGATCGGCCGCGCCCTCGACCACCACGACGGAATCCCGGCCGCGAACGACTGGCCGTCGATCTTCGACCAGGTCGTCGGCGAACGCGAACCCCAGGCCACCCTGGTCCAGAACTCGGCCCGCGTCTGGGGCGACATCTGGCACACCGACGGACTGGGCCGGCTCCTGCGCAACGAGCTGATGCGACGCAGGGACACCAAAGATTTCCGCTACAGCGACTGGCTGTACGGCGCTCGCTGACCAATGGGAAGGATTGATATGACCGCAGAACCGGACGAAGCGGCGCTGAAGCAGCTTTACGCCGACTTCGAGGCGAACGATCTCACGCCCCTGTGGACTCAGCTGAACGACCTCATGCCCCTGGTGCCGGCGCCGTCGGCGAAGGCGCACGTGTGGCGGTGGTCGACCCTGCATCGCCTGGCCGAACGTGCCGGTGACCTGGTGCCGGTCGGGCGAGGCGGGGAGCGCCGTGCCATCGCGCTGGTGAATCCGGGCCTGCCGGGCACCGCGTACATCGCGCCGACGTTGTGGTGCGCCATCCAGTATCTGGGGCCGCGCGAGACCGCGCCGGAGCACCGCCACAGCCAGAACGCGTTCCGGTTCGTCGTCGAAGGCGAGGGGGTGTGGACGGTCGTCAACGGGGATCCGGTCGCGATGCGCCGGGGTGACTTCCTGCTGACGCCGGGGTGGCATTTCCACGGCCATCACAACGACACCGACCAGCCGATGGCGTGGATCGACGGACTGGACATTCCGTTCTCGCGCTACACCGATGTGGGGTTCTTCGAGTTCGGTTCCGAGCGTGTCACCGATGAGGCGTCGCCCGCGGTGTCGCGCAGCGAGCGGCTGTGGGCGCATCCCGGGCTGCGCCCGATGTCGGAGCTGGATCCCCGGATATCGTCGCCGCTTGCCGCGTACCGCTGGGAGCACACCGACGCGGCGCTCACCGAGCAGCTCGCCCTTGAGGACGAGGGGCATCCGGCGACGGTCGAGCAGGGGCACGCCGCGATCCGGTACGTGAATCCGACGACGGGCGGGGATGTCATGCCGACGATTCGCGCGGAGTTCCACCGGCTGCGAGCGGGAACCCGGACGCGTACGCGCCACGAGGTCGGCTCGTCGGTCTGGCAGGTTTTCGAAGGCAGCGGGTCGGTCGTCCTCGGCGGCGAAGAGCGGTCGGTGTCAACAGGCGACCTTTTTGTCGTTCCTTCCTGGGTTTCGTGGTCGCTTCAGGCCGAGACGCCGCTTGACCTGTTCCGTTTCAACGACGGGCCGATCATCGACCGGCTCGGTTTTTCTCGTACGTTCATCCCGGAGGACGGCTCGTGAAGATCGGCACCATCCGAACCGGCACGGGAACCGCGCCCGTTGTCGTCGGCGAGCACGACGTTACGGTCATCGAATCGTTCGATGATGTCGGGACGCTGCTGGCGAGTGGACCGGGCTGGCGGGACCTCGCGGACAATGCGGGCGGCCCCACGATCCCCCTGGCGGAACTCGAACCGTCGCAGTGGGCGCCGGTAATTCCGCGACCAAGCAAGATCATCTGTGTTGGGTTGAATTACCGTAACCACATCCTGGAGATGGGTCGTGAGTTGCCCGCGTATCCGACGCTCTTCACCAAATACCCGGAGACGCTGATCGGTCCCTTTGATCCCATCCGGTGGTCCTCGCACTCCACGCACCTGGACTGGGAGGCGGAACTGGCGGTCGTCATGGGCTGGGATGCCGAGATTGTGGGATATACGATCATGAACGACGTCACGCTGCGGGATTTCCAGTACCACACGACCCAGTGGCTGCCAGGGAAGAACTTCGCCGGAACCACCCCGCTCGGGCCGTACCTGACGACGGCCTTCACCCACGGGCGGATCAGCACGACCGTGAACGGCGAGCTCATGCAGGACTCGGTAACGTCTGACCTGGTCTTCTCCCCCGCCGAGCTGGTCACCTACATCTCCCGGTTCCTGCCCCTCGCGCCCGGCGACGTCATCGCCACCGGCACACCCGGCGGCGTCGGCCACGCCCGCAAACCTCCCGTCTACCTGCGGCCGGGCGACGTCGTCCAGACCGAGATCGACGGGCTCGGGTCCCTGCGCAACGTCGTCGGAAGCTGACCGTGGGCGCGCGAGTCGACCGCACCTCGGATCCGGCGATCCTCGCGGATCTGCTCCTCGCGAGGAGAGGCACGGCCTACTTCCTCCGCAAGCTGAGAGAACTCCCCGACGGCGAGTTCGGCGGGGACTCGCTGCTCGCCGGATGGACACGCAGCCACGTGATCGCCCATGTCGGCTACAACGCGCGCGCCCTGTCCCGGCTCGTCAACTGGGCGGCCACGGGCGTGGAAACCCCGATGTACGCCTCGCCCGCCGACCGCGATCACGAGATCGAGTTCGGCGCGACGCTCAGCCCCAACGCCTTGCGCAACCTCGCCGAGCACTCCGCCGTACACCTGAACGTCGAATGGCGGGATCTCGCGCCCTCGCGCTGGTCACAGCAGGTGCGTACCATCCGCGGACGGGCGGTCCCGGCGACGGAGACCGCCTGGATGCGCGCCCGGGAGGTGTGGCTGCACGCGATCGACCTGGACAACGGGGGCAGATTCGAAGAGCTGCCGGAGGAGTTCCTGCGGCGCCTCCTCGACGATGTCACCTCCTCCTGGGCGGCTCGGGACGTGCCGTCGTTCTCCCTGCGCACAGGCGCCGAGACCTACGACGTCCGCCCGGCCGACCACCCGATCCCGGTAACCGGCACCCTGCCCGCCTTGGCCGCGTGGGCCACCGGTCGCCGGCAACGGGATGTCACAGCGCCTCGGTGGCTCTAGCACCTCGGTGGGCGTGGTGGGTGTACTCCGCACGGCGAAGGAGCATCACGCCGAGCATGAGGGGGAACATCGCGATGTGCGCGACGATCATCAGCGTTCCACCGCCGATGACATCCAGCCAGAGCAGAGGGAACAGGGGAACGGCGGGGGCGAACATGACGGCGCACATTTCCAGGGTGGGCCACCAGGCGTGCCCACGGAAACGCATCCAGACGGCCATCCCGACGGACATATTGCAGGCCATCACCAGATAGCCGAGGTCAGGGTACTCAGTGTGGGAGATGCTAAGCCCGACGGCGGACTGGAGGAATCCCAGCGCGAACATGCCGACGAACATCGCGATGATCATCTCGACGTAGTGGAGGGTGAACCGCAGCCATCCGCTGCGCGCTTTCGTCGCTGTCATGGTCCGACTATGCGACCGGAGGCGGGCACGTCCAAGAAAGGCGCCCAGGCTGGTCCGGAATCTTGGGGACCCGGTCTTTCCGGCCTAGAGTCGAGCCATGAGCGAGCGGCATTTCGTGGTCGTCGGATACGACGCCGCAGAGCTACTGGACATCGCCTGCGTGGTCTCGGCCCTGGAGTCCGCGAACGTGCAAGGCGCTTCCCCCTACTACAAAGTCCGCTTCGTCACCCCCGGCGGCCGCCCCATCGACTGCGGCCCCACCGTGACCCTGCACACCAGCGAAACCCTCGAACGCGTCACCGGCCCCCTCGACACCCTGCTCGTCTCCGGAGGAATCGGAAGCGAGGACGCGGCCGCCAACCGGCTGCTCCTCGCCCACGTCCGCCGGCTGGCCCGGGAAAGCCGCCGCGTGGCCTCCGTCTGCACCGGAGCCATGATCCTGGCCGCCGCCGGCCTCCTCGACGACCGCCGAGCCACCACCCACTGGCGGTGGGCCGACCAAGTCGCCGCACGCCACCCGAACGTCCACGTGGACCCCAACCCCATCTTCATCCGGGACGGAAACGTCTACACCTCGGCCGGCGTCACCAGCGCCCTGGACCTCACCCTCGCCCTCATCGAAGAGGACCACGGCCCCGACCTCGCCAGAACCGTGGCCCGGCAATTGGTGGTCTACCTCCAGCGCCCAGGCAACCAGGCCCAGATGAGCATGTTCACCGCCCCGCCCTCACCCGCCAACAGCCTGGTCAAACGCGTGGTCGACTACATCACCGCCCACCCCGACGCCGACCTGACCGCCGCCACCCTGGCCGCCGACGCGGGCGTGAGCGAACGCCACCTGACCCGCCTGTTCCTCAAACACCTCGGCCAGCCCCCCGGCAAGTTCGTCCGCCTGGCCCGCACCGAAGCCGCCGCCCACCTCCTCACCTCCACCACCCTCCCCATGCCCGCCATAGCCACCCGCTCCGGCTTCGGCACCCCGGAAACCCTCCGCCAGGCCTTCATCGACTGCTACGGCATCCCCCCGTCCCAATACCGCCTCACCCAGTCCCGCATCACCCCACGTGCCGCGGCACCTGGCACCGGATCAAACCTCTGATCAGACCAGTACGCACCCGAGACCTCCTACGACCATCCAGAGATGGCACCCGGCCCGATATCGTGTGGGGTCGGACAGGTGAAGAGAACTAGGCGTCATGGATCAAATGCAGCTGGCCGGCGACCTCAAGGGTGAGCTGATGGTGTTCGCCCAGTCTCCGCGGTTCGGCCGCGCCATCACCGATGTCATCGTGGGTGCGTTTCCGGATGGTGTCGTCGACGACGAGGCGATCTTCTCGGCGGCACTGGAGTCGTTCGTCTACACCGGTCGTTTGCCGCACGGGGACAACATCCTTGAGCTGTTCGCCGAAAGGTTCTCCGGTGCGGACCGCGCGCTGCTGCTGTCATGGCGGGACTACGTCCAGGGCACGTTCGAGATCAAGGAGCCGTATGGCGCGGACGGCGTCGTCGCCTTCAACCATGTCGATGAGCTCACTTATCGTATCCGGTCCAACATGGGAGCCGAAGGCGTCGAGAGGCTCACTCCCGGTGTCGTGCTGGTAGGCGGCATCGTGCCTGTCGGGGGCGACTGGATGATGAGCGGCGCCTCCATGGCCTTCCCCGCGCAGGACGCGGACAAGGTTTGTCCGGAGTACGGCAACTGCAGATGCGCAACCCGAAGGCGGTCTTCCGCAACCCCGACAAGCTCGCACATGCTCGCAAACTCCAGGCCGAGCAGCGGGACTCCTTCATCGACCTGTATGGAAGCGACCTGATCGTCATACACGGGAGTCAGGTGCGGCAGAAGATGCTCGCCTTCTATCGGCACGACTACGAGCGGGCGGGATCCAAAGGGGGACCATGGAAGAACCCCGATCTGCCCGATTTCGACTTCCCGGCCGATTCGATGGTCGGCGTCATCTTCGACGAGGAAGACGGGCTCGCCTTCTACGTGGAGTTCGACGTGGCGCAGGAGTCCTTCGCCAACCCCGAGCTGGTGGCCCGTCGACGCCATCGTGACCTGATCACTCACTATCTACGTGGTGATGATGTCACCCCGGTCCCGCTACGCCGGCTCGCCGCACATGACCCAGCCAAGGCCAGCCAGGTCTTTCGTACGCTCCTGAAGAAGAGGGACTTCGACTGGAACCGCGACGGCGAAGCCCTGCTGCGCAAATACAAGCCAGACTGGTACGCCTCCCCACGGCTGCCTCGGGTCATCCCCATCTGATTTCGCGTCCGTACCAAGCAGGAAAGAGCGTCTGAATCCTCCCATGCAAGAGGCGATCAAGCAGAACCAGCGCGAGGTGCGGCTCGACCTGGCCAGTGGACCGCCGCTGCCCGATCTGAGTTCAGGCCTGGCACCGTTGCGCCAGTGGGCCAAACACAATCCCCTGCCCGATGACGAGCCCAGCGGTGTCGACGATCTAGTCGAAGAGACCCGGCAACTCGCTGACCACCGTGCCGAGGCGATCCGGCAACTCCTGGAGGAATAAGTGACCCAGGTCCAGGGCCGTCTCGCCCAATATCTCGGCCTTCTGGACTGAGTCCTTTCAGCTCGAAGTCCATGAAGCCATGTCAGACCGCGCTGCGTCCGCCGTCCACGGCGAGGATGGTGCCCTGGGTGTAGCTGGACTCGTCGGAGGCGAGGTAGGTGATCGCGGCGGCGATCTGTTCCGGCGATGCCACGTACCCGGCGGGTGCCTGTTCGGCGAGGGCGTCCGGGATGTCGCCGGACCGGTCCGCCATGGGGGTGCGGACCGGGCCTGGGGCGACCGCGTTGACCCGGACGCCCTTGCGGCCGTACTCGGCGGCCCAGTTTCGGGTGAGCTGGTTGAGCGCGGACTTGCCGGCGCCGTACGCGGCTGAGTCGGCTATGCCGATGCTGCCCGAAATGCTGGTCACATTCACGACTGCGCCGCCGCCGCGTGCCGCCATGGCTGGGGCGATCTCGCTTACCAGGTAAAACGGCGCCTTTACGTCCGTGGCCATGATCGCGTCGAAGGTTTCCTCCGGGAAGTCCTCGGTGGGGCCGAATGCGGCGACTCCGGCGTTGTTCACCAGGATGTCGATGGGGCCGATGGTTTCGGCCGCGCGGTGGGCCAGTTCCTTGGCGCTGGCGGCGTCGTGCAGGTCGGCCGGGATGAAGTCGGCTTCGCCGCCGTTGGCGCGGATGGCGTAGACGACGGCCATCCCGCGTTCCTTGTCCCGTCCCGCGACGGCGACGCGGGCCCCGTTCTCGGCCAGCATCAGCGCGGTGGCCCTGCCGATCCCACTCGTCGCACCCGTCACCAGTGCGTTCTTGCCGGTCATGTCGTATGAAGCCATGATGTTCCCCCCTTTCCACGCTATTCGGCGACCTCAGGGCTGTCCAACGGCCGGAGCATGCGCACGATGTCAGGTGAGCAGGGTGTGGGCCAGGCCGATGGCGGCGCCGCCGGCGATGTACCAGGCGCTGTTGAGCCTGGTCTTCCACAGCAGGCCCAGGGTGAGCAGGGCGATGGCCGCCGTCAGCGGGTCGATGATCGCGGTGAGGCCGAGCTGGTAGGACACTCCGGCCATCAGGGCGAGCGCGGCGGCGTT
Organism: Acrocarpospora macrocephala; assembly: GCF_009687865.1. GTDB lineage: Bacteria > Actinomycetota > Actinomycetes > Streptosporangiales > Streptosporangiaceae > Acrocarpospora > Acrocarpospora macrocephala. The sequence continues at coordinate 96,679 of NZ_BLAE01000013.1, forward strand.
CACGCCGTCGAGCAGGGCGGAGGTCCACGCTGCCGAGCGCAGCTTGTCGGTGAGCTTGGTCAGCAGGCCGACGAACACGAATGAGGGCAGGAAGATGGCGACCGTGGCCAGGAACGCGCCGATCGGTCCGGCGATCACGTAGCCGAGGAAGGTCGCCGTGGTGAAGACCGGGCCGGGGGTGACCTGCCCGATGGACACCGCGTCGATGAGCTGCTGCTCGGTGATCCAGCCGAGCCGCTCGACGAAGTCGCCGCGCAGGAATGCCAGCAGCACGTAGCCGCTGCCGTACAGCACAGCACCGATCTTCAGCATGGTCGTGAACAGCTGGACCAGCTGGCCGCCGGTGGGATCGCCGAACACCGGGGAGCCGGCGAGCAGCGGGGCGGCGAGCATGCCGTGCGCCTGGTCGCGCGATGGGCGCGGCATCCGGGCGGCGGCCGCCAGCAGGGCCCCGGCGGCGAGCACGAGCAGCTCGTTGACGCCCAGCAGGTAGGCGGCCAGAGCGGCGACGGCCAGGACGCCAAGCCAGATGTTCTTGACCGCGGTGCGCAGCAGACCGAGCAAAGCGTGCGCGATGATCGCAATGACCGCCGGGACAATGCCATACAAGATGCCTTCGACCGCAGGTGTGTGGCCGTAGGTCACGTACGCCCATGCCAGCCCGGTGACCATAAGCGCGGCCGGAAGGATGAAACACACTCCCGCGGCGATGAGGCCACGCCACCGAGCCCGGTCGAAGCCCAAGTGAATGGCCAGTTCGGTGGAGTTGGGGCCGGGGATCAGGTTGGTGGCGCCCATCAGGTCGACGAAGCGCTGGTCACTGACCCAGCCGCGGCGCTGGACCAGCTCATGGCGCATCATCGCGGTGTGGGCGACCGGCCCGCCGAAGGCGATGGTCCCCAGCTTGAGGAACAGCAGCGCCACCTCCCGCCACGACGCTTGGCCGGGAGGTGCGGGCGGTTCCTGACTCATGTGGGGGTTCTTTCCTTACGAGGACCGATATCGCCAGACGATATCAATACGCCCGTGACAGGACGGTGAACGCCGTACGACGATCAGGACTGCTTGGGGAGGACCTCTCGGGCCAGCTCAGCCAGCGCGGCCCGATCCTCGGCGAGCGCCGCATGCCCGGCCTCGGTGGCCCGATACACCCGCCGAACGCGACCATCGACGGTGCGCTGCTCGGAAACCAGCAGCCCGTCGGCTTCCAGCCGATGCAGCGTCGGATACAACGTCCCCGGGCTGATCGCATACCCATGCCGGGCCAGTTCCTCGGTCATCCAGGCACCGTGAATCTCCTGCTCGGCCGCATGATGCAGGATGTGCAGCCGAACCGCACCACGCAGAAACTCCCGCATCAGACCAGCCCTTCCCACCCGAGCCGTCCACGGACCTGACCAAAGAGGTGACGAATCCGATATCGGCTTCCGATACTACCGGCGACCGTGCCCCGCAGGCAGCGGTTAGCATCGTGGTCGCCGGGACGAAATCGGCCGCTAAACCGATGAGCGACATCATTGAAGTGACAGAATCGGCTGAGATCGCGAGGCAAAACGGGAGGTGAGTGTGGCGATCAATCGGTTCACGACACCGCTGTATGGCATCGCCGAAGCGGCGGGGTATCTCGCCGTACCCCCGTCAACCTTCACCACGTGGGCCTTCGGTTATGAACGTCGTCTGCGTGACGGCCGAACCGTCCACGGCACCCCCGTGATCACGGCTGCACGACCGGACCGCCCCAATGAGGCGTCCGTGCCGTTCATCGGCCTAGCCGAGGGATACGCGCTGGCCGCCTTCCGGCAGGCGGGAGTGCCCCTCCAGCGGATCAGACCCGCCATCGACGCGCTCCAGCGCGAGCTCGGACTGGAGCACGCCCTGGCCAGCCGACGACTTTTCACCGACGGAGCTGAGGTGCTCTACGACTACGCCGAGCACGTCGGCGACGAGTCCGCGCGAGAGTTGGTCGTCGTCCGCAATAGCCAACTGGTGTTCTCCGAGATCGTGGCCAGCTACCTACGCCGGGTGGACTTCGCCGCGGACGGATACGCCCAGGTCATCACTTTGCCGCAATACCGGGTCGCCGACGTGCGCGTCGATGCCGATCACGCGTTCGGGCGCCCCCGCTTCGCCCGAGGCGGTGCCAAACTCGAAGACGTCATCGACCTGTTCCAAGCCGGCGAGCCGGTCGACGTCGTGGCCGAGGAGTACGGACTCAGCAGAGACGAAGTCGAGGACGCGCTCCGTGTCGCCACCCGAGCAGCAGCCTAAGTTCTTCGTCGACCGCAGTCTGGGACGAGTAGCTGTCCCAGGACTGCTTCGCGCTGCCGGTTGGGATCTGATCACCCTGGCCGAACACTACGGCGTACCCGAAGACGAAAAGGTCGAGGACACCCGCTGGATCGAGGACAGCGCCAAGCTCGGCTGGGCCGTACTGATGAAGGACAAACGCATCCGCTACCGGCAGGCCGAGATCGAAGCCGTCATCGAACACCAGGCCCGATGCTTCGTGGTTCCGCGGCGACCTCACTTCCGCCGCCTACGCCGAACGATTTGTGACCAACCAGAAAGCGATCTTCGCTGCCACCGTCACCGCGGGCCCCTACATCTACGCCGTTCACGCCGATCGGCTCGAACGCCTATATCCCCCACGCGACCAGATGCCAGCTGCTTAGAAGTGATCATCGAGCACGGGCCCTGAAATCGCGACTCACCGCTGTCGATGTCGATTAACCGAGGTCGGCGAGATCGTCCGGTGTGAGGCTGATGCGGTCGGCGCGCATGTTCTCCTCCAGGTGGGCGAGGGAGCCGGTGCCCGCGATGGCCAGTGTCACCGGTGAGATGGCCAGGAGCCAGGCGAGCGCGATCTGCGCGGTTGTCGCGCCGTGGCGGGCCGCGACCTTCTCCAGCCTGGTGGCGTCGATCGGGCGGAAGCCGCCGCCCAGCGGGAAGAAGGGCGCGAATCCGATCCCCGCCTCCTCGCAGGCGGCCAGCACCGCGGCGTCGCCACGATCGTGCACGTGGAAGGCGTTCTGGACCGCGGCCACCGGGGCGATCGCGCGGGCCTCGGCGAGCTGGGCGGCGTCCATGTTGCTCACCCCGAGGTGCCGGATCAGCCCCTCCTCCCGAAGTTCCGCCAGCGCCGCGAACCGGTCGGCGATCGAGACGCCACCGGGCCCGGACATCCCGCCGACGCGCAGGTAGACCAGGTCGAGGCGGTCCACGCCGAGATCGCGCAGGTTCCCCTCCACCAGCCCGCGAAGCTGCTCTGGGGCCGCCTCCTCGCTCGGCATGCCGTCGGGGCCGAGCAGCGGCCCGACTTTGGTCGCGATCACCAGCTCCTCCGGGTACGGCGCGAGCGCCCGGCGGATCAGATCGTTGGCCCGTACCTCGCCCCGCAGGTAGAAGCCGGCCGTGTCGATATGGTTCACGCCCAGCTCCACCGCACGGCGGAGAACGGCGATGCCGGTCGCGGGATCGCGTACCGGCCCCTGGAAAGTGCCCGTGGGCAGGCGCATCGCGCCGAAGCCCAGCCTGTTGATCGTCAGGTCGCTACCGAGAAGGAATGTCATGGCCGCAGCCTGCCGACCGGCCAGGCATGAAAGCGACAGCGTGGCAGCTTGCTGCCAGACTGGCGGCATGGAGGTCGTTACGGTTCACGGTGACCAGGAGCTGATACTTCGGGCGGGCCACTTGTTCGAGGGTGTGCGCGACGAGTTCGTCTGCGCGGCTGTGGACCTGGACACCTGGTCGCGGCGACCGGCACCCAATCGCATCCCCACCGGCCTCCCCGTGCGAAAGCTGTTCACTCCGGCGGCACTGATCGGCGAGCCGGACCGTCTGCATCTGCGCCAGATCGCGAGTAAGGGCGTGCGGGTGCGGATCAGCTCCAGCCCGCTGCCGTACGAGACGATCATCATTGACCGGCGGGTGATGATCCTGGCCGGTGCGGCCACGCCGACCGGCAGGCAGTACACCGTGACCACGGCGCCCACTCTGGTCGGTGGCGTGCACGCGCTGTTCGCGGCGGCCTGGGATGCGGCCACCGACCTGGACGCCTACTTCCGCGCCGAGATCCCGCACCTCGATCCCGCCGACCGCCCGGTCCTGCGCGCCCTCGCCGACGGACTCACCGACCAAACCGCCGCCCGGCGGCTGGGCGTGTCGCTCCGCACCTACCGCAGACGCGTCGCCGACCTGATGACCAAGCTGAACGCCGACTCTCGCTTCCAGGCCGGGCACCGCGCGGGCGCGCTGGGCCTATGAGCTGTCGTCGTTTCTGGTGACGAGGGATCGTAGCAGGCGCACTGCCTGCTCCAAAGTTCGCCGGTCGTCGTCGGGAAGCCGTTCGAGCCGCGCGGCCAGGACACCGACCCGCCGTGCCCGGCCGCGTTCCATCACAGACCGGCCTTTCTCGGTCGCGTGCACGACCATGGCGCGCCCGTCTTGCGGATGCGGGCGCCGTACAGCCAGACCGGCGGCTTCCAGAGCCGCCACGATGCGGCTCATCGTCGGGCCCGCGACCTGCTCTGCTTTGGCCAGTTCCGAGACTGTACGCGGGCCGCCCAGCGCCACGACCGACAGCGCCGACAGCCTGGCGGGCGTGATACCGAGTTCGGAGTCCACCTCCCGCACCTTGCGCAGGAGGTGTATCGCGGCCGAGTGCAGGTCGGTTGCGAGCCGTTCCACGTCGTGGTCCATAACGGCAATTTACATAGCTTTGCTACGGGTCTAATATCCAGAGCATTGCTACGCAGTTTGACCGGCGGAGAGAGATGCGATGAACGAGCAGCCATCCACCCTCGGGCAGGTCGCACAACGCGCCCACGATCTCGACCGGGCGACCACCTTCTACCGAGATGTCCTCGGATTGCGCCACATCGCCACCTACGACCCTCCCGGCTTGGTCTTCTTCGACCTGGGCAACACCCGCCTCCTGATCGAGAAGGCCGCACCGTCGGCACGCCTCTACCTGCGAGTGAGCGACATCCACGCCGAGACCGCCCGCCTCAAAACCCTGAACGTGGAGATCGTGGAAGAACCCCAGTTGATCTTCTCCGACAGCACCGGCACCTTCGGATCCCCAGGCGCCGAGGTCTGGATCTCCGCCTTCACCGACTCCGAAGGCAACACCCTCTGCCTGATCACCTGACGCCCTGCCGGGTGCGAACCGGCTCGATCTACCGGGCCCCGCCGGCGTCGCCGCTTGCAAGTGTGCGACAAGTGGCTCCTGGCAGGCTGAGCGGCAGACGTTCAGGGAAGGGGCCTATGTTCGGGATCGTTCGCCCATGCCGGCACGGAATGTGCGGTGGACTGTTCAAGCAGTGGATGGCGCATCTGTGCGGGCTCTGCCTGGCGCTCAGGGACGAGCATGGGCACGCCGCCCGGCTGGTGACCAACTACGACGGCCTGCTGGTGTCGGTGCTGACCGAGGCGCAGACGCCGGCCGCCGCCCCTCGGCGGCGCGCGGCGGCCTGCGCTCTGCGCGGGTTCAAGAGCGCCGACGTCGTCGAGGCCGAGGGGGTACGGCTGGCGGCTGCGGTCTCGCTGATCCTGGCCTCGGGCAAGCTCAGAGACCACATCGAGGACGGCGACGGCCTCTACGCCCGCCGGCTGGTGGCGGCCGGCGCGGGACGGGTGGCCGATCGCTGGTCGTCCGCCGGTTCCGGCACGGCCGCCGCGCTCCGGTTCGACCCGGCCCCGCTGCTGGGGGCGGTCCGGGAGCAGGCCCGGCTGGAGCGCCTGCCCACTGCGGGCCTGCTCCAGCTCACCGCCCCCACCGAGGCCGCGGTCGCCGCCGCCTTCGGGCACACCGCGACGCTGGCCGGAAATCCGCGCAACCGGGAGGCGCTGGAGGAGGCCGGGCGATACTTCGGCCGCCTGGCGCACCTGCTGGACGCCGTCGAGGACCTGGCCCGCGACCGCGCGAATGGCGTCTACAACCCGCTCGCCGCCTCAGGCACGGATCTGGCGGCCGCGCGGCGGCACTGCGACGACGCCGTACACGGATTACGGCTCGCGGTGGCGGAACTGGACCTGGAGCGACGCCACCTGGTCCACGCGCTGCTGGTCAGGGAGACCGGCCGCGCCACCGCCCGGATCTTCGGGGAGGCCGAGCAGGAGAGCCCCGAGGCGCCACCGCGTGATCCTCGGCTGAAGCCGGACCCCGGCGGGCTGCTGTCGCTGCTGTGCCTGTCGGCGTCCTGCTGCACCTGCGGGCTGTACCGGCCGCCGTGGGACGAGGACCGGTACCAATCGGGCGGTGACCGGTGCGACCCCGGTGGCTGCGACGCCTGCGGCCAGTGCTGCAACGCGTGCTCGGGTTGCTGCGACTGCTGCAATTGCAGTTGCGACTGCTAGAGAGCCGGCATCGTCAGTTGCAGTTGGTGTAGCCGGGCTTGAGTTTGGTCCATCCGCAGGTGTCAATCTTCTTTCCGGTGGCGTTGCGGAGGGTCGCCGTGTCGCCGTCGTTGTTCCAGACATACTGCTTGCGGTTCCAGTACACGGTGGTGGCCGTATCCGTCCCCTGGCCGGTACGGACAACCAGGCGTTTCCCGGCTCTCAGCGTGACCTGGCCGAAGATGTATTTGTAGCCGGTCTCATCGCGGAGAACCCAGTTCTCGAGGTCGATCACCTTGCGCGTGGTGTTTTTGATAATCACATACTCGGCGTTGAGGCTGCTGTTGCTGCGGTAGTCCTTGCCCGGGCTGTCGTACCAAACCCGAATGAACTGGACGATCGGCGTGGCAGCGTGGGCCGGCTGCGCGGCGATGAGCGCGGACGCTGCGAGAGAAACCGCAAGCGACGGGTAGGCGAGACGCAACGTGCTTCCCTTCACGGGCAATATGGGGCGCTATTCAAGACGCCCCTCGCCTCGCGAAGGTTGACACGAATTGTCCGCATTACAATTGGTCAATACCGGCGTGGGCTGTGATGCAGATCACATCTATTCGACTTGAATTCGGTACCTAGGTACAGGCTTACGGTCGACGTACGACGGACCGAAGGGCTGGAGTCTACCGATGTCGAATCTGATGCAGGGCGGCGGTTGCGCCTGCTGCTCGCCGGCAGAGCTGCTGTCGATTAATGATCGGTTTGCCGCTGCGGCGCGGCGGCTTGGTCTCGGTGCCGAGTTGGGTGGCGGTGGGGATCCGGCAGCTTCCGTTTTGGAAGGCGAGCCGGCCATCGTGTGCACCCTGGAAGGTGGCGAGGCCATGCGTGAGCGGCTCCGCGAGTGGGAGCAGGTGATCGGTGAGGCCACTGGACGGGAAGCCGCCGATGGCGGGATCACTCTGACCTTCGCGCAGGACGGGCGGACGGCGGTGGAGTTGGCGCGGCTGGCCGTGGCCGAGTTCGCATGCTGCTCGTTCTTCACCTTCGCCCTGAGCGTCGGCCCGGCCGGGATGCGCTTCACGGTGACCGCCCCGGCTGAGGCACACGACGTGGTCGCCGCCTTGTTCGGCACGGCGACCTCATGACGTACGAGATCGAGCGGCGGCTGCGCACCGGGCAGGTTGCTGAGCGGGCCGGAGTCAACGTCCAGACCTTGCGCTACTACGAACGTCGCGGGCTGATCGCGGAACCGCAGCGTAGCCCGGGCGGGCACCGGACCTACCCGCCCGACACGGTCACCCTGCTCGTGGTGATCAAAGCCGCGCAGCGGCTCGGGTTCACGCTCGATGAGGTGGCCGAGTTGCTGGAGACCGGCCGTCGCGGGCATCCCAGCGCCGACCTGCGCGAGCGTGCCGAAGCCAAGCTGGCCGAGATCGAGCGCAGGATCGCCGACCTGGCGACCATCCGGGACGCGCTCAACCAGGTGGTGGCCGCCCGCTGCGACAGCCTCACCCACTGCACGTGCGCCGACTGCCCCCTGCCGTACGCCGAACTCGCCGAGGAACAGACCCGATGACACCACCCGACGCTCGCCCAGGCACCCGTGCATGCCATGGGCGGGTGAATGACGCTCCCCCGAAAAGCAGCAAGATCGCCGCCGGTTTGGCCGCGCTGGCCTGTGCGGCGTGCTGTGCGCTGCCCTTCCTGATCGCCGCCGGGGTTCTCACCGGCGCCGGCGCGGCGATCGCGGAACAAGGGCTGCTGGCGGCCGCCGCTCTCCTGCTGGCCGCCGCCGGCGCGCTGTGGTGGCTGCGACGCCGCCGGGCAGCCCGAGCGAGCGGGTGCGGCTGCGGATGCGCGCCGGGAACATAGTCCTATGACGATCATTCGCTCTCTTGTCCTGTTCGCCCTGGCCGCGGTGTTCGAGATCGGTGGTGCCTGGCTGGTGTGGCAGGGCTGGCGCGAGCACCGCGGCCTGGCTTGGATCGTGGCCGGAATCCTGGCGCTGGGCGCGTACGGATTTGTGGCCACGTTTCAGCCCGACGCCCACTTCGGCCGCATCCTGGCCGCCTACGGCGGGGTATTCGTGGCGGGTTCGCTGGTCTGGGGCATCGTGATGGACGGTTTCCGCCCTGACCGCTGGGATGTGATCGGCGCGGCGATCTGTCTGATCGGCGTCGCCGTCATCATGTACGCCCCACGCGGCTGACCACGCGAAAGCGTACTTATCCACACTGAGGATTCCGCCATCCTCATTGTCTCCGTACCAGCACAAAGTTGCCCTACTCAGCGAGAAGGGCGTGATGGAGATGGAGAACCCCCGGGCGGTATGGGCGGATGTCGCCAAGGGCGTCTGCATCCTGCTGGTCGTGCTCTGGCACACGGTCAACAAGCACTACCTGCAGGTGGACTGGCAGGCGGGCGGGGCGATCCCGGCCATGTGGGGATTCTTCGGCGACCAGCTGATGACCCTGCGGATGCCGCTGTTCTTCACCATCTCCGGCATGTTCGCGGTCAGCGCCTTCCACCGCCCCTGGCGGGTGGTCGTGCGCTCCCGCGTCGCCAAGTTCCTCTACCTCTACCTGGTCTGGATGCTCATCCACACCGCGATCCTGTGGTTCACCCCCAGCTTCGACACCCTCAGCGCCCGCAGCCTCGGCCAGTTCGCCGAACAGCTCACGATCACCCCGCCGAACCTGTGGTACCTGTACGCGCTGGCCCTCTACTTCGTCGCCGCCAAGGCGCTCAAGCGGGTGCCGGTGCCGATCCTGCTCGGCGCCGCCGCCCTGCTGGCGGTCGTGGCCGCCGCCGACCTGATCGCCACCCCCGGCAACCGCGGCTCGCTGCTCCAGAACTTCGTGTTCTTCCTGCTCGGCCTGCACCTGCGCCCGCACATCGAACGCCTGACCCAGCACACCACCTGGCGCCGAGCCGGCGCGATAGGCGCGGTGTACGCGATCGCACTGCTGGCCATGGCCGCCACCGCCACCCAGCAAACCCCCACGATCTGGACGGCAGTCTCCCTGATCGCCACCGTCTTCGGCCTCAGCGCCGCCCCCCTGGTGGCCCGCTGGACCCACATCGGCGCGGCCCTGTCCTGGCTCGGCCGCCGCACACTCCCGATCTACGTCATCCACATGCCGATCCTGGCCCTGCTGCACATGGCCGTGGCCGCCCCGCTCTCCCACGCGAGCCCAGCCGCACAAACCGCACTCGCCGCCACATACCCGCTCATCGTGACAGCACTGCTCGTGGTGACCTGCCTGCTCATCGAGTACGGCCTGAAGGCGGCCCGGGCAACGTGGCTGTTCGACCTGCCCACCCGCCGCGCCCTCGTCGATTCCCGCAGGTAACCGCTCACGCGCCCGAGTGCACGTGGGCGGCCCAGAGGGAAGGGTCGCCAGGGGCGTACTCGCGGGCGGCGCGGACAGCGTGGTGGAGAGCGTGCGATGGCGTGCCTCCCTCGGTCAGAGTGGCGTAGAACGTGTCGGCGATGTCGAATGCGGCCCGGTCGTTGACTTTCCACAGGGTGCCGATCACATGGGGATATCCGGCGAGTTGGAAGGCGGAGGCCAGGTGGATGGCTTCGTCGACGAGTTCGGTGTTGCTGGTCAGGGCGGTCTCGCACGCCGACAGGTACGCCAGCCGCGGCGACCGCAGCCGAACCGGCCCGAGCGAGGCGACGGTGAAGGGATCGCTCGCGTGATCGTGCAGGAGCAGCTTGCTCCGGGAGGGATTCGTGGCATCGCTGGTGCCGTGGCAGGCGAAGTGCGCGATCGAGCAGGTCGGCAGCTCATCGAGGACGTTGGCTTTGGTCGGCAGCTTGTCCGACTCGTCCTTTCGCCAGGGGCGGGCCGGCCCTGGGTGGGGTTCGCTGAGCACGACCGCGCCCGGGAGGCGCCTGCGGAGCATCTCGCGTTCCGCAGGCACCTGCCACAATCGTCCGGACTTGCCCGGTGTTGTGGGCATCGCGACGATCAGCGCCCGCGTCCCCGCGGATCTTCGCGCCTGCTCGCGGGCATAGCGCAGGCCTCGTACGGTCGGCGTGTACGACGAGACGACCCGATCCAGAACGGAGTCGCCCTGGCGGCCCGCGGCATGTAACGGCAGCAGGCCGAGCAGCCCGCCCGGCGCCCACCACAGCCGAGGCCAGACACGGGAATCCCGACCCAGTCCGAGCACAGACAGGACAGGCCCGGCCACCACCTCCCAAAGCCACGCCAGCACCTGAAGCTGCCGTTCCTGGTCTTTATCGCGCAGGGCCTCGTGAAAGGTGTTGATCTGGGGGACCAGGATCTCGAGCGTGAGATCGGGAAGTTCATGCGCTACGACACCGCCGGTGGTGACAATCAAGGCGTCACTGCGATACGTGCTGACATTCACCACCACCACCGGCCCGTACGCGGCCTCGGCGAGGATCTCCTCGGTGGACGGCGGGCTCATGAAACCCGCGAATCCGTTCAGCCGCCGGATCCTGGCGATGAGCGCGCTGAATTCCGCGGCCAGCGCGTGGCGGTCCCGCGTCGTGGCGCCGGGTGGCACGTTGGACGAGATGGTGATGGCGGTCGCGGGCGTCCGGTCCAGCAGGTCACGGAGTTCGGCGAACCGTGCGGCCAGGTCAGGGTGGCTTTCCCGGAGATCGCTGAGGTCGCTGCGGGTGTCCATCGCCTGGCTCAACAGGATCGTCCGGCCCTGCTCCAGAAGATGCAGGGCACGGCTCGCGCGTTCGGGGTTCCTGGTGTCGGCCAGTGTGAGAGCGGCGGCGTCGGCGGCCAGTCCGGCGAACCCGCCGAGCGCGTACTGCTGGTCTTCTCGATCGAGTTGGCGTGGCGCCACCTCGGGTAGCAGGTGGACGGCGGTTTCCATGAGTTCTGCTGCCCGTGGTCCGATCCTGGCCGCGGATCGGGCCGCCTCGATCCGTACCGACGGGGCGGCGGAGGCGGTGCGCACGGCCTCGGCGTAGACGGAGAACACCGAGTCGCGGCGGTGTTCTGGCTGGCTCTCCAGGGCCCGGCCCAGGTTGATGAGCCGGGCCGCGCGTTCGGGATGGTCGGCAGGTGTGGCGTCGACCGCCTGCCTCAGCTTGTCGACAGCGGCAGCCAGGTCCGTGCGGCCGAACCGGATGAGCAGGGCGTTTCCCAGGCCAGCGAGAATGGCCGCGCGATCCTCGTGGTCAGCGGCGCTGACCTGGGCGGCCTCGGTGAGCCGGTCGATCGCGGTGTCGAGGTCCGCCTCCGCGCCGGGACGGCTGGAGCGGGCGAGCAACACGTTCCCCAGGTTGAACAACATCGCCGCACGCAGGTCTGGTTCGTTTCCGGCCGTGGACTCCAGCAGCGCGCGCATGATCTCGTTCAGATCCGCCGGCAGTTCCGGCGGCGCAGCCTGAGCGAGGGCCAACGCCTGATCGAGATGGCGGATCGCGTCGTCGAGATCCTCCCCACCACCGGAACGGCCGAATCGAGCAAGCAGCGCATTCCCCAGGTTGTTGAGATATATCGGCAATTCGATGTCATCAAGGATGTTCGTGGCTTCCGTGAGCAACTGGATCGCACTGTTGAGATCCGCGATGTCACCAATGCGCTCGAAGCGGCTCTGGAACGCGTTGGCGAGATCATTGAGATACTCGCCCCTGTCCTCGGCCAGGCTGGCGTGCAATGCTTCCCGTCCGGCCTCGATCGCGGCATTCAGATCCGCGAGTACGCCGGTGCGCTGAAACCGCGTCCGCAACGCCACCCCGAGCTCGGACAGCCACATCGCCCGCCATTCAAGGTCATCCGGTGTGACGCGCAGAATACGCTGATAAAGCTGGATGCTGTAGGAGATGTCACGCCCGGGATCGTCGAGCGCCTGAGCGCGCCAATTCATGGCGGCGAGATAGGCCCGCTCGGCCACCTCGGGCAGCAGGGGCGTGGGCAACTCGTCATCACCGGCGACAAAACAGCGAATCAGCATCTCGACCGCCGCGTAACGCTCCCGATCATCGCCGCCCGCCTGATAGCGGTACCAGTGCAGCCAGCCGAGCAGCCGCCGCGCCTCCAGATTGCCTTCGTCCGCGCGCACCAGATCGCCGAGCCGTACAGCCAGCTCCTCCAGCGACAGATCCCCCGCGGACTCGCCCACCAGCGCCGCGACCGCGGCGAACCATTCCGGATCCACGATTCCTATCATCGACCGAAATGTCGTCAACCTGGGGTGGGACTTAGGGCGTGTCAGGGGTGGCTTTCACCGACGAGAGGAGACCGGGTGGACGCGGATTTCGTGGACTTCGTACGGCGCCGGGGTGACCACCATCTGAGAACGGCGGTCCTGCTCACCGGGGATTGGCACGCGGCCGAGGACCTGGTGCAGTCCAGCCTCGGCAAGTTGTACCAGGTATGGCATCGGCTGGACACCGGCAACGAGCCCGACGCCTACCTGCGGCGCATCCTGGTCAACACCCACCGATCATGGTGGCGGGCCCGATGGCGTCGGGAGATCCCGCGCGCTGAACTGCCCAATCTGCCCAGTTCCGGTGACCTGAGCGAGTCCCGCGCCGTGGCGGAGGACGTCCGGAACGCGCTGGCGAAACTCCCGGCCAGGCAGCGTACGGCGCTGGTCCTGCGTTTCTTCGTGGACCTGCCGGAACTGGAGGTCGCCAAGCTGATGGGCTGCTCGGTGGGCTCGGTCAAATCCCACACGCATCGCGGTCTGCAGGCGATGCGGCGGCTGATCTCGCCCGACATCGTGGTCAACCGAACCGAGGACGAAGGGAGTGCAGTCCGGTGAGAAACCCACACGAGGAGCCGTTCATGACCGAGAAGGAACTCCGCACCCTGCTCATCAGAGCCACCGAGGACCGCCCCCCGGGCATCGACCTCATGCCGGCGCTGAAGCCCAGGCGGATCCGAGTCCTGGTGCCGTCGATCGCCGCGATCGGCATCGCCGCCGCGATGACCGCGATCATGCTGGTAGTCCCCGGAAACCAGCCCTCGGCCGAGGCCCAGGTGGCCGCCGCGATCGAGAACACCAGCAAGGAGAGCTACCGCATCCACACCGAAACCGGCACCAGAACCTTCGAAGGCGCCTTCGACCCCGTCAACCGGCTGGGCATCATCACCGAAGCCGGCGGCAGGTCCGAGACCCGCTTCATCGGCGACACGATGTACACCCGACCTCAGGACGCCACCCTATGGAGCGTCTTCTCCCGCGACGAGGCAACGATCAAAGACGCCCCCGCGGCCACCATGCTGGTCAAACTCGCCCCCCTGGACCCCCAAGCCGCCCTGGAGAAACTCCGCCTGGCCACCGACGTCCGCGAGGACGGCCCCGCTTCCGGCCCTGACTGGACCGGCCAGCGCTTCGCGTTCTCCCTGAAGGACCAGAACTGGCCCGGCTACGACACCAAAGCCGAATCCAACGAAGCCTCAGGCACGGTAGAGGTGGACGAGCAAGGCCGAGTCCGCCGCCTGGTCGTCACCTTCAGCGACAACGGCCAGCGCGTCGCCATGAACGTCGACACCTTCGGCACCCCGGTAACGGTCACTCCCCCACCCACCGACCAAATCAACACAAAGACCGACACCGACCCAACCTTCAACCCCAAGAAGCCAATCGACACCTCAGCCCCCAAGAGGCCGTGACCCACAAACCATGGGCCGGAGCGACCATCGCTCCGGCCCATGGCCTATTGCTCCGGCATCCCTGACTCAGAACCCGGGAACGTGACCTTCGCTAAGCTGAACGAGGCAGAGGAGGTGACCAGGATGACCGTGACCGCTGAAGCGACGCTGGATCCGCACCACACGTTGCCGATCTACACCAAGACCCAGGCCGCGAAGATCCTCTCCATACCCGCCTCGACCTTCCGGAACTGGGCCGTCGGCTACGCGTACAAGACCTTGACCGGCTCGGAGATGGTGTCCGCCCCCGTCGTGACCACGGTCGAACGCCAGCGTGCCAACGGCCCCAGCGTCCCCTTCGTCGGCTTGGCCGAGGCCTACATTGTCGCGGCCTTCACCCACGCCGGTGTCCCGATGCAGCGCATCCGCCCCGCCGTCACCTGGCTGCAAGAACACGTCGGGCTTGAGCAGGCGCTGGCCAGCGAACGCCTCAAGACCGACGGCGCCGAGGTCCTGTGGGACTTCGGCCTGCACTCCGGCGACCCCGCCGACCGCGACATGATCGGCAACCTGGTCGTCATCCGCAGCGGGCAAGGCGTCTTCCAGGGCGTCGTCCAGGACTACCTGCGGCGCGTCAGCTACCAGGACGGCTGGATTCGCACCATCCAGCTCCCCAGCTACCACGACATCAACGTCATCGTCGATCCCTGGCTCAACGGAGGCCAGCCCACCGTGGCAAGCCGTGGCATCCCAATCTCCGACATCCTCGACCGCCGCAAAGCCGGCGAAAGCCGCGAGGACCTCGCCTACGACTACGAACTCTCGCTTGCCGACATCCTCGCCCTCGAAGAGGCCAACTGACCGATGGCAGGCGAAGCGCAGTCATCAGGGCTCCGCTTCTTCGTCGATCGCGGGCTGGGGTCAAGGATCGTGCCCGAGATGCTGCGGGCAGAGGGTTGGCAGTTGGAGACCATGGACGAGCGCTATGGAAAATCCGACTCCCAGCGAATCCCCGACACCCAATGGATCGAAGAAGCCACCCTCAACGGCGACGTCATCATGTGCAAAGACCTTCGGATCGCCCACAACGAGCTTGAAGCCCAAGTGGTCTACATGTCCGCAGCACGTGTCTTCGGCCTGTCCAACAGGCAGATCACCGGTCCGGAAATGGCCCGCTCGTTCCTCTCCCACGAACCAGCGATCATCGCGGCCGCCCGGGCGGACGGCCCTTACGTGATGGCCGTCCACCTCACCCACAAACTAAGGCGGATCTCGCTCAACTACCCGCCGGACATTCGCTGAATCCCAGGTTGAATCGCTGATGCCTGGATCTCGCAATTGCAAGGCAGCCGGTGATCGCGAATCTGACAGTTCAGGCCGTATGACGCAGGGGTTGGCGGTGGGACCAGGTGGCCCAGCGCCAGAGCCACTCGATTGGGCCCTGGCGGTAGCGGCGTAGCCAGAGGGTGGACCACAGCCACTGGACGGTGAGGATGGCGGTGGCGATGAGGAGCACCGTCGTGGCAGGCCAGGTGTGGGGTAGGCCGCCGACGAAGGGGCTGAGCAGTAGAACGAGGATTGTGGCGGTCAGGTAGTTGGTGAGCGCCATCCTTCCCAGCGGTGCGAAGACGGCCTGCAGTACCGATCGGAGGGGGGTCCTGAGGAGGACCAGGAGTCCGCATATGTACGTCCCTGCGAGTAGCAACCCAGCTGCGGGCAACACGAACCTGAAGGCCGGGTCGTCGAACTGCATTCCGGCCTGCACCCAGACGAGGGGCACTGCCGCCGCCGCGAGAACCAGGCCCAGCATGGCGGGGATTCGGGTCGAGCTCTCCATCCGGGCGATCACGCCATACCGGGTGAGTGCCGAGCCGAGCAGGAACAGCCCGACCAGCAGGAGGGGGCCACCAGCCATGATCAACGACGTGGCGATGACTGCGGCGGCGAGCGCGGCCACGGCCCAGCGGGGGAGCCAGGTCGAGGGCAGTAGCACCATCAGTCCGATGATGGCGTAGGCGGTCAGAATCTCGCCCCGCCACAGCAGGAACATGTGCGCCAGTCCGATCACGAGGAGCGCCAGCAGGCGGCGTAACAGAATCAGTCGCGGGCTGGTGACGCGTTCCGCGGCGGATTCCAGCAGCAACGAGAACCCGATACCGAACAGCAGCGAGAAGATGGGAACGAAACGCTGCGCGACGAACAGCCCGAGCCACGCGCCGTCGGAACCGCTCCCCGTAGGCGCCACGACGAGGTCTCCGGCGTTGGCTATCGGCTGGACATTGGCCAGCAGGATCCCGCACAGCGCGAACCCCCGCACCACGTCAAGCGCGGCGATACGCGGCCGCCCGGGAGAGGTCATCGCCGAACCTTCCCGGCGGTTGGTCGCAAAGCGGCCGGTGTCGATTCGGGATGCTGGGGGGAGATCTGCAGATGGCATGGGCCTCATTCTGTGGACCCTGATCTGGTGCCCGTATCAGCCCAAAGTAGGGTTCGCGCCGACAGCGACGTCCTTTCGGCCGGTGTGGCGGATGTCGTACATCACAGGGCATCGTCGATCCAGCCGGCCAGGACGTAGGCGGGGGAGGCTCCGGTCTGTTCCGCGATTATTTTGCCGTCTCGCATCACCATCAGCATGGGGATGCTCTCGACCGCGAAACGTTCGGCTGTTTTGACCGCCTCGTCCACGTTGACCTTGACTAGCTTGAGCTTCCCGGCTCGTTCCTGGGCCAGCTGTTCCAGCGCGGGGCCGACCATGTGGCAAGGGCCGCACCAGGGTGCCCAGAAGTCGACGACGACGGGGATCTGCGCGTCCTCCACGACCTCGGCGAAGGTGTCGTCGCCGGCCTCGGCCAGCCAGGGCAGGGGCTGGTGGCATTCGCCGCAGTGGGGTGTGCCGTTCGCGACGGCGGGCACCCGGTTCTTCTTCCCGCAGTGGGCGCACTGCACGACCATGTCAACCTCCGAACTCGACGACGAGCTCGCCTTCGCTCGCGTCGACGCGGATGATCGTCCCGGGCGGCACGTCCCCGGCGAGGAGCGCCCGGCCGATCCTGGTCTCGACCTCGCGGGCGATGAACCGGCGCAGCGGGCGTGCCCCGTACACGGGGTCGAACCCCTGCCGGGCGATGTCGCGGCGGGCCGCTTCGGTGACCTCCAGGGTCAGGTCGCGGTCGGCGAGGCGCACCCGGACGTCGTCGAACATCAGGTCCACGATCTGCTCGATCTCGGCTTCCGTCAGCGGCTTGAACAGCACGATGTCGTCGACCCGGTTGAGGAACTCGGGCCGGAAGTGGGAGCGCAGTTCGGCCATCACTCGGTCGCGCCCTTCCGGCTTGAGCTCGCCGCCGGGCGTGACCCCGTCCAGCAGATACTGCGACCCGATGTTGGACGTCATGATGATCACCGTGTTGCGGAAGTCGACCGTACGCCCCTGCGCGTCGGTCAGCCGCCCGTCGTCCAGGACCTGCAGGAGCGTGTTGAACACATCCGCGTGCGCCTTCTCGACTTCGTCGAAAAGCACCACACTGTACGGCCTGCGCCGCACCGCCTCGGTGAGCTGACCGCCCTCCTCATACCCGATATATCCGGGCGGCGCCCCAACCAGCCGACTGACCGTATGCCGCTCCTGATATTCGCTCATATCGATCCTGACCATGTTCTCCTCGGTGTCGAAGAGCGCCGCGGCCAGCGCCTTGGCCAGTTCGGTCTTGCCCACCCCGGTCGGCCCGAGGAAGATGAACGACCCGATCGGCCGCCGCGGGTCCTTGATTCCGGACCTGGCTCTGATCACCGCGTCGGCGACCAGCCGTACCGCCTCGTCCTGGCCGATCACCCGCTCGTGCAGGATCTCGTCCAGGCGCAGCAGCTTCTCCCGCTCGCCCTCCCGCAACCGGCTGACCGGGATTCCGGTCCACCGGGACACGATCGACGAGATCTCGTCCTCGGTCACCACCTCGCGCAGCAGGCGATGCCCGGCCTGCTTGGCGGCCAGCCGCTCCTCCTCCGCCGCCAGCCGCCGCTGGAGCTCCGGCAGCCTGCCGTGGCGGAGTTCGGCCGCGCCGGTGAGGTCGTAGTCTCGTTCGGCCTGCTCGGCCTGGCGGCGTACGTTCTCCATCTCCTGGCGCAGCTCCTGCACCTTGCGCAGCGTCTGCCGCTCGGCCTCCCACTGGGCGCGCATGGCGTCGGCCTCGGCCTTCAGATCAGCCAGCTCCCTGCGCAATTCGGCCAGCGACGCGTCGTCCTTCTCCTTGGCCAGCGCCGCCTCCTCGATCTCCAGCCGCATCACCCGGCGGGTGAGCTCGTCCAGCTCGGCGGGCATGGAGTCGATCTCCGTACGGATCATCGCGCACGCCTCGTCGACCAGGTCGATGGCCTTGTCCGGCAGGAACCGGTCGGAGATGTAGCGGTGGCTGAGCACTACGGCGGACACCAGCGCGCTGTCCTGGATCTTCACGCCGTGGAAGACCTCCAGGCGTTCGCGCAGGCCGCGCAGGATCGACACGGCGTCCTCGACCGACGGCTCGTCCACCATGACGGGCTGGAAGCGGCGTTCCAGCGCGGCGTCCTTCTCCACGTGCTTGCGGTATTCCACGATCGTGGTCGCGCCGATCATGTGCAGCTCGCCCCTGGCCAGCATCGGCTTGAGCATGTTGCCCGCGTCCATGGCGCCTTCGGCCGCGCCCGCGCCGACCACCGTGTGCATCTCGTCGACGAACAGCAGAATCCGCCCTTCGGCCGCCTTGACCTCGTTAAGGACGGCCTTGAGGCGTTCCTCGAACTCGCCGCGATACTTGGCGCCCGCGACCAGGGAACCCATGTCGAGATTGAAGACGGTCTTGTCCCGGAGGCTCTCCGGCACGTCGCCACGGTTGATCCGCTGGGCCAGTCCCTCCACGATGGCCGTCTTGCCGACCCCGGGGTCGCCGATCAGGACGGGGTTGTTCTTGGTCTTGCGGGACAGGATCTGGATGACGCGCCGGATCTCGGCGTCCCGGCCGATGACCGGGTCGAGGCGGCCGGCTTCGGCGTCGGCGACCAGGTCGCGGCCGTACTTCTGGAGGGCCTCGTAGGCCACTTCCGGCATCGCCGAGGTGACCCGCTGGTTGCCCCGGATCGAGGTGAGGGCCTTGAGGAAGTCGTCCCGGGTGAGCCCCAGCTGGGGCAGCTCGTCCAGCAGGGCGATCAGCAGGTGCTCCACCGAGACGTACTCGTCCTTGAGCCGTTTGGCCTCCTGTTCCGCGGTGTCGAACAGGCGGGACAGGCGCTGGGTGACGAACACCTGGCCGGGCGCGGCGCCGGGCCCGCTGACCCGGGGCCTGCGGGCCAGCTCGGCCTCCAGGCCGGTCCTCAGGCGGGGTACGTCCGCGCCCGCCTGGGCGAGCAGCCGGGAACCCAGCTCCTGGTCCAGCAGGGCCAGCAGCAGATGCTCGGCGTCGATCTCGGTGTGCCCGGAGCGCAGGGCTTTGGTCTGGGCGTCGTGCAGGGCCTCCTGGGATTTCTGGGTGAGCCGGTCAGCGTCCACGAGTAGCCTCCTCCAGTTCGGCGATCCGATCGAGCAGGTCCATGACCAGGGCGACGCCCGCGTAGTTGAGCGCGAAGCCCGCGCGCAGGCGCTGGATGCGGCCCACCCTCGCGACCTGGTCGGCGGGCAGCCAGACGGTGCCCGTCACATCGATCCAGGCGTCGAGCAGGTCCAGGGCGACCAGCCGCCGTACGACATCCGGATGCAGGCACACCACGCGGGCGAACGTGTCGAGGTCCAGCCGCCGGGGCCGGGCCAGAGCCAGCGTCATCGTCGCCTCCTGGGGTCGAAGTCGGAGGTGGCCGCGAGGCGTTCGAACAGCCGGCGCTCCTCGGCGGACAGGGTGGGCGGGACCATGATCCGCGCCTCGGCGTACAGGTCGCCGCCGGACAAGCCGCGGCCGCGCAGGCGTAGCTTCCGGCCGGATGACGTGCCCGGAGGCACTTGCACTTTCGCCTCGCCGCCGGGGGTGTCGAGGGCCACGCTCGCGCCGAGCGCCGCCTCCCAGGGCGTGAGCGGGAGCCGTACATAAAGGTCGCGGCCCTTCACCTGGTAGCGCGGATGCGGGGTGATCCGGACCACCAGGAACAGGTCGCCGGGCCGCGCACCGCCGCCGGCCCGGCCGCCCTGGCCGGCCAGCCTGATCCGCCGTCCGTCGGACACGCCCGGCGGAATGGTCACGTCCACCGACTTCCCGTCGATCTTCAAGGTACGGCGACCGCCGCGATACGCCTCCTCAACCGTCAAGGGAAGCTCGACCTCCTGGTCGGCACCCGGCATCGGACCCCATCGGCGGCCGAAAACACCGCCGAACAGGTCGCCGAGATCGACGTCCGACGCCCATTCGGGTTGCCGGGCCGCCGGTGTGTCGTACTCGCGGCGCCGCTCGGGATCCGACAGCACCTGGTAGGCCTCGGAGATGCGCTTGAACCGGTCCTCGGCCGCGGGATCCTTGTTGATGTCCGGGTGGTAGGTGCGGGCCAGCTTGCGGTAGGCGCGCTGGATCTCCTCCGGGGACGCGTCCCTGGACACCCCCAGGATCTCGTAGAAATCCATCACTGGCCCTTCGTGGCCACCACCACCGCGGCCGGCCTGAGCCGTCGGTCTCGCTCGCCGTAACCTGGCCGGACAACCTCGGCGACCGTGCCTGGCCTGGTCGTGGTGGCGGGCACGGTCCCGACCGCGTCGTGACGCTCCGGGTCGAAGGGAGCGCCCTCGTCGTCCTGGCGCGGGTAGCCGAGGCGGTTCATCACCGCGAGAGCCTGCTCGTGTACGGCCCGGAGCCCGTCGAGCACGGCCTCGGGATCAGAGTTGGCGTGTTTCAGGGCCAGTTCCAGGTTGTCGAGTACGGGCAGCCATTCGGCGGTAGCCATGGCGCGCTCCCGCTCAAGCTCTTTGAGCATACGTTTGCGCAGGTTGTCCATATCGGCCGCCGCCCGAAGCAGCCGTTCCTCCAGCTCGGCGACCTTCGGGTCAGGCTCCACCTCGGCCGGATGATCGTCCCCAGGGCCTGGGGGCTTATTCGGGGGCGGTGAATTCGGCGTCGATGACGTCATCGCCATCCTCCCCCTGTCCCGGCGTCCGCTGCTGCCCGGCCATGCTGCCGAGGCTGTGATAGACCTGCTGCAACTCGCCCGTCAGCGAGCGAAGCCGATCCAGCGGCGCCTCCTCCTTGACGGCCTGCCGGGCATCGCTGACGAGCATGTCCGCCCGCGCCTTCTCATGGGTCGGGACCGCTCCGCCCAGCTCGTTGAGCCTGCGCTCGACCTGGTAGGCGGCCGAGTCGAGCTCGTTGCGCGCGTCGATCTGCTCGCGCAGCCGGGCGTCCTCGCCGCGATGCTGCTCGGCGTCCTTCACCATGCGCTCGACCTCAGCCGGCTCCAGGTTGGAGCTCTCGCTGATCGTGATGCGCTGCTCGCCCCCGGTGTCCTTGTCCTTCGCGGACACGCTCAGGATCCCGTTGGCGTCGATGTCGAAGGTGACCTCGACCTGCGGCACGCCCCGGGGCGCCGGGCGGATGCTCTCCAGCCGGAACCGGCCGAGCACCCGGTTGTCGGCGGCCCGCTCGCGCTCCCCCTGGAGCACGACCACGTCCACCGCGCTCTGATTGTCCTCAGCCGTGCTGAAGACCTCGGTTCGCCGGGCCGGGATGGTGGTGTTGCGCTCGATCACCTTCGTCATCACGCCGCCGAGCGTCTCCAGGCCCAGCGACAGCGGGGTGACGTCGAGCAGCAGCACGTCGCTGACCTCGCCCTTGATGATCGACGCCTGGAGGGCGGCCCCGACCGCCACGACCTCGTCGGGATTGACGGTCATGTTGGGGTCCATGCCTCCGGTGAGCCGCTTCACCAGGCTCTGCACGGCTGGGATCCGGGTCGAGCCGCCGACCAGGATGACCTCGTCGATGTCGTCGGCGGTGAGTTTGGCGTCGGCGATGGCCTGCCGTACCGGGTCGATGCAGCGTTCGACCAGGTCGGAGGTGAGGTCGTCGAACGTGGAGCGCATCAGGGTGGTGTGCAGGTGTTTGGGCCCGTTGGCGTCGGCGGTCACGAACGGAAGGCTGACTGACGTCTGGGTGACCGAGGAGAGCTCGACCTTGGCCTTCTCGGCGGCCTCGAACAGGCGTTGCAGGGCCTGCGGGTCGTTGCGGAGGTCGATGCCCTCCTGGCGCTGGAACTCCACCGCCAGGTGGTCGACGATCCTGCGGTCGAAGTCGTCGCCGCCGAGGTGGCCGTCGCCTGAGGTGGCCCGTACCTCGACGACGCCTTCGCCGATGGCCAGGATGCTCACGTCGAAGGTGCCGCCGCCCAGGTCGAAGACGAGCACGGTCTCGTTGGCCTTCTTGTCGACGCCGTAGGCGAGCGCGGCCGCCGTGGGCTCGTTGATGATCCTCAGCACCTCCAGACCGGCGATCTTGCCGGCGTCCTTGGTGGCCTGGCGCTGGGCGTCGTTGAAGTAGGCGGGCACCGTGATGACCGCCTCGGTGACCCGCTCGCCGAGGAACTTGCCCGCGTCGTCGGCGAGCTTGCGCAGCACCTGCGCGGAGATCTCCTCCGGCGCGTACAGCTTGCCGCGCACCTCGAACCGCACGGCCCCGTTCGGCCCTTCCACGACGTCGAAGGAGACCGCGTGCATCTCGGTGGTGACTTCGTCGTACTTGCGGCCGATGAAACGTTTGGAGGAATAGATGGTGCCCTTCGGGTTGAGGATGGCCTGGCGGCGGGCCAGCTGGCCGACCAGACGTTCTCCTTGTTCGGTGAACGCCACCACCGACGGCGTGGTTCGCGCCCCCTCGGCGTTGGGGATCACCGTCGGCTGCCCGCCCTCCGTCGCGGCGATCACCGAATTCGTGGTGCCCAGATCAATGCCTACCGCCTTGGCCATCACTGCCCCCTCATCCATGGATCACCTTCCAGCGTGTCCGGCGGCACAGCGGTCCCACATCCTTAACCTGGGTAGCCACCCACCCGTCCACCTGGGGGATACACCGCGCTGACCTGGGTATTTGCCGGATTGGAGGGGAGATCGGACCATGCGGGGACGCCAACGCGAATGGTCCGCCGTCGTCAAGCTGTTGGAGACCGGCGGAGCCACGCTGCTCCTGGAGGGCCAGGCGGGCATGGGCAAGACCCGGCTCCTCGCCGAAGCGGGAACCGCCGCCCGGGCACGCGGGTGGTCCGTGGCCGCGAGCGCCGTCGAAGAGCTCGGCCAGCTGATCCCGATGGCCCCGCTGTTCACGGCGATCGCCGAATCCCCCGACCTCACCGAGGGACCGGCCCGGCTGCTCGAACAACTCCGGTCCGCCATGGCGGCCAGAACACCCCTGCTCGTCACCCTCGACGACCTGCAATGGGCCGACACGACGACCCTGATGGCCTTGCGCACCCTCCACGGGCAGCTCTCCGAACTGCCCGTCACCTGGATCCTGGCCCGTACGGTGACCGAAGGCCACCGCGACATCGACTCCCTGTTCGACATCCTCGAACGACACGGCGCCCGCCGGATGACCCTCC
Organism: Acrocarpospora macrocephala; assembly: GCF_009687865.1. Classification (GTDB taxonomy): domain Bacteria; phylum Actinomycetota; class Actinomycetes; order Streptosporangiales; family Streptosporangiaceae; genus Acrocarpospora; species Acrocarpospora macrocephala. Next base: position 120,141 of record NZ_BLAE01000013.1, read on the forward strand.
CCCCGCTCCCGCCCACCGCCACCGCCGAACTGGCCGCCGACGTGCTGGCCGCGGACCCCGACCCCGACCTGCTCGCCCTGGCGGCCACCACCAACGGCAACCCCGCCCTCCTCGTCGAGCTCCTGCGCGGCCTCCGCGACGAGAACCGCCTGGACATCACCGCCGGCTCCGCCCACCTCCTGTCCGCAGGCGTCCCCGAGCGCCTCCAAGCCTCGGTACGGCAACTCCTCCACCTCCTGACCCCCGAGGCCAGACACCTGGTGGAGACGGCGGCCGTGCTCGGCAGGTCCTTCCAGCTCGACGAGGTGGCCGAACTCCTGGGCTCAGCCCCGGCTCACCTGCTTCCCCCACTGGAGGAGGCGATCACCGCGGGCGTGCTCGTCTCGAACACCGAAACCCTGGCCTTCCAGCACGAAGTGCTCTGGCGGGCCGTCGTCTCCGGCCTGCCTCCGGCTGTACGGCAGTCCCTGCGCCCATCGCACGACGACTCCGACGTCCTGGCCGCGCTCCGCCGGGGCGACCTGGCAGACGCGGCGGCTGCCTGCGCGACCCTGCCCCATGACGCCACCGAGGCCCGGATCCGCTCCGAGTTCCTGACGGCCCAGGTCGTCGAGGCTCGCGACGGCGCCGGACCCGCGATGGCGCTGGTGCGGCACATCTACGCGGAACCGGCCGCCAGTCGGCTGCTCGCCACCGAGCCGATCGCCGCCGCCTGGCTGGTCCGGCTGGCCCTCGCCGCCGGGCAGCGCTCACTCGCCGAACGCATCGCCGAACTCGGCTCCACGGAATCACCCGCCACAGCACACGCCCGCGGGCTGCTCTCCTCCGATCCCACGGCATTGGCCCAGGCCGCGCGGAACGCCACCGACCCCTGGTGCCGCGCGTCGGCGGCCGAGGACCTGGGCGTGCTCCTGTCCAGAACAGGCGAAAGATCGGACGCGCTCCGCAGCCTCGACGAGGCCCTCTCCGGTTACGGCGACTGCGGCGCGACTCGCGACGAGGCCCGAGTTCGTCGCCGGATGCGCCGCATGGGCGTACGCCACCGGCACTGGACCAACGGGGAACATCCGCCTTCCGGCTGGGACAGCCTCACGGCCACCGAACTCCGGGTGTCCCTCCTGGTCGCGCAAGGCTGGACGAATCGCCAGGTGGCCGAGCAGATGTTCATCAGCGTGCACACGGTCGCCTTCCACCTCCGCCAGGTCTTCCGCAAACTGGAGATCGGCTCCCGGGTCGCCCTCGCCCGGCTCGCGGCCGAACGCGAATCCGACGCCTAGAGCCACCCCCGCTGTACGGCACGAGCCCCCGCCTGGAACCGGCTCCGCGCCCCCAACCGGGTCATAAGGGACGACATCGACCGCCGAACCGTACGCAACGAGAGCCCCAGCCGCCGCGCGGCCCCCTCATCGGTCTGCCCCTCCAGCAACATCCGCAGCAACTCGTGTGGGCATCGCCACCTTCTACGAGGCGAGGGCCCCACTCGGAAACGCCTTCCACGACACCATCTGGCTCCTGGTGGCCCTGTCGCTGGCCGGCCTCGCCCTCACGCCCTTCCTTGGGCGCACGGTCGCGTCAACATCCTGACCCTAGTGGGCAGGCCCGGGTCCCAGGCCTGCCCCCTGGATCAGCCCCGCGTCTCAACCCAAACGCTGATGGTCGTGTGCGCGCTGATGTTGGCGAAGGACGTACTACCGGCGGGCACCCAGGGCCCCTCGATCGGGATTAACCCAACCTCCGGCAGGAAGTGCCGCTGAAGAACCCTGATCCGGTGCTCGCCGGTCCCGGTGGCGCAGAAGCTGGAAGCCCACCTCTGCTGCGTGTTGAGCTGGTAGCTGCAGTCCGTGGGCGCGGCGAGCGCACTCGACGCAGTACTCACGACCAGGGCGGCCGCCAGCACCGCGGTGGCAGAGGCGGCGACGATCTTTCTTCTCGTACCCATGCGTCACTCCTGAAGGATGGGGGGTGCAACACGCGAGTTCGTCGGCAGATCCCGCCAGCTCAACGAACAGGCAGGCTTTCCTTAGGAAAGTTTCTTAATAGAAACTACGACACCCTGCGGACTCCGTCAATCTTCGGCACATGCGCGGCCAGACCAAGGCGTAACCGGCAATCAGTGCGGCGACACGGCCATCACGGCCGCGCGCGAGGGAGACATCGGGTCTGACCGAAGGCTGACCCAGGTGACGATCTCGAGTGACTAAGCTCCGGGGTTCTTTGTTGCGAGGATGCCAAGGTTGGGCCACCAGAGGCGGGGGAAGGAGCGTTTCTCCCCAGTGAACTCCTGGCCCGGGTTGAGGTCAGTGGTCTTCTCGGGGCCGTCGCCTCGGAGGGAGCGGACACGTTTGTGCAGGCCGCCACGCGGGAGCACCTGGAAGGGCGTTAACAGGGCGTGGAGTTTTTCGTCGGCCAGCAGCACCACCTCCTGATCCAGAGTGACGGCCACGACGTCCACTCCCTCGTTGAGGCGGTAGTAGTAGAGGGCGCCCTCGGCGACGTCGAGAACGGTCCGGACGAGGATGCCGCTTTCGATTTTCTTGAGACCACGGTCGAGCTGGCTGTTGAGCACGATTATCTGCCGCCCGGCACGCTCATAGAGGTCTCGTCGCTGTTCCCGATCCGTGGTACGGAAATAGCTGTCCAGCGAAGAATGGTCCAGCACATCCACGTGAAAGCCGCACACCCCATTCACGTAATAGGCTATATAGTGCACGTCGCGGATGTCTATCGCGTTTCTGCAGGCTTCGACCAGAGCCAATTCGGCGTTTCTTACGCCTTTGTAGTCACGCTGGAGGACCTCATCTCCGCTCGCGGAGGTCAAGATCTGGTCCCTGGACGGTAGTCGCGGTGGCGGGATGGCCGCGAGATAGACTCCACGAGAATCGAGCACCACGATGATGACCGCCATGGCCGCGACCACCGGGCCGGTGATGGCCAGCACCGCCGCGATAGCCCGCACCCGCTCAAGATCGGGTGCAACGGTCGCGGCCATCCCAGCTACGCCGATGACTCCGATGGTCAGCCCAGCCGCGATCTGAACGAATGCTATTGAAGTGATCAGCCTCCGCGAGAACAACGGGAGCCCGAACAGTAGCACCGAAATCAGCGAGAAGGCCACGAACAGGATGACCGCCCGTCCCCAGCTCAGACTCTCACCCGTTATGTAGGTGACCACCAACTCGGAACCTAAGCTGAGGGTAATCGCTCCTATCAACGAGCGAATCGCCCAGATTAACTGATCTCTCTGCATGTGCTATCGGCTCCGGTGCTCTCGATAGAATTGCAGTGGCTGCATTTTCGTATTATGCTATCCCGCTCCCCCTGTCGTCAGGATCTCCCGGACCCGATATGGGATCGATATCCCGTCAACCAGGCACAACTCAACGTATGTTGCGATCTCACCCAACTGCCTTCGCCAAGGAAACCGAGCTGGATGGCGAGGCGTTCTTCCAGCTCTTCGAGGTTGAGAACGTCGTTCAGGTCGAGGACGTGCGGGCTTACACCGGACGGGTCGCGACGCCAGCACTCGCCTGCGACGGCAGTTCTCGTCCGGCTGGGCCGCCAGGTGCTGGCCTCGTTGCCTCGACCATGCAGTAGCCGCTCGTGTACGCCGACGCCGCGGTCCTTCCGCCGCGGCGTCGCAACCGGCGCAGGCGTGGCCCGATGCACCGCTGCGCGTCGACCGCAAGGCCCAGTCATTGTTTCCATCAATTATTCGCATCGAAACGGATTGTTTGCCCCGGGAGGTTATTGCGCTTTAGTTTTGCGTGACCAATGGTCCGATGTCGAACGCCGCGAGTCAGTCCCTCGAACGGCGGCGTTGCGCGACCGCGGCACCGCTTCGTCCAGAGGAGAAGTAATGCACGCACCATTCCGACCGCCGATTGGTGCTGACACATGACGGGCGTCGTGCGACCCAGCGACGAAAGTCGCCAACCAAGTCGACACAGCGGCGAGAGCACTATGCGGCAGTACGTCGGTCAGAACATGACAATCGACAAGGATGTCCCCATCCCGGTGCGCGACGGCAGTTTCGTGATGGCGAACGTCTTCCGCCCGCTGGGCGACGGGCCGTGGCCGGTCATCATGAACTACGGGCCGTACGGGAAGGACGTGCACTTCAGCGAGTTCATGCCGGCGGTATGGGCGACGCTGCAGGACAACCACCCAGAGATCACGTCGCGGTCCAGCCTCACGCACCTGACCTTCGAGACGCCCGACCCCGAGATCTGGACGACGTTCGGCTATGCGCTGGTCCGAGTCGACTCCCGGGGGGCCGGTAAGTCGCCAGGCCTGCTGCACCCGAACTCGCCGGACGAGTTTCAAGACGCCTATGAGGCTGTGGAGTGGGCGGCAGCGGCTCCGTGGTCCAACGGCAAGGTAGGGCTGCTCGGCATCTCCTACTACGCCTCGGGGCAGTGGATGATCGCCCAGCTCCGGCCCCCGGGCCTCGCGGCGCTGCAACCGTGGCAGGGCACGTACGACTTCTATCGCGACCGCACCCGCCAGGGCGGGATCTTCAGCAGCGGCTTCGTCGACATGTGGTGGAACCGGTGCGTCGTCGAGAACCAGCACGGGTACGCATCATCGAGGTTCACCGACTACTTCACGGGCGAGCGCAACACGGGCCCGGCACTGGCCGCGGAGGAGTTGGCCGCCAACCGTCCTGACTACATCCAGGACATCCTCGACCATCCGCTGGAGGACGACTGGTACAAGGCCCGCAGCGCCGACCTCGAGCAGATCGAGGTCCCCGCCCTGGTCGTCGCGAACTGGGGAGGCCTGCAGGTCCACCTGCGCGGCACGCTCCTGGGGTTCGAGGGCATCAGCTCAACGGAGAAGTGGCTCAGGGTCCAGCGGGGCTCGTACTTCATGACCTTCTACCATCCAGACAACGTCGACATCCAGCGACGCTTCTTCGATCGCTACCTCAAGGACCAGACCGAGGCCTGGACCGGCGAGCCGGTCGTGAAGGTCGACGTCCGCAGCATGGACGACGGCGTGGCCCGGTCGCTCACCGCGACCGCCTGGCCGCTCCCCGACTGCGTGGAGCAGCGCTTCCACCTGGACGCCGGGGCAGGCACCCTCTCGACAGAGCCTCCCTCGACCCGACGCCAGGTCAGCTTCGAAGCCCGGAAAGGGGCGGCCGTCTTCTCGACCGGCCCGCTGCAACAGGACCTGACCTTCGCGGGCCCGATCCTGCTGCGACTCCGGCTCGCGAGTACGACCAGCGAAGCCGATGTCTTCGCCAGCCTGCAGGCCTTCAACGCCGACGGATCGGAGGCCAGCTTCGAGGACTCGACGTTGGCGCCGTCGCCGGTTTCCCAGGGCTGGCTACGGGCCAGTCATCGTTCGGTCGATCCGTCACGGTCGGGCTTCCTGCGTCCCTTCCACGACCACCACAGGCATCAGCCCCTCGTCCCCGGAGATGCCTACGACCTCGAGGTTGAGCTGTGGCCAGGCAGCCTGTCATTGCCACGCGGAGCGGAGCTGCGGCTCACCATCTCTGGGCTGGATTTCCAGTCCTCGGGCGAGGGCCTGGCGAACATGGGGCACGATCATCCGTGCGATCGACCGGAGCCCGAGTTCGCCGGCACGCACACGATATCGACAGGTCCCGACGTCCCGGCGTACCTGGCCCTTCCCAGCTTGGAGCAACAGTCGTGAGCCAGCGATCCCGCAGAGTCCTGTTCGTTCCGGGAGCTGACGGCGCCCCGAGGCTGGTCGACTCACGCCTGGCACTGGGATTCGACATTGTTCCGACGGTCTCCTGCGAGGAGCTGTGGGAGTCGCCCAGCGTGGGCGATCTCACGTCCGCGGTCGATCGTGCTCCCACGACGGTGGCCTTTCCTCAGCCGGGTCAGGTGATCGCGCGACTGCTGGAGTTCCGGCCCGCATCCGCCGACGAGGTCGCGTCGGAGCAGGCCGCCGTCGAGGACCTCATGGCCGACTCCGGAGCGACGCGCGGTGATCTGCACCGCACGCAGACCTCCGACTTCTTCTCGGTCGTCGCCGGTGAGGTGACCCTGAAGGCGGACGGCGAGGAGGTACGGCTGTCCGAAGGCGATTTCGCGATCTGCCTGGGTGCGATGCACGGATGGAGCTGCCACACGTCCAGCAGCGCACGCGTCTTCGCCGTCCTCACCGGCGCTCGAGATTACGGCGATACCGATTCTGTCGACATCGAGTTCGCGGGGTCCCCTCCGGCCGGTCGATCACGGACTGCCCGTCGGGTCGTGCTCGGTCACGACTCGACGGGCACCGCACGAATCCTCGACGACCGCGCCGTCGCCCTGTCCAGCCGGCTGTGGGACACCGACGGGCCGGTTCCGACCAACCGCGTGACGCGTGACCGGTGGGCGCCGAGCACCACCGAATCGGGCGCGCTCAGCCGCGCTCAGGGCTTCGAAGTCGTAGCGGTGAACGGTGCCGGTTCGGCGCGCGTGAGCGGCCGGAACCATACATTGATCGGCATCGTCATCCGCGGGAAGGTCGCACTGACAGTTGATCGGTGCGCCGAAGAGGCCGCCCTGGCCTGCGGAGATATGTTCGTCTTGAACGGCTTCGACGCGACCTTCTCGTGCCCGTCCGACAAGCCAGCGCTGGTGAGCTTTGTCAGTCTTTCCGGTCAGCGCTAGCGCACGGCTCAGTTTCGCCGAACTCCGGGATCTCGTCCTCGACACCGGGTCATGGCAGTCGTGGGACTCGCCGGTGGAACGCGGCGATATCGAGGCGCAGTACGCCGAGACGCTAAGGCGAGCTCGGGAGAGCAGCCGACATGACGAGTCGGTCGTGACCGGAGAGGCACGGCTGCGCGGCCGCCGCGTCGCGGTGATCGCCGGTGAGGTCAGCTTCCTCGCTGGCTCGGTCGGCGTCGCGGCTGCGAAGCGAGTCATGGCAGCCGTCGAGCGCGCGACCGCCCAACGCCTGCCCCTGCTCGGCGCACCGGTGTCCGGTGGCACCCGCATGCAGGAAGGGACGCTCGCGTTCGTCCAGATGGTCGGCATCGCCGCTGCCATCGCCCAGCACAAGGCAGCTGGGCTCCCCTACCTGGTCTACCTGCGCAGCCCCACTTTCGGGGGAGTGCTCGCGTCATGGGGCTCGCTCGGCCACATCACGGTGGGCGAGCCGCACGCTGCCATCGGGTTTCTGGGGCCTCGTGTGTACATGGCGCTTCATGGGGAGCCGTTTCCCGCGGGAGTTCAGACCGCGGAACACATGGTCCGACACGGACTGCTCGACGGCGTTGTACCGCCCGAGCACATCGCGGAGTTGGCCGACCGGACGCTGCGGGTGTTGACCGCACCGCGGCCTCAGCACCCTCCGCACCGGTTCGTCCCGGCGGAGAACGGGCCGCCGGACGACGAGGTCGATGGTGAGGCGGTCGAGAGCAAGTCCGCCTGGAACGTCGTCGCGTCGTCTCGTCGCTCGGACCGACCCGGGATCCGACGCCTGTTGCGTATCTCCGCGACGGACGTCGTGCCGCTGTCGGGCAGCGGCATCGGCGAACGAGAGCCAGGTCTGGTGCTCGCGCTGGCTCGATTCAGCGGTACGTCCTGCGTCGTGCTGGGCCAGGACCGGGGTGCGCAGCATCGCATCGGACCTTTCGGGCCGGCCGTGCTCCGTGAGGCCCGCCGTGGCATCCGCCTCTCGCACGATCTGGGACTGCCCTTGGTGACCGCCATCGACACGCCAGGCGCCTCTCTGTCCGCTCGCGCCGAGGAGGGTGGGCTGGCTGCGGAGATCGCCCGCTGCTTGCACGACCTGGTCACGCTCAGATCACCGTCGCTTGCCGTGCTCCTGGGTCCGGGCGCGGGTGGCGGGGCGCTGGCCTTCCTGCCCGCGGATCGTGTGATAGCCGCTGCCAACGGGTGGGTTGCGCCGTTGCCGCCCGAAGGCGCCTCGGCGATCGTCCACCGCGACCTCGACCATGCGCCCACGATGGCCCAGGAGCAAGGGATCCGGGCCATCGACCTATGGCGTGCCGGCATCGTCGACCGGATCGTGCCCGAGCGGCCCGACGCGGCGGACGAGCCAGACGACTTCTGTCGAAGGCTCGGCCGGGCGATCGGCGAAGAGCTGACCGCTCTCCGCCGCCGCCCTGACGACGAACGACACGAAAGCAGATGGCGCCGGTACCGCGAACTGGGCGACGCCTAATGGCTCAGCACGGAACTTTGGCCCGGTAATTCGCCTGCCACTGGAGTTGACGGCAGCGGGTCCCTCGGTCACTGGCCGACGTCAGATGGGCGGAGCGATGAATACGCCCTTGTCGGGGTCGTTGAACTGCCGCGAAGCGACGATTTCGTTCATCGGGTTCGCTGTCCCCCACTGGTCGGCAACGTCTTCACTCGTTGCGTCGAAGACTGTCGGATGCCACGTGTCCTCATCGACCAGTTCCAGCTCCGTGGTGTACTCCACCGTGTTGCCAACGGGGTCGAGGAAGTAACTGAAGGTGTTGTCCCCCGCCTTGTGCCGGCCCGGGCCCCAGACCTTCTCGACACCATTGCGCAGCATGCGTCCGGTGCCGCGCATGTACTCGTCGATCCCTCGCATTTCAAAGGAAGCGTGGTGGAACGAGACATGAGGTCCTCGGGAGACGGCGAAACTGTGGTGCCACTCGTTGCAGCGCAGGAACCACATGAGCTCGCCCATGTGCGGCAACGCCAAGGAGTCTGTCAGCCGGAATCCGAGGTGCCTGACATACCAGGCGACGGTGGCCTCGGGCGTGGGAGAATTGACCACGAAGTGCGACAGGCGCACGGGGATGGACTCCCGCTCCTCGATTCTGCGATGGACCCGGACTCCGACGTCGGCCGACACCTCCACTACCCGACCATCGCAGTCGAAGAATCGAACCCCGTATCCGCCACCGGGTGTATCGAGTGCGCGAGGCTCATGGACGAGCGTGACGCCGTCCTTCACCAGACGGGACGTCAGCTCGTCGACGTCCGCCGGCGTTGCCGCACCGAACGCCACCAGGTCCAACCGTTTGAGGTCGTCGCGGCGCAGACGCATGATGTACTGCTCGGGCGAACCCTCCGCCGCGAGGAAGTGGACTCCCGAGTCCCTGGCGACATCCGTCAGTCCCCATAGGTTCCGGTAGAAGTCCACCTGCCGGTCCAGGTCGGGCATGGCGATGTCGACATGGCGCAGATGAGTGATGAGGTGCTTGGTCACGGCTGGTTCCCCTCCGCGGCCGAGGGGAAAAGGTATCCACTCAGCCACTGTGCGATGACGTCTTGAATGGTCTTCATGTCGGCTCCCATGTGACCGCCCGGATAGAGCCGGGCAGTCTTGGGGTCGCCGTACTCAAGCGCGAGCGTGATGTCCGCTGACGCGTTCTGCAGATCGTCCTTGCCGTTCACCAACAGAAGTGGGCAGGACGGTCCGTCCAGCAAGCCCTGATCAAGGAGGGAGAGCTCGGGGCAGCGAGCCACATAGTCCTCGAACGTCGAGCCTCCGAAGATCCGGGCCCGCGCCGCCATCAGGTCCATGAGGTACGACGACGCGTTACGAGACTGTTCCTGCCACGTGCGCTGGAACGTGAGATGAATGCCGCCACCCCAATTCACCGCGGCGACGAGGCGGTCGCGATGCGTGTACGCCAGCTTGGTGGCCCAGTAGCCGCCGAACGACCCGCCCATCACCGCCACGCGGCTGTCGTCCAGCTCGCTCCCCGCGATCCAGTTGAAGATCGGATCCCACAGTCGCTCCGCGTCCTTTCCGGCTGGCACGGGAGCTTCGCCGACGCCGGGCATGTCGATGAGAACAGTGGCGATGCCACGCTGCAGGTACCGTTTGCAGCTGACGAGCGTCTCCTCTTTCCAGGAGTCGATACCCGCCCAGGTGATGAGCACGGGAGGGTTCGCGACGCCCTCGGGATTGGCGACGTAGAAGGCGACCGACCGGCCTTCACCCGGCCGACCGTGGAAGGGGACTTCCACCCGCTTCACGGGCGGATCATCCAGGGCGACAGCCCGCAGGAAGTACGCACGCGCCTTGTCGTAGGCCGCAGCCTTCGCGGGATGATTCGGAACCGGGTAACGACCCAGGAAGGCGAACTGGTACGCCTGCCACCACGCGTCGCGTGCCGCCGAGCGGTCTCCTCGGGCCTCGGCGGCTTCCGCCGCGGTCACAAACGTTGATGCCCCTCGCAGCCAGGTACCGCTCCACGACGCAGGATCGATGTCCGTCAGTTCATCGATGGCTCGCGCCGCGGCCTCCTTGTCGATGAGGCCCATCGGGTGTCGTGCGGCATCGAGATGACGCCGGAGCCAGGTCCGCGCGCCCTTGAGCGTCTGACTCTCCGGTCCCGTCACCGTGGCGACATCGTTCATGCCCATCTACCTTCCTTGCACGATCGTGCGATCCGATCAATGGATACTTGGCTCATCAATCGATCCGGTCGATTAAGGTCGCGAGCATGAGTGAACACCCTGTCGATCTCCGACGGATCGATCTCAACTTGCTGGTTGCCTTCGAGGCGCTCGTTACGGAACGCAGCGTCACGCGAGCAGCGTCGCGACTGGGAGTCGGTCAGTCGGCGATGAGCTCGACGCTGAGCCGGTTGCGCAAGTTGCTTCGTGACGATGTGCTGGTGCGTGAGGGTCGCGGACTGGTCGCGACCCCGATGTCGGAGTCGTTGCTGGAGCCGGTGCGGGGCGTCCTGGTCGACATCGAGCAGATCCTGGCAGGACGGCACGACTTCAATCCCGCGACGGACGCGAGGACCTTCAGGCTGCTCGTGACGAACTACCACCTGACGTACTCGTTCCTGCGTCCACTGCTGGCCCGCTTGGAGGCGGAGGCACCCCGCGTGCGCCTGCACATCGAGCCGCCCGCTGACGATTTCGCCGGGCGCCTGCATCGTCACGAGGTCGACCTTCTGATCACTCCCCGAGAGGCCTACCCCGAGCATCACTCCATGCCGCACCGGGTTCTTTTCAGCGATCGGTATGTCGTCGCCGTTGACCGTGACCACCCGGAGATCCACGACGAGATCACGTACGAGCAGTTCTGTACCCTGCCCTACCTGGCGACGTGGTCGGGCCGGCACCGATCCTTCTTCGAACTGCAGTTGGACCTCATGGGAGTGCCCCGCAACCTCGAGCTCACGACCGAGTTCGGTATCGCCCCATTCCTTCTTCAAGGCACCAGGCTGATCACCGTCCTCCAGGAACGACTCGCTCGCAAACTGGTGGAGCAGCTCAATCTGAAGCTGCTCGAGCCGCCGATTGCGAACCTGCACGTGCTGACGGAAACGATGGTGTGGTCCGAGCGGACCGACCGTGATCCCGCGCATCGTTGGTTGCGCCAGCAGCTGGTGAACCTGGCCGCGGAGATCACCGGCGAGGCGTGAGGCCAGGCCCGGCACCTCAGACCCCGATTCCGCCGGTTGCTCCGGGACCGCTGAGGGCGGCCCGGTTCAGCGCGCCCTGCTCGAGCAGCACCGTCTGCCCCGTCACCACGGCGTTGTAGCGTGACGCCAGGTAGGCGTAGATCGGGGCATAGTCCAGCGGGGTCGGAAGCTCGCTCATCAGCGTGAGCTTGCGGAATGTGTTGAGCATGGCGTCCTTCGGGATGTCGGACTGCTTGAAACCCTCGAGTCCAAGGCTCCTGGGGCCTTGGAGTTGGCTGTCCGCGATAGCGCCCGGTGCCACACCGTTGACGCGGACCCGCGGCGAGAACTCGAACGCGAGTTGCCGCACGGCGCTGACCACCGCACCCTTCGTCGCGGTGTACATCAACCCGCCGCCGTCGGCGGCATAGGCGGCCACGGACGCGGTGAGCACGATGGAGCCGTTGCTCTCCTCGAGGAGCTCCAGGAAGACCTTGCACGCCAGGATGTAGCCGAGAACATTGACGTGGAACAACTCGTCGAAGAGGGACGGGACACGTTCGATCGCCACGTCGCGAAGCGGGACCTGTCCGTCGAAGATGCCTTGCGACCCGATGAGTGAGTCGAGCCTGCCCCAGCGCTCGACGATGGCCTGCCGGCACGCGAGGAGGTCTTCGGGGCTGGTGACGTCGCCGCGGAACAGCAGCACGTCGTCACCGAACTCGCCCTTCAGGGCAACGATCTTGGCCTCCGAGATCTCGAAAATGGCCACCCGCGCGCCCTCGCTCACACAATGGCGGGCGATCCCGAGTCCAAGACCAGACCCGCCACCGAGAATGAGGACAACGTCCCCGTCGAACATCTGCATTGACTTCCTGCTCTCTTTCTGGCCTTGTGACGACCTGCGGATGCACGGGTGCCGAGCCGCATAACCGCTCGGGCGGCGCGATCTCAGGAGGTTGGTGATGAAAGCTGCTGCCGAGCCAGCGCGTGAGCGTCGGCGAGCGGAGCCCGGGCGAGCAGCAACCGGCGATAGCCGCGTAGCGCGCGGTCCCGCCGGCAGGCGGTGACGCCGTGCCAGGTGCCGTCCCGGCCGTGGTGCAGGACGACGAACTCGCCGCTTGCCACGTCGCCTTCCACGGTCTCGTCCAGGTCGCCGGGTTCGCGGGTGCCGATCGAGCGAATCGTGTGGCCGTACTGCTCGGTCCAGAAGGTGCGCGGTCCGTGGTACGCGTTGGCCTCCCCGCGCGCGACGTTGAGACCCACGTTGCGGCCCTGCTCGACCGCGTTGGTCCAGTGGCCGAAGCCGAGCGTCTGCCCGGGGGACTCGCCGTCCGTCCGGGCGAGGTCGCCGGCGGCCCAGACGTCCGGGACGCCAGTCCGCCCGGCGGCGTCGCACAGCACGCCGCCCCGCCGCCGGACCCCCGATCCGATAAGCCACTCGTCGCACGGGACGACACCGATGCCGGCCAGGGCGACGTCGCCGTGGTGTACGGATCCGTCCTCCAGGTGGACCAGGAAGTCGCCGGGGCCGCCACCGACCGAGATCACCTTCCGGCCGAGGTGACCGTCGACGCCGTGGGTCCGATGCTGATCCCACAGCCAGCGGGCCACCTGGTCGCCGAGGCAGCCGGCCAGCGGCAGGGTGTCGGCACCCAGCACGGTCACCTGCACGTGCCTGGCCCGCAGGGCGGCGGCGATCTCGAGGCTGATGAAGCCCGTCCCGATCAGCGTCACCGTGCGCGCGGCGTCGACGAGGTCACGCAGCAGCTCGAGGTCCTCGACGGTCCCCAGCCCCGGCAGCGGGAGACCGTCCACAGTGGTCATGGTCCGGGGACGGCTGCCGGTGGCCAGAATCAGCGCGTCGTAGGGCAGGACCCCACCATCTCCGGTGACGACGAGGCGACGGTCGATGTCCAACCCGCGCGCCGCGTGGCCAACCTGGAGGTCGATCCCCCGCTCGGCCAACTGCTCGGGGGTCCGCAGCGGCAACGGCTGGGCTGCGGGCTGGACGAGCAGACCCTTGGACAGCATCGTCCGGTCGTACGGCGGCCGCCGCTCCTCGCCGAGCACGGTGATCGTTCCCGTCCAGCCGCCGTCCCGCAGACCGTCCGCGGCCGCCAGGCCGGCCGCGGACGCTCCGGCGATCACCGCAGCCCGCGGCGGCGTCATCGGTCGCCCGCCGACTGGAGGGAAAGGGCCTGGGCGGGGCACACCCGGACCGCCTGCTCGACGTCCGCGACATCGTCGGCGTCGACGACGTCGCGCAGGACCACCGCGATCGGGCTGCCCGCCGGGACGTCGAAGACGTCGGGATGCACGGCGACGCACAGCCCGTACGCCTGACACCTGGTCGCGTCGACGACAATCCGGGTCCTCCCGTTCACAGCAGCACCCCGAGGTTGGGCGTCAGGAGGCTGGTCTCGGTCAAGATCACCTCGCGGGAGACCAGCCGGAGCCCCTCGCCGGTCCAGCGAAGGCGGTCGTTGCGCCGGCACGGGATGAGGTCGAAGTGCGGGTCGATGCCGCGCTGGCGGTAGACCAGCAGCGCGCTCGACACGTCGACCAGGTCCGGGCCCGGGCCCGGGCTCACCTCGACGCTGCCCACCAGGCGCATCGTCCGGGACGGGGGAACCTCGGAGTAGGCGTGACCGGTCGCGAGCCGGTTCAGCCTCGTCCGGACGTTCATCTTGTTGTCGCGGAGGCGGAACGCGGACCGGTTGATTTCCGCCGTTCGCGGCTCGGCAGCCTGCCGGATCGGGATCGTGTAAAGCAGGTCGTCGGCCAGCAGCTCGAACCACTCCTCTTCGCGCCCCTCGTCGAGCAGACGGGCCTCGCGAGCCAGGAACGTCGCGACGGCGGTGTACACGTCGGCGTCGACGGCGGTGGTGCCGGTGGGGGTCGGGGCGCTCATCGGTCGCCCTCTGCGGAGTGGTCGCGGGCCTGCATGACCCGGAGCCAGTGCCGGTAGAAATGCAGTTGGTTGTGCTCGCCGAACCCGGTGAGGCGCCGGATGCCGGGTCCCTTCCACGTGAGGTCGGGAGACTGGTCGACCTCGGACTTGTTGCCCTGCTGGAAGTGGAACATCATCCGCTCCCGCCGGGCCCACGGGCTGGCCGCGGCGCGCGGCGCACCCTCCCAGGCGACCGTGTCGTCCTGCTCGGCCACGCCGGCCGAGCCGAACTGCATCTGGCCGATGACGGCATCCTGCAGCGCCGACTGCTCATCCTGGAAGGTCCACACGAACTGCCAGCTCCACACCTCAAGCTCGCCAGGGCCGACGGGCTGCCATTGCCGGAATGACGTGATAACCGACGACAGCCCGCTGCCGTCCATGGCGATGCCCCGGTAGAAGCTGAGGTTCGGAAAGATCGTGCCCACGATCGGGCCGTCATGGGTAACGACGTGGACCTGCATCTCGTCCAGTCCGGACAGGTCGAAGTGGTCCTTGATCTCGGGCGGGTAGCCCCAGAACTCGAACCCCGGGTGCACGGCCGTCGTCCACGCGATGCCCATGAACGCGTGACCGTTGCCGAACTCGTACGGCCGGCCGAACTCGCCACCCGCGTCGAGGCCACCGGCGATCCCGATCTCCTGCATGCTGCCGTGCAGGTTCGGCACATGGTAGATGTCGCCGGCGAAGTTCTCGGCGGCGGTCTTCCAGTTCGCCTTGACCTGGTAGCGGTCTGGCGGCCCGGCCACCCGCATCCCGTCCGGGTGCAGGCCGACGAGGGCGTCCAGCATCCAGCCCGCGCCGCCCAGGTAATCCCCCAGCGGCTCGACGTCGGCCGACAGTGACGCGAAGACAAACCCGTGCCGCGAGTCGACCCGCGGCGCCCGCAGCAGGCCCCACTCTTTGCCGTCGAGCGGTTCCCCGTAGGCACGCCGCAGGAACGGCGTGCCGACCAGTTCACCGGTGTTGGCGTAGGTCCAGCCGTGGTAGTTGCACTTGAAGAACCGCGAGTTGCCCTGATCCGTCTGGCACACCTGGGTCCCTCGGTGCCGGCAGTAGTTGGACAGCACGTTGATGCCGCCCTCCCCGTCCCGGGTGACGATGACCGGGTCCAGCCCGATCCGCCGCTGGACGAAGTCGCCCGGATTCGGGATTTCGCTTTCGTGCGCCACGAACACCCAACTGCGGCCGAAAATGCGCTCGACTTCGGCCTGGAAGACCGCGGAGTCGTTGAAGATCTCGACCGGAAGCAGGTCGTCGGCCAGCCCGGTCTCCGTTCGGGCCAAGATGTCGTCGAGATCGGACCGTGGCCATGCGGGCGCGGTTGTTTCGTTCATGCTGCCTCCTATATGTGACGCGCGTGTGACGCGGGCAACATCTGTGTCGACAAGGTTAAGAACACCGTCACATTCAGGGAAACGATAATTTTTAATAGCACCTATTGATTTGAATAATGCATACCTGGCGCGCAGGCCGACGTTCTACGACGGCACTGAAGTGATGCTCGGCTGCGTTTCATGGCGGGCGACAGATAGGCGGCCGGGACGCGGAAACCGGCGAGCCATGCGGTCATGTCACGGGTTGAGCAGGACCTTGAGCGCTTCTCGCCGCGCCATGGCCTGATACGCGTCCGCCACCTTGGCGAGTTCGATCGTCCGGTCGAAGACCCGGCCGGGCTGGATCGTTCCGTCCAGCACGTCCCGCAGGAGGGTGTCGATGTAGGGCCGGACCGGTGTCGGGCCGCCGGCCACGCGAATGTTCTTTACCCACGTGGGAAAGGCGGGAATGCCGGCGTAGTGCGGGACGCCGACTCGGCTGACCGCTCCGCCCGGCCGCGCGATCTCGACCGCCGTAGCCGTGGCCGCCTCGGTGCCGACGCATTCGAGCACGGAGTGCGCGCCCGTGCCGCCGGTGAGCAGGCGGACCTGCTCGACGGCTTCCTCACCGTCGACGGAAACCACGTCGGTGGCGCCGAACTCGCGGGCCAGGTTCGTGCGATCGTCGTGGTGTCCGAGCACGATGATCTGTTCCGCGCCGAGTCGGCGAGCTGCGATCACACCGCAGAGGCCGACCGCTCCGTCTCCGACGACCGCGACCTTGCCTCCCCGCTTGACCTCGGCGCCGATGGCGGCGTGGTGGCCGGTGGCCATGACGTCGGACAGCGTCAGCAGGGACGGGACGATCGCGTCGTCCGGCGCGGCGTCGACACGCACGAGGTTCGCGTCCGCGTGCGGTACGCGGATTGCCTCGGCCTGCGCTCCGGGGAACCCCATCCGGCCGAAGAAACCGACGTGCCGGCAGGCGCTGGTCAGTCCCTCGCAGCAGAACGAGCAGCTGCCGTCGGCGGTGAACATCGGCATGATCACCAGGTCGCCGGTCTTGACCGTGGCAACGTCCTTTCCGGCGTCTTCGACGATGCCGACCGCTTCGTGTCCCATCGCCTGTCCCTGCTCGCTGGGCTCCATGTCGGCGAAGGTCCACAGATCGCTTCCGCAGACACAGGTGCGCACGACGCGAATGAGCGCGTCGGTGGGCTGCTCGATGACGGGGTCGGGTGCGTCGACGAGCCGGACGTCGCCGGCTCCGTACATGTAGGTGGCTCGCATGGCTGCACGAAATCACTGCGGCGACAGGCTAGCTGCACCCAGTGAGGCCTACCTTCGTAGGGTGCGGCTCGCCGTGCGGGGATCCGTACCATGGGGAGTCATGGACGCAAGAGGTGAGATCCGGGAGTTCTTGACGTCCAGACGGGCGCGGCTGAGGACCGACGACGTCGGTCTGGTGAGCTACGGGCACCGTCGAGTGCCTGGGCTGCGCCGGGAGGAGGTTGCCGTCCTCGCGGGTATCAGCGCCCCTTACTACGCCCGGCTGGAACGGGGTGATCTGACCGCGGCGTCCGACGCTGTTCTGGACGCGGTTGCTCGCGCGCTTCGTCTGAACCCGGCAGAACGCGCTCACCTGGCCGATCTGGCCCGCGCCACGCGCAGACCAGCAGCCGCTGCCGGTTCGGTCGACCCGGTTCGGGACACCCGTGTCCGCCCGGTTCTGCGGCAGCTGATCGACGCGTTCGAGGGGGCCGCAGCGTTCGTCAGCAATGAACGGATAGACGTGCTGGCCGCCAACCGGACCGGAGCGGCGCTCTGCTCGCCGCTGTTCGAGTACGGCGGGCCGCGACCGAATCTAGCCCGATTCGTGTTCCTCACCCCAGCGGGCCGAGAGTTCTTCGTGGACTGGGACACTGCCGCGTCGGACGTCGTCGCCTCGCTGCGCTCGTCCGCCGGCCGCAATCCACACGACGAGTATCTGACCGGCCTGATCGGAGAGCTGACAGCTCGCAGTGACGCGTTCTCCTCCAGGTGGGCCGCGCACGACGTCAAGTCGGCGCCGTCCGGAGTGAAGGTCATCCGGCATCCACTGGTGGGACTGCTCGAACTGCACTACGAACAGCTGGGGCTGCCGTCGGACCCGAGGCAGGCCATCTTCACGTTCAGCGCGCCGCGTGGATCCCACGCTTACGAGTCGCTCGGGTTCCTCGCGAGCTGGATCAGCAGCAACTCGACACGCACCGAATGAACATCCATTCCACGTCGTTCGGCATACCTTTCGTCATGCAATAAGAAGCGGACGCTCCCTGACCTCTACTGCTGCCACTCTTCATTCGTCGCCCGGACCGTCCGGACGACATCGAACGAGGAGTGAAGCGTGTCAGTGAACACGGTCGCCCACCTGAACTTCCACGGCGAAGCCCGGGAGGCGCTGGAGTTCTACCAGTCGGTATTCGGCGGTGAGATCAACATCGTCACCTACGGCGACTTCGGCATGCCGAAGGAACTGCCTGACGCCGGGAAGGTCGTCTTCGGCCAAGTCGTCGGCGCCAACGGATTCCGGGTGATGGCCTACGATGTCCCCGGTCAGGACGCTTCGACCGGCCCGGCACCCACGACCCGGCGGGAGAAAGGAATGACTGTCACCACCGAGAAGTTCTTCCTCTCCGTCCGCGGCGAGACCATCGAGGAAGTCGGCGCCATCTGGGACAAGCTCTCGGCCGCCGCCACCGTCATCGAGGCTTTCGGTCCCGCCCAGTGGGCCCCCGCGTTCGGGATGCTCACCGACCGCTTCGGCATCACCTGGATCCTCGACGTAGCGGCGGCGTACTGAGGCACCTCGCGGATCGCTGGGCCGCCAGCACCAAGCACGCCGGCGGGTATTCACTCAAGCACCGAGATTAACTTGATCGAGAAAGGCCCTGATCAGTTCGGTGACCTCGTCGAGTGCGCTCTCCAGCAGGAAGTGACCGCCTTCGAGGAGGTGAATCTGAGCGTCGGGTAGATCGTCGGCGAAGGCGCGGGCGCCCGCTGGTCCGAAGATCTCGTCGCCCTTGCCCCACACGGCGAGCAGGGGCGTCTGGTGGGCGCGCAGGTATTCGTGCAGGCGGGGATAGAGCGGGAGGTTGGTGGCGTAGTCCAGGAACAGGGCCAGCTGGACGCGGTCGTTACCGGGGCGGGAGATCAGCGCGTAGTCGTGGTGCCAGGTGTCGGGGCTGACGAGCGTCTCGTCCGGCACCCCCGTGACGTACTGCCATTTGATCGCCTCGAGGGTGAATGCCTGCCGAACGGCCTTCTCGGTTTCCGGATTCTGATCGCGATGGTACGCCCAGACGGTCTCCCAGAAGTTCTGGACGAACCCCGCCTCATAAGCGTTGCCGTTCTGGGTGATGATCGCCGTAATCGCGTCGGGCTGGTTCAAGGCGAGCCGCCAGCCGATCGGAGCGCCGTAATCCTGGACGTAGACGGAGTAGCGCGAGACTTCAAGTTGGTTCAGCAGAGCCGCCGTCATGTCGGCCAGCGCATCGAAGGTGTAGTCGAACTCTTCGACCGGCGGCGCGTCAGACAGCCCGAACCCCAGATGGTCAGGGGCGATGACGCGGTAGCGGTTCCCCAGCGCCGGAATGAGGTGCCGAAACATAAACGAACTGGTCGGAAAGCCGTGCAACAGCACAAGCACCGGCGCATCCAGCGGTCCTGCTTCCCGGTAGAACACCTTGCGTCCATGCACGATGGCATAACGGTGATGGACATTCGCCATGACTACCCCCTGATTGATCCAACCAAGCAAGCCCGTAACCGACCAAGCGAACGGGACGAGTTGGACACATTCATAGGGGTCACAAGAGCAGAGCTTTGCAGGAATTACTCCTGCGGCATTCCAGCACCTCGCCCGTCCCGTCCTGCTGGCGGCGGCGGATCGCCTCAGCGGTCAGCACCTGCCGAACACGCGCCCACGGCCCGGGCGGGATCCGCGCGCAGTCGCTCAGCACCACGTCACAATCGGCACTGCACGCGCACCACCAGCTGCGCGAGCTGGGTTTGTGAGGAACAGCGACCAGCCAGGGGCCGCCGAGCTCGTCTCAGGAGATTTGCCTGGCGTGCTTGATGTCGGCGGCTGGAAACGGCGTCCGCTTGGTCTCCTTGATCAGGCGGCGATGGAACTCGTACAAGACGATGGCCGCTGGGGCGTGCCGGTCGATGATCGCGGCAGTCGCGGGCGGGACATCATCGGGCCGTCGTCCCGCGATCCATTCCCGCAGGAACGCCTGGTGGTAGATGTCGCCGCGCAGGTCGTCGAGCAGATGATGATGCAGCAAATGGCCCACGGTATAGCAGTGGTCGTAGTCGAGATGCTCGGACAGGAACTCGGCCTCGGCTGCGGTGAGCTCGAAGCCGGAGCTCAGGGCAAGCCCGAAGTCCGCGAAGTAGAGCCGCTGGCCGTCGGTCAAGATGTTGGCGAAATGGGCGTCGAAGTGGACGAGCCCGCGAGAGCTCATGAAGGCGGTTCCGCGTACCAGAGCTTCCTCCGCCCAGAGGTGCGGCGAGTCTCCTGCCTTCCGCGAGTCGGCCAGCCATGCGCCGAGAGTCTGCGGCACATGTTCCAAGAAGAGCACCAGGCTGGACGATGAGCGGCCGACGGACTCCAGGCGTTCACGGACGGCTGGCGAGCCCTCCCAGTGCGCGACCGCCCCATCGATGCCGCCGAATTCGTCGACGAACCCCTCGGGTGGGGAATCGGGGAGAACCCGCCAGTGGTACATCAGCGGAAAACCCTCGTACTCTCGCCCAAGGACCCAATTGGTAGTCATGATGTGTACGGCCAGCTCACGCCAGCCCCCAAACCCAGCCGAGCCCACCCCATACTGGTAGAACAGCGGCAGCCCAAACAGATTCGCCGTCGAGCGCACGTTCTGCGGCCGCAGCTCGAGGTCGGTCAGCGGGACCCGTTTGACGAAGACCCGCCTCCCGCCGATGTCCATCTCCGCCGACCTGCCGCCGATTCCGGGCTCGAGCGCCACGGCTGCCCGCATGGCTTGGCCGAGTCGGCGGTCGCTCAGCAACGACAGCTGGGTGGAGACCTCCGCGTAGGCAGCCAGGCGCGCGGCGTACGTACCGCTGGACCCGCGCTTCATGCGCCCGCACGACTGCGGGCCACCAGGTCACGAGCGGCGTCGGGCCATTCGGGGACGTCGAACGTGAAGCCCGCGCCGAGCAGCCGCCCCGGCACGACCCGCCGGCTCTTCAGCAGGAGTTCGGTGTCGCCACGCAACACGAACGCGCCGAGCTCGGCCATCCATTTCGTGGCGGGCAGCCCAACCGGTACGCCCGCCGCACTGCGAAGAACCGCCATGAACGCCCGGTACGGAAGCGGGCTGGGCGAGGCCAGATTGACAGGCCCCACGAACTCGTCGCGGGCCAGGAGAAACTCGATCGCCCGAACGAAGTCGCGGTCGTGGATCCAGGACATGTACTGCCGGCCACCGGCAACGGGCCCGCCGAGGCCCAATCGGGCCATGCGCCACAGCGTGTGAAACGCGCCACCCCGGCCGGGCGCCATCACGATGCTCGTGCGAAGCGCCACCTTACGCGTGTCGGGAGTCTGTGCCTCGAACTGCGCACGCTCCCACTTCCGCGCGATGTCGACGCTGAAGGCCCAATATGCCGGTACGCCGTCCTCAACACCGCCGATGACCCCAGTCGCCTCGTCGTTGGCCCGGTCGTGGCTGTGCGCGTAGATCGTGGCCGTACTCATCTGCAGCCACACCCTCGGAGGCGCGGACGCCCGGGCGATCGCGGCACCCACGATGGAAGCGGAGTCCACCCGCGAGGCCATCATCTCCCGCAGGTTGGCCTCGGTGTACCGGCAGTTCACGCTGCGCCCGGCCAGATTGACCACAGCGTCGGCGCCGTCGACCTCGGCCATCCACTCCCCCGCGGTCCGCCCATCCCATGGCACCGTACGCGCACCGGGCACTCGTGTGTCCGTACGCCGACTGAGGATGACCACCTCATGCCCCGCGCTCCCGAGGGCACCGGCAAGCAGGAGCCCCAAATGTCCGGAGCCACCTGGTATGACGACCTTCACCATGCCCGCTTTCGGTCGAGTTGCGCGCGCCAGCACCGCCACCCTCACACGCGGCGAAATCTTCGCATACTCCATCTGCGGCCTCCGTGTCCGGGCCGCCGCTGGAAGAGGACCGAGCGCGTAGATGGGACCATGAACTATGTCCTTCGCATTACCGCCAGACACGGCAGCCTGGCTGCACCAAGAGGCCCGGGCTGGATTTGAGGTGGCGTACTTCGAGGCGCTTAACAATGGTTGGCGGGCCCAGGGGTGGACCACCGCAGTGGAGGAAGGCGAAACCTGGGTCGTGCGGTACGACATTCGCCTTGACGAGGCTTGGACTACTCGCCGCGCGGAGGTATGGGGGCGATCGGTGTCCGGGGAGCGGTCGACCGTTGTCGAGGCGGACGGCGCGGGGCACTGGCTGGTCGACGGACAGGCCGCACCGCACCTGGACGGCTGCCTTGATGTGGATCTGGAGTCGTCAGCCATGACCAATGCATTTCCAGTCCACCGGATGGCACTGCCGGTGGGCGCCAAGGCTGAGGCTCCCGCCGCGTACGTCCGTGCGGTCGGGCTCGACGTGGAGCGGTTGGAGCAGAGCTACGAACGACTCGCCAACGAGGACACCCGCCAGCGCTACGACTACGCCGCCCCCGTCTTCAACTTCGCCTGCCACCTGGTCTACGACGAGTCGGGACTCGTCCTCGACTACCCAGGAATCGCCACCCGCGCCCAATGACTCACCGCAGCAACCACCCGAGCTAGTCCAGCCCAGCAGCCAAATGCCCGGGCACAGCCATCAACGGATAGAGGTAACCGCCGATGAGTCATCGCACACATAGGTTTCCTGTATCAGTAAAGGGCGTAATTGTCCGCGATGGCCAGGTACTGCTCCTGCGGAATGAACGCGACGAATGGGAGTTACCCGGAGGCCAACTGGAGCTCGGCGAAGACCCGCCGGACTGCCTCGTGCGTGAAATCCGCGAAGAGACCGGCTGGGAGGCACAGATCGGGCCGATCTTGGACTCCTGGCAGTACCACATCCGCGAAGGCGCCGACGTCTTGATCGTGACCTATGGCGCCACGGTCGATACCGACCAGCCGCCCGTGCTCAGCCATGAGCACAAGCAGGTGGGCCTGTTCAGCGAACACGAAGTGAAGGACCTACCGATGCCGCAAGGCTACAAACGATCGATCGCCGACTGGTTCTCCAAGCTGCGCGAACCAGCGAGGTAGCCCAACAGCGCGACCTCGCTCGATGACGAATGGCACGCCTCCCGGTTTGTGCCCAGCGTGCCACGTCATCAGCGGCGCCCTCCTGCCGAGCGTTACCAATGCCGACCCGCCGCTCTGTCACGATTCTGATCTGCTGTCACGCAATCAGGTCGGCAAGCAAGCCCCTGACTCGCTCTTGCCGATAGGAAGGAATCACATCGTCTCGATCTCGTCGAGCGATGAGCACTGCGTCAAAGAATCGCGCTACCCGGGCGACTTCCGCAGCCGCATGGTCGACGTTGCCCAGCTTCCGCTCTTCAAGCCACCGCGACACCTGAGACCAGGACCACAGGCTTCCCCGCCTACGCTCGATCACTGGCCGGGGGAATCCTCCACCGCCCCGGGCACCGGACGTCCAGTTGGAGACAGCCGCCGCGCTGACTCCAGACCGTTCGGCAATACTGTCGACGTCCACGATGTCCTCTGTCACTCCCACTACTTCCAGACCGGCTTGTTCGACCTGCTCAATCGCGGAAACGATCGCGATGACCGCATCTTCGGCCTCACGGGAAAACTCGATCTCACCTCCACGCTCATCACCGGCTACAAGCACGTCTACACCACCGCTCTTCTCCAGCAGGCCGTAGAGCTTGTCGGAGATGCTGACGAGTTGCTCCTCGGGGAAGCCGGTGGTCTTGATGGTGAACCAGTAGGTGTTCATGGGGCTTCCTCCTCTCCGGCGGGCGGAGTGATAGCTGGGCACTGGCGGATGGCCGCCAGTTCTGCAATCTCCTAAATGATCATGCCCAACACAGAGAATCAGGACAGATGGGATGATTGGGAACATTTGGGATCACAACTTACAACGATAGAGCCACTCCTCTTGAGACTTCTTTGTTGCTTCATAGTTTCGTTGTCAGTTCCGAACTCCTGTCAACGACTCGGTGGACTGCGTTGATAGTTCCGATGCTTCTCTCTCCCGGTAGCCCTCGGCAGGCTCGTCGCTGATGACTGCGTAGACCTGCGGCGCAAGCCAGAAAACGGACCCTCCTCGGCCTTGGCGAACCTCTAGCTTCGATAGCCAGCCGCGACCTTCAAGATGCCTGATGAGGTTTAGCGCGCCTTGATTAGTGACGCCCAGACTGCTTCGGACTAGTCGAGTGGTCAAAATCGGATTATCGAATACCAGTTCTATTGCTTCGCTGGCCCTGCTCCGATTCCCAGCGAGTTCTGATCGGTACTGCTCCCGTAGCGTGAGAAGCGAATCTGCTCGTTGCATGGCGTCATCGGCTTGAGCCGACACGGCAGTAAGGAAGAACTGTAGCCACTCTTGGATCCTCCCCTTCTCGCGAACGGCTTGCAGCCGGTCGTAGTACTCCACGCGATGGCGTTCGAAGTATGCGCTCAGGTACAGGAGCGGTACAGGGAGTCGCTCCTCTTGGATGAGGAAGAGGAGAACCAGTAGCCGACCGATCCGGCCATTGCCATCTAGCAATGGATGGATGGTCAGGAACTGGTAGTGGAGTAGAGCGCAGCGAACCAGTGTAGGGAGCCGTGGAGGACGAAGGAGGAACGCCTCGAAGTCGGCCAGTGAGTCGTGCATCGCCTGCCCGATGGGCGGCACGAAAACAGCGTTGTCTGGCCGATCTGTTGGAGAGCCTATCCATACCGGTTGATCTCGGAGACGGCCACCGGATGCCGTCCGGGTCGAGCCGTGCATCAACATGGCGTGAAGCTGCAGCAAGAGCTCCAGATCGAGCCTGCGACTTCGGACCTCGCGGACGCCGTGTTCCGCGGCCCTCAGGTGAGCATGCAGATCTCGAAGATCGCCGTACGCTGGTTCGGCTCCGGCCGCTTCTGCTTGGAACACATCCGTCAGTCGGGCTTGTGTGCCCTCAATCCGGGCACTCGCCAAGGCCTCACGCACGGCGTACGGCCTAAGGAGTAGGTCGGGTTCCCGGAGGCGTCGAGCGACACCATTCAAGCGGCCCAGAGCGGCCTCGGCGTCGGACAACGCCATGATCGTCTCGTTCTCCAAGGGGAGGCTCTGCGGCATGGGCGCAGGCTGGAACCAAGAGAATCCCAACTCGCCACCTGCCGCACACGTCCCGAAGTCTGATCTTTCAAAGCGCGACGTGTCCATGCCTCGAAGATACAACGAAACCCGGGATTTGGTTGGTACTATCTAGCCTGGGGAGACGCTGTGTTGAGTAAAGCTACTGAGTGGACGATGTGTTCGGTCGGATTGGGTGGGAGCTATGAGTGCCGTGGTTCCTTTGGGTGGCCTGATCCCTGCTGTTGCGATCATTGATTCTCGCAACCTAGCAGGTCAGGCAGAAGAGGTGCTTGGTGCGAGGCGCTACCCGGGAGTCTCGGGCGTACGGCAGGCGCTCGAACTCTACGGTTTCGCAGTGGGCAAGGTTATTGCCGCGGTGGGAACGCGCGCGTCGGGGTCCAGCTCGAGGCTGAGCACCGCCCTCACGTTGAACCAAGACTTCGCGGCTCGATTTCGCAATGAGGGTGGAGAGATCCTTGAGGGATACCTGCGGGACAGTTACAACAAGATGGAGGAGAAGCAGGTAGACGTCCTGTGTGCGCGAGCCATCGCTGATGAGGCCTATGCGTCACGCCATGAAGCTTCCCCCTCCAAAGCGATCGTGCTCATCAGCAAGGACTCAGACCTGACGCCGATGTTTTCGTTTGCTAAGCGGCTCGGCGTGCCAGTGTACGCAGCGGCCACCTCGGGTGTGGACAGGAGGGGAGACATCGACTGGATCCTTCTGGGCGAAGCGGCCATGAGGATCATGACCGCCGCTCGGGGGTCGTGGGGTCATGATGTGCGGGATCAGGTTTCAGCCCTCGCGTTCCTGCAGTGGGGCAAGCCCTACCGGTGGTCTGTAACCGGAGTCGTGCGACGAAAGGGGCAGGATGTCGTCAAGCTGAGGCATCGTACCGGCATTTACGGGAGCGCTCTGATCCAGGAGTTCGGAGGAATCAAGCCTGCGAAGGCCACCAAGCACGATCTCTATCCGATTGGTGTCGACTTGGGCGAGCGTGGCCGGGAATTTCCGTTGGTCATGCTCAGCAAGTCAGGTGTTGGTGGTTGTGCCTCCAATCTTCAGGAGGCTGTGGTCGCTGAAAGGGTTAGTCCTACCCAAGTAACCCTTCGGCTGAACGATGGAGACAAGCTGTTCAGGGTGGAGGCGACCATTGACAACATGCACCTGAACAGGCGTGTTCTTGTGCAGCGGGAGGGCTCCGACACTGTTCGCTGGGTTGGAGGGCTTGAGCCGTGCGCTACATACCCGACCGAGGGCGACCCCACCATGCCGACGATTGTGGAGATTGCATCTCTTACTGGCACCCCGCTAGCGATAGCGCGCCGTGCCGATGGAACCACCATGCCAATTCGGCTGCCTCGGGGTGAGGTCGGCAAGGTCGGGTCAAGATACGTCGGGATTGCTGCCGGGTTGGATCAGAGGCTGGGCAGCCATCTGATTGCGATCTCCAGCAGCCTCTGCTAGCGCTAAGGGCGGCCTACAGGCCGCCCTTAGCTTTTCTCATTCACCGGCCCCTATGTCCGGCACAGCGTGTATTGCGTCCGAGGACGCACAAGCAGTATCAGTTGCTGGGTGCCTTCGAGTCAAGTTGATGTTCGTCACACACAAGCCGCCTACCTGCAGAAACATGGATAAATCATTCCACAATGATGGCAGGGGACGGCTTCCTTTACATGTCGATCTCGTCTCCTACTCACTGAGCGTGACATCACATGACTCTGCCCATCGGAAGATTAGGAGACGGACCGATGTGGTGAGTCTTCCCTGACCGTGATGCCACAGGTGATGACGCCCCGATGGCACCCAGTCCAAGGACGGCGTCCGCTGGGACCTCGCGACCCGGCTGCAGGTCGAGGGACGAAATTCCCTCTGGCCGCCCGACTTACAGGTCACCTGATCGAACGCGGATTCTCGGGTCCCACAAGATGCCAAGCTCTGGTGGCCAAGGAGGAGCGTGGATATCGTCTGGGCGTGAGCAGCACGTGGGCGGAACGCATCGTAGAAGCCTTACGCATCTCCAGTCACCCCCTCGACGATGACACACTCGCCCGGCGTCTCGGTGCTTCCCAACGTCAAACGATCAACCAGGTCTGCCGTCAGTTGGCAGCACGAGGGAAGATCACCCGGGTGACCGGCCCGGACGGAAAGATCGTAAACATGCTAATCGCTGCGAACTCGTCGGCGAAGGGCGTGAGCGACCCGGGGACAGCTTCTTCTAAGAACTCAAGCGGTGATCGCCTGCTGACCGAAGACATGGTGAAGGCGGCCGTGAAGTCCCACCTGGAAGGTCTCGGCTACAGCGTTACCGTTGCCTGGGGCCGCGCACATGGGATAGACATCGAGGCCCATCGCGCTGACGATCATCTCTATCTTGAGGCCAAAGGCGAAGCCGCCAGTCCTCCACAGCAGGTCAATTACTTCATCGGAGCACTCGGTGAACTCGTCCAACGCCTTCGGGACCCCTACGCCCAATACGGACTCGCCCTTCCTGATCATCCACAGTATCGGGGGTTGGCACAGCGCCTACCGGCCCTTGCCCGCGAGCGCCTGAATTTGGTGATCATGTTTGTGGATCGACACGACGGGTCGACGGTGACGACCCTACCCTGACGGGCCGCCTCAGCATGATCAGCGCTTCTGTGGTGAAGGGTACGTCCACTTCGGGCTGGGCGTAGTTGAGACCTACCTCCACCCGAGGTGGGGTGGCGCAGGCTAACCCGTCTCGGATGGGCCAGGCCGGTCGTGGCGGGCACGACCGGCCTGGCTTGTTGTCACGTCAGGTCGGAGCACTTCAAGGCGTCGGGGTCCTTGGCGGCTTGGGGGACCCAGCGGACGTTGGCGAAGGAGGCGGAGAATGCGGCCTCCGTGTACACCAGGAACGTTGTGTTGACGTTCTCCATGTCGAGGCCGGTCGCCGCGAAACATGCGATCGGGATCTTGACGGTCGCCTTGGTGCCCTGTGTGGCGAGCCCTGTGAACAGGTTGGTTGCGACGACCTCGGAGAAGCACGGGTAGACGCAGTGCAGGCTGATCACGGTCCGGGCCGCTGGCGGAGCGTGGACGATGGTGTCGAAGACCAGGGCGGAGTCGGCGTTGAGGTAGGCGCGCAGGTCGGTGCCGCCGGCGGGGTTCTGGAGGTAGATCTGGCCGGGGCCGACGCCGGTCCAGGTCGCCTTGAGTGCGTCGCCCTGGACGTTGACGTCGGAGGGCACCACGTTGATCTCGGCGTGCGCGGCGGTGCCGTCGACGCCGATCTCGGTGCCGCCCCAGTTCTCCGGTGATCCGATGAAGCTCCGGTACGGCGCGATGTCGGTCCGGTTGAAGAGCTCCAGATCCTCGGTCGCGGTGCCTCCGCCGCCGGTCTGGCCGCACGCGAATTCGGGCGAGGTCTCGTCCAGATGCCCGACATTTCCGGATTGGCCGTTGCGCAAGCCGTACCCGAGCGGGAAGAGCGGGTCGTAGTCCTCCGTGCCCGGGTTGAGCGGAGTCTGGCAGGCGCTCTTCGGCCAGGAGTAGGAGAGTTTGCCGCGGTAGCCGTCACTGTGCCGGGACTCGACGAGCAGGTCGGCGACGCCGCCACCCTCGGTGCCGGGGAGCCAGGCGACCACGAACGCGTCGGAGCGGTTGAGTTCCTTGTTGACGTAGAGGGGGCGGCCCGTGACGTACACGGTGACCACCGGAGCGCCCTTGCCGGTGACCTTGTCCAGGACGGCGAGGTCGGCGGGGTAGAGCTTGGCCGCCTCCAGGGTGCGCCGGGACAGGTCGCCGACGCCTTCGGCGTAGGGGGTCTCGCCGATCACCGCGATGACCGCGTCGTACGCCGCCGGATCGACCCCGTCACCGGTCTCGCTGAACGTGACGTCGTTGGCGCCGAGAACCTCGCGCAGGCCGCCCAGGATGGTCGTGCCGTTGGGGAAGTCGGCGTTGGTGTTCCCTGTGCCCTGCCAGGTCAGCGACCAGCCGCCGGTCTGGTTCTGCAGGCTGTCGGCGCTCTTGCCGACGACCAGGACCTTGGCGCGCGAGTCGAGCGGCAGCACCTTGCCCTTGTTCTTGAGCAGGACCTGCGACTCCCGTACGGCCTGGCGGGCCAGGCGCTTGGCGTCGAGCGCGTCCGCGGAACCGGCCAGCGGGCGGGCGGAGGGCTTGGGGGCGCTGAACAGGCCCGCGCGCAGCTTGACGCGCAGGATGCGGGTGACCGCGTCGTCGATGCGCGCCATCGGGATCTCGCCGGACTCCACCTGGGCGATGGTGTTGGCGATGAACGCCTTCCACTCGTTGGGCACCATGAACACGTCGATGCCGGCGTTGACGGCCCGTGCGCAGCTCGCGTTGGTGCATCCGGCGACCTGGCCGATGCCGTTCCAGTCGGAGACGACGACGCCGTCGAAGCCCATCTTCTTCTTGAGGATCTGGTTCAGGGCGAGGTCGCTGCCGTGGAGTTTGCCCTCGTTGATGCCGAGGTCGGCGTTGGTCCAGCTGTTGAAGGAGACCATCACGGTCTGGGCGCCGGCGGCGAGCGCGCCGTAGTAGCCCTGGCCGTGGATGTTGATCATCTCGGCTTCGGAGGAGGGGTTAACGCCCTGGTCGGCGCCCTTGAGCGTGCCGCCGTCGCCGATGAAGTGTTTGGCGGTGGCGAGGACGCCCTTGCTGCCGAGCCGCTGGGAGTTGCCGCCTTGGAGTCCCCGGACGGCCTCGTAGCCGTACGCGCGGGTGATCCGGGGGTCCTCGGAGAAGCCTTCGTAGGTACGGCCCCAGCGGTCGTCCCGTACCACGGCGAGGGTTGGCGAGAACGCCCAGTCCTGGCCGGTGGCGCGGATCTGCTCGGCGGTGGCTTCGCCGATGTCGCGGATCAGGCAGGGGTCTTGGGCGGCGCCGAGGCCGATGTTGTGGGGGAAGATCGTCGCGCCGTAGACGTTGTTGTTGCCGTGCACGGCGTCGATGCCCCAGATGACGGGGATCTTCGTCCGGGTGCCGACCGACGCCTCCCAGTACGCGTCGGCGAGGCTGAGCCACGCCTGCGGGGTGGCGTGTTTGTCCCGGCCTGGCCAGGAGCCGCCACCGTTCAGCACGGAGCCGATGCTGTACTGCCGGACTTCCTCGGGGGTGATGGCGCCGATCTCCGGCTGGGTCATCTGGCCGACCTTCTCGGCGAGCGTCATCCCGGCGAGGATCTTCGCCACCCGCTTCTCGTCGGCGGAGTCGCGGTTGATCCGGCTCTTGACCTTCGGCCAGTCGGACAGCGTGGGCAGGCGTTTCTCGATCCGGGCGCAGCCGTGGTCCATGGCGGGCTGCCCGATCTCCGGTTGCCTGCCGGGTTTGCCGCTGTCGGCGTTCGCGCTCGGGACGATCCCTCCGGTCAGGAGGGCGAGCCCGGCCAGGATCGCGTACACGCGTGGCCGGGTGAGGGGTCTGTTCATAAAGAGTCCGTTCTCGGTCGCAAACGGCTGCCGACACGCCGAATCCTGACCGGGTTACGGTTCTGAGTCAATAACTTCACAAGAGCGCTCTCTCGCCACAGGAAACGACGTTTCCTAAACCAGATTCCCAAGGCTGTGGCTTATTTTGCGTGTTAGTGCATGTCAGAGGGCTAGTAGCTGTGGAACTGAGAGAGCGCTCTACATGAAGTCAGCCAGTCCGCGTGAAGTCCATGATCCAGTTGGTCTCCCAGGTCTGCTCGCCGTCGTAGGAGAAGGCCTGCTCCCAGCGGCAGGACGTCGGCGTGATCGCGGACCAGATGAACCGCACCCGGATCGGGCGCCCCTCCCATGTGTCGTCGGCGTAGAACCAGCCCACGCCGTCGTCGCCGAACCGCCCCACGCACGGGATCGGGTCCATGCCGACCCTGCCGTCGATCCAGTGCAACGACCACAGATCGGTCTTGGCGTCGTAGAGCCGCACGGTCGCGCCGCTGTAACTCTCGAAGGTGATCTCGTCGAAGTTGCCCGCGCCAGCGAAGAAGCTCCGCACGACCGTGGTGGCCTGGATGTCCTCCCAGTCCTCGCAACCGACGCCGCGCTTGAGCAGCTTGCGATTGGCCACGTCCCACGTGCCGACCAGGAAATCGAAGTTGTTTGCCATGACCGGACCATATGGGTGCTCCACTGACACGTATTGTCAGTGGAGCACGAACTTCTCGTCACAGGAATGTCATATGGTGAAGCCGCCGTCGACGTTGACCGTCGCCCCGGTGATGTACCTCCCGTCGGCGCTGGCGAGGAATGCCACAGCCGCGGCCACATCGGCCGGTGCCGCATAGTGGCCGAGTGCGGTGAACCCGTTGATCGTGTCGGCGTTGGGGCCGTCAGCCGGGTTCAGTTCGGTGTCCGTAGGACCCGGGTTCACCAGGTTCACGGTGATCGCCCTGGGGCCCAGTTCGCGACCGAGCGCCTTGGTCAGGCCGATGAGCGCGGTCTTGCTCATCGCGTACAGCGCGAAGCCGGGAAACACAGCGCGCTCGGCCACGTTGCTGCCGATGTTGATGATCCGGCCGCCGGCCGACATGTGGGGGACCGCAGCTTGTGAAGCGACGAACGGGGCCCTGATGTTGACCGCGACGGTCTGTTCGAACTCCTCCAGGCTCAGCTGCTCCAGCGGTCCGAGCAGGAACACGCCGGCGTTGTTGACCAGGATGTCCAGCCTGCCCAGCTCACCAGCGACCCGGTCGACCACGGCGGTCATCGCCGCCGGGTCGGCGCTGTCCGCCTGTACCGCGATCGCCCGACGTCCCGCCACCTTGATCTGCTCGACCACATCATCGGCGCGCTGCTGATTCTGCTGGAACGTCAGC
Source organism: Acrocarpospora macrocephala (assembly GCF_009687865.1). Taxonomy (GTDB): domain Bacteria; phylum Actinomycetota; class Actinomycetes; order Streptosporangiales; family Streptosporangiaceae; genus Acrocarpospora; species Acrocarpospora macrocephala. The sequence continues at coordinate 151,889 of NZ_BLAE01000013.1, forward strand.
GCCACATCGGCGCCGTCCTGGGCCAAGCGCAGCGCCACAGCCGCGCCGATGCCGCGACCACCACCGGTGACAAGGGCCACCTTGCCGTCAAGTGCGTTGTTCATGACGAAAATCCTGGCCAATAATGGTGCGCCCGTCTGGCGGCGATCGGACGCAGCGTTCTGACACGTATTGTCGGTGGAATGCGAGCCTCTCGGCTTTTGTCCGTCCTTCTCCTGCTGCAGGCTCGGGGCCGCATGACCGCGCAGCAGCTCGCCGACGAGCTCGAAGTCAGCGTACGGACCATCTACCGCGACGTGGATTCGCTCCACACCGCCGGAATCCCCCTGTACGGCGAAGCCGGGCATCAGGGCGGCTACCAGCTGCTTGACGGTTTCCGTACCCGGCTGACCGGGCTGACCGAGCAGGAGGCCCAAGCGCTGTTCCTCGCCGGACTGCCCGGCCCCGCTGCCGAACTCGGCCTCGGCGCCCTCGCCGCGACCGCAGAACTCAAGATCGAGGCCGCGCTCCCACCGGACCTGCGTGAAGGCTCCCGCCGCATTCGCGAGCACTTCCACCTCGACGCCCCCGGCTGGTACCACGACGGCGACCAGGTCCCCCACCTTCCGGCTGTCGCGGGCGCGCTCTGGAACAAGCGCATCATCCACGTGCTCTACCACCGCTGGCGCGAGCCGTCCGAGGTCAAGCGCACCTTGGAGCCTTATGGGCTGGTTCTCAAAGCGGGCAAGTGGTATCTCGTCGCCCGCTGCGAGGAAACGCTGCGCACCTACCGCGTCAGCCAGATCCTCGACCTCCAGGTGACAGACGAGACGTTCACCAGGCCCCCTGGCTTCGATCTCGCCACGTACTGGCGAGACCACCTGGTCGACTTCCGGGCCCGTCTCATCCAAGGGCATGCCGTGGTACGCCTCTCGCCCCCCGGACGCGAACGGCTCACCGAAACCATGAGCGCCCAAGTGATCAACGCGGTGAATGAGACAGCGTCACCCCCCGACGAGCTGGGCTGGATCACCGCGACCATCCCGATCGAGTCGCTCATCCACGCCCACGGCGAACTCCTCAGACTCGGCGCCGAATGCGAGGTCCTCGACCCGCCCGCCCTCCGCGAGAAGCTGGCGGCCACGGCGAAGGCACTCGCCTTGCGCTACGCGTGACGAGTAAGTCCGACCACGCTGACCCTCGTGCACGTCTTCGGGTAGCACGTGGTCGCACAGGTCTTCGGCCCGCGAACCCCGTTCAGCCCGGTCACGAAACCGTCCGGAAGCAGCTCCAGCCCGGAAATGTCGATCGTCATGTTCCTATGAGAACCAGAAGATCGATGGTGGCCCAGTCCCACTCGTGCCCGAGATACCCGGCTGAGTGGTCCTACCGGGCGACGGCGGTCGATCCCCGGACGACCAGTGATGTGGCGAGTTCGACGTGATGGGAGTCGATTTTCTCGCCCGCCGCCAGGCGGAGGCCGGTGCGCAGGGCGACGGCGCCCATCTCCCGGAGGGGCTGGCGGATGGTGGTGAGCGGAGGTGAAGCCATTGGGGCGATCTGGGTGTCGTCGAAGCCGACGATGCTGAGGTCCTCGGGGATGCGCAGGCCCCGCGCCCTGGCGGCCTCGATGATGCCGAGCGCGGTCGCGTCGTTGCCTGCGAAGATCGCTGTTGGGGGTTCTGGCAGGTCGAGCAGCGTTGCACCGCCCACCACACCGTCGTGATACTGGAAATGCCCTGTCTGCACGTAATGCGGGAGCACGACCGCGCCTTCGGCCTCCATGGCGGCCCGATATCCATGCATCCGCGCCTGATGGCAGGCCGCCGTCGCGTGGCCGCCGATGTAGGCGATCCGCCGATGGCCGAGCGAGAGCAGATGCTGCGTCGCCGCCAGCCCACCCGAGAAGTTCGTCGACCCGATGCTGGTCACGCGCGCCCGCGGCAGGTTCAACGGATCGATCATGACGAGCGGCAGCCGTGCCCGCGACAGCGCGCTCAGGTGCCCGGTGGTCAGCTCGCTGGTCACCGCGATCAACGCCCGCCGCCCGGCGCCGGCCAGATCGCGAGCCCACGCGACCGGCCGCGCGGCCCGCTGCCGCACGCTGACGACGACTGCGACGCCTACATCCGCTCCCGCCTCCACCGCCCCCTGAAGGATCTCGGTGGAGTACGCGTTGAGCGCCTTGTCGAGCTGCACCTCCACCGTGTCCCGCCCCGAGCTCTCCCCCCGGCGCGGCGAGGACGCGACATAGTCGTGCTGCACCAGCAGCGACTGCACCAGCGAACGCGTCGCGGGCGCCACGTCGCTACGCCCGTTGAGCACCTTGGACACCGTCGCGACCGACACGCCCGCGGAGGCGGCGACGGTGGCCAGCGTGGCACGTCTAGGACTCGGCATCTGTTCCCCTCGGCGGGCCGACATCTACCGGTGTCACCAGCCGCCGACCAGGCCCGACGACCCGCACCGGACCGGTCAGCCGGACCGCGCCCTGGCAGGGCAGGTCGGCGGCGGAGGTGCCGACGAGCACCTCGACGTCCCCCGGTTCGACGATGCGCCGCAGGTCACGGCCGGTGAAGGAAGTCCGGTCGGCGTGCACGCGGAACCGCACCTCCCGGCTCGTGCCAGGATCGACCGCCACCCGCACGAAGCCCACCAGCTGCCTCACCGGCCGGGTGACCTGGGCGAGCACGTCGTGCAGGTACAACTGCACGACCTCCTCACCCGCTCGCGCACCGGTGTTGCGAACCCGGACGGACACGGTGAACTCGCCGTCGGTGGGAATCTCGGCGTCGCTGATCTGGAGATCGCCGACCTCGAAAGTGGTGTACGAAGCGCCGTAGCCGAACGGGAACAGCGGCGTCGGGTCGAGGTTGCTGATGCCCTGGCTGTCGGTTCCCAGAGGCGGCTGCAGGTACGTGCCCGGCTGCCCACCCGGCCAGCGGGGGATCTGTACGGGCAGCTTGCCTCCGGGCTGGACACGACCCGAGATTATACGGGCAATCGCCCCTCCACCCTCCACCCCGGGCATGAACGCCTGCACCAGCCCGGCGGCCTTCCCGTGCACCTCTCCCAGCGCGTACGGCCGCCCGGACACGACGACCACCACGACCGGCGTCCCGGTGGCGGCGAGCTCGGCCACCAGCTCTTCCTGCACTCCGGGCAGCCGCAGATCCTCGGCGTCGCAGCCCTCCCCGGAGGTCCCCTCCCCGAACATGCCCGCCCGATCCCCCACGACGGCGACGCACAGATCCGCCGCCCGAGCCCGGGACACCGCCGCCGCGAAGCCCGACCTGTCGGTGCCCCGGATCTCGCAGCCCCGCTCGTGGACGATCTCAGCCTCCGGGAATTCGACCCGCAGCGCGTCGAGCACGCTGGGCGCGTCGAGGCCGAGCCCCAGGCCCGGATGGCGGGGCAGGACATGGTTGGGGAAGGCGTAACACCCCATGAAAACGCGCGGATCATCCGCCCCGGGCCCGACCACGGCGATCCGCCGCAGACCGCCTCCGACCAGGGGCAACGCGGTTCCCGCGTCGAGCAGGACGACCGACCGCTCGGCCATCTCGCGAGCCAGCGCGCGGTTGCCCGGAGAGTCAAGGTCAACCGGTCCCTCGGCCATCTCGCGGGCGGGCGCGCGGTTGGCCGGAGAGTCAAGGTCAACCGACCTCTCGGCCATCTCGCGGGCGGGCGCACGGCTAGCGGGCGAGTCCAGATCAACCGACCCCTCAGCCATCTCGCGGGCAGGGGCGCGGCTAGCGGGCGAGTCCAGATCGATCGACCCCTCAGCCATCTCGCGAGCGGGCGCACGGCTAGCGGGCGAGTCCAGATCGACCGGTTCCACGGCCGTCTCGTGGGCCGCATCGCATGCCTCGTCGAGCAGTCCGAGTTCCACCTTCTGGGTGAGCAGCCGACGCGCCGCCCTATCCACCACCGATTCCGGCAGCTCGCCCCGGGCGATCCGCTCGGCGAGGTGCGGTCCGAAGCCCTGCGTGTCGGGGAGCTCAACGTCGATGCCCGCGGTAAGCGCCAGCACCCCCGCCTCGCCGGTGTCGGCGACCACCTGATGCATCGTTGCGAGGAACGGAATGGCCCAATAGTCCGAAACCACCGTCCCGGTGAACCCCCACTCCCCGCGCAGCAAATCGGTCAGCAGCCAAGAGTCGGCCGCAGCCGGAACCCCGTCCACGTCGGAGTAGGAGTTCATCACCGAACGCGCCCCACCCAGCGTGATCGCCATCTCGAACGGCGGCAGGATCACGTCCATCATCTCGCGCCGCCCCATCGAGACGGGACCGTGATTGCGAGCCGCCCGCGACGCCGAGTACCCGGCGAAGTGCTTGAGCGTGGCGATGACCCCAGCACCCTCCAGCCCGCGCACATAGGCACTACCCAGCATCGCAACCAGGTACGGATCCTCCCCGATCGTCTCCTCGACCCTCCCCCAGCGATAGTCGCGAACCACATCAAGCACCGGCGACAACCCCTGATGCACGCCCACGGCACGCATATCCCGCCCGATAGCCGCAGCCATCCGCTCCACCAGTTCGGGATCGAACGTCGCCCCCCAAGCAATGGCGGCCGGATATACGGTCGCACCATAAGTCGTAAATCCCGTAAGGCATTCTTCGTGCACGAGTGCCGGAATTCCCAGCCGGGAATGCTCGGTGACCGCACGCTGAAGCCGTACCACCTCGGCGGCCCCCTCCGCAGCCGTCACCGGCTCGCTGCCGAACACGCGCGTCAGTTGCCCGATCCCGTGCCGTACAGCCTCCTCGAATGGGACAGTCCCCGCCGCCAGCACATCCTGCAGCGGCGCGACGTTCAGCGTCCCGGCGGCGTCGTGCTCCTGGGCGACGAGCTTCTCGTTGCCCACCCACTGACTGCCGAGCTGGGCGACCTTCTCCTCGATGGTCATCTCCGCGAGGAGCGCGTCGACCCGGTCGGCCACGGGAAGCGTCGGGTCCTGCCACCGGCGGGTGACCCGGTCTGGAGCGGTCATCTGCTGCTCTCCTCACGATCAACTTGCCGAGAACTTTCGAAATATTTCGAGACAGTGGCGTGACCTGCCCGCCAGACAATATCCGCATTAAAACCCCAGTTCAATGCCTATGTCCCGACATAATCTCCACAGCCGCCCCAAGTGCCTCTTGACAGGCAAACACGTGAAACTTAGATTCCAACCCGCGCGGTCATGTCGCAAATGTTTCGGTAGACCGGCTCAAGGGCGTACGGCATGGGGGGTGCTGATCCTCGACGGCAGGCCACCGCATCCGATGATCAACCAGCTCTCGAGTACGGAGATCAGCGTGGAGCCCAGGACAACATCTCGCCGCACTTTCCTCAGCCTCGCCATGGGCGTGCCCGTGGGAGCCGCGCTCGCCGCCTGCGGCAGTTCGGGCCCCACCCCCACCGGCGGCGGCGCGAGCGGGGGCGGCGCCGCCGCCGGCAAGGCCACTTACTGGTATCTGAGCACCCAGCCGCAGGAGGGCATCCGCACCGCCTCCGTGGACAGGTTCAACAAGGCCAACCCCAACACCCAGATCGCCGCGACGACCTTCCAGAACGACGCGTACAAGACGAAGATCAAGACCGCGCTCGGGGCCGGGCAGGCGCCCACCATCATCTGGGGCTGGGGCGGTGGCACGCTGCGCACCTACGTGCAGGCCGGCCAGGTCGACGACCTCACCCCGTGGTTCGACCAGAACCCCGCGATCAAGGACCGGCTGTTCCCGTCCTCGTTCGGCGCCGCGACGATCGACGGCAAGATCTACGCGATGCCCGCCGAGGCGGTCCAGCCGATCGTCCTGTTCTACAACAAGAAGGTCTTCGACCAGGTCGGCGTCCAGCCGCCGGAGTCCTGGGGCGACATCATGGAGCTGGTGCCCAAGTTCAACGCCGCGGGCATCGCGCCGTTCTCGCTCGGCGGGCAGTCCCGCTGGACGAACATGATGTGGCTGGAGTTCCTCTTCGACCGTGTCGGCGGTCCCGAGCTGTTCGGGGCCGTGTTCGACGCCCAGAAGGACGCCTGGTCCAACCCGGCCGCGCTGGACGCCCTGACCAAGGTGCAGGACCTGGTCAAGGCCGACGGGTTCATCAAGGGCTTCTCCTCGATCACCGCGGACTCCAACGCCGACCAGGCGCTGCTCTACACGGGTAAGGCCGCGATGATGCTGCACGGCACCTGGACCTACGGGAGCATGGCCCTGGACGGGGGCGACTTCGTGTCCGGCGGCCACCTCGGCTACATGAACTTCCCGCCGGTCGAGGGCGGCAAGGGCGACCCCAGCAACACCGTCGGCAACCCCGGCCAGTACCTGTCGATCTACTCCAAGGCGACTCCGGAGCAGAAGGAGACCGCCAAGAAGTTCTTCGCCACCCAGGTCCTGTCCCCCGACGAGGTCAAGCAGTGGATCGACACCGGCTCGGTGCCGATCGCCAAGGGCTCCGAGAGCGCGCTGGCCTCCTCCAAGGACGCCGCGTGGCTGGAGTTCGTGTACGGCGTGGCCAGCAACGCCAAGGCGTTCGGCCAGTCCTGGGACCAGGCGCTCAGCCCGACCGCGGCGGAGACCCTGCTGGACAACATCTCCCAGCTGTTCCAGCTGTCGATCACCCCGGAAGAGTTCGCGGCCAACATGAACGCGGTCATCGGCAAGTGAGCGTGACCCCGGCCACCACGCGAGGTCGTCATGGCTCCCTCGCGTGGCTGGCCGTGCCCGCTCTGGTGTTCTTCGTCGGCTTCGCCGTGATCCCGCTGGTGGGGGTGCTGGCGCTCAGCTTCACCTCGTGGGACGGGATCGGCGACATCAGCGTGTCGGGCTTCACCAGCTGGCACGCGGTACTGACCGACCCGGGCCTGCCGCACGCGCTGTGGGTGACGTTCCTGGTGATGGCCCTGTCCTGGGCGGTCCAGACCCCGGCCAGCCTGCTGCTCGGGGTGTTCCTGGCCGGTCGGCAGCGCTACCGGGCCGTGCTGGCCGTGCTGTACTTCGTGCCGCTGCTGCTCAGTTCGGCGGCCATCGCCATCACGTACAAGGCGCTGCTGGACCCGAACTTCGGGCTCGGCGCCGGGCTGGGCATCGAGCTGCTCGCCCAGGACTGGCTCGGCGAGGCCCACCTCGCCTTCGGCATCGTTATCTTCGTCGTGTCCTGGCAGTTCATCCCGTTCCACTCGCTGATCTACCAGGCCGGGGTGCGGCAAATCCCTCGTTCGATGTACGAGGCCGCGGAGCTGGACGGCGCGGGACGGGTCCGCCGGTTCTTCAGCATCACCCTGCCGCAGCTCAAATACACGATCATCACCTCCTCGACCCTCATGGTCGTCGGGTCGCTGACCTTCTTCGACCTCATCTTCGTGCTGACCGAGGGCGGCCCGGGCGACGCCACCCGGGTGCTCGCCCTGGACATGTACAAGCGCGGCTTCCAGGCCAACCTGATGGGGCCGGCCAGCGCGATCGCCGTCATCCTCGTCCTGGTGGGCCTGGCGCTGGCGCTGCTGCTGCGCAGGCTCGGCGGCCGGGATCCCTCCTCCAGCCAGATGGAAGGGGCCTGACATGGCGACGACCCTGACCCAGCAACAGGAGCAGGCCGCCGCGGCACGGCCCCGGCCCACCACCCGCCAGGGCGCGGTCGGCGGCCACCGGAACTGGCTGGCGGGTGTGGCCGGCTGGCTCTGGCTGGCGGTCGTGGTGATCCCCATCTACTGGATCGTCATCACCAGCTTCAAGCTGCAGAGCAGCTACTACGCGACCAACCCGCTGGCGCCGCCGACCGAACCGACGCTGCGGAACTACCAGATGGTCATCGAGGCCGACTTCGCGCAGTACTTCATCAACAGCCTCATCGTCACCCTCGGCGCGGTGATCCCCGCGGTCCTCATGTCCTTCATGGCGTCCTACGCGATCGTGCGGAGCGCCTCCAGCCGGGTCCTGCGCATCGTGAACTCGCTGTTCCTCATGGGTCTGGCCATCCCGCTGCAAGCCACCATCATCCCGATCTACCTGATCATCATCAGGTTGCACCTGTACGACAGCCTCCTGGGGATGATCCTGCCGTCGATCGCCTTCGCGATCCCGCTGTCCGTGCTCGTCCTGTCCAACTTCATCCGCGACGTGCCCAGGGAACTGTTCGAGTCGATGCGGATCGACGGCGCCACCGAGTGGGCGACGCTCTGGCGCCTGGCGTTCCCGCTCACCCGGCCCGCCGTGGTGACGGTGGCGATCTACAACGCGCTGACCATCTGGAACGGCTTCCTGCTGCCGCTGATCCTCACCCAGAGCCCCGACAAGCGCACCCTGCCGCTCGCGCTCTGGGCCTTCCAGGGCCAGTACAGCGTGAACGTCCCCGCCATCCTCGCCTCCGTCGTCCTCACCACCCTTCCGATCCTCATCCTGTACGTCGTCGGCCGCCGCCAACTCCTCAGCGGCCTGACCGCAGGCTTCAGCAGATAATTCCCCTACTGACCTCAAAGAGTGCTTGACCTGGGCATATCGGTTTCTGATCACGGTGTTGTCACTAGCATGTGCGGAATCACCGGGTGGGTGGACTATGAGCGGGACCTGACCAGGTCCGGGGAGATCGCTCAGGCGATGGTGGACACGATGGCCTGCCGCGGGCCGGACGACGAGGGGCTCTGGACGGCGGCGCACGCGGCGATCGGGCATCGCCGGCTGGCCATCATCGACCTCGCGGGCGGGCGGCAGCCGATGATCGCCGAGGAGGACGGGCGGGAACTGGCCGTGCTCACCTACAGCGGGGAGGTCTACAACTTCCTGGAGCTGCGGCGGGAGCTGGAAGCACGCGGGCACCGGTTCAGGACGCGCAGTGACACCGAGGTCGTGCTGCGCGCCTATCTCGAATGGGGTCAGGAGCTCGCCGGGCATCTCAACGGCATGTTCGCCTTCGCGGTCTGGGATGTCAGGCGGGAGGAACTGCTGCTGGTGCGGGACCGGATGGGCATCAAGCCGCTCTACTACTACCCGACCGCGCAGGGGGTGCTGTTCGGCTCGGAGCCCAAGGCGATCCTGGCCAACCCGCTCGCCGAGCGGGTGGTCGACGCGGACGGGCTGCGCGAGATGCTGGCATTCGTCAAGACACCGGAACACGCGATCTTCCGAGGCATGTACGAAGTGCGCCCCGGCCAGACCGTCACAGTGCGCCGTTCCGGTATCACCAAGCGCCGATACTGGCAGCTGGAGTCCCACGAGCACCCCGACGACGTCGAGACCACCGTGGCCACGGTGCGCGGACTGCTGGACGACATCATCACCCGCCAGCTGATCAGCGACGTTCCCCTGTGCACGCTGCTGTCCGGCGGCCTGGACTCCAGCGCGGTCACCGCGCTCGCCGCGAAGGACCTGCGCGCGCAGGGCATGGGCACGGTCCGCTCGTTCTCCGTCGACTTCGTCGGCTACACCGAGAACTTCAAGCCCGACGCCGCGCGCGCGACCCCTGACACGCCGTACGTGCACGATCTGGTCCGCCACGTCGGCTCCGAGCATGCCGACATCGTGCTCGACTCCGGTGAGCTGATGGACCCGGCGGTCCGCGCGAGAGTGCTGCACGCGCGCGACCTGCCCGTTGGCATGGGCGACATGGACACCTCGCTCTACCTGCTGTTCAAGGCCATCCGCGGGCACTCCACGGTCGCCCTGTCCGGTGAATCGGCCGACGAGGTGTTCGGCGGCTATCAGTGGTTCCACGACCCGGTGGCGGTCAACGCCGACATGTTCCCGTGGCTGGCGCTGGGCGACATCAGCGGCGGCGTGAACCTGGACATGCTGGACGAGGATCTGCGGCAGGCGCTGGACGTTCCCGCCTACCGGACCGACAGCTACCACCAAGCGCTCACCGAGGTGCCCCGGCTGCCCGGGGAGACCGGCCACGAACGGCGCATGCGCGAGCTCAGCTACCTGAACCTGACCAGGTTCGTCCAGATGCTCCTGGATCGCAAAGATCGCATGAGCATGGCCGTCGGTCTGGAAGTCCGCGTCCCCTTCTGCGACCACCGGCTGGTGCAGTACGTCTTCAACGCCCCCTGGGCCATGAAGACCTTCGACGGCCGCGAGAAGAGCCTGCTCCGCGCGGCCTGCGCGGACGTTTTGCCCGAGTCGGTCCTGCAACGAGTCAAGAGCCCGTACCCGTCCACCCAGGACCCCGGCTACGAGCACGCCCTGCGCCAGGCCGTCCGCGACCTGATGCGCAACTACGACCTGCCCAGCCGCCGGATCATGGACCTGGCCGCCATGCGCGCCAGGCTCCGGCAGCCCCTGGACGAGACGAGCTCACTGGGCCACCGGGCCCCGCTGGAGCGCATACTCCAGCTCGACGCCTGGCTCAGGGATTACCAGGTGAAGCTGGACGTCTAGACATGTACCATTTGGTACATGCGCTTTGAATCATCCGTATCCATCGACGCCACACCGCAACGCGTGTGGGAAGTGTTCACCGACATCGAACGCTGGCCCGAGTGGACCGACACGGTCGACTCGGTCGAGCTGCTCGACCCCGGGCCGCTGAAGATCGGTTCCCGGGCGAGAATCAAGCAGCCGAAGCTGCCCGTCGGGGTCTGGCAGGTCACCGAGCTGGTCGAGGGCGAATACTTCGCCTGGGTGAGCAAGAGTCCTGGCGTCCGGATCGCCGCCGGCCACCACGTCGAATCCACCCCGGCCGGCACGGTCGCCCGCCTCACGATCGACCAGCAGGGCCCGCTCGGCGCCCTGATGGGCAGGCCGCTCGGAAAGCTGATCAACCGCTACCTCCACCTGGAGGGCCAGGGCCTGAAAGCCCGGAGCGAGCAGGCGTGACGCCCAAGGAGAAGCTGCTGGGCGAGGCGATCGACTACTTCGCCACGCACGGCATCGGCGACGCCAGCCTGCGGTCGATCGCGACCGGCCTCGGCACCAGCCACCGCATGCTGATCTACCATTTCGGCTCCCGCGAAGGCCTGCTCGCCGAGGTCGTCCGCGCCGTCGAGGCCCAGCAACGCGCGTCCCTCGCCATGTTCACGGGCGACGACGACCTGACCGTGGCGGAACGTTCGCAGCGCTACTGGGATGGCGTGGTCGAGGCCACCCTCACCTACGGCCGCCTCTTCTTCGAACTGTCCGCGCACGCGATGCAGAAGCGCCCGCACACGGAGGGCCTGCGCGGCGACCTCATCGCCGTCTGGCTTCCCCCGCTGACCGAACTCTTCGTTAGCGGCGGAATCGACCCGGCCGAGGCCCCCGCGTACGCGCGGCTGAGCCTGGCCGCGACCCGCGGCCTCCTCTTCGACCTCCTCCTGACCGGCGATCGGGAGGGGGTCGACGAGGCCATCGTCCTGCTGAACCGCTTCCTTCAGACGTAGGTCTGGTACGGCTCAGTCGTGGCGTTCTGGCTGGGGAATCGGGCCGGAGGTGTCGTCGAACACGTTGCCGGTGAGTTCCGACAGCGTGGTGCGGGTGCTGACCAGGATCGGGCAGTCGAAGAACGAGTTGCGGCCGAACCTGTTGCCGTTGACCTTGACGCCGGTCAGGGCGCCGTTCAGGCCGTTGTGGCTGAAGTTGAGGGTGCAGCCGCCGCCGTCCAGGAAGTTGTCCACCACGAGGCTGTTGGGCGCGGACGACTGCAGGGCCGCGTTGGCGTCCTTCGTGGTCGACATGTCGATCGTGTTGTGGCGCAGGGTCACGCCGGTTTCGCCCGCCATCGACTGCACGCCGTCGTTGTGCGTGGGGCCGCCGCCCTGGTCGGGGTCAGAGGCGAACCAGGTCATGTCGTGGATGAACGAGTCCTGGATGAGGGTGCCGCTGCCCGCCTTGATGCCGTCGGTGCTGCCGCGGAACTCGCTGCGCAGGATCTGGGTGTTGCGGGTCCACGCGCCGTCGACGCCCGCGCTGGGGTTGGCGGGGACGAATTCGGAGTCGGTGACCACGGTGTTGCTGCCGCGGGTGCTGTCGAACAGCGGGATGGTGCGGTTGGTGGAGCCGCCGCGGAACACGCAGTCCTTGAAGGTGATGTTGGAGCCGGTGACCTTGACGAAGCCACGGAACTCGCGGCCGGTGATGACCTGGCCGTTGGTGGAGAAGGTCTGGTCACCGTTGACGACCGTGAGCTGGGTTCCGGGGGTCACGCCCGTGCTGGCCGCGTTGGGGAACTTGCCGGTTGGGATGGGCTCCGGGTCCTTGCTGGGAGTCGGCGTCGGGGTGGGTGACGGCGAGGGCGAAGGTGAGGGTGAAGGCGTTGGGGTGGGCGACTTCACCGGGGTGAGGGTCGGCGTCGGGGTGGGCGACGGACTGGGCGACGGGATGGGCACGGGCGTGAGGGTCACGCTCGGGGTCGTCGCCGTCGGGGTCACGGTGACCGTCGGGGTCACGGTGACTGTCGGAGTCGCGGTGACCGTCGGGGTGGAGGTGGGCGGAGCCGGGTTCGGCTTTGGTGTGGTTTCCCACCACTGGAAGATCGGGTCTACGTAGTACGTGTAGTTCTTGGGGTTCCATTTTTCGGGGAAGCGGCTCTTGCCGTACCGGAAGACGCCGGTGCGCCTTTGGGCGGCGGCGAGCGGTTCCGCGGTGGCGAGGCTGCCGCGGGTGGCCGCGTAGGTGCCGTTGTCGCTGTGGTAGGAGATCGTGTACGTCTGGCCAGGCCGTACCACCACGGACTGCGCGAAGCGCGCCTCCTGCCAGCCCGATCGGGTCTCGGCGGTGAAGGTGACCCGCGCCAGCCGTACGCCCCGGGAGCTCCACAGGCTGCCTGTGTGCTTGCCGCGCTCGCCCGCCGCCTTGAAGAAGCGCACTCCGGCGACGCTGCCTTCCTTGGTCACCGTGAACCGGGTGCCGAGTTCGAGGGCGGCCCGGTCCGAGTAGCGGGTCGGGGTGATCTGCGCCGCCGGATTCCAGAGGCTGGTCTCCTTGAGTTCCCGGGTCGTGGCGGGCTGCTCGGCCGCGATGGGAACCACCGAGGACTCGCTCCGGGTGGCCAGGATGACGACCGGCACCGCTATGGCGAGCACGACCCCCGGCACGATGAAGCGCCAGGGGCGGCGTGGTTCGGACTCCAGGTCACGAGGGGAGTGCGTGCTGGCCATGCGTCTGACCTCCGGGCGCGTCGCCGGTTATGTCGTGCTCGTATGGACCGATCCTTGGTTTCCGGTGGCTATTGTGGCGCGTGAGGTAACAGACGCGCATCATTTTCGCCAAATATGCCGACTCATTCCCGGGTAGGAGCACGTTATGCGAGCCCCGCCGTCCCCTACCGTGTCCCGACCGGTCATGCACCAGCGCTGGTCGGAGCTGACCTTTGTGCACTGGCGCTATCCTGCCGGCGTCGTCGCCCCGCTTCTGCCGCCCGGCCTCACGGTGGAAACCTTCGACGGCAGCGCCTGGGTGGGCTTGGTCCCGTTCCTCATGAAAGGGGTACGGCTGTCCGGCACCCCTCCCCTGCCCTGGTTGTCCCGTTTCCCCGAAACGAACGTCCGCACCTACGTCCACGACGAGTCCGGCCGTTCCGGCGTCTGGTTCTTCTCACTGGACGCCGCCCGCCTCCCCGCCGTTCTGGGCGGCCGGGCCGGTTTCCGACTTCCCTACTTCTGGTCGGACATGTCCGTCACCAGGGATGCCACCCACTGGACCTACCGCAGCCAGCGCCGCCACACCGGCGTCCGGGCCAACCTGGACGTCAACGTCGGCCCCCACCTCAACAGCCCCGACGAGCTGGCCCACTTCCTGACCGCCCGCTACCGCCTCTTCAACCTGGTCTCCGGCCGCCTCGCCGCCGCGACGGTCGAACATCCGCCCTGGCCTCTCAACAAAGCGACCCTCACCCACCTGGACGAAACCATCCTCCAAGCCGCCAACCTCCCCGCCCCCGACAACCCGCCCTTGCTGCACGCCTCCCTCGGTGTCCCCGTACGCGTGGGAATGTGGCACTAGCGGAATCGGCGGAGGCGCAGGCTGTTAGCGACGACGAGCACGCCCGACAGGGCCATCGCGGCGGCGGCGACCACAGGGGAGAGCAGGCCTGTCGCGGCCAGAGGAAGAGCCACCAGGTTGTAGGCGAATGCCCAGAAGAGGTTGCCTTTGATGGTCGTCAGGATTCGCCTAGAAAGGCGGATCGCGTCGGAAGCCACCCGTAGATCGCCACGGACCAGCGTGATGTCGGAGGCCTCGATCGCCCTGTCGGTAGTCGTCGCGATGCCCAGGTCGGCCTGAGCGAGGGCCGCCGCGTCGTTAACGCCGTCGCCGATCATCGCGACCACGCGTCCCTGCCGCTGCAACGCCCGAATCGCCTCAACTTTCCCTTCGGGCAGCAGCCCGGCCAGCACGAAATTAACGCCGACCTCAGCGGCCACCCGGGCGGCCACGGACGCCCGATCTCCGGTGAGCAGCAACGGCGACAATCCCAGCGCCTTCAGATCCCGGATGGCTCGCGCCGACATGGGTTTCACGGCATCCGCGATCACCAGCACGCCGCGCGCGAGCCCATCCCACCCGACGACGATCACCGTTCCAACCGCCTCGGCCAGCGCCTTCTCCAGGGAATCCGGCAGCTCGCCCCACCGTTCGACCAGCAGTTCCCGGCGCCCGGCCAGCACCCACTTCCCGGCCACCCAGCCCTCGACACCGCGCCCGGGCAACGCGGCGAACCCCTCGACCGGCAGCGCCGAACCGCCGGCCTCGTCGATCGCCCGGGCGATGGGATGTTCCGAGGCACGCTCCACCGCGCCCGCCAACGCGAGGATCTCCTCCCGGGACTCACCTTCGGCGGCGATCACGGAGGTCAGCCGCATCCGGCCCTCGGTCACCGTGCCGGTCTTGTTCAGCACGATCGTGTCGATCCGGCGGGCACGCTCCAACGTGTCCGGGCCTTTGACCAGGATGCCGAGCTGAGCGCCACGTCCAGTGCCGACCCGAAGCGCCGTCGGCGCGGCCAGCCCGAGCGCGGCCGGGCAGGCGATGATCAGAACGGCGATGGCCGCGCCGATCCCGTCCGGCGCGGGCGCGCCCAGGGCGAGCCAGGCCACCAGGGTGGTGGCGGCGATCGAGAGGACCACGGGGACGGCGACCGCGGACACCCGGTCGGCCAGGCGCTGGACTTCGGCCTTGCCGGACTGGGCGGCTTCGGCCAGGCGGGTGATCTGGGCGAGGCGGGTGTCATGGCCGACCCGGGTCGCGCGCACCATCAGCCGCCCGCCCGCGTTGACCGTCGCCCCGACGACCCGGTCACCGGCGCCGACCTCCATCGGGATGGATTCGCCGGTCAGCCGGCTGGCGTCGACGGCGGAGTGACCTTCGATCACGACGCCGTCGGTGGCGATCTTCTCGCCCGGGTGGACCAGGAAGGCGTCACCCACGGTGACGCGGTCGGCCGGGACGTGGATCACCTCGCCGTTGCGGAGGAGGGTGGCGTCTTTGGGGCCGAGATCGAATAAGGCGCGCAGGGCCGTACCGGTGTGGCGTTTGGCTCTGGCCTCCAGGTAGGCGCCGGTGAGGGCGATGAGAGTGATTGCGGCGGTCACCTCGAAGGAGACGGACGCGAGGGTCCACAGCGACCAGCCGAACGAGGCCAGGATGCCCAGCGACACGAGAGTGCGCGCCCGATGGAAGGGCCACGCGCCGTACGCGACGATGGGGAGGGTGAGCGCCAGCGAGACCCACTCCCAGCCGGGCACTCCCAGCGCCGGGATCACCGCCGGGGCGAACACGCCGACCGCGCAGGACGCGGAAATGATCAGGCGTTCCTCCAGCCCTCTGAGCGGCTCCTCCTCGCAGCGCGTCGCGTGGCGCAGTTCGGCCGTGTAGCCCGCGCGCTCGACCTCCGCCACCAGGGTCGCCGGGTCCAGATGGGCCGGATGGGTGATGGTCGCCTGCTCGGTCGCGTAGTTGACCGTCACCGTCACCCCGTCGAAACTTCGCAGCGAGCGCTCGATCTGGGCCGCGCAGGCGGCGCAGGTCATTCCCCCGATGACGAGCTCTGTGGTGAGCACTTCCAGCGACTTGTTCATCACCACTCCCTTGATCGAGCATCTAACAACCCCGTCCCCACCAGCTACGGCGGGCAGGCTGGCACGGTTCACTCGCCCGAAAGGAACGCGGTCAACCGGCGAAACATGGAGTGGGGAGCCCGCGGGCGTCAGGGTCCAGAAGGAGCACGCGGCCGGAGAGCGGCGCCTCGCTGAGGGCGAAGGTGTTCAGGCCGATGCGGGCGGTGGTGACCGCCAGCGTCGTCTGATCAGGGCCGACGAAGGCGCATCTGGTCGGGCGTGGGACGGGGACCATGAGGACACGGTCGACGGATCCGTCGGGAGCGTAGCGGACGATGCGGGAGCCGCCCCATTTGCAGTTCCAGATGAATCCTTCAGCGTCGACCGTCACCCCGTCGGGGTACCAGCCCGTCCCCTCGTCGGAGGCGAAGAGGCGTCCCCGACCCACCTCGCCGGTGGACGGCTCGATCTCGTACGCCCGGATCAGTTGCCGGGTCGAGTCCACGTGATACATCGTCCGGCCGTCGGGACTCCACGCGGGCCCGTTGGAGCAGATGATGCCGTTGAACGCGCTGGTGACCGTGAGATCGGCGTCCAGGCGGTAGAACGACCCGGTGGGCTCGGCTTCGGACAGGTCCATCGAACCCACCCAGAATCGGCCGGAAGGGTCGACCGCGCCGTCGTTGAGGCGGTTGCCCGGCAGGTCAGGCTCGACTTCGCGGACGATGTCGACGGTGCCCTGGTCGAGGTCGCAGAAGGCGATGGCGTGGCGGAGGGCCGCGACGAGGCCGCCGCTCGCGCGCAGGGCGACGGCTCCAACCGGGTCCGGCATGGCCAGGGTTCGGGTGGGACCGTCCGGCCAGTCCCTGGCGTACACGCGTTGCCCGGTGATGTCGACCCAGTAGAAGCGGCTGCCGTCCCAGAGGGCGCTCTCGCCGAGGTCGCAGGTGACGTCGCCGAAGACGTCGATGTCAGTCATGGGCCTTGTCCCGTCCGTACGCGAAGAGGATGACCAGGATCACCAGGCCATAGATCATGAGGCGGCCGTATTCGGGCACCCGCTGGGCCTGGAGGAAGGTGGTGACGGCGACCAGGGTGAGGGAACCGGCGACGACGCCCAGGTAGTGGCCGCGCCCGCCGAGGATGGAGACTCCGCCGACGACGACGGCCGCGATGGATTCGAAGAGGTAGGGGTCGCCGAGGCCGAGGGAGGGTTGCCCGCCATACCCGACCAGCATGATTCCGGCCAGGGCCGCGAAGACGCCGCTGAGCGTGTAGAGGGCCACCGTGACGCCGCGTACGCCGACGCCGGACAGGAAGGCCGCCCGGGAGTTGACGCCCACGGCGTAGACGCGGCGGCCGAAGGTGGTGAGGGTCAGCAGGACGGTCATGAGGAGCGCCACGCCGATCCAGACCAGAAGGGCGGCGGGGATGCCCGCCACTCCGCCCACGAACAGGTCGCGCAACGGCTGCGGCGCGTACGAGCCGCAGGACGCGCAGGTGAGGCCCTTCGACAGGCCCAGCGACAGTCCTTGCAGGACGCCGTTCATGCCGAGGGTCATCACCACGGCGGGCACGCCGAGCCAGGCGACCCCCATCCCGTTGGCGAACCCGGCCAGCGCGCCGACTCCGAGCGCCAGCGCGAGAGCCTGCGGCAGCCGGGAGGATTGCCCGAGACTGGTGGTGGTCAGCACGATCGCGGCGCCGTTGAGCACCCAGGGGATCGACAGGTCGATGCCGCCCACCAGCACGACCAGCATCTGACCGGCCGCCACGAAGCCGGTGAAAGCGGCGACGACCAGCACGGCCCGCAGGCTCGTCCAGGAGGCGAAGCCCGGGTGCAGGACGGCCCCGAGCGACAGCACCGCCGCGGCGACCGCATACGCGTAGAGCACGCGCCGCACGTCGGGAGTGATCGCGGCGTTCACGCCGCTGCCCTCCGACGGCGGGCCACCAGCGTGGCGACGGTCCCGAGCAGGACCGCGACGACCAGGAACAGCCCCTGGAACAGGGACTGGTAAAGCGGATCGATCCCGGCGAAGAAGAGCACGTCGATCACCAAGGTCAGCGCCACCGCCCCCGCGACCGCCCCGAGCGCGCTGCCTCGGCCACCGGTGAACGCGACTCCCCCGACGACGACCGAGGCGATCGACGTCAGGATGAACGGCGCACCCGCATTGGCATCCCCCGCCGTGGTCGTGGACACGTAGAACACCGAGGCCAGCGCGCCGCACAGCCCGGACAGGGCGTAAACGCCGAGCTTCACCCGCCCCGCCGGCACGCCGACGGCGCGGGCGCTGGTCTCATCGCTCCCGACCGCGTAGATCCTCATCCCGAATCTGGTACGGCGCAGCACGAGCCATCCCCCGATCGCCACCCCCAACCAGATCAGCCCGGTAGGGACATTCGGATTGGAAAGCACATTCCGCACAACAGAGGGAATCGACCCGCCCGGCACCGGCAGCACCCACAAGGCCAGTCCGGTGAAGATGGACAGCGTCGCCAGCGTGGCGAGAATCGGCGCGATCCGCCCCGCCGCGACGATCACCCCGTTGATCGCCCCGCAGGCCGCCCCGAGCACCAGCACAACGATCAGCCAGCCGAACGGCGCAATCCCCGTCCCCGTCACCGTGGTCGCGGTAACCGCCACGCAAAGGCTGACGATTCCCCCCACCGACAGATCGATGCCCCCGGTGAGCACCACCAGGCTCTGGCCGATCGCCACGAACACCAGCGGCAGCATGGTGTTGAGGATGGACAGATAGTCGAACGACGTCGGAAATCGCCCAAGGCTCGACGTGTAAACGATCAGATAAGCGGCGGCTGTGGCCACGAGCACGATGTATCCGAGCCCGGCCTGCGTGGGCACGAGCCGCCCGATGAGATCACGCATCGGATGCCTCCTTCAGGGACGCGGCCACGATCTGGTCCGCGTCACCTACCGGGCCGGGAAGTTCAGCCGAGATCCGGCCCTCGCGCAGCACGAGGACCCGGTGACAGAGGTTGGCGATCTCCTCGGTCTCGCTGGAATGGAACAGGATCGCCTTTCCTTGCGCGGCGAGGTCGGCGACCAGTTGGTAGATGTCGTGTTTCGTCGCCGCGTCTACTCCGCGAGTGACGTCGAACAGCAGCAGGATGCGGGCGTCGGTGAGCAGCCAGCGGGCCATGACCACTTTCTGCTGGTTGCCGCCGGACAGCGTGCCGACGGCTTGGTTGCTCGCTCGGCCGCCGCCGATGCGCAACTGCTCGGAGATCGACGTCACGGCCGACCGTTCCGCTCTCCGCCGGACGAAACCGCCCGCGGAGCGCCGGGAGAGCGTGGCCAGCGCGACGTTGTCCCGGATCGACAAGGGCAGGAAAAGCCCTTCGGCTTTGCGATCCTCCGGCACGTACGCGATCCCGAGACCAACCCGGATGGCGTCTTTAGGGCGACGTATCACGACTTGTTCCCCGCCGATGCTGACCGTGCCCGCCGCAGCCCGGCGGGCGCCGAACAAGGTGAGGAACAGGTCGCGTTGCCCCTGCCCGGCGAGCCCGCCGACCCCGAGAATCTCCCCTCGGCGCAGGTCGAAGGAGACCTTCCGGAGCCGACCGCCCGCGAGCTCGTCCACCCGCAGCACGGTCTCGCCGACCGGAAGTGCGGAAATATCGGGATATGTTCCGGCCAGCGTGCGGCCGCTCATCAGGGTCACCGCCTCGGCCTCCGAGATACGATCCCGCGTCGCCACCTGCGTCCCGTTCCGGAAAACCGTGACCCGATCCGCCAGTTGCTCGATCTCGCGCCAGCGATGCGAGGTGAAGATGACGCAACACCCCGCATCCCGCAATCGGCGCATATGTCCGGCCAGCCATTCGACCTGCCGGTCCGGCAATGCCGCCGTCGGCTCGTCGAGAATGACCACCCGGGGCTCCTGCGCGAGTACCCGTACCAGCTCGACGATCTGCCGATGGGCGACCGACAGGTCGGCGGTCGTGGCGCGGCTGTCGATGTAGTCGACGCCGTACTTCCGGAGGATCGTGTCCGCGGTGGGGACGAGCCGCCCACGCCGTACCAGACCGAGCCGCCCTCGGGGCGGGTCCTGCAGCAGCAGGTTCTCCGCGACGGTGAGGTCGGGCAGCAGGGACAGCTCCTGGAACGCGGTGGCCACCCCGAGCCGGCGGCGGGCGGCCGGTTCGACCACCCGCCGTACCTGCTGGCCGAAGATCTCGACCGTGCCCCGGTCGGCGCTGATCAGCCCGCACAGGACCTTGATCAGGGTGCTCTTGCCCGCGCCATTCTCCCCGGCCAGGGCGTGGATCTCGCCGGGACGCGCCGCGAACGACGCGTCCCGGAGGGCCTGGACACCGCCGAAGGCGCGGTGCACCCCGGCCGCCCGGACCGCGAGCACCGCCGCCGACGGCGGGATCTCCGACCGCGTCGACATGGGTCTCATCGTTTGCCGAAGTTGACGTCGAGGGTCTTCCCAGGACACGGCGTGCCGTCCGTCGCCGCCTGCTGGCACAGGATGACCGTGGCGTTCGGCCCGGAATCGGTGAAGTCCGCGAAGAAACTGTCCGGCAGATCGGGGAAGACCGTCTCACCGGGCACCAGCGTGTCGGAGGTCACGACCGGGAACGGGATCGTGATGCTCTCCTTCGGATGCTCTTTCTTGATCACCCCACGGGCGAGTTCGAGCGAGATCACCGACAGGAACGGCGGCTGCCCGATCGACATGCCGTTCACCTTCGGCGTGAGAATGCCCGCCATGTACTTGCGGAACCCGTTCTCGGCCTCGCCGCCGACCACCGGCATCGGCCGCTTGGCCGCGCTGAACGCCTTGATCACGCCATCGGTCCCGCCGGACACCCACACCCCGTCGATCTTCGGCAGGCTCGGCAGTTGCCCGGACGTCGCCCGCTGCGCGGTCGCCGAATCCCACATCCCGCTGTACGTGGCGACGATCTCGATCCCCGGATTGGCCGCGAACACCTCCATGGCGCCCTTGTTCCGGTCGTTGTCGGCCCCGGTCCCCGCGACCCCGGTCACCATGATTACCTTGCCCTGGCCGTTCAGCTCGTCGACGATGAACTGCGCCAGCTGCTGGCCGAACTTGACCTGGTCGGTGTTGACGGTCAGCCCGCAGGCCGCGTCCACCGTGTTGTCGAACGACACGACCACGATGCCCCGGTCGCACGCCTGCTGGACCACGCCGTTGAGGCCGCTGGTCGAGGCCGCGTTGATGACGATGCCGTCGACGCCCTGCGAGATCAGGTTCGAGATCTGCCGCGACTGCGTCGACACGTCGTTGCCCGCGTTGAAGACGCTGCACTCCACCTGATCGACGTACGGCGGCATCGCGCAGGCGGCCTTGAAGACGTTCTCCATCTCCACCCGCCACTGGTTGCCGATGAAGGAGTTGGAGAGGGCGATCTTCAGCTTCCCGGTGCCGGCGGCCTGGGTGGCCGGGGTCTCGGACGCGGGGGACCCGCACGCCGCCACGACTGCCAGGGCGACCGCGGCGACGAGTAGCCGCCCATACCGATGTAGATTCATGGTTGCTCCACCTTGTATCGCCGCCACGGGCCCACCCCGTGGCGTAACTGGTCCGGCCGCGGCGGCAACCGCGATCGAACCGTGCGACCCGCACTGACGTGCGGCGGACGGTCAGGGCCTTCGGGCTCTGACCGTTGTGCTTTCCGTGTTCCTCTGGTTGGGGAGAGGGAACGCGCCGGCGTCCCTCAGGACCGCGGCGGCCGCGCCGAGCACGACGACCACATGCTCGTTGAGCTCGCCGACGACGAAGGGCGGGAGCACCTCCCCGGCGTGGATCGCACGCCGGGCCATCGACTCCCGGAGCGGCCCGAGCAGGAGGTCACCCGCGGGGGCGAGGTTGCCGCCGAGGATGATCAGCTCGGGGTCGAGCAGGTTGTACATGTTGGCGGCGGCCAGCCCGATATGCCGTCCCGCGTCCGCGATCACGCGACGGCAGCCGACGTCGCCCAGCTGGGCCATCTTGATCACGTCCGCGATGGACAGGCGATCGCCGTAGCTGCGCCACAGTTTCTGGGAGATGGAGTCGGCGTTGGCGAGCGTGTTGAGGCAGCCCCGGCCGCCGCATTCGCAGACTTCTCCGTTCTCGTCGATGGTGGTGTGGCCGAGTTCTCCCGCGGTGCCGTTGGCGCCGGCGTACAACGCGCCGTTGAGGATGAAGCCGACACCGATGCCGGCGGCGGTGTAAACGTAGGCCACGTCCCGCAGCCCTCTGGCCGCACCCCAGGTGAGCTCGGCCAACGCCCCGAAATTGGCGTCGTTGTCGACCAGCAATGGCATGCGCAGCACTTCCGCCGCCGCTACGTGCGCGTTGACGTTCACCCACGGTTTGAGGGTGGTGGCCCGCCCGTTGAGTCCGGTACGCCGCTGGATCGGCCCCGGCACCGAGATCCCGACACCGATCACCTCCCGCCGCGAGAGACCGGCCCGGTCCAGCAGCTGGTCGATCAGCGTGCCCACCGTCTTGAGCGTCGCCTGCGGCGGGGTGTGATCATCCGTGGGTACGGAGTCGTGCGCGAGCAACTCCTGCGCGGTGTCGCAGACGGCCGCCCGTACGACACCGTTGGCGATCTCGACGCCCACCGCCACCCCGAGATCGCCCTTGAGCCCGACCAGCGTGGGCGGGCGCCCGGTGCCGCGAGCGGCTCTGGAATCGGCGAACTCGGTAATGATCCCCGCGTCGATCAGTTCCTCGACAACGCTCTTCACCGTCGAGCGGGACAGCCCGATCTCCGTCAGCTCGCGGCGGCTCTGCGCCCCTCGCTCCCGCAACGCGCGCACCACGCGGGCCCGATTGGCCGCGCGCTGGGACGACGAAGAATCCGGGGGCGACATAGCACTCGTCCACTCGTGAGAACGCTCTCTTACGGTGAACCGAGTATCAGTGTCGCTGCAATACCAGTCAATACTCAGGCCGGAACAGCCCATATCACGACTCAATTAAGACTAGTTCATTCAAAACGCGGGAAATCTGGGTAGGTCCCAGAAGGAACGTCGTCGGGGCGATCTGCCATCTGTTCGGACCGAGCCGTCGGGGAAATCGCGATCTGCCATCTGTTGAGTCGTCGAGGGGAATCAGGATGTGCCGTCTGTTCGGGCTGAGTGGGGCGCCGCGGCGAACCAGCGCCACTTTCTGGCTGCTGTGCGCGCCGGACAGCCTGTCGGCACAGAGCCATCGTGATCCCGACGGGGCGGGTCTCGGGTATTTCGCCGCGGACGGCACTCCGCGCGTTTACAAGGCGCCCATCGCCGCATACGAGGATCGGTGTTTCGCCGAGGAGGCGATGGACGCGGAATCGACCACGTTCATCGCGCACGTGCGTTTCGCCTCCGTCGGCGGCCTGGAGGACCGCAACACTCACCCGTTCGAACAGGACGGCCGACTGTTCGCGCACAACGGCGTGGTCGAGGGAATGGACTTGCTCGACGATCACCTGGGCCCGGATCTCGACCTGGTGAAAGGCGACACCGACTCCGAACGCGTCTTCGCCCTGATCACCCGGGAGACCCGCGCCCACGGCGGCGACGTCGGAGCGGGCATCACCAGCGCGGTCCGCTGGATCGCCGCCAATCTCCCCCTCTACGCCCTCAACCTCATCCTGGTCACCCCCGACGACCTGTGGGCCCTCCGCTACCCCGACACCCACGAGCTCTACTTCCTCAAACGCCACCCCACCAGCCACGACCTCCAACACTGCGGCACCCACGGCCGAATCCGCGTCCACTCCACCGACCTCGCCATGGCCCCCGCCCTCGTCATAGCCAGCGAACCCATGGACGAGGACCCAAACTGGCGCCTGCTGAAGCCCGGCGATCTAATCCACGCCGCCCCCGACCTCACCATCACCCACCACCTAATCCTCCCCGACCCCCCAACCCACATGCTCACCCTCACCGACCTCCGCCCCGAAGCCGCAGCCTCCCAAAAAGCAGGAGTCCGCTGAGTTCGGCGTCACCAGCCGTCGTGGAGGGTGCGGGTCAGGGTGTCGATGAAGAAGTTGGCGCTTTCTGGGGTGAGGCACATGGGGGGTTTGATTTTTAGGACGTTGAGGTGGTCGCCGGTGGGTTGGACTATTACGCCGAGGTCGAGGAGGCGTTCGCAGATGGCGGCGGTTTCATCGGGGGCCGGTTCTAGGGTGGATTGGTTTCGGACTAGTTCTACGCCCATGTAGAGGCCCATTCCGTGGACTGCGCCGATGATGGGGTGGTCGTGGGCGAGGGCTTCTAGGCGGGTGCGGAGGTGAGTGCCGATTGTGGCGGCGTTCTGTTGGAGGGCTTCGTCGGCGATGATGTCGAGGACGGTCATTCCGACGGCGCAGCTGACTGGGCTTCCGCCGGCGGAGGAGAAGAAATAGCCGTTTCGGGAGAACGCTTCCGCGATATCTCGGCGGGTGATTACCGCGCCCAGGGGGTGGCCGTTGCCCATGGCTTTGGCGACGGTGACGATGTCGGGGGTTACGCGCTGCTGTTCGAAGCCCCAGAAGTGATGGCCGAGCCGGCCGTATCCGACTTGGACCTCGTCGGCGATGCACAGGCCACCTGCCGCACGGACGGCCGTGTAGACGTCCTGCAGGTATCCGTCGGGGAGGGGCACTCCACCGGCGTTTCCGTAGAAGGCTTCGCAGATGAACGCGGCGGGAGGCTGCCCGGAGGCTACGGCTGTCTCGATGACCTGGACGGCGTTCTCGACGTATCGGGCACCGGCGTCCGGACCGCGGAATTGTCCCCGGAACATGTTCGGTGCGAATACCGGATGCACCCATGAGGGCCGCGTGGTGAGCGCGTTGGGATTGTCGGCCATCGAGGTGGAGACCGCGTCTGAGCCTATCGTCCACCCGTGATACGCCTCCGCGACAGAGACGATGTCCTGCCGCTGGGTGAACGTCTGAGCCAGCCGAAGCGCCAGGTCCACCGCTTCGGAGCCGCTGTTCACCAAAAAGACGGTGTCGAGCGGGTCGGGCAGCAGATCCGCCAAGCGCTTCGAAAAGTCGGCGACGGCCCGGTAATTGAAGCGGGAGTTCGTGTTGAGCAGGTTCCATTGACGGCTGACCGCCGCGTTCAACCGCGGATGCGCGTGACCCACGGCGGCGACATTGTTCACCATGTCGAGATAAGTCCGGCCATCAAGGTCGCTCAAGTGCTGCCGCCAACCACGCTCGATCCTCGGCGGATCCTCGTAGTAGTTCTCCTGTACCTCGGCGAAAGCCTTCCGCCGCAGCTCAAGCACATCCCCACTGGTCGGCTCAGCGGGCACCGCACAGTCCAGCCCGATCAGCGGCGAAGGATCGGGACAGACGCTCCCCCACGCAACTGCCATCTCAGCCGCGACAAACGCGGGAGGCGTTGAATCACGAAGCGTGCACAGCTGAACGAAAAGCCTCCCCATGCTGTCACCGGCCGATAGCCCCAGCAGGTCGTCACGCCCTCGTAGCTCTCGCGTCTGAGCTTCCCGGTGAGGGGCGAACTCCCCGAGTAGGTCACCAGGCCTTTGTGGCCCTTGAGCCTGAGCTTCTGAGTGCGAGGCCACCTCCCCCAGCAGGTCATCAGGCCTTTGTGGCCCTTGAGCCTGAGCTTCCGAGTGCGAGGCCACCTCCCCCAGCAGGTCACCTGCCTTTACGCGTTCACCGGGATCTCTGGACGACGAGATTCCCTGTAGATGCAGGTCGGCGTCGTCGCCTGCGAGAACTACGGAACCGGTTACCGAGCACAGAACCCCGTCGAAGGGAGCGGCCACTGGAGTTCCGGGAGGGCAGAAGATTTCCACGCCCAGGGAGACGCTTTCGGGGGCGTGGTCGCTGTGTATTGATGTGCGGGTCAGGCGTGCCTCGCCGTACCGGAAAATGGTGGTGGTCGATCGGCGCGCGATCTGAATTTCGGCGTCGGGGTTCAGCCAGGTTCCGTCCCGGAGTGTCTCGCTCTGTGCTGTCAGGTCAACGATGGCCGCATCGGATTCGGGGATTCCGGGGAGGAGGAGCGAGCCGCGTGGTGCCGTTCGTTTGGGGGATTTCTTGGTCAATGCGGCGCGGAATGCGCTGTGTGCGACCTCGGCCGGGAGGCTCATCGCGGCCTCGAAGGACTGCCATTCGTTGTCCATGCGTTGGATGGCGTACTCATTGTCCGGGTCGATGAGCTCCTGGTGTTCGCCGCTGACCACCAGGACGCCGGTGCGGGCGACGATCGCGGGCCAGAGCGCCGCGATTTCGGCGTCGGTGAGTGGCACGATCTGGTGAAACGCCCTGACGGCGGGCAGCAGCGCGAGGGGACGCTCGGGTGAGTGAAGCAGAATGGCGGCGCAGGTCGTCGCCAGTTCGCCCACGATCCAGCCGCTGCCCAGATCACCGAAATCGATGAGTCCCGTCGGGACGGGACGCCCATTTCGTTCCCGCTCGCAGACGACGTTGTCATCCGTGACGTCCCCGTGAATGGCCTGCACCCGCAACTCAGGCGAGAGCGCGTCAAGCCGATCACACGCCGCCTCGACCGCACCGCGCACGACCTCGGCCCGCCCCGCATCGGCCATGAACCCGCCCAGCGCCTCGCAAACCCTCCGCGCGTTCCGCAGATCCCACTGACTGACCCGCTCAAGCCCCGGATGCTGGAAATCCGCTAGCCCCGCCACCACCTGACCCGCCATCGCCCCCAACCGCCCGACGACCACCGGAGCCAGATACCGCGAATCGAACAACGAAAACCCCGGCACAAAACTCAGCAACCGAGCCCGCAGCACGGCTCCATCTGCACCGAACCGCGCGATGTACTCCCCATCCCGGCTCAACTTCGGCCGCGGCACCCGCATATCCGGTACGGCTTCCGCCAACCGCACCAACGCCTGATCCTGAGCATCCAGCTCCAGATCAGAGAACGCCGGATTCGCAATCTTCAACAAGAACCGCCCCCGAGGCGAGTCGATGCGGAAGTTACGATCCTGATTGCTCCCCAGCTCCTCAACCACCCCCTCCACCCCGAAATACTGCGCGGCCACAGCCCTGGCCTGATCGACATCCACCTCAGGCCGCACCAAATTCGGCTGCGCAAAGAAATCATGTCCAGTCATAGCGGGCGCCTCCTGTTGTTTAGTCGAGGGCGGCCAGGATGGCGTCCCACGCGGTGTCGGATGCCAGTGTGCCGAAGCCGGCCGTGCTGATCCCGGTCAGGTCCACCTCGTCGGTGGTAAGGGTGAACAGGGTGTCGCCGTCGCTTTCGGTGTGGAACGGCTGGATGCCCCGGTGCATGGAACTGTGCACCTGAAGCCCGAGTTGGCGGAGCGAGTAGTCCGACAGTTTGACGTTGGTGACCAGCACGCTGATCGTGGTGTTGCCGTGCACGGGGGCGAGATTAGCGCCGTTGATGCCGTTCTCGTAGTCGGTGAGGGGATGACGCCGTTCGAGGGACTCGCCCCAGAGGTTGCCCCGCACAACCCTTCCCTCACGGTCAACGATGACACCGACGGCGTTGAGCACGGTCACGAAGAGCATCCTGATCTGGCCGTATTGCCGGAAGGCGGCACCCTGACCGGCAAATTCGGCGCGGACATAGTCGACCTTTCCGACGGTCGCGCTGGCTCCGGCCCCGGCCCGGCCGACGGCGATCCGGTCGGTGCGGGCATGGCGCAACGCGGCGCGACCGAGTTCCTCGTCGGGGGTGATGGCGTTGTCCCGGGCGGAGTAGTCGTAGATGACCGCGCCCGACACACACTGCAGCACGTCCCAGCGCGTGCAGTTCTGCTGCCGTTCCAGCAACTCCGCGCCAACCCCGGCCACAGCCGACAACCCATAAACCGACCCGCCGGTCAGGCAGATCGCATGGTTCCGGTCATACCCGCCGCTCATCCCGACCGCACCGCCCCGCGCGTCCGTGAACGTACGAGCCCCGGCCGGAACATGCACCACCGTGCACCCGGTCGGCCCTTCCGCGTATTCGGCCGTCCCCACCTCCACGCCTGGAAAGTCGAACGCGACCGTACGCGCACCGGGACTCGCCTGCGGCACCAGACGCAGGTCCCGGTTGCCGATGACGCCCGGTGCGAACCGGGAGAAGGGCGCGAGGTGGGAGCGGGTGGTCACAATGCCTCCAGTAGCCGGCGTGAGTATTCGTGCTGGGGATGGGTGTAGAAGACTTCGGTGTCGGCGGTCTCGACGACCTCGCCGTCGCACATCACGGCGATGCGCGCGGCGACGTACCGCACGGCCGCCAGATCGTGGGAGATGAACAGCGCGCCGAACCCGAACTGGGCCTGCAGGTCGCGGACCAGGTTGAGGATCTGCGCCTGCACCGAGACGTCGAGCGCGCTGACGGGTTCGTCGAAGACGATGAACTCGGGCCTGGTGATCAGCGCTCGCGCGATCGAGACGCGCTGCCGCTGCCCGCCGGAGAGTTCGTGCGGGTAGCGCCGGGCGAGCTCGGGGTCGAGGCCGACGTCAGCGAGCAGGCGCGGCACCCGCTCCGCCGTTTCGGCCTTGGACGCGCCGCCGAGCACGTCGAGTGGTTCTGCGACGCTCTGCCCGATCCGCATGCGAGGGTTCAGCGACCACTGCGGATGTTGCAGCACGGCCTGCAGCCGACCGGCCAGCATCCGCCGGTTCTTGGGGAAGGGCACGCCGCCGAACCGCACCTTGCCGGTCGTCGGGCGGCGCAGGCCGAGGGCGGTCATGCCGGTCGTGGTCTTGCCCGAGCCGGATTCGCCGACCAGGCCAAGCGTCTCGCCGGGCCGTACCAGCAGGGAGACGTTGCGCATCGCGTCGTGCGTTTGGCGCCGGAACGGCGGACCGGTGCGGAATCGCACGGTCACCTCGTCGAGTTCGAGCAGTGTCATGACACCCCTTCCGCCACGCGGTGGCAGAGCACCGTACGACCATCGACCCGCGTCGGGACTGGGCGTTCGTTGCGGCAGCGATCCTCGGCGAAGGCGCAGCGCGCCGCGAACGCGCATCCGGCCGACTCGGAGGTCAGCACCGGCGGACGCCCGGGGATCGATTCCAGCCGCTCGCCGCGCGCAGTGTTGCCCGGCACGGAACGGGCGAGCGCCGCCGTGTACGGATGCAGCGGAGAACTCAGCACCTCCGCGGTCGGACCGTCCTCGACGACGCGGCCGCCGTACATGACGGCCATGCGCGAGCAGCGGCGGGAGACGGCCGACAAATCGTGGGTGAGCAGCAGGATGCCGGTTCCGGCCTCGGCGGCCAGCGCGAACACGGTGTCGAGCACGTCCTGCCGGACCTGACTGTCCAGCGCCGCCGTGGGTTCGTCGGCGACCAGCAGGCGGGGGCGGGCCGACAGCGCCATGGCGATGCCGACGCGCTGCGCCATGCCGCCGGAGAGTTGGTGCGGGAATGCCCGCATGACGCGCTCCGGGTCGTTCAGCCGCACTCGTTCGAGCTGGTCGCGGATGCTCCCGCGATCGCCTTGCGCCAGCCGCATCTGGCGGCCGATCCGCATGGTCGGGTCGAGGGCGCCGATCGGGTCCTGGAAGACGAAGCCGAGCCGCTCGCGCCGTACCTGCCTGATCCGGGCGTTGGACAGACCGGCCAGCGACTCGCCCAGCACCGCGATGTCGCCGGACCGCAGGTCGGCGGAGGGCGGCAGCAGCCGGCCGGCGGCCGAGCCGAGCGTGGACTTGCCGGAGCCGCTCTCGCCGACCAGCGCCACGCTCTCCCCGGATGCCATAGTGAGGCTGGCCCCGTCGAGGGCGCGCACCCGGCGATCGGCCAGCACGTAGTCGACGACCAGGTCGCGCACGTCGAGCAGATGTGTCATGTCAGCGACCTCGAAGTTCGCGGGTCGAGCTGGTCGCGCAGGCCGTCGCCGAGCACGTTGATGGACAGGATCGCCAGCACGAGCACCACACCAGGGCCGAGCAGCAGCCACGGCGCGTAGGTCAGGTAGACGGTTCCTTCCGAGATCAGCACGCCGAGGGAGGCCTGCGGCGGTTGCACGCCCAGTCCCAGGAAGCTGAGGCCGCCTTCGACGAGGATGCCGATGGACAGCGCGTACGTGCCCTGGACGGCGACCGTTCCGGCGACGTTCGGGAGGATGTGCCGTCCGAGCACGCGGGGCAGGCGCGCGCCGCTGATGATCGCGGAGGTGACGTAGTCGCGGTGCGAGACGGTGAGCGCCGCCGCCCGTACCACGCGTGTCATGAGCGGGATCGTCACCAGCACGATGCTGGCCACGGCCGCGTCCAGACCCGGGTTGACCAGCGCTGCGACCAGAATCGCCAGGATGATGGCCGGAAACGAGTACAGGACGTCGACGACGCGCATCACGATCTCGTTCAGCGCGCCGCCCTGGTATCCGGCCAGCACGCCGAGCGCGGTCGCCACCACCGCCGTCGCGAGCACGGCGACCGCCGACAGCAGCAGCGACGTCCCGGTGCCCTGCAACACCCGGGGCAGCGTCGAACGCCCCAGACTGTCGGTGCCGAGCCACCATTCAGGCCCCGGCGGTGCCAGCCGAGGCCCGACGATCTTCTCGGGGTCGCCGCCGAGCCCGGTCACCTGCGCGACCACGACGAGCACCACGAGCGCCAGCAGGAATACGAGCCCGCTCCGTGCGATCCCGTCGAGTCGCTTCATTTCGAAACTCCAAGCCGCGGATCGATCACGCCCACGAGCAGGTCGACGACCATGTTCGTGAAAATGAAGAGCGCGGCGGCCAGCAGCACCCCCGCCTGCACGACGGCGTAGTCGCGGCGGGTGATGGCCTGCACCACGTAGGACCCCACTCCGGGCAGATTGAACAGATACTCGACGATCACGGCCCCGCCCAGCAGGTACGCGGTGACGGTCGACGCCACGACCAGCACCGGAATCGCGGCATTCCGCAACACGTGATGCCGGACGATCGACCACGGCGACTGGCCCCGCGACACGGCTGTCGTGATGTACGGCTCGTGCAGCACGTTCAACACCGCGTCCCTGGTCGTACGCGCGGTCGCCGACACGACGAACACGGCGAGCACGCTCGCGGGCAGCACCATCGCGGCCAGATTGGTGGCCGGATCCTCGCCGAACGGCACGTAACCGCCGACGGTGAGGCCCAGGGCGTACCTGGAGAAGAGGTACACGGCGATGCCGCCGACCACGTATTCCGGCAGGCTGACGCCGAGGGCGCTCGCGATCCGGCCCAGGGCGCGACCGCGGGTGCCGCGCCGTACGGCGATGAGGATGCCGAGGGCCGCGCCGATGAGCACGCCCGGAATGGCGGACATGAGCGTGAGCTGCAGCGTCACCGGCAGCCGGGAGCCGAGCTCGGCGGCCACCGGATCGTTGCTGACCAGGGATCGGCCGAAATCGCCGCCGAAAGCCGTCTGGATCCAGTGGGCGTACTGCACCAGAATCGGGTCGTTCAGCCCGAAGCTGGCGGTGAGTTCGGCGCGCTGCTCGGGCGAGGCGAGCGGTCCGAGCACGATGGTGGCGTAACCGCCGGGCATCAGCCGCATCGCGCCGAAAATGAGGATCGACACCCCGAGCAGCGTCAGCGCGGCGCTGAACAGCCGGGTGGCCGACCACACGAACAATCTCATCGGGCCAGCTCACGGAAGGTGGAAATCATCCGGTACGGGTTGCCGTAGCCCTCGTTCGCCATGATGTTCGGGCTCAACGTGTCCGACCGGTAGGCCAGGTACTGCGGGCGGGTCGCCAGCGGGATCATCTCCGCGTTCGCGTCGGCGCGGTCGCAGAGCTGCTGGAACGTCGTAGCCCGGGCCGGACCGGGCAGATCGGCGGCGGCCTTGTCGATGAGGGCGTTCAGCTCGGGGTCGGTCTTCATGAACGCCTTGTTGAAGAGCGAGGTGTCCGGGTTCCACCAGCGGGAGACCATCGCGCCATCCACATACCCGGCGAACCAGGTCATCGAGGCTTCGAAATTGGGAGGGCTCTCCACATACACCCGGTTGGCCCAGGTGCCCTCGTCGAGCAGCTCGATCTTCATGGTGACGCCGATCCGCTGCAGGTTCTGCTGCATGATCTGCGCGATCTGCCCCAGCACCGGATCCGTCGTGTACGTGGCGAGGGTGAACGTGAGGTTCTCCGCGCCCGCCTCCTTGAGCAGCGCCTTCGCCTTCTCCAGCCCGGCCGTCGCCGACGGCACCTTCGCGGGGTCGCAGGCGTCGGGCAAGCCTTCGGGGGTGACGCCGGTCGGCTTGCTCTGCCCGCCGGTGGCGACCTCGGCGATCTGCTTGCGGTCGAGGGCGATGTTGACCGCCTGCCGTACGCGCTGGTCGGCGAAGGTCTTCCCCAGCGAGTTCAGATTCAGATAGTGGTAGTCACTGGTGGTCTGAGTGGCGACCCGCACGTTCGGCACACCCTCCAGCAGCTTCGCCGTGTCGGCGTTCACGAACGCGGACATCTGCGCGCTGCCATCCCTCAGCGCGGCCAGCCGGGTCGCCTCCTGCGGCACGATCTCCACGGTCAGCGTGTCCACAACCGGCTGCTCTTTGTTCCAGTACGCCGGGTTCTTCTTGAACGTCCACGCCACGTCCTGCCGGTGCTCACCCACCACGAAAGGACCGGTGCCCAGCGTCTCCTTGGTGACGTCGATCGACTTCTCATCGATCTCCTTCATCGGCAGGATCGACGCGTTGATGTTGGCCAGCGCCCCGAGCAGCGGCGTGTACGGCGACTTCAGCTTGAAGGTCACCTCGTTGTCGGCCGTCTTCTCCACCGACTCGACCGGGCCCAGCTGGCCGGCCCAGCTGGACTGGCTGGCCAGCAGACGTTTCATGGTGCCGACCACGTCGTCGGCGGTCATCGCGCGGCCGTTGGAGAAGGAGACGCCCGGGCGGAGGCTGAACACGTAGGTGGTGGGATCCGGGGTCGCCCACTTCTCGGCGAGCAGCGGCTCGATCGTGTAGTCGGGTCCCACGGTGACGAGCGGCTGATAGACGAAGCTCATCAGGTTCCACGAGGCCGCCGCGGCGGACATCTGCGGATCCAGCCCCGCCGCCGCCGCGTTGTCGGCCGCCACCTGCAGGGTGACCGCGCCGCCCGGGGCCGCGGAGTTGTCCGCCACCGCCAGGAAGCCCGGCGTCGACGGCGTGGAGGCGGCCGCGGCCTGGCCCGGTTGCCCGGCCCGCTCCGCGCATCCGGTGGCCAGCAAGGTCGCGGCGACAGCGCAGCACAACAGTCTGCTTCGCATGGCTGATCGACTCCCTGTTCATGGGTCTGGGTGCATGGGTCGGCGGTGGAAGGCGCGCCCCGAGGCGACGTAGCCAGCGACCTTCTTTCTTCGTACGGGCAAGTAAAGAATGATGGATCGGCGCATGTCAATACCCTGAACAAGACCATCTAATCGGCCTGTTACGGTTCAATTAATTCTTCGCTCGTCTGTACGGCGGATTGGCAGTAGGGTGTCGGCATGTCACGGAAGAAGGATCAAGCCGCCCGGCGGAAGCACCTGCTGGAGGCCGCGCGCAAGGCCATACTCAAGCGTGGGCTGGTGACAGTCGGTGTCCGTGATATCGCCCAGGCGGCGAGCATGTCGCCGGGGTCGGTGACGTACTACTTTCCGACGATCGATGAGTTGCTGCGGCAGGTGCAGGCGGATGCGATCGCGCGGTTCGCGCAGGCGCGCTGGGAGCTCGTGCGGACGATTGATGATCCGGTGGTGCGGTTGCGGGCGCTGATCGAGCGGGGGGTCGCGACCGGTCCCGATGATGAGCTGCTGTGCCTGCTCAACGAGTTCACCGGGCTGATTCGCCGCAATCCGATCTACCAGGTCTCGTGGAAGAGCCTCAACGACAGCCAGATCTCGATCTACGAATCCGTGATCACTACAGGGGCGGCGCTGGGCGTCTTCACGCTCAGCTCACCTGCGCTGTCCATCGCCCGAAATTTCGTAGGTCTGGAGGATATTTACGGGTTCCATGTGGTCATGGGGGCCAGCATGATCAGGGACGAAGCCTTGGAGCTCATCTACGACTTCGCCATGGGCGCGGTCGGCTGCGACCTCCGCGATCCGCGCCCATCACCCCAGGCTGCCGCCCCGGAAGTCCTCGCCGGACCGGGTGAATAGCGTCATGCTCCGCGAACGTTGGTCATGATCGCGTACACCGAGGTGGTTGCCGTCATGAACAGCCAGTTCCGCTTCAGGCCGCCGAAGACCAGGTTCGACGTCTTCTCGGGAAGCTTGAGCTTGCCGATCAATGTCCCATCCGGGTCGAAGCAGTGCACACCTTCGCCCGTCGCGGCCCAGATCCGCCCTTTAGCGTCGAGCCTGATCCCATCGAAGCTGCCCGCCGAACACTCCGCGAGCACCCTGCTGTTCCGCAACACCTGACCGTCCACGTCAAAGACCCGCAGCTGTTTGCGACGCGTGTCGACGACATAAAGCAGGGATTCATCCAACGAGAACGCCAGCCCATTCGGCCTGACGAAGTCATCCGCGACCACGGTGACCTGCCCTGTCACCCCATCGACCCGATAGACCTGATCGTTGCCGATCTCACTCTCCGCCTGATGTCCTTCGTAGTCACTGTCGATCCCGTACCGCGGATCGGTGAACCAGATCGAGCCATCCGACTTCACCACAACATCATTGGGACTGTTGAACCGCTTCCCTTCCCACCGGTCCGCGACCACGGTGATCGACCCATCATGCTCGGTACGCGTCACCCGCCGATTCCCATGCTCACAAGAGACCAGCCGCCCCTGCCGATCAATCGTGTGCCCATTCGTATACCCCGCAGGCACCCGAAACGGCCCCACGTTCCCCGTCATCTCATCCCACCGCAACATCCGATCGTTCGGGATGTCGCTCCACACCAGATACCGCCCCGCCGCCACGTACGCCGGCCCCTCAGCCCATCGGCACCCGTGATAAATCCGCTCAACCCAGTGATCCCCACCCACCCCAGCGAACCGCTCATCAAGCACCTCAAACTCCGCCGCAAAAGCTCCCATCGAAGACCTTCTTCTCGTTCTTGGACGCGCAGCTGGCGAATCAGCGTATCGGGTCAGAGCCAGAAGATCGCCAGAGTAGTGAGACCCAGGCTCAGAGCTACCAGGCGAAATGTTCTGGGTTGCCGGGCGGCCTCCCGCTGCGAGGAGATCACCAGTACGGCGCCCACGGCCACCGCCATCAGCAGGTGCAGGCCGTACCACCAAGGAACGGGCAGCCGTCCCAGGGCGGTCCCGCTCAGTAAGTCATCGGCGGCCCCATAGCCGGAAAGCCCTCCGAGCACGCCTTGGCACAGCACCGCGACTGCGTACCGGAAACGGCCGAGCAGAGCCCAGACGACGGTCCCCAAGACGAGCAGGTAAGTGGAGCTTTGGTGCAGTTGTCGCATGAGCAGGCCACCGCGCACCTCAAAGCTGATCTCCAGGAGCGAGTTGTAGGCGGCGCTCATGGGAACACCCCGCAGCTGCTCATAGGCGCCGTCGTAGAGCACCATCTGGCTGCTAGGCGTGAAGAAGAATGCCAGGAAGCCGCCCGTGAGCAGGACGACCCCGAAACAGCAGACCAGCATCTCGCCCACCAACTGCCTCGTCTGCTCCATTCGGCATATTTCACCACAAGGAGGTATGGCTGGCGGGGCTCTCGACGGTCTTCCATTTGAGTCGTTTGCCCTATTATGCGCCTTATGCCCGGAGGGAGATTGGATTCAGCCATGGCATCGATGTGCCGCTTCGAGTTCGTGATGCCTCGGCGATCCCATTCGGTATCAGAACCGCAGGATCGCGCCCACTCCCTCCGGAGAGTCGAGTTCGGGGACGAACCAGAGTTCGGCGTCGGTGGTGGCGACAGCTCGGGCCAAGGCGGCGTCCGCGCGCTCGCTGATCGGCTCCGCCACGCCCCAAGCGCACATTTCCTCCCGGTCAGGGGAGAACTGCGGTCCCTCGGGGCCGATCCACACCATCTCCTCGAACGACGGACTTTCCGCTATGAGCACCTTGGCGACCTGGCTCACCCGAAGCGCACGAGCCGTCTCGTGCAACCCGCTGACCGCGGGCCCATTCCGGTAGGCGTCGACCAGCTCGCTCTGGCGCTGAACGAGCCATGACCTGAGGGCCTCGTCGACCTTCCGCAGGTAGCTTTTGGGCATCTCGCCCGGTGAACGCCCGCCGTTCTCGGCCACCACCACCCGCTGAGCCACATCCTTCCCCAGCCGATCCAGCACCATATGCCGAGATTTCGGATCTCCCCCGATGACAATGAGCTCGGCCTCGCTCTGAGCCGCCTCCTTCGCGATGACCTCAGCGGTCGCGACGGCATTACGCCGCCAGGTCTCCTCGACATCCCGCTCATACCGGGGCTGCGACATGCCTCCCTGCGCGGCCTTGTGAATCGGCCAATCCTCAGCCTGTACGACGAGCTCCCGCCGCCCCCCGCCACTGAGAACGATCACATCGGCTCCGGTGTGATCCACCATGACCTGCATGTACGGCACCCGCTCCCCCCGCTGCGCCAGCAACGGCATCACATGCGGAAGCGCGGACCACCGAGCGATATCCCACTCCGGCCCAGCCGACAGCGGCTCACTGAACATCACCCCGGAAGAGGAGCAGAAAACCGCCCTCCCCGGCGCAGGATCACCGACGAACTCCCCGATCCGCGCGACGACCTCATCGGGAGCCCCCGCCTCCGCGAGCCGCTCGCTGATATGCCGCCACCGCAACCCGACCATGACGGCCACCGCCTTGGTGATCCGATTCGTCGGCATATACACGGAAGCAACCGGCCCCCGCTCCTCGTACAGAGATCTGATGAAGTCAAGCCTCATCGAGGCCTCACCACCTCCGGCGTTCGCTCCAGAGGCCGAGCCCCTCAGCGATCCCGCCGATGTCATGGAATTTCAGGACATCTACATGAGCTCCAGGGAAACCTTGGTCCACCCAGGCTCGCGGCGATCGAAAGCCTCGTAGGCGTGGATCGCCGTAGGCAGTTCCTCCTGCTGCGTCAGAATGGTCGTCGGATCGGCAGCCCCGGTAGCGACCTTGCTGAGCAGCCCCGGAACGTAGTGCCGGTGATGGCAGTTACCCGCCTGAATGGTGAGGTTCCGGTTCATGGCCATACCAAGCGGGAAACTGTCGAAGTTCGATGGGTACACCCCGATGATGCCGATGGTCCCCGCCTTGGCCGCCATCTCCACCGCCCAACGCAACGCCTGGCTGGGCGCGTCCCCCGGCACCCAGTGCCCATCCTCGACGTTGGTCCGCGGCGCCACCTGCCGCCGCTCCCGCTCGAAGGCCACCCGATCGGCACCCCCCGCCGCAGGCCCCGCCTTCGGACTCTCGGCGTCGACCCCCACCGCTTCGATCACCCGATCGGCGCCGACCCCACCGGTCAGCTCGCGTACCACTTCGACGGGATCCTCCGCATTGAAGTTGATCGTCTCCGCGTTCTGCAGCCGAGCCGTCTCCAGCCGATCGGCGTTGCCGTCCACGATCAGGACTCGCCCCGCCCCCTGCATCCGCGCCGACAGCGCCGCCAACTGCCCGACCGGCCCCGCGCCGAGCACCACGACGACGTCCCCGCTGCCCACCTGCGCCAGCCGTGCCCCGAACCACCCGGTCGGGAAGATGTCGCTGATCAGGATCGCCTGCTCATCCGTGACACCAGGCGGAATCGCCACCATTGTCGTGTGAGCGTAGGGAATCCGCGCGAACTCCGCCTGCAGCCCATCAAAGGGCCCAGTAGCCGCCGGCCCACCGAAGTACGCCGTCCCCGCGTTCGGCCCGTTCGGATTCGCAACATCACATTGCGAGAAATATCCGGCCCGGCAGTACACGCAGTGCCCGCACGCGATCGTGGAACACACCACGACCCGATCGCCCGGATTGAAGTTCCGCACCTGCGTCCCCAGCTCCTCGACCACACCCACCCCCTCATGCCCGAGCACGGTCCCCGGCCGCATCCCCGGCACCGTCCCCCGAGCAAAATGCAGGTCAGTGCCACATATCGCACTGGTAGTGATCCGGACTACAGCATCCTGCGGCCCCCGCACCGCCGGCTCCGGAACCTGCTCCAGCGCAATCTTCCCGATGTCATGCCAGACGACTGCCTTCATGGATCTCCCCCTCTGGCTGATGTCTGCGCTTAACCCCCATGTCCGGGATTCCCGCGTGTACGCCCTGAGCCCACACGCCCCCACCCCACCGGCCCACAGAGGGACAAACCCACCTCCACAGCACCGACACTCGCCAGGCTACCTGCCACAAAATCGCGGCCATCATCACGCGCAAACCATCGGTGAAGGGGCGCTAAAGCCCTCAGCCCAAGAACCACTCGCCCGAGCCAATGACCAGTCAAGACCGCGCGGCGCTCCAGAATGATATAAGGATCCGTTATATTGGCAGTATGGCCTGGGAGATCACGCTGCATGCCGAGGTGAACGCCTGGTTCCTCGACATCTGCAAGAACGACCCCGCCACTGCGGAGAAGATCGAGGAAGCACTGGACGAGCTCGCGCTGCAGGGCCCGAAGCTCGGTCGTCCGCTGGTCGACCGGATCCACCACTCGCGCATCCTGCACAGCCTCAAAGAGCTACGGCCCCGCGTGCCCGGCAAGGCGGAGATCCGGCTGCTGT
The DNA here is from genome assembly GCF_009687865.1 of Acrocarpospora macrocephala. Taxonomy (GTDB): domain Bacteria; phylum Actinomycetota; class Actinomycetes; order Streptosporangiales; family Streptosporangiaceae; genus Acrocarpospora; species Acrocarpospora macrocephala. The sequence goes on from NZ_BLAE01000013.1 coordinate 190,376, forward strand.
TCGTCTTCGACCCGACGCGGGAGGCGATCGTGCTGGTCGCCGGTGACAAGTCCGGGGAATGGAGGCGGTGGTACCGCGCCGCGATCCCCCTGGCGGAGGAACGCTACGCGGCATACCGCGCTGAGAAGGAGAAGGAGGAAGGGTGATGAGCGAGTTCGTGAAGTGGTCTGATACCAAAGCCAAGATCCGTGAGGTCGACCCCGACTGGGATTCCATCGAGCGGGTCGCCGCCCGGGAGGCCAGCCGCGAGCAACTGCGGGCAGAGTTGCGCGGTGCCCAGCTCGCCGAGATGCGCAAACGTCTGGGCGTCTCCCAGAAGCTCCTCGCCGAACGGATGGGCATCTCTCAGGCACGCGTATCCCAGATCGAGCACGGCAAGATCGGCGGTCTGGACATCCTGCGCGCCTACGTCACCGCACTGGGCGGAACCCTGGACGTGGTGGCCGACTTCGGCGACCACTCCGTGAAAGTCGCCTGAGCCACGGCCGCTCCGACGGTCGCATGTTCACCCCTCACCGCCTTACGATTTTCGACGTGCAAAAGATGGACCGTGGTCGGCGGAACTAGTAGCGTCGGGGGCGCAGCCTGACAGCGGAGGAGTGCGGATGTCCACCAAGGCACGTCGAAAGCCTGTGGTTTCGTCGCCGCCGGTGGTGGCTCGGGGGGCGGGGCGGGTTAGTCGTCTGGTGGTCACCGTTGCTGTGGTGGCGGGGCTGGGTGGGGCGGCGGCGGGGTATCTTGTCGCCGTTCCGGATGCGAGTGAGGTCGCCATCGCGGATCTGCGCAAGGCCGACGCGGATCGGGATGTGAAGCAGATCGGCGAGTTGACCACGCTGGCCAAATCGACGGCCAAGGAACTGGACAAGGTTCTCGCCGCGCTCGCGCTCGCGGTTCCGCGGGACACCACCACCGCAGCGCAGCCGACCGTGCCGGAGATCGTCCGCGGCTGGCAGGACGTCGTACGAAAAGTCGCGGAAAAGCATGCCGAATCGCCTTCTGGGATGACTGCTACCAATGTGGCCCGGGGCGGGTTCCGTAGTGCCGTCAACGCGTTGGGGGCCGCGCTCGATACGTACGCGCTCGTGCAAACGCTTCCTGAAGACCAGCGCAAGCCCCTGCTCGATCTGGTTTCCCGGCAGCGGTCCACCGCCGTCATGATGTGGTCGGTCGCCGCGACCCAGCTCGACCAGCTCAACGTTGACGCTGGTAACGGCCACCAGCACGCCTACTTGACGGGCATCCCGGGTGACGGCGCGATCACGCCCGACCAGATTCCGGAAGGTACGCAGTAACGTTCTGCCCCTGACTCGCGGACTACGGTTGATGTGGTCGGCGATCGGAGGGCTGGATGTCGCGTGTGCTGCTGATGGGCGTGAGCCGGTTCGGTCACACCGTCGACGCGGACGAGGAGCCTGAGACGGGCGCGCGCGCCTGGGCCGACCTGCCCTTCGTCGAGGAACGTATGCCCCGGTTGGAGCAGGCGTACCGGAAACTGGCCTACGAGGTGACCGCTGTCGCCAACCCGGATCGTGGCGCGGTGCTCGCGCACACCGACGCGGCGCTGGACGGCGGGCATCGCATCATCCACGTGATCTCGCATGGCCACACCAGGCTGTCGGACCGTGGACGTTCCCGGGACGCGGAGCTGGGGGACAAGCTCGACATGGTGCCCTCGTGCGGGCGGACCGGCCTGGGGACCGACGTGGTCGCCTGGGTTCGTACGGCCCACGGCGCGCCCGAGCCCATGCTGTTCATCGTCGACCTGTGCGGGGCGGGGCGGGCCGCGCGCGTGGGCGCGCTCATCGACGTGCCCGAGGACGAGTTACACGCCTGGGTGATCGCCGCCACGGGCCCGAACGACCCCACGTACGACGGGCTGTTCAGCGAGGCGGTCGCCGAGACCCTCGAACGTGTCGCCGCCAACGGCCTGGACACCGACGAGACGCTGCGCCACGTGCGCTGGGACCGGCTGGTCAACGACATCCGATTACGGCTGAGCGCGCTCGGCGCGACCACTCGGCTGCGGACCACGAAGGTCGACCTGGGCTCTCCCCTGCCCGACCTGCCGTTCTTCCCCAACCCCAACTGGCGGCCGGACCCCCGCAGGGAACGGCTGATGGAGGTCGTTCCCCCGGCTCGCGCGTTCGTCGCCGACCTGGACGCCGAGCATTTCATCGACCGCGTGCGCGGCCACTTCGTCGGCCGCCGAACGTTGCGGTCCCGGCTCGCTCCCTGGCTGGACGACCCGTACGCGACGGGGTTGTGCGTGGTCACCGGCGCGCCGGGCTGCGGCAAGTCGGCACTGCTCGCCTCGCTGGTGTGCGCGGCGCACAAGAAGATCATCGAGGCTGCCCCGGACATCCGGGACTATCTGCGGGCGCAGCATCCCGAGGGTGTGCCCTCGCCCAATGACGCGCTGGTCGCGATCCACGCGCGTGGACGAGGCCTTGAGGAGATCGCTGCCGCGGTGGCTGAGCAGCTTGGATTTGCGGATGAGGCCGTGACGCCGGCCGAGCTGGTCGCGCACATCCAGCGGATGGAGACACCGCCGCCGCTGGTGTTCGACGCTCTCGATGAGGCCGACAATCCGGGCGAACTGGTCGATCGGCTGCTGCTGCCGCTGGCCAAGGGCGCCTGCAAGTTGCTGGTCGGGACCCGGCGCAGCACCCGGTTCGAGCCACTGCTGGCCGCGGCCCAGGACATGCTCATCGACCTGGACGAGGTCGATCCCGGCGAGCTCCGCGCCGACCTGGAGCAACATCTCGGGCAGCGCCTGGAGGAGGTCCCCGGTTACCAGTCGCGTACTGTCCGCGCGGCGATGGCCCGCGCGGTCGCCGCGGCGCTCACCGATGACGTTTCACGGCGGCGGGGCTGGGGCGCGTTCCTGGTGGCCAGGATCTACGGCCGGGCGCTGGAGTCGCTGCCGGTGCCCGGCGACGCCGCGGCGGCCGAGCGGCTTGGCGGCAGTGTCCCGCGCACGCTTCCCGGCGTGCTCGAACTCGATCTGCGGCTCCGCCCGGACGGAGGACGGCTGCGGGCCGTGCTGGCCACGCTCGCCTGGGCGAAGGGCGACGGCTTCCCCGCCGACGTCGCGGCGGCCGTCGTGCCGGAGTTCGCACCCGGCCTGACCGAGAGCGAGGTACGCCCGCTGCTGGAGGCCGGACGTTTCTACATCTGGACGGGGGTTGACCACGACGGCTGCAAGCTGTTCCGGCTCTTCCACCAGGGCCTCGCCGACTACCTCCAGGACCACCCCTACGAACCCGGAGACATCAGATGAAAATCGTGGGCGTCCACGGCATCGGCAACTTCCGGCAGGGCGAGACGGCCGAGCAGGCCGCGGCGCACCTGTCAGCGCTGTGGGCCAAGCGGCTCGCCGAAGGCTCGGACGTGTCGGTGGTCTACTACGCCGACCTGCTGCGCGATCCCCTCCGGCAGAGCGGCGACGACGAACTCGAGGACCTGACGGACGAGGAGGGCGAGCTGCTGGCGCAGCTCCTGGAGAGCTTCCCGGCGAGCGAGCGTGCCGCCCAGGGCTGGATCTTCTCCCTCGTTCGCGCCCATATCGCCGAGGTCGCCGAATCGCGGCTGCTGCGCCCCCGGATGGTGGAATGGCTGATGACGCGCTTCGTCAAGGAGGCCGCCGCCTACCTGCGCGAAGGGACCGCCGTGCGGGAGCGGCTGGCGGCCACGCTCCGGAAGGTCCAGCCCGATGTGCTCATCGCCCACTCACTCGGCACGGTGGTCGCCTATGAGACCCTGCATGCCGAACCCGCCCTGAAGGTCCCGCTGTGGGTGACGCTCGGCTCGCCGCTGGCCGCGCCCAAGGCGATCTTCGAACGGCTCACCCCACCCCCGGTCGCGGGCCGGGGCGAGCGCCCGCCCGGCGTCGCCCGCTGGGCCAACCTCGCCGACCCTGGCGATCTGTTCGCGATCCCGCGCAAGGGGATCTCCCAGCGGTTCGCCGGTGTGGACAGCGACGACCACGACGTGGTGCACGCCTTCGACTTCCACAAGGTCGTCAACTACCTCCAGACGGCGCGGCTGCGCGCGTTGCTCGCACAGTGACCAGAGAACGCGCGGCTGCTGCCGTTTACCGCCGCCTCCTGGGGACCGCAGCCGTCCACCGCAAGGTCCGCTGGGATCTGGCGTCGCCGTACCTGCTTCGCCACGCCGCCGAGCACGCCGCCGACGCGGGCCAGCTGGGACGGCTGCTCCTCCAGCCCGAATTCCTCGTGTACGGCGATCCGAAGTCGATCCTGGCCTACGAGCTGAAGCTGACAGGGCTGCGTGAGCCGGACGATAGTGTGCTGGATCTGACGCGGATCTTCGACGTCTATCGTGCCTCCCTCCCCCGTCACCTGACCGCGCACCCGGAGGCGCGGCGGCAGATCCTCGCGGTGGACGCCATCCGCTACCGGGAGGGCAACCTCAGCCGGATGCTCGCCAATCCCCGTACGGTCGGGGTGTTGCCCTGGCAGTGCGAATGGTCCACGTCCGGCAACGTGAGCCGAGCGCTCCGTACCACGTTGACCGGCCATGAACGGCCGGTACGCATGGTCGCGGCCGGGCGGCAGATCGCGATCACCGGTGGCGACGACCCGGTGGTCCGGGTGTGGAGCCTGCGGGACGGGCTGCTGATGCGTGAGCTGCGTGGCCATACCGGGACCGTGACCGCTCTCGCGTACCTGCCCGGCCATGAGATGGCGATCACCGCCGACGCGGCGGGGGTCGTGCGGTGCTGGGATCTGCACCACGGCGACCTGCGGCAGGCGCTTCCCACGCACAACGGACCGGTCACCGGGCTGGCCGTCGCCGGGCTGCTGGTGGTGACCTGCGGCCAGGATGGCACGGCGTGGACGTCGTGGGGTTCCAGAAAACGCCAGATCGCGGCCGAGCCCGGGCCGCTGGGGCCGCTCACCCTCACGCACGACGGCAGGAGCGCCCTCATCGGGAGTGCCTCGGGCGAGGTACTTGTGGTGGATCTCGCCACCGGCCGGTTGGTCGAGCGTCGGCGGGTGGGGGAGGCGGCGGTGACCGTACTCGCCTCGGTTTTCCGGGACGGCGGGACCGTCGCGGTGGCCGGGGGTGCGGACGGCGCCGGGCTGGTCTGGGGGCTTTCCGATGGAAAGGTCCTCGCTGAGCTGCGCGGACGCGCGGGAGACATGGCCGTGATGACCGTCCTGGAGGACGACCTGGATCTGCTCGCCGCGATCGGCGGCGAGGACGGCGCGATCCGGGTGTGGGACCTCTCGGCCGGGGCCGTGCTCAAGACCCTGGTGGGCCATCACGCCGCCATCACCGGCCTTGTCCGTTATTCACCCCGGCTGTCCGCGCGGCTCTCCCACGTTCTGGGGTCCACCAACCTGGGCATCGCCAGCAGCCGGTCCGCGGTGGAGGAGACGCTGCGCGAGGAGACGCGGTCCACCGACGCGCGCATGCTGCTGTCGGCCTCGGCGGACGGCACGCTGCGCGGCTGGAATGTCTGGGATGTCCAGGCGCGGCAGGTTTACGCCGCGCACACCGGCCCGGTCCGCGCGGTGCAGGCGCTCAACCATGACGGCTCGCCGATGGCGGTGAGCTGCGGCGAGGACGCGACCGTACGGATGTGGGAGCTCGACGGTCTGCGCGTCGCCGACACGCGGGTCAGCCATCCCCAGCCGATCGTCAGCGTGGTCACCCAGCGGCTGGCCCACGAATCGGTGATCATCACGGCCTGCGGCGACGACCGTATGCGGCTGTTCTCCCTCGCGACCGAATGGGGTGTCGGCGGGTACGCCACCGGCGGCGGCCCGATCACCACCCTCAGCCCCGCCTCGTCACCCGAGGGCCCGCTGATCCTCACCGCCGCGGCGGACGGCACGCTGACCGCCCGGCTGACCGCCACCGGCCACCGGATCTGGCGCGGCGACGAAGGATCAGCCCCGATCGTGGCACTGGAGGCGGGCGGTTCTTCCCGCCGTCCCGTCGCCGTGGCCCTGGACGCCGTCGGACGCGTACGGCTGACCGCGATCACGACCGGACGGTCGGTGGCCTGCCCGGCCGCGGACGAGCTGGAGGTCAGCGCCATCGCCGTCGGCCGGGTCCGCGAGCGCCCGCTGCTGTTCCTGGGCGGCCTCGACGGCTGTGCCGTCCTCGATCTGACCAGCGGCCGGATCCGGCGATGGATCGGCAGGGGACACGAAATGGTCCGATTGGCGTATGGCCACGGACCTGACGTCCATTTCCTGGCAGCGACCAACGCAGACGGATATATCAGGATTTGGGACGCCGACACCGGCCGCCTCCTGCAAACGATCAACGGCGACTTCGCCGATGTGTCACTTCTGCGCTTCTCGGAGGCTCCCTTGCTCGCGGCAGTGTCCGACAATGCCGTGAAACTGTGGACGCTTCCGGCCGCCGAAGGGCCCACCACGCTCTACCTGCCGGACACCATAAGATCTATCTCCTTCGCCGAAGGCCGGCTAGTGATCGGCTACGGCCGCGAACTCGCCGTTTTCGCCCCGGAGTCCGAAAAGCCTTCCGCACGTACGCCCTCACGGCAGGCGCCCGCCACCACCCCAGCCGACGAGCGCCCTACCGCCGTCAGAGGGCCGAAACCATCACCGATCGCCCTGCTGCTCCTCGGTGCACTGGCGTCGGACGCGTCAACCTACCACCAGCTGATCGGTGTTCTGTGCCCGTGTATACCGCTGACGAAGGTGCGCGACTCACTCATGGAACTCCACCAGCTGCGACTGATCAAATCTTCCGGCAATGGAGTCGACCGTTCTCACCGGCTGACGCGAGAGGGCTCGCGACTGGTCGACCGGCTTGCCGAGAATCCGGGGCACTTCGTCTATCAATGCCCCACCGGCCAGCACGTACCGCGCGACGTGCCCGAGGATCCGACGCCGGTCCGTACGCCGAAGAAGAAGCCCCGGCGGCCGATCACGAGCAAGCGCAGGACCTGGAACCAAGGGCGCCGGATCTGAATTTGAGCAGGGGTATGCTCACACGCACTCCGTGCACACATGCCTACCGTTCGTCACATGCACACCCTTTTACGAGTGTTCCTGGTCGCGGTACTGGGCGCGGGGCTGCTCACGCTGCTCCAGTCCCCCGCCGCCGCGGACCCGATCGTGACCGTGACCGTCACGATCAAACGCATCACCCTCCTGGCGGGCGGCGACTGCGGCGACCCCGACTTCTACAACCGTGTCTGGATCAACGGCATCTACCACGACAACGAGGACAGCGAGTCGCAGGACGACCTTGAGGGAAACCCCGACATCGCGCCCGACTGGGAGTTCTCCAAGCCCATCGACGTGGCGACGCTCACCACCCCCGGCCACATCCCGATCAAGATCGAGGTCCACGACGAGGACGGCGGCCTCTGCTTCGGCGGCGAGCACTACGACTCCTCCCCCACCGCCGACCGGTTCTTCGACGGGTACATCGACCTCGCCGGCTGTTCCGTCCACGACCCCAGGCAGACCGACCAGCCCTACCTCGGGGGTTGCCGCACGCCGATCGTCCAGGCGGGCACCGCCGACGAGCGGGTCAGGCTGACCTTCGAACTCGACGCCAGGGAACCGGCGAGCGCGCCCGGCCTGAACATCCGCTGCACCCACACGCCCGTCTGGCCGAAGCCGGGCGAACCCGTCACGATCGTCGCCACCGCCCTCGACGGCGAGCTCCAGCCGACGATCATCGCCGACGACCTGGAAATTTGGGTCAACCTCCAGGCCAGCGCCGCCAGCCTGGCCGGGGACCCGCTCCAGTCGAGACGCAGCGTCGGCTCCCTCACGGAGACTTTCACCCCAAGAGCCGACATGGCCCCCTTCGCGTACGGCTGCCGCCTGGCCAAGAACGGCGTGAACCTCTTCTCGTCCTGGCACACGGTGGCCGTGGGCGACCCGTTCCCGAACTTCACCTTCCCCAAGCCCGCGGTGCCGATCAGCTACACCGGCCCCCGGTCCAGCCGCATCGACATCGTCTTCGTCGCCGACAAGGACGAGTACGACAGCCCGGCCGACCCCCGGTTCATCGCCGACGTGGCGGCCACCATCGAGCGGTCGTACTGGGGCCTGAAGGAGTACCTGACCCGGCAGGACATGTTCAACTTCTGGCTGCTGCCCGACAACACCGGCTACGCGAGCGACGCCAGCGGCGACAAGGACTGCGACCACGGGCTCCCGGTCCTGTGGGACGACGCCTACGGCTGGGCCGAGGCGGCCGCGATCCTGCACCACCGCGGCGGCCAGCAGGACTGCGCGCAGCGCTCCGACCGGATCTTCTCCGTGCTCGTCGACCCGGGCAAGCAGCGGATCGCCGCCCACGAGACGGCCCACCAGCCCTTCGGCCTCTCCGACGAGTACCCCGAGGGCGGGGCGTTCGCGCAGGAGGTCTACCCCAACGTCTACGAGGACTTCGCCGACTGCGAGGACGACGCCCCGCTGCTCCAGCGCACCCCCGCCGCCTGCCGCAGCTGGGACAAGGAGCACTGGTACGGCGACCAGGACTGGTGGACATCCGAACCCATGCCCGACGACCTGATGTTCGACAACGGCCGAGCCCGCGAGGCCGACATCCGCCGCTTCACGTACGTCTTCGAAGGTTGCGAGGCCGCGAAATGCTGACACGAACCCGCTGGGTCATCGCCGCCGCGGCCGCACTGATCTTCCTGGTGCCCCTGCGCGCGGAGGGCGAGCCGAACGACCCCTCCACCATCCCGATCCCGCAGCTCGACTTCGACGACCCAACCAAGTCCGTGGTCGCCCGGGTGAAGTTCACCTCCCGGACCTCCGCGACCGTGGAGCGGGTCAAGGTCTCCAAATCGCGCGCCCACACCCACATCGGCGACCCGCCCATACTCAAGCTCGGCCTGACCGACGTGGACGGCCAGGTCATCGACCGGATCAACACCTGGAGCCCGCTCTGGACGTACCAGGAGGGAAGTGACCACGTCGGCCTGCGGGCCAGCGGCTCGGGCAGCTTCATCGTGCCGTTCTCGCCGGCGCTCTCGACCATGACGATCACCGATGTCGCGCTCGGCCAGGACGTCCTGACCATCGACCTCAAGCCGCCGCTGAGGGAATTCTGCCTGGCCAACCCCGCCGACCCCGACTGCCTGGAAGCCGACCTCGCAGTCACCTCGGTGACCCCCGTCGCGCCGCTGTTCGCCGTCATGGGCAAGCCGGTGACGGTGACGGTCACCTTTGCCGTCGCCAACACGGGCCCCGACGGGCCGGTCACCGCCGTGGTCCGGCAAGACCTGGCCGTCGGCGAAGGCCTCACCGCCTCCGCCGGGACCACCGTCGAGACCAGCCTCGCGGCTGGGGCCACCCAGACCCTGACCCGCGAGTACACCGTGACCTGCGACCAGGCGGGCGCCAAGACGATCGACTTCACCACGTCGATCAAGCCGAAGCGCGCGACGGTCATCGACCCCGACCCGAGCGACGACACCAGGACCACGCGGCTGACCGTCGACTGCGCGATCCCGGTGACGATCAACATCAAGCCCGGCAGCGCCGAGAACAAGGTCAACCTGAACGGCAACGGCGTCGTGCCGGTCGCCGTCCTGACGACCACGGCCGGCGAGTACGGCAACCCGGTCGCGTTCGACGCCATCCGCATCGACGCGTCGACCCTGCGATTCGGGCCGCCTGCTAAGCTTCTGGCGTCGACCGGGGCGCCCGAGGCGCACGGGAAGATCCACGTCGAGAAGTCGGTCGAACCCGACGAGCGGACCGTGGACGCCGACAAGGACGCGGTCACCCACTACCGCTACGACGTCCTGTCAGTCGGCGACACGACGGCCTGCGTGGTCGGCCGGGCCGCCGGGCTCACGTTCTACGGCTGCGACAACGTCAACGTCCGCGACTGACGATCCGCCCTGTTTGACGCGAATTCTAACGAGGCCCTATAGCCCCTGGCGCTTAACCAGGGGCTATCAGCCTGCGCGCACAACGGCCGGGTCCGTGGTGGACCCGGCCGTATTTTCAGCGGTTAGACAGCGAGGTCACGATTGGCGGGCGGGGAGCCGGCGGCGACCATTCCCGCCGTGATGGGAGAGGGCTTAAAGCCTTTGACGACCAGCCAGACGCCAAGCGACGCCTCCCAAAGGAATATCGGGATGGTCGCGATGCCCGACCACACAGAGATTTGGGAGTAGATGCCGAACATGGTCGCGGTTGCGGAGAGGAAGAGTAGCGGGGCTCCGATGAGCCCCATCAGGGGAATGATGCGTGGCACGAGCCGGGACCGGTACAACACGTAGCCCAGACACAATGCATTCACCGCCGGCATGATGCCGGGTCCGAGAAGAAGCGTCCAGTTGTGGAGCGCGACGAGCGAGTTGCCGGTGGTGATGAGTGAGGCCGCATCTGCTCCGGTAGCTCCGGCCTGCCGCAGGGTCACGACTGCGAAGAGGCTGATGATGCCGAAAAAGATGATGGCGGCTTCAAGGACACGAGCGGCGACAAAGCCCAACGCGGCGGCTTCGTTCTGCCGTTTGACCACGGGAAACAGCACGACCGCAGTGCCGATACAGGCAAGGGCCACGATCACCTCAAGGAAGCCACCGAAGATCACGCCAGAGTCAGGGCCGGGACCAACGATGTAGTCCGGATTGTCCAGCACAGGGCTGTAGAGCATGAATGCGGGAGGGATCGCGGCGACAATGGTAATCAAGTAGAGCACTCCCGCGACGAACGCGGTCTTCCGCACTGAGTCCATCGGGACTCCTTTCCCTGCTGTGGTTTGGTCGATGATCGCCATGACGATCTCCTTTTATGAGTTATCGAGATTCGGTGGTGGGCACATCGGGCTGGTCGGATTCGACCTGAGTGACCGAGATCAGCGGCAGGCCCACGTCGCGCAGTTTCCGCAGCAAGCCATACAACGCGGCCTGGTCGACTACCGGCCCATGGATGACGGTGGTGCCGTCGCTCTCGTTGGTGAGACTCAGCCCGTCAAACCAGGCGGCCCATCGCGAATCGAGGTGCCCCTTGAGGCGGATTTCGTACCGTCCGGGGTCGTACTGATGGCCGCTCGATATTTCGCTCATCGCGCTCCTTCTGCTGTTGCGTACCTGAACTGCAAGGTAGAAGGAGATGTGATGAGGAAGCATCACCACATGTGGTGATTAACCTGGTGATCCGATCCCATAGGACCGCCAGCACGTCACACCGGAAACGGGACGCCGATCAGCTCCGCCGAGATGGTCCACAGCCGGGGTGCCGGTCCGGGGCGAGGCCGTCGAGCAGGGTCTCGATCGCCTTCGCCTGGCTTTCGGGGCTGCCCGTGGTCAGGGTCATGCGGATGAACACGGCGATGTCCTGGACGGTGATGCCGGGACGCAAGCCACCGGCCTCCCGCAGCCGCGACGCGGCCGGCCCGACGACGCTCTCGATCAGGCGCTGGGCGTGTTCCCCGGCACGCCCGCCGACGTTGGCCAGCTGGGCGAACGTGGCGATGTCCCGCTCGGTCATGTCGCAGCTCTGGGTGAACACCGCCCGGAACGCCTGCAGGGGATCCTCGATCCGCGCGGCCCGGTCGGCGTTCTCGCGTACGGCACCGGCCAGGTCGTCGAGCACCGCCTCGATCAGCTCCTCCTTGCCAGGGAAGTGCCGGTACAGCGTCGTCGGCCCGACCCCCGCACGCCGCGCGACCTCGTCGAGGGAGATGCCGGGGCCCTGCTCGCCGAACGCCTCACGGGCGGCGGTCACCAGGCGCTGACGGTTACGGACCTGATCCTTACGCGGCGTACGCATCAGTGACCTGCCTCCCACGAGAAACGGTAGCAACACACCCATTTTTCCGGCTACAGTGAAACGGTAGCGTCACTACCATATCGCTGGAGGTCTCGTGATCTGGAGTCCCCACGCCCTGCCGGACCTGTCCGGCCGGACATTCGCCCTCACCGGCGGCAACGCCGGAATCGGCTGCTTCATCGCCGAAGAGACTGTTGACCATCGTTCGGCCGAGAGGGCACGGTGAACTGACCGCATGGAAATCGGACTGTCCGACTACGGCGCCGGGCCGATCCCGGAACTCCTGGCCAAAATCGAACACGCGGCGGCGAGCGGCTTTTCCCGCTTCTGGCTCGGCGAGCACGGCGGATGGGATCCGCTGACGGTGTTCTCCGCACTGGGCGACCGGGCACCAGGCATCGAAGTGGCCACATCCGTCGTAGGGACCTACCCGCGGCATCCCCTCGCCCTCGCCGCCCAGGCGCTGACCACGCACGCCGCCACCGGCGGGCGGCTGACACTCGGCATCGGGCCCAGCCACGCACCGGTCGTCGAAGGCCGATACGGGCTGACCTGGCGGCCACCCGTCCAGCACGCCCGCGAGATGCTCGACGTGCTCGGCCCGGTCCTGCGGGGCGAGCAGGTGGAGGTCCGCGGCGCGGCGGTGACCGCGGTCGGCGGCGTCGCCGCCCCCGGGGTGACCCCGCCGCCCCTGCTGCTCGCCGCGAACGGGCCGCGCATGCTGGCCCTCGCGGGCGAACGGGCCGACGGCGCGCTCACGATGTGGCCGACGCCCCGTTTCCTCGGCGAGGTCGTGGTCCCGACCGTCATCACCGCAGCGGCGGGGCGAGCGGCGCCGCGCATCGCCGTCGGGCTGCTCACGTCGGTGACCTCCGACGTGGCCGGCGCGCGCGAGCGCGTCAACACGGACTTCCGCCAGGCCGCAACCCTGCCCACCTTCCGCGCCCTGCTCGACCGGCAGGGCTCCACCGGCCCGGCGGACACCCTGGTCGCCGGCGACGAGGCCGTCGTCGAGAAGACGGTGGCCCGCTTCGCCGACGCCGGGGCAACCGAACTGTTCGTCTTCCCTGTCGGGCCGCCCGAGGACCACGACCGCACGGTCGCATTGCTGGCCGACCTCGCGAGACGACACCGCGGCTAGCGCCTGTCCGGCAGATCTTGATCTCTGTTGTGTGGACTAGACGTCGGTCATGATAGTGACGGACTCTACCGTCGCGGGCACTCGGGGCGGGCGGCTCAGATAACACAAATTTGTGTTATTACAGTCAAAAATGCTACCTTCGATAGGTGTCGCATGATGGGCAGCTGATCTTCGCCGACCACGTCGGCCGCTTCTACGCGCGTCAGTACGGGTTCCCGCCGATGGCCGGCCGCCTGCTCGGCTATCTGTTCGTCTGCGATCCACCACAGCAGACGATCGACGAGCTGGGTGAGGCGTTGCTGGCAAGCCGAAGCGCCATCACCGGCGCGGTCAAGCTGCTGGAGAGCTATCGGATGGCGCGGCGAACCCGTGGCGCCGGTGAGCGGGTGGACCGGGTGAGTCTGGATCCAGTGAGTCAGCAACCGCAGAACTTCGACTCCGCCATCCATAAGGAGCATGCGGCGCTGTTTCGCGAGGGATTGGCGTTGCTGGCTGATGCCCCGCCGGACCGTCGCGCTCCACTTGCGGAAATGGTCGCGCTGGCCGACTTCCTGAGCGAAAGGCTGCCCGCGCTCCGGGATGAATGGCATGCGCATCGCGATGAGCTTCAGGCATCGGGCAAGCTGCCACGCTGAAAACAGGCAGCGAATTGACACCGCGCGCGACCACGTCAGGCCCTGGGCCGAACGGCCCACCACCAAAGCCAGTAGAAAGGTCACGCGTCATGAATGAATCTGATCTATCCGAGCTGCGAGAACGGGCCAAGCACGGTGAAGAGGGGGCGCTTGACGAGCTGATCGAACTCGCCGCCGAACAGGGCAACATCGACGAACTCCGACGCCTAGCCGACCGCGGCAACAGCACCGCAACCGACCAACTCATCGAACTCGCGACCGAACAAGGCAACATCGACGAACTCCGACGCCTAGCCAGCCGCGGCAACAGCACCGCAACCGACCAGCTGATCGAACTCGCCGCCGAACAGGGCAACATCGATGAACTCCGACGCCTAGCCGACCGGGGCAACACCACCGCCGCCGACCAGCTGATCGAACTCGCCACTGAACAGGGCAACATGGATGAACTGCGACGCCTTGCCAACGGGGGCAACACCACCGCCGCCGAGCAGCTCATAGAACTCACCGCTGAGTAACCGGACCCGCGTCGCGACTTCGGTATCTCGATTCGCCTGCTGCCGGGGTTAGCGGTCGCGGGTTCGCGATAGCAGGTCGAGTTCCTCGGCTCGGCGGACCGCTGCTCGGCGGTTGTTCACGCCGAGTTTGGCGTAGATGTTTCTGGTGTGAGTCCGCATGGTGTTCAGGGACACGATGAGTTCGCGGGCGATGTCCGGGCCGTCCAGGTCGGTTCCGAGCAGCCGGAGCACGTCCAGTTCGCGTTCGCTCAGTGGCTCGATCAAGCCCTGGTTGCGGGGCGTACTGTCGTCGGTCTTGCTGGTGGCTGCCAGGAGTCGGCGGACGTAGTTCGGGGCGATGCCCTGTTTCGCGACCGCCTTCAGCAGGGAGGCCATGGGTGGGCCTTCATCCGCGAAGACGCGGACGTAGCCTTCCGGCTCGGACAATGTCAGCGCGCGTCGCAGTGATGTGAGCGCGGCGGGGATGCCCCCTCGCGTCTGGTGGGCAAGCGCCTGCAGCACGAGGATCTCGATGACGCTTCCCGTCCGCTCTCCCTCTTCCGCCGCTTGGAGGAGTCGCTCCAGGAGTTGGGTCGCCTCATGGATGGAGCGCTCTGTCGTGTATTGGGCCAAGAGCACCCTGGCTAGCGTGATGTGCTCGAACTCGCGCAGGTAGCTGAGGTCGTCCTCAACGGATAGACCCTGCTCACGTGCCCATCCGAGCGCTTCACCCAACTCCCCTTGCGCGACGTACAGCCGTGCCCTCATCGCCGAGATCGGTCGCACGTTGGGGAAGAGGTCACTCATGTACCGGCGTTCCGCCTCGTTGAGCAGGTCGAATGCGCCGCCCAGATCTCCTTCAGCCTGCCGTATCCGAGCCATCGCGACCCGCCAGCGATACCGGTTCTGCGGCAACCCGGTGCGCTCGCCCAACTCCTGGCTTCGCAGCAAGTGCTGAGTGGCGGCGTGCAGGTCGTCGCGTTCGCGGTGGATCTCGCTCATACCTACGTACATGTCCGCTGTTCCCCGCAGAACCGACCCGCCTTGGTCAGGTGCGAGCTGCAATGCGTGCTCGTAGGTGCGCATCGCCTCGCCGAGACGACCTTGCGCAAGCCGTATATCTGCCAGCGCGATCGCGCATCCGAGGGTGTCGGAGACGTGCCCGGCCCGTCGCAGCCCCGCCATGCATTCGGCATATGCCCGGTGCGCTGGCTCGAGGTCGCCGCTCGCCCAGGACGCGAGCCCCAGGACCCCCGCTGCCGCGGCACGCCAGAGGTTGTCCTCCTCAGGCGCAAGATCGAGCGCCCGCCGGGCGTGCCGCACGGTGGCGAGCCGATCGCCCCGAGCCAGGGCGTGTGCGGCGCGATACAGCTCGATCGTCCCCGGGAGGCGGCGAAATTCCTCGTCGTCAACGACGACCATTTTCGCAGCCGGGGCTTGGGGCGTTGGGTCCAGCCACCGCTCGGCATCCCGCAGCAGACCCTCGACGCCCTCAAGCTCGCCGGCACTGAGCAATGCCCAGGCGAACGCAGCGCTGAGCACGGGCCTCACGCGGACCAGCTCGTCGGGAAGCATCTTGAGCCAGCTGTACGCCGCGGCCTCCTGCCTGTTCCTGCGCATGGCCGGAATCGCCAGCTCGACCAGGTCCGCCGCTCGCCCGAAATCCTTGGCGGCGAGCGCATGGCGGATCGCCTCGGACGGTTCGCCGTTCTGCTCGTACCACACGCTCGCCCGCCGGTGCAGGTCAGGAACCTCGTCGGGCTGCTCGTCCAGCAGGTGCGCCTGCAGAACGTCCGCGAAGAGCTGGTGATAGCGATACCACCGGCGGCGGTCATCTAGCGGGACCAGGAACAGGTTCCCCCGGTCGAACGCCGCCAGCTTGGCCTTGCCGCCGTCCTGGCCGGTGACGGCATCGCAGAGCGGGCCGCTCAGCCGGTCCAGGATGGAGGTCCGCAGCAGGAAATGCCGGACATGCTCGGGCTGGCGGTGCAGGACCTCCTCGGCCAGGTAGTCGACGATGTACCGGTCATCCCCGGCAAAGCTGTCGATGAACGCGGCGGTGTCGTCTCGCCCCTGCATCGAGAGCGCCGCCAGCTGGAGCGCGGCGATCCACCCTTCGGTGCGCCCCTCCAGCGCCGCGACATCCCGTGCCGTCAGCACCAGCCCCATCACCCCGTTGAGGTACGCCCCTGCTTCGTCGGGCGTGAAGCGCAAATCGGCGGCGCGGATCTCGACGAGCTCGCCCCGCCCTCGCAACCGCGCCAGCGGCAACACCGGGTCGGCTCGACCGGCGATCACCAGGTGTATCTGCGGGGGCAGGTGCTCCAGCAGGAAGACCATCCCGTCCTGTACGGCGGGCGCATCGATGACGTGATAGTCGTCGAGCACCAGCACGACATCGCCGGAGATGGCGTGGAGATCGTTGAGCAAAGTGGCGAGGACCGCGTCGATCGGCGACTGGGGCGACTCCAGAAGCGAGAGCGCATCCGCGCCGACCCCGGGCGCCGCCGTCTTCAGCGCGGCGACAAGGTAGGTCCAGAACAGCGCGGGGTCGTTGTCGCGCTGGTCGAGCGAGAGCCACGCCGTGGACCGCCCATCGGCTGAGTCGGCTGCCAGCCATTCCGTCAGCAGCGTCGTCTTGCCGAACCCGGCCGGAGCCGACACGAGCGTCAGCGCCGACTCCGCCCCACGGTTCAGGCGCTCGCTCAGCCTGGGACGGGCTACCAGACCGCGTCGCCGCCTGGGGATGTGGAGTTTGGTCTCAAGCAGTGGGCCTGCCATGACCACCTCCCGGTCGGCAAGGTCAACATGTGGCTCCACGGTACGCGGAGGTTCCAGCGGGGCGAAGACGTACGCCATGCCCGAGGTCCGAGCATCCCTCATGTTCCATCGGGGGTCTCAGGGAAATGTGCACTTCAGCGTGGTGGCCAGGGACGCGTGTTCCGGCCTGTTCCGCTCCGTTCCACCGGATCCGGAACTGGCCGGAACGCCTTGAGGGAAAGGTGGACGGAAGGAAAGTAATGACATCGACAGATATGACCTGCTCCTTGGGAGAGGACCCCGATCGGCGGCGTGAGCCCGCCGATGGGCAAGCCGGGCGGCGGGGGCCCAGCACCGGGCCCGGCGGTCGCCGGGATGGCAGGCGACCGCGGCCGGGGCGGCGTACCGACGTGACGCGCCGCCCCAACCGGGGCGGTTCATTATGAAACGCCTAGGTCTGGCGGTTTTCGCCATCATGCTGACGGCCGCGCTGAGCGCCGGAAACGCGGTCGCGGCGGTGCCGGTCAAGGGTTTCCTCACCGCGTGGGGCCTCAACCACCGCGGCCAGATCGGCGATGGCACCACCGACAATCGCCCCACTCCCGTTGTGGTCGGCAGGCTTCCCTCGAACGGGCACCGCGCCGGCCATCTCCGGCAGATCGCCGCCGGGAGCGACTTCACCGCCGGACTACGCAAAGACGGCGTCGTGTTCGTCTGGGGCAACCGGCGCTTCGGCGACGACCGGTACGAATCCGACTACACCACCACCCCCGAGCCGGTGCCGGGCCTCAGCGAGATCAGCCAGCTCTCGGTCGGCGCCAAGCACATCCTCGCGCTCGGGCTCGACGGCACGGTCTGGGCCTGGGGCGACAACGAGTACCGCCAGCTGGGCGACGGCACGCAAACCAGGCGCCCGGTCCCGCAGCGGGTGGCCGGATTGACGGGCATCATCCAGGTCTCGGCCGGTTACCGGTACAGCCTGGCGCTGGCGTCCGACGGCACGGTCTGGGCCTGGGGTCACAACGGGTACGCGGAACTGGGCGACGGCACCACCGTCAACCGCCCGACCCCGGTGAAACTGTCCGGCATCAGTGGCGTCACCCAGATCGCCGCCTCCGCCCACGGCGTTCACTCGATGGCGCGACGCTCGGACGGCACGGTCTGGACGTGGGGCAACAACGCGAACGGCCAGCTCGGCCTCGGCGGGAACGTGCCGCGATATATCCCGACAAGGGTGCCCGGCTTGACCGGGGTTACCTATATTTCGGCCGGTGAACGTTCCGGATTCGCTGTGGCGGATCCCGAACGCAGCGTGTGGGCCTGGGGTTCCAACATGGTCGGGCAGCTCGGGGACGGGACCACCGCCGAACGGCGTACGCCCGTCCGGATCCCGTTGTCCCACGTCACCCAGATCGAGGCGGGCGCGGGCGGCACCACCGCCGCGCTTCTCGACAACCGCAGCGTCTGGACCTGGGGAAGCAACGAGGCCGGCGCTCTCGGCACCGGCGACCCCGCCGAATTCGTTCCCCACCCGTCCCTCGTCCCCGGCTTGGCGGACGTGGAGCTGATCTCGGTCGGCAGGGCCACGGTGGCAACCATCGTCGACATCCACAGCGCTCCCCCGGCGCCCACGGATCCGCCGGCGGTCATCCAGGTGCCCGACCTCATCGGAGACCTGCGGGACTCCGCCGTCCAGGCCATCTCGTCGGCGGGTCTCAACCTCGGTTCCGAAGGCACGGTCATCGACGACCAGTGCAACGAGATCGGGCAGGTCATCAGGCAATCCCCGGCTCCGGGGACGAGTGTCGCGCCCGGATCGAACGTCTCGATCGTGGTCGCGATCAGGCCGGACCATCCGTGTCCGTGATCCCAGGCGGCCCGCTTATCCCCCGTAAGTGGGCCGCCGTTGCCTGTCCCTTGGCGTACGGGAGCCGCAGGCACGGCCAACTGACCCACGCATAAGGGACCAATGGCCCTGGGTTGGGGTGGCATTTACGTACTGGAATGGGAGGTAGATAGGAGAAATCGTGATCAAGCTTGCTCCCGCCCGGAGAGCGGCGGATTCCAAGGAACGTCCTGACACGAACAGGGTTGGTGTTGTGGTTGGGGTGGATGAAACTGCGGGTTGCGAGCCCGCGCTGGAGTACGCGTTCGAGCAGGCCCGGCTGGGCCAGCAGATGCTGCGTGCCGTACATGCCTGGCAGGAGCCGGAGCATGCCTGCGCGCCCTGGGTCGGCTATGACCTGGAGGAACTGGGGGCGCTGAAGCGGGATTTCACCGCTGGCCGGATTGATGTCTGGCGACCGAAATATCCGGAAATCACCGTAGTGACGGATGTCCGGCGGGGACATCCCGTGGACGTCCTCGTCGAAGCGTCGGTCGGCGCGGACCTGCTCGTCGTCGGAGCACACGGCAAGAGCGCCAACTCGGCGGCCCTGGGCTCGGTGAGCGGCGGAGTCCTTTACCGGGCGAGTTGTCCGGTCGTGGTGGTCCGTTGCCGTAAAGAAGGTCGGGACAATGACTGACCGTGGCCGTACCTAAAGGGCCAAGTGGGACAATGCTCGTATGACGCTGGGCGAGTCGCATCCGCTACTTCCCAGCATGCGCCTGGATGATCTGCTGGCTGAGCTCCAGAATCGCTTGGACGCAGTGCTGTCCACTCGTGATCGGGTGCATGCTCTGCTTGAGGCCGTCGTCCTGGTGGGCAGTGATCTCCAGCTGGAACTGATGCTGCGCCGCATCGTGGAGACGGCCACCACTCTCGTCGACGCCAGTTACGGCGCGTTGGGGCTGGTCGGCGAAGAGAACACGCTGGTGGAGTTCATCCCGGTCGGCCTGAGCGAGGACGAGATCGCCCGCATCGAGCACTGGCCGCACGGCCTCGGCCTGCTCGGCCTGCTCATCAAGGAGCCGGAGCCGCTGCGGCTGGCCCGGATCTCCGATCATCCCGAGTCCTACGGCTTTCCGCCTGGGCATCCGCCGATGGGATCCTTTCTCGGCGTGCCGCTGCGGGTGCGGGATGAGGTGTTCGGCAACCTTTACCTGACCGAGAAGCGTGGCGGCGCCGAGTTCGACGAAGAGGACCAGGAGGTCGTCATCGCCCTCGCCACCGCCGCCGGCGTCGCCATCGAGAACGCCCGGCTGTATGAGGAGACCCGACGCAGGGAGATCTGGCTGCAAGCCTCCACCGAGGTCACCACCAGCCTGCTGTCGGGCGATGACGTCGACGACGTGCTGCGGCAGGTGGCCAGGCGGGTTCGGGAAATGTCCGGCGCCGACCTCACCACCATCCTGTTTCCGGTCGGTGACGACAAACTGCGGATAAAGATCGCCGACGGCATCGACGAACTCGACGGCGTCGAGGAGCTGGTCGGCTTCGAAGTGCCACTGTCCGAGTCCCTCTCCGGCGTCGCGTACACGAGCGCGGAGCCGCACATACTCAACGACCTGGCCGAATCGGGCCTCCAGATCGGTGGCCAACCACCGATCGGCCCCGCGGCCGCCGTGCCCCTCGGAGTCGGCAAGTCGGTGCGCGGAGTCCTCGCGCTGGGCAAACGCCAGGGACGGTTCCCGTTCACCTCGTCGATGATGCGCATGCTGCACGCCTTCGCCGGACAGGCCGCGCTAGCCCTCGAACTGGCCGAAGCCCGCCAGGACGCCGAACGCCTGGGCCTGCTGGAAGACCGCGACCGGATCGCCAAAGACCTGCACGACGTCGTCATCCAGCGGCTGTTCGCCGTCGCGATGACCCTGATGAGCACCGTCCGCCTGGTCGATCATCCCGAAGCCGCCACCCGCCTGCAGCACGGCATCGACGAACTCGACGAGACGATCCGCCAGATCCGCTCGACAATCTTTGCCTTCCAGGCCCCCCGCGACGAAACCAGCCTCAGGACCCGGATCATCGCCCTGGTCGAGAACACCCGCAACCGCCTCGGCTTCATGCCCGGCCTCCGCATGAACGGCCGCCTCGACAACGACATCCCCGTCCCCGTCGCCGACCACCTCCTCGCCGTCCTCCAAGAAGCCCTCTCCAACGTGGTACGGCATGCGAAAGCCACCAGGGCGGACGTCATCATCGAAACCACCCCCAACAACCAGGTAAGCCTGACCGTCGAAGACAACGGCACCGGCATCCCCCCGAAAGGCCGCCGCAGCGGCCTCCGCAACCTCCACGACCGCGCCACCCAACTGGGCGGCTCATTCACCACCACCACTCCCAAGAACGGCGGCACCATACTCACCTGGACGGTCCCCTTCAGATAGGGCAAAACAAACGGCCGAGCGAATCTTCGCTGGGCTGGGGATCGTTTAGATGATTTGGCGGCCGGTGAGTTGCTGGGCGCGGATCACGATGAAGTGGTTGTGGTCGCCTGGTGCCCAGGAGGTGAGGGGGAGAGCTGTGAGGCGTTGGAGTTCGTCGAATTCTGTGACGGCGCGGGATCGGCCGACGGCGGTGACGGACCAGCCGGTGCGGGTGAGGGGGTCGAATTCGTCGACTTCGAAGGCGACCACGGCGTTGCGGGTGGCGGCGGCCAGTTTGGAGCCGGTGGCCGTGCGGATGACGATGTCGTAGTCGACCAGGAGGTAGTTGACGGGCTGCACGGCCGGGAGCGCCCGGTCGGTGAAGACGATGCGGCCGATGGGCACCCGGGTGAGCAAGTGCAGACATTCGTCGGGGGAAAGCACCCGCAGCCCTGCCGAATCCACCTCACCGGTCACCTCGCGGGTCTCGGGGAGTTCGCCGGTATCGGGGGAAGGTTCGGGATACCGGAGAGAAGCCACGTCGCGTGGAGAAGATGTCATATTACTTGGGCCGTTCCGCTTTGATCCGGGCCACCAGGGCCGCGGCTTGGGTGCGGCGCTCCATTCTGAGCTTGCCGAGCAGGTTGGACACGTAGTTCTTCACGGTCTTCTCGGCCAGGAAGAGCCGCTGGCCGATCTGCTTGTTGGTCAATCCTTCACCGATCAGTTCGAGAATGTGCCGTTCCTGCTCCGACAGCGCGGCCAACGGGTCCCGCCGCGAGGCCTGATCGCGCAGGCGCTGCAACATCGCGGCCGTGGTCTGCGGGTCCAGCAGCGAATTGCCGCCCGCCACCGTGCGCACCGCACCGACCAGGTCCGAACCGTGGATCTGCTTGAGCACGTATCCGGAAGCGCCGGCCATGACCGCGTCGAACAGCGCGTCGTCATCCGCATACGAGGTCAGCATCAGGCAGGCCACTCTGGGATCCCTGGACCGCACCTCACGGCAGACGTCGACGCCGTTGCCGTCCGGTAGCCGCACATCCAGCACCACTACGTCCGGACTTATCGTGGCGATTCGGCTAATCGCAGATTCGACCGTTCCCGCTTCGCCGACGATCTCCACGTCGTCCTGGGCGTCGAGCAGCGCCGCCACACCGCGCCGGACCACCTCGTGATCGTCGACAAGGAACACGCGAATCATGTTTCCGAACCTAGGCGAGGCTCGAGAACGAGAGTAGGGACCAAGGTCCCACGACCTGGCCGTATCCGGCCCTTATCGTCACGGTCAGCGACCTCACGCCCACGACCATCTCCGAGCACCATCATGACGTCAGTTTATCGCCACTGGAGACTTGAAGTGACGCCATAGAGGTGTCATAGTGACGTCATGGAACTTGCACCGTATGTGGAGAGCCTTCGTCGGGAACTCGCGGTCGCCGCCGCGGCCGGGGGTGAGGATGCTCGTGTGCTTGGCGAGCGTCTTGCCGCCGCGCTGGAGTCGGCTGCCACGCTGGCCCTGCTGGAGGCACTCTCGTTCGCCGCGGACGAGATCACCCGCGACCTCGCGCCCGGCTCGGTCGAGGTGCGACTACGCGGGCGCGATCCGGCCTTCGTGGTGACGCCACCCCCAACCGGCCTGCACGAAGGTGACACGAGGATGGCGCCAGCAACACCTGCGCCACCTGTGCCACCTGCTCCGGAGGCCGACGAGGGCGGCACGTCACGCATCTCGTTGCGAGTTCCAGAACACCTCAAACCACGCATAGAGGATGCGGCCAGCCGCGCCGGTCTATCCGTCAACGCCTGGCTAGTTCGTGCCGTCACCTCCGCCCTCGAACCCGAGCGCCACCCCACCCCGTCCAACCGCGGCCAACGCTTCACCGGATGGGTCCAGTAGCCACCAGCATTCACGCGCCACCACGCGTATCGGAGGGTTTCGCAATGCAGACCTTTGACACCCCAGAACCCATCTCCGTCGTCATCGATATCGGCGCCGGGCAGATCCGGATCGACGCCAGCGATCGGGCTGACACGGTCGTCTACGTGGTGCCGAGCAACGAGAACGACGACGCCGACGTGGAGTGCGCCGAGCGGGCCCGGGTCGAGTTCGCCAACGGGGAACTGGTGGTAAAGGCTCCCAAGAGCAAGTCCATCTCGTTGTTCGGTTCTGGCGGATCGGTCGATGTGAAGGTGGACCTGCCGACGAATTCCCGGGTCGATGCGACCGCCACCGCGGACATCCAGACGCGGGGCCGGCTCGGCGCCTGCAAGTTCTCCACCTCATACGGGGAAATCAACATCGACCAGACCGGCGATTTACGCTCGCAGGCCTCCAGCGGTGACATCACGGTCATCAAGTCCGTGGGCCACACGGACCTCACCACCGCCAATGGCAGGATCCGCGTCCACCGGATCGACGGAACCGCGGCGATCAGGACCACGAATGGTGCCATCACCGTAGGCGAGGTGACCGGCGAGGCCAGGCTGAACACCGCCCACGGCGACATCACGGTCGAACGCGCCCTCGCAGGCCTGCTGGCCAAGACCTCGTCAGGGAGCGCGCGAATCAGCCAGGTAGAACGCGGCTCCATCGTGCTGGAAAGCGCCTACGGCCAAATCGACGTAGGCATCCGGTCCGGCATCGCCGCCTGGCTCAACCTAGACACCTCCTACGGCCACGTGCACGTCCCCCTCGAACTGCGCGACCCCCCCGAACAAACCACACAAACCGTCGAGGTCAGTGCACGCACCAACTACGGCGACATCGTAATCAGCCGCACCCAACCCGCCTGACCACCCAACCCGCCCAACCACACAACCCGCCCAACCTGCACGACCCGCCCGACGCACAACCTGCACGACCTGCCCAACGCACAACCTGCACGACCTGCCCAACGCACAACCTGACCTGCCCAACGCACAACCTGCACGACCTGCCCAACGCACAACCTGCACGACCTGCCCAACGCACAACCTGCACGACCACGACCACGACCACGACCACGACCACGACCAGCCTGACCACGCGACCAGCGTGAATGACCGGTCAACCCAAGCTGCGGGAACTGCCTGACCAACGCGACCTTCCAAATCCGCGCACAGACGACAACCTGCTCAACCTGCGCAAATACCGATGGCCGAGGCACCTGATCGACAAGTCTGCGGGACCCCTGAAAGCTGCCGCTAGGAGCCTGACCCTACGGGTCTATGCGATGCGCGAAAGCTGCCGCTCGGAGCCTGAACTGACGATCTGCACGATCTGCACGACCTGCACGACCTGCACGACCTGCGAAAGCCTGTCCTTAGGTGCCTGACTTGCATGACCTCCCGGCGCGTGGCGTGTGCGGCGTGCGTGATCCGGAGTGATCTACCTGACGTGCTTGACCCGACGGATCTCGGCGATCTGCGGAAACTGTCCGAGGCGTCTTACTGGCACGCCCCATCTCGACCTGCACAACCCGCATAACCCCGCCGTGGTGACCCGCACGATTTCCATGACCACATAGCCCCACGTGAGCTGCGCGACCTGCAAGCGGTGCATGAGGTGTTCGACCCGTGCGAACTGCATGAGTTGCCTGACCCGAACGGTCTGGCCTGATCTTGCACGGCCCTGCATGAGCAGCGCGACTCGCCTCAGATGTTCAACTCGCGCAAGTTTCGTGAGCTGCCCGACTCGCATGCTCCCCTGACCTGCGGCGAGCTACTCCACCTCCACGACCTGCCCAGGCCCGCACAGTCTCCCGGCCGGCGCGAGCTGCCCAAGCCACATGGCCTACCAGACCAACACGAATTCCCCGATCAGCGCAAGCTACCCAATCCACACAACCCGCCCAGGCCCGCACGAACTCCCGGCCAGCGTGAACTGCCCAAACCACATGGCCTACCAGACCAACACGAACTCCCCCGATCAGCGCAAGCTACCCAATCCACACAACCCGCCC
>NZ_BLAE01000014.1:0-35166 GCF_009687865.1 Acrocarpospora macrocephala
CCCACCCACCCTTTTTGTTTCCGGGGCTCCGCCCCGCCCCCCAGGATCACGCGCTCCGGGGGCTTCGCCCCGCCCTTCGGTCAGCGGCAGCGAGCACCGTGACCAATCCCACGCGACGAAGCCCGAAGTGATTAGCGGATCCGTCCGGTTTGCGTCAGCCGGTGTCGTGACGGAGGTTGCCCCCGGCCGTGATCAGCGGATCCGCCCGGCTCGCGCAGCCGGTGTCGTGACGGAGGTCGCCCGGCTGCGATCAGCGGATCCGCCCGGCTCGCATCAGCCGGAAGGTGGCCCCGCCGTGATCAGCGGATCCAGCCGCCCGTGGTCAGGTGGTTGATCACCATCGTGACTGCGCGTTCGACCGGCATGTCCGTGGTGTCGAGTTCGAGGTCTGCGTCGTCGGGCTCCTCGTAAGGAGAGGAAATGCCGGTGAATTCTGGGATAAGTCCGGCTCTGGCCTTGGCGTATAGGCCCTTGCGGTCGCGGCGTTCGCATTCTTCCAGGGGGGTTGAGACGTGTACGAGTACGAAGTCCGCCCCTACCGATTCCGCCATCTCGCGTACCTCGTCTCGAGTCTCCGCGTATGGCGCGATCGGTGCGCAGATGGCCAGGCCGCCATGGCGGGCCACCTCGGCGGCCACGAACCCGATCCTGCGGATGTTCAGGTCGCGGTCCTCGCGGGAGAACGTCAGGCCCTTCGACAGCAGGCGCCGGACCACGTCGCCGTCCAGGTAGGTGACGGTCCGGCCGCCGCGCTCCAGCAGGGCGTCGCGCAGCCCGCGTGCCACGGTCGACTTCCCGGAACCCGACAGACCGGTGAAGAACACCACGAGCCCGCGGCGGTGTGGCGGGCCGGGGATGCTGACCGGGGCCGGTCCCGCGTAGTGCTCGGTGGCGCCGTAGTTCCCGGCCACGTGCTCGCGCAGTTCCAGGTCGATCACCGCGTCCTCGCGGGGGGCGAGCGGCACCGCGACCACGGTCGAGCCGGGCAGTTCGGCGGATGCTTTGAGGGCGGCCCGGACCACGGCGGGCCCGGCGTCGCCGTACACGAGCGGAAGCAGGAGCACGGCGGCGTCGAGCTCTTCGGCGGTGGCCGAGATGTCCTCGATGGCGGCCGAGTCGAGTGGCCCGCGCATGGTCACCGCGAGGACGTCGTCGGGCAGGTCCTTGCGCACCTCGGCCGGGGTTCGCCGGAGCCGCGCGAAGGGCCCGTAGACGGGAGCTCCCACCGCTTCCAGCCGCCCGGCGACGTGATGCCCGTCCCGCTCGGTCACGTGCAGCACGGCCAGCGCCGCGCCCTCCGGATCGGTCAGCGTGACCTGCTCGCCGAGGTCATCCGGAAGCGCCAGCGTGATCGGATCCGGCCACGGCGTACCGTCCGCGAGTTGCCCACGCTCCGCCACGCTCGCGACATCGGCCGCCCCCAGGAACCCGGTCAGCGGCGCGAACGCGCCGGACAGCAGCAGTTCCAAATCGGCCAGCTCGCGCGAGTCGGGAGTCCACTCGGTAGCTTCGGTCATCTCTCGCTTTTCCGATCTCAGGCATAGCGGGCGTCGCCCAACGGCGTCTTAGAGGCTGACATTAGCTCTAGGAGGAGGTGGTCGTGGACGCAGCGGACGAACGAGGTTTCCGCGAATTCGTGTCCGCGCGGTCGCCCGCGCTGATGGGTCTGGCCTACCTGCTCACCGGTGGCGACCAGCACGCGGCCGAGGATCTTGTGCAGGCTTCGCTCGCCAAGGCGGTGCCCCGCTGGGGCCGGATCGACGACCCCGAGGCGTACGTCAAGCGCATCATGTACCACCAGCAGGTCAGCGTCTGGCGGCTGGCCTGGCGACGGCACGAGACGAGCGTCGCCGAGCCGCCGGAGCGGATCGCGGCCGATCGGACCGGCACGGTCGACCTGCGGCTGGCGTTACGGCAGGCGCTGTCCCGGCTGACCCCCAGGCAGCGGGCGGTGCTGGTGCTGCGTTACTTCGAGGACCTGCCGGAGGACGAGATCGCACGGATCATGGGCTGTTCCGTGGGCACCGTCCGGAGCACGGCGCACCGCTCGCTGGCCCGGCTCCGCGCCGCGGCCACCGAGCTCACGCAGGAGGTGACCCGATGAACGAGGAGACCCTGATCAGGGAGACGCTCCGGGAGTGGTCGGAGCAGGCCAGGGTGCCCGCCGACCTGGCCGATCGGGCGCTGTCCCGGCGCAGGCGCTGGCTGCCCGCGCTGGCGGTGGTCGTGGCGGCGGCTGCCGTGATCGCCGCGACGTTCGTGCTGCCTGGGGCGTTTCGTGCGGATCCCACGCCCGCGACCGATGCGACGGCTACCGCTACGGCCAGCCAGCCACCCACCGACATTCAGGTGGACACTGAGAACAACCCGCCCAAGACGCTCATCGCCGCCGGACGGGTGGCCGTCTCCGCGTACTCCACCTTGCGGTGGGTTCCGACCGGCCGGGGCACCGAGATGATCCGCTGGAACTGGTCGCTGTACAACCCGAACTCCGGCCAGTACGAGAAGACCGACTGGTCGTGGGTGGACGTCGCGCCGGGGATGCGGTTCGCCGTCGTCATGGAGGGCGATCTGCCGGCCAGGAGGGTCGGCGTGTTCGATATGAGCACCCGGCAGGTGACCCGCTGGGTGGACGTCGAGCAGGGGGCGGGGGCGGCGTTCTGGTCGCCGGACGGCTCCCGCATCCTGGTCACCACCTACTCGGGCCCGCCCAACGAGTCCCGCTGGCTAAACAAAAAGCGCACCAGCTTTGAGACCCTGCCCAGCACGAGGACCGGCTTCGCCGTCGTGGACGCGAACACCGGGCAGATCACGTTCCGGCCGTTCCCCACGAACAGCTACGATCCCCCGCGGCGTGACTTCTCCTGGAGCGAGGACGGCACGCTGATCTGGGAGGAACAATCCGTCGCCCCGCATCAGGTCTTCTACGACCTGCAGGGCAATCCTCGACCCGCTCCCGCCGACCTGGTGAAGGCGAACGAGCAGGCGGGCGTCTCGCCCAACGGGAAGCTCATCGCCGACCACGGTCAGCCACCCGGCCCGCAGACCACCGTGAAGGAACTGGCCACCGGAAAGATCGTCGGCGTCCAGCCGATGCTCCAGCTGGTCGCCTGGGCCGACGACGAGCATCTCATCGCGCTCGGCTGCGCGGGCTCCTGCGAGTTCGAGTTCAACGCCGCACTGGTCCTGGTCAGCCTGGACGGCAAGGAGGTCGTCCAGCTGTCCGGCTACCGCGAGAACACCAACGATCCGGACGCCTGGCAGCCGAGGTTCACGCTCAGATGAGCCTGGCGAAATGGTGCTGAGGTTTCCGTACGACCAAGGCGATCTCATCGTGGTCGGGGGCCAGCCGGCCGCCCAGAAGGCGGCTGACCGTCCGGCACACCCCGGCCACGAGCCCGCCGTGCGGCCCGAGCCTGACCAGGCCGCTGATCAGCGCGTGATCCTCGGCGATCATCAGCCCGCGCATCATGCAGTAGGAATGCACGCCCTCCCGCGACGTCACCGGCTCGTAGATCGCCGGCAGCGGCCCGATCGCGTCCTTGGGCGCCAGCCACCGCCACAGCAGCCCCCGGAACGGGACCTTCCGGTCGAGGAACCCGTAAGCCGACTTCCGGTCCCGCATCCGGATCAGCAGCAGCCCGCCCGGGCGCAGCCCGTTGACCATCCGGTCCAGCACCAGCTCCGCGTGCGGGATGCGTTCGAGCAGGAACTCCACGCAGACCACGTCGTACGAGCGGGGCATCAGCGGCACCGAGCGCAGATCGCCCAGCGACCACGAATCCAGGTCGGGCCTGGCCACGGTGGCGGCCCGCAGGGCCGGGCGGTCCTCGTCCACGCCGGTCACCCGCGCGTCGATCTGCTCCAGCTCCAGCGGGGCGCCCCGGCCGCAGCCCGCGGCCAGGATGTCGATCCGGCGGCCCAGCTGCTCGTTCCACTGCTCGCGGATCCGCTGGCTGAAGACGCCCCCCGCAGTGGTCAATCGCACGTCAGACATGTCACGAAGGGTAGTCAATCGACTACGTGATCGTTGGAGATTCGGACCCGACTCGCCCGCGACGCCCTCGCCGGGGGAAGTAGCCTTGGGACTATACCCCCGGTCCCAAACAGGTTCCGGGATGTTCGTGCTGCCCTGGAACGGTTTCCGGCGGCGCGGCGGTGGACTCAAGTGGGGGCCTACAGGCGATGTCCGAAACTACGATGCCGATGTCCAACGCTGCACTTTCCGGCCTGCTCGACGTGGTCGCCGCCGATCCGCGACTGGCCGAGGCCCTGACCGACCAGGTGGGCACCGATCTCATCGCGCCCGCCGCGCTGCGGCCGTTCGCGGTCGCCGCGCTGGCCCGCTCCCGCCCGGTGCTCGCCATCACCGCCACCGGCCGCGAGGCCGAGGACCTGGCCGCCGCCCTGACCAGCCTGCTGCCGGACACCTCGGTCGCGGTCTTCCCCGCCTGGGAGACCCTGCCGCACGAGCGCCTCTCCCCGCGCAGCGACACCGTCGGCCAGCGCCTGGCCGTGCTGCGCCGCCTCGCCCATCCGGTCGCGGGCGACCATTCCGCGGGGCCGCTGCGGGTCGTGGTGGCCCCGGTCCGCGCGGTGCTGCAGCCCATCGTGGCCGGGCTCGGCGACCTCCAGCCCGTACGGCTTCGCGCGGGCGACGACGCCGAACTCGACGACGTGGTCGCCCAGCTGGTCGAGAACGGCTACCACCGGGTCGACATGGTGGAGAAGCGCGGCGAGGTGGCCGTCCGCGGCGGCCTGCTGGACGTGTTCCCGCCCACCGAGGAGCACCCGCTGCGGCTGGAGTTCTGGGGCGACACGGTGGAGGAGATCCGCTGGTTCAAGGTCGCCGACCAGCGGTCGCTGGAAGTGGCCCAGGACGGGCTGTTCGCCGCGCCCTGCCGGGAGTTGCTGCTCACGGCCGAGGTACGGGAGCGGGCCCAGGAGCTGGCCGACGAGCATCCGGCGTTGAAGGAGATCCTGGATCAGCTGGCCGAGGGCATGCCGGTGGAGGGCATGGAGGCGTTCGCGCCCGTGCTGGCCGGGGGCATGGATCTGCTGGTCGATCACTTGGGGGCGCGGTCGGCCGTGTTCGTCTGCGATCCGGAGCGGATTCGCAGCAGGGCGGTGGAGCTCGTCCGTACCAGCCAGGAGTTTCTGGAGGCGTCGTGGATCACGGCGGCCGCGGGCGGGGAGGCGCCGATCGATCTGGACGCGGCGGCGTTCCGTACGCTGGAGGAGGTGCGCGAGCACGCCGGTGAGCTGGGGCAGCCGTGGTGGAGCATCGCGCCGTTCGGCGAAGGGGTGGACCTGGCGGCGCACGACGTCGAGGCGTACCGGGGGGATACCCAGCGGGCGCTGGGTGACATCAAGGGCTGGCTCGGGGCGGGGCGCGCGGTCGTGCTGCTCAGCGAGGGGCACGGTCCGGCCGAGCGCATGGTGGAGCTGCTCAAGGGCGTGGACGTGGCCGCCAAGCTGGTGCCTTCGATCCCCGCGCCGCCCGGGCGTGACGTCGTCCACGTGACCACCGGACGGCTGGAGCACGGCTTCGTCACCGACGCGCTCGCCGTCGTCACCCACCTGGACCTGGTCGGCCAGAAGGCGTCCACCAAGGACATGCGCCGCCTGCCATCGCGGCGCAGGAACATGGTCGACCCACTCCAGCTCAAGATCGGCGACCATGTCGTGCACGAGCAGCACGGCGTCGGCCGCTACATCGAGATGGTCCAGCGCACCGTCCAGGGCGCGACCCGCGAATACCTCGTCATCGAGTACGCGAAGGGTGACCGCCTCTACGTCCCCACCGACCAGCTCGATGAGGTCACCCGCTATGTCGGCGGCGAATCCCCGACACTCAACCGGATGGGCGGCGCCGACTGGGCCAAGGCCAAGACGCGGGCCAAGAAGGCGGTCAAGGAGATCGCGGGTGAGCTGATCCGGCTCTACTCGGCCCGGATGGCCTCGCCCGGACATCCGTTCGCGCCCGACTCGCCCTGGCAGCGCGAGATGGAGGACGCCTTCCCCTACGCGGAGACCGGCGACCAGCTGGAGGCCATCGACGAGGTCAAGCGGGACATGGAACGCCCGATCCCGATGGACCGGCTGATCTGCGGCGACGTCGGCTACGGCAAGACCGAGATCGCGGTGCGGGCGGCTTTCAAGGCGGTCCAGGATGGCAAGCAGGTCGCCGTGCTCGTGCCGACCACGCTGCTGGTCCAGCAGCACCTGTCCACGTTCGGGGAACGGTTCGCCAGCTTCCCTGTGATGGTCAAACCGGTCTCCCGGTTTCAGACCGACGCCGAGGTGAAGGAGACCCTGGAAGGGCTCAAATCCGGCGGGGTGGATGTCGTGATCGGCACCCATCGGCTGTTTTCGCCCGAGGTCAGGTTCAAGGATCTCGGGCTGATCATCGTGGACGAGGAGCAGCGGTTCGGGGTCGAGCACAAGGAGCAGATGAAGCACCTGCGCACCCAGGTGGACGTGCTGGCCATGTCGGCCACGCCGATTCCGCGCACGCTGGAGATGGGGTTGACCGGCATCCGGGAGATGTCGACCATCCTGACCCCGCCGGAGGAGCGGCATCCGATCCTGACGTTCGTCGGGCCGTACGACGAGAAGCAGATCGCGGCGGCGGTGCGGCGCGAGCTGATGCGCGACGGGCAGGTGTTCTTCGTGCACAACCGGGTGCGCAGCATCGACAAGGTGGCCGCGCGGCTGCACGAGCTCGTGCCCGAGGCGCGGATCGCGGTCGCGCACGGGCAGATGAACGAGCAGCAGCTGGAACGCATCATGGTCGGATTCTGGGAGCGGGAGTACGACGTGCTCGTGTCCACCACGATCGTGGAATCCGGGCTCGACGTGCCCAACGCGAACACGCTGATCGTGGACCGGGCCGACAACTACGGCCTCAGCCAGTTGCACCAGCTGCGCGGGCGGGTCGGGCGTGGGCGGGAACGTGGTTACGCCTATTTCCTCTATCCGCCGGAGAACCCGCTTACCGAGACCGCGCACGAGCGGCTCGCCACCATCGCCCAGCACACCGAGATGGGGGCGGGCATGTATGTGGCGATGAAGGACCTGGAGATTCGCGGCGCGGGCAACATCCTCGGCGCAGAGCAGTCCGGGCACATCCAGGGCGTGGGCTTTGACTTGTACGTCCGGATGATGGCCGAAGCCGTCCAGGAGCAGAAGCAGAAACTCTCCGGCGAGACCGTCACCGAACAGCTGGACATCAAGGTCGAACTGCCCATCAATGCCCACATTCCCCATGGTTATGTCACCAGCGAACGTCTCCGCCTGGAGGCGTACAAGCGCATCGCCGCCATCGCCGCCGAAGATGACATCACCGCCGTCCGCGACGAACTCACCGACCGGTACGGTCGCCTTCCGGTCGAGGTGGACAACCTTCTTGAAGTTGCGCGTTTCCGTATTCGGGCGCGTAAAGCCGGGCTGACCGATGTGCAGCTGATGGGGACCAACATCAAGTTCGCGCCGGTGGTGTTCAAGGACTCCCAGCAGGTACGGCTCCAGCGGCTCTACCCGAAGGCGCTGGTCAAGCAGGCCACCGAAACCATGCTGGTACCCGTGCCGAAGACCAAGCCCATTGGCGGCCAGCCGTTGCGCGATCTGGACCTTCTCAAATGGTGCGGCGACCTGATCGAGGCCATGTTCCTCGAACCCATGCGAACCCAGGCGGGTGGCGCTCGTTGATATCGGCGGCCAGCCGTTGCGCGATCTGGATCTCCTCAAATGGCGCTGGCGATCTGATTTAGGCCATGGTCCTTGAACCCTGCGGATCCAGGCGGGTGGTGCCCGTTGCGCGATCTGGACCTTCTCAAATAGTGCGGCGACCTGATCGAGGCCATGAAACCTAGGCGGGTGGGTGATGTCGACTTTGTTCGGGTTGGGTCTTGGCACACGGGCGAGGTCGGACCAGGCGCTGCCGTTGGTAGGGTGGCTTCGCCTAGCTAGGGTTGCCGGAGGATTCAGTCGTGAAAGTACAGCGTGTTCTGCTGGCCATGGTGGTCGCCGCCGCGACCCTGACCGCGTGCGGGCCGATCCAGGTCGGAGCCGCCGCCACCGTCGGTGACCAGCGCATCAGCAGCGAACAGCTGGACAGCGGAGTGCGCGAGTTCCAGTCCGCCCTGACCGCCGCCAAGATCCCCGCCGAGCAGGTTCAGCTGCCCGGATCCGTCCCGCAGGCGGTCCTGCTGCAACTGGCCAACATCAACCAGTTCACCCAGGTCGCTGTCGCCAACGGCGTGGTCATCAGCGAAGGCGAAATTGATAATTTCATCACCCAGCAGGGCGGCAAGGCCTCGGTCGACCAAGCCCTCCTCACCCGCGGCGTCCCCCCCTCGTCCGTCCGCGACTGGCTCCGCGCCTCCATCGGCGCCCAGAAAATGATCGCCCAACTGGGCGGCGGCACCGACGAAGCCGCCACCACCGCCGGCCAGCAAAAACTCGCCGTAGAAGCCGAAAAGGTCCCCGTCAAGTTCAACCCCCGCTACGGCACTTTCGACCCAGCCCAGGGCTGGGTCCCCAGCAACCGCTTCGGCACCATCACCCCAGCCGCCCCAACCGCCCCCCAGGGCGAAGCCCCACCCGCAGGCTGACCTAACAACGTCAGCGTTCTGGGTGGTCGAGTCGATTGCCGTGGCACTCCCACCCACCAGTTTGTTCCGGGGCTTCCACGGCTCCCGTGGCCCTGGGCATATTTGCCGGGCCTTCGGCAGCGCAACGGCGGGGGCGGGCGGAGCCCGTGGGGAAACAAACGGGCTGGGTGGGTGGGAGAACCGGCGTAAGTTCTGGCGGTTGGTGGTCGTAGGGTGAAGGCATGCCGCTGATCATTGTTACCAGCTCGCCTCGGGTTGCTCCTGGGTTGTTGAGTGAGCGTGCCTGGGAGGTGCTTCGGTCGGGGCGGGTGCTCACCGGGTCGGCTGAGCATCCTGTGTTGCCCTACCTCGAAGGGGTTGAGGTGGAGGTTCGGGCGGATCCGGTGGGGATCGCGGCCGAGAGTTGTGAGGGCACCCTGGTGTGGCTGGCCGCGCAGGATGGGGATGAGAGTTTTCTGCGGGCGGTTGGGCAGGCGGCGTTGGCGTTGGCGGAGCCGCCGGAGATTGAGCTTGTGCCGGGGTCGTATGACCTTCCGGGGGCGCGGCTGCTGGACATGGTCGCGGTGATGGATCGGTTGCGGCGGGAGTGTCCGTGGGACGGGAAGCAGACGCACGAGTCGCTGGTGCCGTACCTGCTGGAGGAAGCCTACGAGGTGCTGGAGACGATCGAAGCGGGGGATTACGCGGCGCTGCGTGAGGAACTCGGGGATCTGCTGTTTCAGGTGGTTTTTCATGCGCGGGTCGCGCAGGAGCGGGCGGACGGGTTCGACATCGACGATGTCGCCGGGGGGATCGTGGACAAACTCGTCCGGCGGCATCCGCATGTGTTCGCCGACGTGGAGGTCGCCGACGCGGACGAGGTCAACGCCAACTGGGAGGCGATCAAGAAGGCGGAGCGGGCCGCGAAGGGGGAGTCGTCGCCGCTGGACGGGGTGCCGATGGGGCAGCCCGCCTTGTCGCTGGTCGCGCAGCTGCTACGCCGGGGCGGAGATCATGCCGAGTTCACCCCGGAAGGGTCGGATCTGGGAAAGCGGTTGTTCGCGCTCGTCCGGGAGGCCCAGGCGGCCGGTCTCGATCCGGAGGCGGAACTGCGGGCCGTCGCAAGGGCGTACAAGGCTCATGTCGTCTCGACTGATGGACTAGATGCCCGTACCGAGGACTAGGTCTCGGTAGGCTCTCCTAGCAAACTGTCCTTCGATTTCAAGGAGTGCTTCGTGGCTGCCATCGAGGCCGTACACGCACGCGAGATCCTCGATTCACGCGGTAACCCCACCGTCGAGGTCGAAGTCCTGCTGGAAGACGGCAGCACCGGCCGGGCCGCGGTGCCCAGCGGCGCGTCGACGGGCAAGTTCGAAGCGGTCGAGCTGCGTGACGGCGGTTCCCGCTACAACGGTAAAGGCGTCGAGCGGGCGGTGCTCGCGGTCACCGACGAGATCCAAGACGTGATCCTCGACATGGACGCAGAAGACCAGCGCATCATCGACCAGACGATGATCGACTTGGACGGCACCGACAACAAGTCCAAGCTGGGCGCCAACGCCATTCTCGGTGTCTCCCTGGCCGTGGCGAAGGCCGCCGC
This sequence comes from Acrocarpospora macrocephala, assembly GCF_009687865.1. Taxonomy (GTDB): domain Bacteria; phylum Actinomycetota; class Actinomycetes; order Streptosporangiales; family Streptosporangiaceae; genus Acrocarpospora; species Acrocarpospora macrocephala. The sequence goes on from NZ_BLAE01000014.1 coordinate 10,195, forward strand.
CGCCAGCGCCGACCTGCAGCTGTTCCGCTACCTCGGCGGCCCCAACGCCCACCTGCTGCCGGTCCCGATGATGAACATTCTCAACGGCGGCGCCCATGCCGACTCCAACGTGGACATCCAGGAGTTCATGATCGCGCCGATCGGCGCCGAGACGTTCTCCGAGGCCGTCCGGATCGGCGCCGAGACCTACCACGCGCTCAAGTCCGTGCTCAAGGAGAAGGGCTACGCCACCGGCCTCGGCGACGAGGGCGGTTTCGCCCCCAGCCTGCCCAGCAACCGGGACGCGCTCGACCTGATCCTGGTCGCCATCGAGAAGGCCGGCTACCGTCCCGGCGAGGACATCGCGCTCGCCCTGGACGTGGCCGCCTCCGAGTTCCACAAGGACGGCGTCTACACCATCGACGGCAAAGGCCTCAGCTCGGCCGAGCTGATCGCCTTCTACGAGGACCTGGTCAACAACTACCCGCTGGTCTCGATCGAGGACCCGCTGGACGAGTCGGACTGGGACGGCTGGAACGCGATGACCGTCTCGCTCGGCTCGCGCGTGCAGCTGGTCGGCGACGACCTGTTCGTCACCAACCCCGAGCGGCTGGCCCGCGGCATCAAGGAGGGCACCGCCAACGCCCTGCTCGTCAAGGTCAACCAGATCGGCACCCTGACCGAGACGCTGGACGCGGTCGAGCTGGCCCACCGCAGCGGCTACCGCTGCATGATGAGCCACCGCTCCGGCGAGACCGAGGACGTGACGATCGCCGACCTCGCGGTCGCCGTCAACTGCGGCCAGATCAAGACCGGCGCGCCCGCCCGCTCGGACCGCGTCGCCAAGTACAACCAGCTGCTCCGGATCGAAGAACTCCTCGACGACGCCGCCCGTTACGCGGGTCGCGCGGCGTTCCCGCGCTTCCGCGGCTAGGTTTTGCGGTACGGCTTGCGCCTATCGAGAGGCGCAAGCCGTACTGAACCGGCTTTGGGAGTGTGATGGCCAAGCGTCCACAGCTGACCGGAAGGGCGGCGATCCTCGCGGTTGTCGTGTGCGCGATCGCGATGAGCCTGGCCTATCCGGTGCGCGAGTTCATCGCGCAGCGGCGGCAGATCGCCCAGTTGGAGCAGCAGCAGGCCAAAGCACTCGGCGACCTCAGGAAACTGGAAGAGCAGCGCAAACGCCTTGAGGATCCGGATTACGTGAAGCGTCAGGCCAAGGAGAAGCTGCACTTCTGCGAACCTGGCGCCAAGTGTTACGGCGTGCTGAACGACACCGGGAAGACGCAGGCGAAGGCCGGGAAGCAGGCCGAGGGCAAGGCACCCTGGTATGTGGCGCTCTGGGAGTCCGTCGAGGCGGCCGACAGGGGCGAAGGCAAGAAGATCACGGCAACCCGGGATTGACGCTCCGGTTGTTCGTGAGTGCGGCTTGCTCGCCGTTATCCGGCGCCGTTCACGCAGGTGGTGGTCCTCGCCGCACCGGCGCCAAGAGAGGCTGCGGCAGGACCGGAAATCGAGCAGGCGCTCGGCAGAGGCTGCGGCATTCTGACCGGAGATCGGTCAGGCGCGGCAGAGGCTCCGGCGTCGGTGGGCGCGCCGCCGGAGGTGTTCTTTAGCGAGGGGAAACGATGGTTGATCAAGGTGACCTGGCCGCGGTCGAGCGGCAGTTGGGGCGGCCACCCCGAGGCGTTCGGGCGGTCGCGCACCGGTGTCCGTGCGGGCTGCCGGATGTGGTGGAGACCTCGCCCCGGTTGCCCGATGGGTCGCCGTTTCCGACCTTGTTCTACCTGACCTGTCCGAAGGCGGCGTCGGCCATCGGGACGCTGGAGGCGTCCGGGTTGATGCGGGAGATGACGGCCCGGCTGGAGGATCCCGAGCTGGCGGCCGCCTATCGGGCCGCGCATGAGGATTATGTGGCTCGGCGGGACAAGGCGGCGGCTGAGGATGGGCTTGCGCCGTTGCCGCGGGATATGCAGTCGGCCGGGGGTATGCCTGACCGGGTGAAGTGTTTGCATGCCCTGGTCGGTCACGAACTGGCGGTGCCCGGGATCAACCCGTTCGGGCGGGAGGCTTTGGACTTGCTCCCCGACTGGTGGTCTGATGGGCCTTGCTGCGCGGACTGAACCCTCGGAGGCATACATGAGTCGTGTGGCGGCCATCGACTGCGGGACGAACTCGGTTCGCCTGCTGATCACGGACATCAAGGGCGAGACCCAGACCGACCTGGAACGGCGCATGGAGATCGTCCGCCTGGGTCAGGGCGTCGATCGCACCGGAATGCTCGCGCCTGACGCCCTGCGGCGGACGTTCGACGCGATGTGCGAATATCGCCGGTTGATCCGGCGGCATGCGACTCCGCACCTGGCCGGCCCGGTCGGGTTGTTCGTCCCGAGCGCCGGAGTGGCGACGACGGGCCTGCAGTGCGCCGACCTCATGCCGGTTCGGGTGGTCGCCACCTCGGCCACCCGGGATGCCACCAACCGCGACGAATTCGTCGCGGGCGTACGCGAGATCTTCGGCGTGGACCCCGAGGTCATCACCGGCCACGAGGAGGCCGAACTCTCCTTCACCGGCGCCACCCGATCGATCTCCGGCATCGAACCCCCCTACCTGGTCGTGGACATCGGCGGCGGTTCCACCGAATTCGTCCTCGGCAATACGTCCGTGGACGCGGCGCTCTCCGTGGATATCGGCTGTGTGCGCCTCACCGAACGTCACACCGGTCCCAACGGCCTGGACGTGGCCGGAGTCATCCGCGACGTCGAAGCGGCGCTGGCCCAGGTGGAACAAGTCGTCCCCATCCGCACCGCCAAGACCTTGATCGGCCTGGCGGGTTCCGTCACCACCGTCGCCGGAATCGCCCTGGACCTCCCCGAATACGACCCCGAGAAGATCCACCACTCCCGCATTCCCGCCGCCCAGGTCCACGAGATCGCCTCCCGGCTTCCCCAGATGACCCACGAGCAGCGCGCCGCCATCCCCGTCATGCATCCCGGCCGGGTGGACGTCATCAGCACCGGCGCCACCATTCTCGACCAGATCATGCGCCACTACGGCTTCGCTGACGTGGTCGTCAGCGAACACGACATCCTCGACGGAATCGCCTGGTCCATCGCATAACCCGCTTGGGCCGAGGGTTGCGAACAAGCCACTTGCTGCTAGTGCGCATTGCGCAGTACTGTGCGTTGCGTGGATAGCAGTCAGCTTCTCAAGGGTGTGCTTGACGTGGCCGTGCTGGCGGTCCTTCATGAGCGCGACAGCTACGGCTACGACGTGGTCCGGCGGTTGCGTGAGGCAGGGTTGGAGGACGTGGGGGACGCGTCCGTCTATGGCACGCTTCGCCGCCTCTTCAAGGCGGGGGCGCTCACGTCGTATGTGGTGGCCTCGGATGAAGGGCCGCATCGGAAGTATTACGGGCTCAACAGCGTGGGGCGGACCCAGTTGACCGAGTCCGCGGCCACGTGGACGGCTTTCGCCGGGACCATGAACGATCTGCTCAAGGAGGTGCACGCGTGATGAATCCGAACGAGTATGCGCAGGCCGTACGGGACGCGCTCGCCGACCTCCCGGCGGCGGATCTGGAGGAGCTCGTCGAGGATCTGGACGATCACCTGGCGGAGGTGGCGGCCGAGTCCGACGTACCGCTGGAGGAACGGCTCGGGTCGCCGGAGGCGTACGCGGCGGAGTTGCGGGCCGCCTACGGGGGCAGGCCCGAGGATCTGGTCCAGGTGCGGCCGGGTGTGCGCGCCCGGGTGGGGTCCTGGGCGGCCGGGACGGTGGCGCGGGCGCACACGAGGGCGTCGCGGTTCCCGCCCTACCGGCAGCTAGCGGGTTTCATGCCGGACTTACGCCCCGCTTGGTGGGTGCTGCGCGGTTACGCGCTCGGGCTGCTGCTGGTTTCGATCTCGACAGGGACGACGCAGTTCGTGCCGGAGAGCATCGGCGCGTGGCTGTTCACGCTGGCCGCCATCTGGCTGTCGGTATGGATCGGGCGGCGTGCGCGGCAGGGCGGATGGGGGCGTACGTTGCTGGTCGCCGTCAACGTGTTCGCCGGGTTCCTGTTCGTGGGCGGCATGGTGGCCGTCGCCGATTGGAACGGCCAGAGCGAGTTCACCTCGTACGCGCCTGTGGTCCAGGTCGGGATGGGCGGGAGCGAGGTGTACAACATCTACCCGTACGCGAAGGATGGAACCCCGCTCCAGGATGTGCGCCTCTTCGACCAGGACGGCAGACCGATCACCTTAAATCCGGAAATCAACGGATACGTGATAGATCAGCGTTGTCAGGAGGGACCGACGCCTCTCAACGAATACCCGCTGCCGCTGCGGCGTGATCCTTACGTCGCCGCATGGGACCTGAAGAGGGGCATATCGCCGGTGCCCGCACCGGAATCGACCCCATGCGCGACGCCCACTCCGGCACCCACTGACACTGTGACGCCCACGCCCAGTGAGGACAGCCCGACCCCTACGCCTTCGGCTCGTTGAGGCGGACCGGCAACGAGAACAGCCCTCGCATGATCGCGCTCGGCCACCAGGTGAGCTGGTCAGGGTCGGTGGCCAGCGCGAGATCGGGGTAACGCCTGAGCAGGCTGCCGATGGCCACCTCGCCCTCGATCTTGGCCAGGGCCGCGCCGATGCAATAGTGCGGCCCCCGCCCGAACGCCAGATGCGGTACGCCGATCCGGCCCGGCGTGAACGCGTCCGGGTCGGGGAAGGCGTCCGGGTCGCGGTTGGCGGCCAGCAGGGAGATCAGGATCGGCTCGCCCGGGAGTATCTCCTGGCCGCCGATGACCACGGGTTCGATGGGGAAACGCCAGGTCGCGTTCCGTACCGGGCCGTCGTAGCGGAGCATCTCGTCGATGACGTCCGGCAGCAGATCCGGGTCGGCCCGGACGGCGGCCAGCTGCTCCGGATGCCGGAACAGCGCGAGCAGCCCGTTGCCGATCAGCGCGACCGTGGTCTCGTGCCCGGCGATCAGCAGCAGGAACGCGGTCGAGGTCAGCTCGTCGGGCGTGATGTCCGGCCGCCGCACCAGCTCGGTCAGCAGGTCGTCGCCGGGATGGGTACGTTTGCCCGCGACCAGGTCGGCCAGGAACAATTCCAGCGCGTCGGTGGCCTTGGTGATCTCCTCGACAGCCGAGGCGGCCGCGGAGTCGATCACCGAGGCGTGGTGGTGGAACGTGGCCCGATCCGCCTCCGGCACCCCCAGCAGATCGCAGATGATCGCGATCGGCAGCGGATACGCGAGATCGGTGATGAGATCCACCTCGTCCTTGCCCGCCATCGCGGCCAGCAGCGCGTCCGTCACCTCCTGGGTGCGCTCCCGCAGCCCCGCGATCCGCCGCGGCGTGAACGCGGCGCTCACCAGCCGCCGTAACCGGGGATGATCGGGCTGGTCGGCGTTGATCATGTGCCGCGCCAGCGACGGCCGGTGATCCAGCGGCAGCCCCAGACTCGCGGCCCGCCACTCCGGCGACCCCCGCTCCGGATCCTTGGCCAGCGCCGGATGGCTCAGCGCGACAGCCGCGTCCTCATAGCGGGTCACCAGCCACGCCTCACAGCCCGGCAACGGCACCCGAGTCACCGGCGCGTTACGCCGGAGCCAGTCATAGGCGGGGTACGGATCGGCGTCGAACGCGGGTCCGAACATCGGGGGGATAGCCACGCCGCCATTCCTACCCAACTCCTCCCGGAATGGATCACATGATCGCGTGGGAGGCTGGGTTGTATGAGTTGTGTACCTCCGGGGACCGGTTGGCCCGACGATCCCGCTTCGGCGGATACGCCGGTCGCGCGGGATGCGGCGGAGGTGGTGGAGCTCGCGAGCGGGAGCCGTACGCTGCGGGAATTGATGGCTCGGGAGTCGGTTTGTCGGGCTTGCCCTCGGTTGGTGGCGTGGCGGGAGGAGGTCGCGGAGGTCAAGCGGCGGGCGTTCGCGGAGGAGACGTATTGGGGGCGGCCGGTCGCCGGGTGGGGGGATGACGACCCTCGGGTGTTGATTGTCGGGCTTGCTCCGGCGGCGCATGGGGGGAATCGCACGGGGCGGATATTTACCGGGGATCGGAGTGGGGACTGGTTGTTCCGGGCGTTGTATCGGGTTGGGCTGGCCGTACAGGAGACGAGCACGCACGCCGGGGACGGGCAGCGGCTGATCGGCGCCCGGGTGGTGGCGACGGTGCGCTGCGCGCCGCCGGCGAACAAGCCGACGCCGCAGGAGCGGGACGCGTGCGCGCCGTGGCTGCTGCGGGAGCTCGGGTTCACCCGGCCGAAGGTGATCGTCGCGCTCGGGGGGTTCGCGTGGCAGGCGATCTGGCCCGCGCTGCGTTCCGCTGGGTACGCGTTGCCGCCTCGCCGTCCGCCGTTCGGGCATGGAGTCGAGGTCCCGGTCGGGGATGCGGTGCTGCTCGGTTGCTACCACCCGAGCCAGCAGAACACGTTCACCGGCCGCGTCACGGCCGAGATGCTAGAAACGATCTTCAAGAGAGCCCTCGAACTGAGCTCATAGCGTATTCGGGATGCTCTCCGGCAGGAACTCGATGATGGAACGGAACCGGCTGGGAGTGACCGTGCCGAGAGCGAGACCGGCTTCGTGGGCGAGGGCGGTGAGCCTGTCGAGGCTCCGTTCCCGGCCGAGAACGTAGGCGAGCATGCGCAGGTCCATCTCGGTGCTGACGGATTCGCCGTCCTCGGGGCCGGTGTCCTCGATGACGAGGACCTTGCCGTTGGGGCGTGCGGCGTGCGCGCAATTCCGGAGAATGCGGCGCACGTCGTCATCGTCCCAGTCGTGGATCACCCTGGAGAGGATGTAGCCGCCCGCGCCGGGCGGGAGCGGCTCGAAAAAGCTCCCGGTCTGGGTACGGCCGCGATCGGCGAGACCGGCCGCCGCCAAGGCCCGGGCGGCGGTGGCGGCCGGCGATGCGAGGTCCAGCACGGTTCCGCGCAGGGTGGGATGGGCGCGCAGCAAGGCGATCAGCAGCGACCCGTTGCCGCCGCCCACATCGACGACTTCGCCCAGGGCGGACCAGTCGTACGCGGCCGCGACCAATGGCGCCTCGCCGGTCAGCTGGCGGCCCATCAACGCGTCGAAGGACGCGGATCTGTCGGGATGCTCGGCGAGATCCTCCCAGAACCCGCGCCCGAAATGCCGGGGAAAGGCGGGCTCACCGGTGCGAACCGTGTGCAACAGCTCCACCACCGACATGTCGGCATGCCCGACGGCGCCCTCCAGATCGATCCACGCCCGAATACCCTCCGGGTGATCGTCGCGCAGCCACTGCCCCGTATCGGTTAACGCGTAGGTCCCGTCCTCGTCGCGTCGCAGAAATCCAGCGGTGACGAGATGATCCAGCACTCGGACGAGCGGATCGGCCGCTACCGAGAGACGGGCGGCGAGCTCCGGCCCCGAGGTCACTCCCGCGGTGATCGCGTCCGCGACCCGCAGCGTCGCCGCCACCCGCACCGCCATCGGCGTGATCAGGTCGGCCGCCGCCCATAGCGGCCCGCCCCACGCCTGTTCTTGCTCCGTCACCTCAGCCTCCCTTTGCTTGCGATGCACCTCCCGCGCATCGAGTCGGACACGCCGAACCTATCCAGTCGAAACCGAGCCGGCATCCTGCACGGTCGAGCTGGCGGTCCTGCACGGTCGAGCCGGCGGTGAGCTTGTGAAGCGCTTCACAAGTGTGAAGTCCATCACGTCGCGAAATATCAGTCGATCTTCCCCCAGGAAACTCCAGGCCAACGTTGCCTTTCCGGAAATGTCGCCTATGTTGCTGTCAGGGCCGATTGGTGTCGGCCTGGTGGGATGACGTAGGCTTGTGAATGCTTTCACAAGCAATCTGAAGGGCGCCTACGGTGAACCTCAACGCCAAGCACATCCTCATTGTCGGTGGCGGATATGTCGGGATGTACACCGCCCTGCGTCTCCAGCGCACGCTGCGCCGCGAACTCCGGTCCGGCCAGGTGCGTGTCACCCTCATCGACCCGCAGTCGTACATGACCTATCAGCCGTTCCTCCCCGAGGCCGCGGCGGGGAACATCTCCCCGCGCCACGTCGTGGTCCCGCTCCGGCGAGTCCTGCGCGCGACCCGCATCCTCAACGGCCGCGTCTCCAAGATCCACCACGACCACAAGAGCGTCACCTTCGAACCGGTCGCGGGCAACCCCCGCGAGATCGAGTACGACATCCTGGTCATGGCCGCCGGATCGATCTCCCGTACGCTCCCGATCCCCGGCCTGGCCGAAGCCGCCATCGGGTTCAAGACCATCGCCGAAGCGATCACCTTGCGCAACCGCGTCCTGGGCCTGCTCGACCGCGCCGAATCCAGCGACGACCCCGAAGTCCGCCGCCGCGCGCTCACCTTCGTGGTGGTCGGCGGTGGTTTCGCTGGCATCGAGGCGCTCGCCGAGCTGGAGGACATGACCGAGGACGCGATCAAGTACTACCCGACCATCAAGCGCGCGGACCTGCGCTGGGTGCTGATCGAGGCCAGCGACCGGATCCTGCCCGAGGTCGGGCCCGAGATGGGCGAGTGGACCGCGCAGGAACTCCGCGGCCGAGGCATCGAGCTGAAAATGGGCACCATGCTGCAGTCCTGCGAGGGCGGCCTGGTCAAAACCTCCGACGGCGACGAATTCGAATCCGCCACCATCGTCTGGACGGCCGGCGTCAAACCCTCCCCCGTCGTCAACTCCGGCGATCTCCCGCTGGACGAGCGCGGCCGCATCATGACCACCACCCGCCTCACCGTCACCGGCGTCAAGGACGCCTTCTCCGCCGGCGACGTGGCCGGCGTCCCCGACGTCACCAAAGCGGGCGAATACTGCGCCCCCAACGCGCAGCACGCCGTCCGCCAGGCCAAGGTCCTCGGCGACAACATCACCGCCCACCTACGCGGCCGCCCCCTGCGCGTCTACCGCCACCGGTACGCGGGCTCGGTCGCCGGCCTCGGCCTGTACCAGGGCGTCGCCAACGTGTACGGGGTAAAGCTTCGCGGATTCCCAGCGTGGTTCATGCACCGCACGTACCATCTGTCCAGGGTGCCGACGACGAACCGCAAGGTCCGCGTGCTGGTCGACTGGACACTGTCGCTGTTCTTCAAGCGGGAGACCATCTCCCTGGGCGCGATCGAGAACCCACGCCAGGAGTTCAAAGCCGCAGCCGCCACCAACCAGAAGCGCTAACCCGACACCCCCGGGCACGACCGACGAACCCCCCTCCTCGGGCGTCGTGCATCATTTCGCACGCACGCGCGAGAGGGGGCCTACCGAGTGGACCAGCGCCCTCTCCCAACATGCGTTCCCCACGCACACCCGAGAGCGGGCACCCAACCCACGACCTCCACAGCCGACCACGAGGCCCCGTCGGCCATTTCCCACACGCGTCGACACGCGGCCTCTGCGGCCGACCATGGCGCACGGATACGCGCCATTTCCAGCACATGTGGACACGCGACCTCTGCGACCGACCACGAGGCCCCGAGACACCAGCCGGCCGTCTCCGGGATGTGTCGACACGCGACCTCCGCGACCGACCATCTTGCCCTCCCCGGCGTACACACCAGGCCCGGCCGCGCCGGGCAATCCGACCGGCCCAACCCAGGCGAACAAGATTCCCGGGGGTGGGCCGGTCCACTGTGCGCCAGTTTTCGATACCTTTTGACCGTGCATCGCCCTGACCGACCTGAGATCGCCTCGTGAACGAGCTGACCTCACCCCCCGCCCCCTCGCCTGGCACCCCCCACCGAGCGAGCCGCCCGCATGCCCGCCCCCACCATCCCGGCGGCCATCCCCAAGGGCTTTCGTCCCTTTCCTGGCGGTTACTCACAGTTCACCAAGACTGCTCTGAGACCCACCGCCTCCACCACCCTCTCGCCCCCTCCAAAGACCGCATATTCCCCGACAGGGCAACGGATTCCGGCGCCCGACATGCTGTCTAGAAGGGCAAGTTGCGGCGTAAAGTCTCACCAGTTACAGATGTGCGCTCCGTGACGTATGATCGCGGCGCCCCCGTAGCCCAATGGCAGAGGCAAGCCCCTTAAAAGGGCTGTTGTGCGGGTTCGACTCCCGCCGGGGGCACTCTCCGTGACCACTCAAAAACAGCCTGTGACCTGGGGTTTTCCTGGTCACAGGCTTCTTGGCGTCTGATCCGGTTGTGTACGGCCGTGGGCGGAGTTCTACGCTTGATCGGGCCGAATACGGGCCCAAGTTTTCAAGGTCATCAGGCCCCCAGTGCGGCGGCGATTCGCTGCCGAGCGATCTCCTCTTGGCCCGCGAGGACTTCGCATAGACGTTCAGCAGAACGGCGACTGAGTGCCCCGCCCATTCGGCGACCAGGCACCTGGCCCGGCATGCTTAAGCGTCTGTCGCACCCATGATTCGGGGGTCCCTCCGGCCTCCGGCTGGAGGCCCTGCGCGCCTCCCGGTCGGGCACCAGGAGGATGGGCCGCCTGTCGTATGCCAAGGTCGCGGCGGGTCAGGGGCAGCCGGGGCCGGTTGAGGGGTTGGTGCAGGAGTCGGCTCCTGAGCCTCCGTTGTTGTAGTTGGTGCCGCCGTCGCCGTTGAGGGTGTCGTTGCCGCTGCCGCCCCAGTGGATGTCGTCGCCTTCGTTGCCATTGAGGGTGTCGTCGCCGCTGGCGCCGTTCAGGCGGTCGTTGCCGGGGCCTCCGTTGAGGGTGTCCTTGCCCGCGTTGCCGTTGAGGCGGTCGTGGCCCTCGCCGCCGTCGAGGGTGTCGTTGCCGCTGTGGCCGTTGAGGATGTCGTCGCCGGGACCGCCGATGAGGGTGTCGTTGCCGCCGCGGCCGTTGAGGTGGTCGTTGCCGCCCAGGCCGCAGATTACGTCGTCGCCGGGGGTGCCGGATAGCGTGTCGGCTGCGGCGGTTCCGGTGATCGTGCAGGGCGGGGTCGGGGCGATTGCCCAGTCTGGTTGGAAGTCGTGTGCGGGGTTGTTGGTGAGGTTGGTCTGGCTGGTGCCGTTGGGGTTCATGGCGTAGACCTCGAGGTTGCCGTCCCGATCGGTCTGAAAGGCGATCTTGGTGCCGTCTGGCGACCACGCCGGCCAGTCGTCAATGGTGGCGTTGTTGGTGAGGTTGATCTGGCTGGTGCCGTTGGGGTTCATCGCGTAGACCTCGAGGTTGCCGTCCCGATCACTGGGGAAGGCGATCCGGGTGCCGTCCGGCGACCAGGCCGGATGGCTGTCAGTCGCGGCGTTGTTGGTGAGGTTGACCTGGCCGGTGCCGTTGGCGTTCATGGCGTAGACCTCGCCGTTGCCGTCCCGGTTGCTGCGGAAGGCAATCTTGGTTCCGTCCGGCGACCAGGCCGGATCTCCGTCATCCCCAGCGTTGTTGGTGAGGTTGGTCGGCGTGCTGCCGTTGGCTCCCATCACATAGACCTCGGAGTTGCCGTCCCGGTCGCTGCGGAAAGCAATCTTTGTGCCGTCCGGCGACCACGTTGGCGAGCTGTCACTTGCCGCGTTGTTGGTGAGGTTGGTCGGCGCGCTGCCGTCGGCGCCCATCACGTACACATCGAAGTTGCCGCCGCGGTTACTGATAAAGGCGATTTTGGTACCGTCCGGCGACCACGTCGGCTGGCTGTCATTCGCGGCATTGCTGGTGAGACGTGTTTGCCCGGTGCCGTCCGCGTTCATGACGTACACCTCGTAGTCGCCATCCCGCTCGCTACCAAACACGATCTTGCCATTGTCGCCCGGAACCACCGCCCCGGCCGGCCTCGTCTCCACCCCCACAGCCGTGGCCATTGCGGCCACAGCCACGGCCGCCACCGCCCGTACAGAAGACCGCTTAGCGATGCCACACAGTCGCCGCGCACTCACCCACCCGGTGGTGCCCGTCACAGTCGCTTCGTTCATCAATTGCCCCCTACGTGCCATCACAGGGAATCCATGGATAGGGGGGTGATCCACAAGACCATTTCTCGAGGTCACATGGTACGAGTCAAGACAAGCAAGATCGAGGAAGCTGGCGCCTGCGGGACGCGGTGTGGCGCGGCGGTCATGGGCCGCCGCGCCACAGGTGCGGTGTTTCGAGGGTCAGCTTGCGCTGCAGGAGACCGTTGGCCAGGTCGAGTTGCCGTTGCGCTGGATGGTGACGCCCCAGTTGTTGCCGTTGCCGTTGGGTCTGGCGGTTAGGACTTGGGCGCTGGGGTAGCTGGCGCTGATGTTCCAGGTGGCGATGATCTTCGCTGGGGATGGCACGTTCATCGTCACGGTCCAGTTGGTGGAGCCGGAGACCGAGACGTTGAGGTTGTAGCGGTCGCTCCACTGCTGACCTGCGGACAGGGATGCGGTGCAGCTTCCGCCGCCGCCCCCACCACCGCCGCCGCCCCCGCCGCCACCGGTGCCGCCGATCGTGATGTTGGAGTTGCCGCTGCTCTGGTAGCCCTCGGTGGCGAGGATCATGTAGTCATGGCTGCCCAGACTCATTCCCCTGCTGGCCCATGCGTCGAAGTGGTTGCCGCTAGTTATGGTTCCGCCTGTTTTCTTCGACTGCCGGACGCTCCAGTACTGCTGGAAAGTTCTGGTGCCTTCGATGGAGGGCGCGTTGGTGCGCGTCGTCTGGTAGATGTCGTACGTGCCGCCATCGCTGGTAACTGTGCCCTTGAATGTTCCGGTGGGCCGATAAGTGCCCCAGTTGTCGACGATGTAGTACTCGATGAGTGGGTTTCTCGTCCAGCCGTAGAGGGTCAGGTATGCGTTGCCGGACGGGTTGAAGCTGCCGGAATAGGTCACGCTTCTGCGTCCGCCGGTGCTCCAGCCCTTACCTGCAACGAAATTCCCCGTGTTGCTCCATGAGGTGCTGTAATTGCCGCCGGACCCCAGTTCCATGGAGACCGTCCCCTGGCTGTCAGTCCAGAAGGAATAGAAGTAGCCGTTATTGGTGCCGGTCTGGTTTGTGGTGACGGCCGCGTGGGCGATGCCGGGCATCATCGTGACCAGGGCCAGCGCCGCGGCCCAGACGCCGCCGATGAGCAGCCTGGTGCGGCCGCGTCTGCGGCTCTTCGGGTGGGCGGGGGAGTCGTTCATGTGCGTGCTTCTCCTCGTGAAGGCCGGCCGGGGGAGGCCGGGCAGCGCGATACGACCCGACGGGAGCTGTCGGTGGACAGGGTGAGAGCCGCCGCGCGTCGGCGCCGTACAACGCGGCGGAGGTGCCCGGTCGTCGTGTGGTCGACGGCCGGAGGACCAGGTCGGGGCGCGTGACCTGGATCGACAGTGGTTGCGGTCTGTCGATGGTGAAAGTGTGTGTCGACTCCATCGAGCTGTCAACAACTTTCAGAAACATATCGGAAATCTGATCTTGATTGGTGGTTCATTGATGATGCGTTTGGCCTGTTCACTGACCTCTTCTGGACGATCGAGATCGAGGTTGATCGGTAGAGACTTCTTTTGGGTGATCAAAAACGGGCCAGTTGTGCCGAAAGTTGGGCTATATTTCCGAAAGTTTCAGAGAGTCCTCTGATCATGCTGCGCGCGGTGCGATGGGGTAGAGCATGATCGTGGCCGGCCTGTCGTGGCGGATGTCGGCCGCTCGTCCTTGCCACAACCGCGTCAAGAAGGTGGCGTTTGACCGCGCCGTCGCGCTGCTTGCGGATCACTACAAGGCGGAAACTAATGTTCTAAAAACGCCCGTATACGGTCTTTGTAGAGCTCTTTGAGGGGTCATATAGGCGTCTCGCGAAGTCTTCTCCATGTCAGTGATGACCGGCTCCCGATATGTGGAGCCGGTCATTCTCATCTCTGGAAAGAAGCGCAGGATGTCAGAAATCGTGCTGTTGTCGGACCCCAGAATCCGCGACCTCGCCGTCGCTGAATGCGGCGAGCCGCTGGTCGACCTGCGTGCCCAGGGCGGCTTCCGGCTCGACCCACGCCTCGCCGACCCGGCCGGCGCCTTCGCGCACGTACGGCACAGCGTCGCCGACCGCCTGCGGACGGTTCAGGACGGGTTGCCCGGCCAGCTCCGGCTGCTCGTGGTGGAGGGCTATCGCCCGTACCGGCTTCAGGAGCGGTATTTCCAGGAGTCGCTCGACGAGCTGCGCGCGGCGCGGCCGGGCTGGACCGAGGGGCAACTCCGCGCCGAGACGGCCCGTTACATCTCGCCGCCCGAGGTCGCGCCGCACGTGGCCGGAGCCGCCGTCGACCTGACCCTCTGCACACCGGACGGTACGGAACTCCCCATGGGCACCGAAGTCAACGCCACCCCGGTGGGCACGGAAGGCCCCTGCTACACCGATTCCCCGGACATCTCCCCAGCGGAGCGAAAGAACCGCCAGATCCTCATCGACGCCCTCACCGCGTCAGGCTTCGTCAACTACCCCACCGAGTGGTGGCATTGGTCCTACGGCGACCGCTACTGGGCTTTCGTCACCGGAACCGCCACCGCCATGTACGGCCCCGCCCGCCAGTAACGACTCACCACGGCAGGTCGAGCCGCGCGGGCGCCCCACCCGCCCCGGTCAACTCGGCGAGCTCCCGCGCCTCGTACCGGCGGAACATCTCGATCGCCTGCTCCCGTACCACCTCGGCCTGGCCGGAGTCCCCGGCCAGGTCCAGCGCGGTGGCAAGATCGCGCCTGGCCCTGGCCGCGGGCAGCGGCGTGCCCAGCGCGTCGGACAGCGCGATGGCCGCGGCCAGCTCCGTCCGGGCCTCCACCAGCCGTCCCCCGGCCAGATGCAACTCGCCGATGGTGCGGAGCAGCAACGCCTGCCCCCACCGGTCGAGCTGGCCACGGCAAACCTCCAGCGCCTCCTCCAGCGGCGCGAGCATGGCCTCCCCCCGCCCCAGCCTGATCCGGGTCTTGGCCAGGGCCTGCACGCCGTACGCGGCCATGAACTGGTCGCCGAGCTCGTGGAACATCCGCAGCGCGGCCTCGCACGCCTGCTCGGCCCGCGCATGATCGCCGACCGCCCGGTAGGCCAGCCCGATCGTGCGCACGGTCAGCGCCTCCCCGCGCCTGCTCCCCACCCGCCGGTACGCCGCCAGCGCCTCGGCCAGCAACGGCGGCAGCCGGTCGAAGTCGCCGAGCTCCAGGTGCACGGTGGCCGACAGCCGCGCCGCGTGCCCGATGGCGGCGTCGTCGCCGAGCGTACGGAAGATCTCGACCGCCCGGCCGAGGTGGGTGAGCGCCTCCCGCAGCCGGCACTGCTCCCGGCGCGCGTTGCCCATCCCGGCCAGGACGGCGGCTTCGCCCCGGACGTCGCCCGCCGCCGCGTACCGGGACAGGGCCTGCTCGTAGTAGGTGGTCGCATCCTCGTAGCGGTCCATCTCGTAGTAGATCTGCCCGTGCGCGGCCAGCAGCGTGGCCTCGCCCATCTGGTTCCCTGACCGGCGGGCGGCGGCGAGCGCGGCGTCGTGGCTGCGGCTCCACTCGGCCAGCCGGGAGCCGACGAAGAACACCGAGAAGGAGAGCGCGACCGACAGGTCGCAGGCGGCCACGTCCAGGTCCATCCCGGCGGCTCGCTCGACCGCCGCGATGAGGGCCGGCGTCTCCGCCTCCAGCCACGCCACCGGATCGGACGGCAGCCGCCTGACCAGGTCGTCGTCGACCGGGCGTGCGGTGCTGTACTCGCGGCGGAGCGGGATCTCGCCGGGCGGGGTACGTTCGGCGATCCGCGAGATCAGGAACACCCAGTTGCCCAGCACGCGCCCGACCGCCGCCCGCAGGTCCGCCTCCGACTCCTCCTGCTGGGCCCGCTCCCTGGCGTACACCCGGAGCAGTTCGTGCAGCCGGTAGCGGACCTGGCCGACCGCGTCGACCGCGACGAAGTCCAGCAGTTGCGCGTCGACCAGCCGTTCCACCACGTCCTCGGCGGCGCGCGGCGGCAGGTCGAGCAGGGGCGCGGCGATCCAGGCCGGGAAGTCGGGGCCGCCCAGCACCGCCAGCCGCCGGAACGCCGCCTTGGCCTCCTCATCCAGCAACCGGTAGCTGAAGGCGACGCTGGAGCGCACCTCCAGATCACCGGCGGACAGCTCGTCCAGCCGCCAGCGCTCGTCGCTCAGCCGGTCGACCAGCACGCTCAACGGCCAGTGGCGACGCGTGTTCAGCCGCCCCCCGGCCGTACGCACGGCCAGCGGTAACCCCCCGCAGAGCCGCACGATCTCGCCTGCGGCCGCACGTTCCGCCGCAACCCGATCGGAGCCGACGATCCCGGCGAGCAGGTCCAAGGCAGCCGGCTCAGCCATGACCTCCAGGTCAATCGCCCGAGCTCCGCCCAGACCAGGGAACCTGCCCCGCGCGGTGACCAGGACCGCGCAGCCCCTCCCGGCGGGCAGCAGCGGCCGGACCTGCCGCTCGGAGCGCGCGTCGTCGAGCACCACCAGCACCCGCCGCTGGGACAGCAGGCTCCGGTAGAGATCGAGCCGATCCTGGAACGAATCCGGCAGCGAGCCGGGCTCCACCCCAAGCGCGCGCAGGAAGCGGGCCAGCACCTCCTCAGGCCCGGCGGGCAGATCGGTGCACCCGCGCATGTCCGCGAAGAGCTGTCCATCCGGGTACGCCCCTGACACCGCGTGCGCCACGAACACGGCCAGCGCGGACTTGCCCACCCCGCCCTTCCCGCAGATCACGAAGACCGGCGGCGCGTTCCCCGCCACCACGAGCCCGTCCACGATCTCGCCGACCAGCTCCTCCCGGCCGGTGAAGTCGGGCACGCTGGGCGGGAGCTGGGCGGGGATCACCGCGCGCCCCTGCGCCTCGGCTATGGTCACCGGCGGGCTTTCCTGGGCGAGAGGCTCGCCGCGGAGGATCGTCGCGTGCAAGCGTTGCAGGTCAGGGCCGGGGTCGAGGCCGAGTTCCGCGGCGAGTGCCCGCCTCCCCTCGTGGTAGACGGCCAGTGCCTCGCTCTGGCGGCCGAGGCCGTACAGGGCGGTCATCAGCTGGCCGCGGGCGCGCTCGCGCAGCGGATGCGCGCCGACCAGCGCGGTGAGCTCGGCCACGGTCGCGCCGTAGCGGCCCAGGAGCAGTTCGGCGGCGACCCGCTCCTCGGTCACCTCCAGGCGCTTGTGGTCCAGGGCGGCGGCCTCGGTCCGCAGGGCCTCGCCGATCCCGCCCAGCGAGTCGCCGTGCCACAACTTCAGGGCGTCGCCGAACGCCTGCGCCGCCTCGTCCGCGCGTCCGGCGCGGGCGGCCGAGCGGCCCTCGCCGACCAGCCGGTCGAACACCAGCTGGTCCAGCTGGTCCTCGCGCAGCTGGAGCAGGTAGCCGGGCGGGCGGGTCTCGATCACCTCGGGCTGGCCGGGGACGGTCAGGCCGCGCCGGAGGGTGGAGACGTAGGTCTGGATGGACGCCCGCGCCGACCCGGGCGGCCGTTCGTCCCAGAGCAGGTCGATCAGCCGGTCCGCCGACACGACCCGGGGGAACTCCAGCAGCAGCGCCGCGAGCAGAGCCCGGGGTTTCGGCCCGCCCAGCGGCACCCGCCGCCCACCGTGCCAGGCCTCAACCGGGCCAAGGACCCGAAACTCCATCAGACGCTCCCGAGATATCCCATGCGCGATGGCAGGGAACAATGATCGCGTCATGCCCCGATCTTGGCTACCTGACCACCGGCTCCCGGCGTGCTCACCTTCATCGAAGAATCGCCGGGAACTTCGCCAGGGGTTGGCGCGTTGGGCGATGTGGTGTAGTGGCTGCTCTTGCGGGAGCCTCGTTCACAAGGGAGCATGGCACTACGCTGATCATGTAGCCCGCTTCGTGGAGGAATGGTGGAGAGCAGGAACCCGATATTTAGTCGGCGGGGGAGCGTCGGCCAGCAGGGCTGGTCGGGACCCGCGCCGAGTCCTCAGCAGCTGAACGAGATGTACAACGCGCCGTCGTACGCGCCGCCGACGATTTCGCGGACCATGACGATGGACGACGTCGTCATGAAGGGCTTCATCGTCCTTGGGGTGATCCTCGCTACGGCCGGTACTTCCTGGTACCTGGGCTGGGGGATCGGGATCGGGGTCGGGGCCGCGCTGGTGGCCCTCGTGCTCGGATTGATCGTTTCCTTCACCCAGCGGCCGAATCCGGCGCTGGTGCTGGGTTACGCGGCCTTCGAGGGCGTGTTCCTCGGGGTGATCAGTAACTTCTTCGAGGCCCGCTACCCCGGGATCGTGTTGCAGGCCGTGATCGGCACGATGATGGCCTTCCTCGGCACGCTCGCGGTCTACTCGCTGAAGATCTTCCGGCCGACGCCGAAGTTCACCAAGTTCGTGATCGGCGCGGCGATCGCCGCGGTCGGTCTGATCCTGGTGAATCTCATCGCGAGTTTCTTCGTGGACGGCGGGCTCGGGCTGCGGTCCGGCGGGCCGCTGGCGATCGCGTTCAGCGTCGGCATGATCCTGCTGGGCTGCTTCTTCCTGCTCCTCGACTTCGACCAGATCAACGAGGGCGTGCGGGCCGGGGTGCCGGAGAAGTTCTCCTGGCTGATGGCCTTCGGCCTGGCGCTCAGCCTGGTCTGGATCTACCTGGAGGTCCTGCGGCTGCTGAGCTACTTCAGCGGCGACGACTGATCGTCGCGGCGTAAGCCGTACCAGAACAGGCGCCTTCCGGGAGTTCCGGGGGGCGTCTTGTTTTTAGGTCAAGAGATACCCACGGCAACGAATGATCAACATCTCGTAACGAATGGATGTCTAATGGGGTCTTGTCAAGCCCCGATGAGTGAGGCAGTGTCAACCAAAAGGAGCCTTACCCGTGGAGGTGCCCATGTCGTTGAACCACTCACCGGAGACACAGACAAAGCTGATCGCGCGCGTCCCATCCATTACCGGTCGCGAACTCCCAGAGTGGTTTCAAGCCATCGACAACGGCCCGGCTTTCCTGCGCTGCGACGAGCGCGCAAACTGGCTCGCGGATGAGCACGGGCTGACCCACGGCTACGCTGCCGCCATCGTGCTGGAGCACGAGCGCCGGCGCCGCGGCCACTTCTTCTAGAAACACCTGCTTCGCGCCCGTGCCGGTCACCGGTGCGGGCGCTTGATCGTTCCAGCATGATGGACGGCATGGATGCAGCGAAAGCTCTCGAATTCGTCCGCGCCAACCATCGTGCCGTCCTGATGACCTGGCACGCGGATGGCCGTCCGCAGATGTCGCCGGTGACGGTGGGCGCCGACGCCGAAGGTCGCGTGGTGATCAGCACCCGCGAGACCGCCGTCAAAACGCGAAATGTCCGGAAAAATCCGCAGGTGTTCCTGACGGTGATGAACGATGGGTTCTACGGCCCCTGGGTGCAGGTCGAGGGGACCGCCGACGTCCTGTCGCTGCCGGATGCCATGGAACCCCTGGTCGCCTACTACCGGGACATCAGCGGCGAACACCCCGACTGGGACGACTACCGCGCCGCCATGGAGCAGGACCGGCGCGTCCTGATCCGGGTACGGATCACCAAAGCCGGTCCCGACTTCCAAGGCTGAGCACGACAAGCTGAGCACCTCTGCGCAACGAACCGCCGACTCGCCAGGCATTCTGGCGACGCCGGGGGAATGCCGACCGAGCAGGGCCGAATGAATGGCCAGCTTGCCAGGCATTCTGGCGCCGCCAGGGGAATGCGGACTGAGCTGGGTCAGCTGAGCCGCTCCAGGATCATGGCCATGCCCTGCCCGCCGCCCACGCACATGGTCTCCAGGCCGATCGCCTTGTCGTGGAACTGCAGGCTGTTGATCAGTGTCGAGGTGATGCGCGCCCCGGTCATCCCGAACGGATGCCCCACCGCGATCGCGCCGCCGTTCACGTTCAGCCGGTCCAGGTCGATCCCGAGCTCCTGGTAGGACGGGATGACCTGGGCCGCGAACGCCTCGTTGATCTCGACCAGGTCGACGTCCCCGATGGCCATCCCGGCCCGCGCCAGCGCCCGCCGGGAAGCCTCCACCGGCCCAAGCCCCATGATCTCCGGCGACAGACCGGTCACCCCGGTCGACACCACCCGGGCCAGCGGCGTGATGCCCAGCTCCGCGGCCTTGGTGTCGCTCATCACGACCACGGCCGCCGCGCCGTCGTTGAGCGGGCAGCAGTTGCCCGCGGTGACCGTGCCGTCCGGCCGGAACACCGGCTTCAGCTGGGACACCGCCTCATACGTGGTGCCCGCCCGCGGCCCGTCGTCCTTGCTGATCACGGTCCCGTCGGGCAGCGTCGCCGGGGTGATGTCCCGCTCCCAGAAGCCGTTGGCCAGCGCCTTCTCGGCCAGATTCTGGGACCGTACCCCGAATTCGTCCTGCTCCTTGCGGGACACCGACCGGAGCGAGGCCACGTTCTCCGCGGTCTGCCCCATCGCGATGTAGACATCGGGCAGCAGCCCGTCCTCGCGCGGATCGTGCCACACCCCGGCCCCGCCCGCGGCGGCCGCGTCGGTACGGCCCTTCGCGTCCAGGAACACGCTGTTCATGGCGTCAGGCAGGTCGGCCGCCCCACTACCGTATCGGGACACGCACTCGACCCCGGCCGACACGAAGATGTCGCCCTCCCCGGCTTTGATCGCGTGGAATGCCATCCGCGTGGTCTGCAACGACGACGAGCAGTAGCGCTGGACGGTCGTCCCCGCCACCCCGTCCAGCCCGAGCCGCACCGCGACCACCCGGGCGATGTTGAATCCCTGCTCCCCGGCCGGCTGGCCGCAGCCGACCATGATGTCGTCGATCGTGGCAGGATCCAGCTGCGGGACCTTCGCCAGCGCGGCGCTGATCATCTGTACGGTCAGGTCGTCCGGACGGATGTCCTTGAGCGACCCCTTGAAGGCGCGGCCGATCGGCGAGCGCGCGGTCGCGACGATGACTGCCTCGGGCATGTGGCTCTCCTGGGGTTGTACGGCTGGGGCTCCCTTCGGAGGTTACCGCGCAGTAAAAATGAAGCCACACCCGGCCCAGAACTTTGTACGGTTACCCGTACATCCCCGGAGCCGTCGCCGCCTCGTCCTTGATCGCGTGCAGTGCGCCCTTCTCGTCCCGCCACAGCCGCCACCCGCCCTGGCTCCCGGTGAACCACGACGGCGGCGCGCCGGCCCCCGCCACCCGCTTGCCGGTCGCCAGATCGAACTCGCACAGCGCCGCGATCGAGTAGAAACCGGGCGTGACGTTCCCGGCCAGCTTCAGCGGCTGCGGATCGGTGACGCAGAACGACCACGCCTTGAGACCCTTCACCTCGGCCTTCTGGCCGCTCGCCAGGTCGTATGCCGCGCTCGGGGTGTTGTGCTGGAGGAAGCCCAGCTTGTCCATCCTCGGGGGAAACGCCAGCCACCATCCGGACCCGGGCACCTGGGTCGCGGTGATCTGCCCGAGCACCCGCCCGCTCTCCCCGTCCAGCCGGGCGAACCCGCCATACTGCCCCTGCTGGTCGACCGGCCGCACCACCGGCGCGTACGCCGGATTGCCGCTCGGATACACCCGCACCACGGACGGCCGCATCCAGTCCACCATCCCGTCGGACAGCCGCACCGAGAACAGCCCGAACGTGGACGTCTTCTTGCTCCGCTGGTTCGTATAAGGCGCGACATACCCCACCAGTTTGTCCCCGGTGGCCCCGAACGCCCACCCACCGGACAGATCGATGCCCTCGCCCAGTGCCTGCTCGATCGGCAGCTGCCACTGCGCCTTGCCGGTCTTCAGCTCGTACGCCTCCAGCACCGGATTGGCCGCCAGCCGCAGCACCACGACCCGGTTCTGATCCGACCACTCGACCTCGGCGATCCCCGGCAGCCGCCACAGCATCTTGCCGGTCTGCGGATCCAGCACCACCATCCGCGCCCCCGCCAGCGCCGTGTGCTCCGACAGGCACAGGTAAGGCCCGCACCGCTGCGGCCCGAACGTCGAGTGGACCGGCCGGGCCCACTTCTGCTGCCCGGTCTTCGCGTCCCGCACCGACAGCGTCGCGTTCCATTTGCCCTGCTTGGTGGGATCGACGGCCGCCACCACGGCGTGACCCGCGCCGGTCTCCACGGTCGCGGGCGTCTGCACCCCCATCCCGGGCAGCCGCCCGGCCATCGTGGCCGGGTAGGCCCACAACTTCTTGCCGCTGGCCAGATCGAGCGCCACCGTCTCCAGCGTCCCGTCCGGACGCATCGAGGTGGTCGCCGCCACCCCCGCCCCGGTCGACACCCGGCTGACCACGTTCACCTGGGTGTTCTGCCAGGCCGGGAAGGTGGAGGCCGCATCGCTGCCGGAGCACGCCACTAGTGCTCCGTTGGCCAGCAGGGCGAGCGCGAGAGCATTAGGCCGGATCATTTCACTCCTCCAGGGGGTGACGGTCCGGACGCGGAAGGTGACCGGTCCTAGGCGTTGCCGGGCATCGGCCCGTGCCTCCGGCGGAGCAGGGCCGCCCACCGTCCGTGGGGGCCGACCGCTCGGCCGGCGACGCGGGTCGCCGTGACCTCGGTGCCGGGTTCCTCCACGGCCATCGCCGCCAGAAGGTATTGCGAGCCTTCGACGCGCTCGGGTTCCGGTTCTGGCCACAACCCCAACGCGGCGCATACAGACGGTAGCACCGTGTAAGCGGCCTGTAGGTAGCCTCGGTCAGATGGATGGAATCGATCGGGTCCGAACATCTCTGCCGGGTATGTCATGAATTCCGGTCCGAGCAGGTCGGCGAAGGCCACCGTGCGCCCGCCCGCCTCGACCACGGCCACGGTCTGCGCGGCCGCGAGCTGCCGGCTCCACCGCCGGGTCACCCACCGCAACGGCTGCGCGATCGGTCGCACTGTCCCCAGATCCGGACATGTCCCGACAACGACTTCGCATCCCTCCTCCCTGAGGCGCCGCACCGCCTTCTGCAGATGCCGTACGGCCTGAGCCGGCGGCGTCTGCGTGGTCACGTCGTTGGCCCCGATGAAGATCACCGCAATCTCCGGGTGAGCCTGGAGCGCCCGGTCCACCTGCACGGCCAGATCGGCGGAGGCGGCGCCGGACTGCCCCGCCACGGTCAGCCGGACCGGGCGTTCGGCCACCGCGGCCAGGCCGTTGGCGATGCTCACGCCCGGGGTGTGGGCCGGGGTGGTGGTGCCGAGGCCGACCGAGGTGGAGTCGCCCAGCATCGCCAGCCGGATAGGCTGGCCAGGGAAGTCGGCGCCGTACAGGCCGTCGGACGGCGGGCCGTCCAGGCCGTGGGGCTGGCCGACGATCCGGCGGGCCAGCAGGGCTTCGGCGAAGAGCAGGCCGTAGGCGGCGGCGCCCAGCGCGGTCAGGCCACCACCGCCGACCACGGCCGCGGTGGCGATGCGGCGCGCGGCTCTGACCGCTCCCGGAGTCCAGATCACACCAGCCTCCCCCATATACGGTGTGAGACAGAAACTAGCCGAGTCCTGGCCACCCCCTCGGGACCCCGGCTACCGGCAGGCTGACAAAGCTTCGGCAAAACGCTCCAGTACAAAAGGTGGTTCTCGCGGTGCGCGTACACGATTCGCTGATCGAGTTGATGGGCAACACCCCGCTCGTACGGCTGCGCAAGGTTGCGGCGGGCGCTCCCGCCCAGGTTCTGGCCAAGGTGGAGTATTTCAACCCCGGTGGCTCGGTGAAGGACCGCATCGCGGTGCGGATGGTCGAGGCGGCCGAGAAGAGCGGCGCGCTCGTTCCCGGCGGCACGATTGTCGAGCCTACCTCGGGGAACACCGGGGTCGGGCTGGCCATCGTGGCGCAGGAGCGAGGGTACAAGTGCCTGTTCGTCTGCCCGGACAAGGTGGCCCAGGACAAGATCGCGGTGCTCCGGGCGTACGGGGCGGAGGTCGTCGTGTGCCCGACCGCGGTGTCGCCCGATCATCCGGATTCGTACTATTCGGTGTCGGATCGGCTGGCGCGGGATGTGCCGAACGCGTGGAAGCCGGATCAGTACTCGAATCCGGAGAATCCGGCCAGTCACTACTATTCGACCGGGCCTGAGCTGTGGGAGCAGACCGACGGGCGGATCACGCATTTCGTCGCGGGCATCGGGACCGGCGGGACGATCAGCGGGACCGGGCGGTTCCTCAAGGAGGTGTCCGGCGGGCGGGTCCAGGTGATCGGGGCCGATCCGGAAGGGTCGGTGTATTCCGGCGGAACCGGGCGGCCATACCTGGTGGAAGGGGTCGGGGAGGACATCTGGCCGGCCACCTACGACACCACGATCTGCGACGAGATCATCGCCGTCTCGGACAAGGACTCGTTCGGGATGACCCGGCGGCTGGCCCGCGAGGAAGCCCTGCTGGTGGGCGGTTCGTGCGGGATGGCCGTGGTCGCGGCGCTGCGCGTGGCCGAGCGGGCCGGACCCGACGACATCGTGGTGGTCCTGCTGCCGGACAGCGGCCGCGGCTACCTGTCCAAGATCTTCAACGACGAGTGGATGGCCGACTACGGCTTCCTGTCCACCGCCGACGACGAGGGCATGGTCCGCGACGTACTCAGCCGCAAAACCGGCGTCCTCCCCGAATTCGTCCACGTCCACCCGCACGAATCGGTCGGTACGGCTATCGCGATCATGCGCGAGTACAGCGTCTCCCAACTCCCCGTCATGAAGGAGGAACCCCCGGTGATGGCCGCCGAAGTGGTCGGCTCCATCGTCGAACGCGACCTCTTGGACGGCCTCTACCGCGGCAAAGTCCGCGCCGAGGACCCCCTGGGCGACCACATGTCCGCCCCCCTCCCCATGATCGGCTCCGGCGAACCAGTAGCCCGCGCAGTCGACGCCCTAGAAAAAGCCGACGCCGCCGTAGTCCTAGACGACGGCAAACCCATCGGCCTCCTCACCCGCCAGGACCTCCTAACCTTCCTCGCAACCCACTAGGACATAGCACTCTTGGCGCCGGGACGGCGAAAACCGTCACCGGCGGGGAGCGGGGGCGGAAGCCCTGGGAACGGCGGGAGGTAGGGCGGAAGCCCGGAAACGGCGGCAGGTGGGGCGGAAGCCCGGAAGCGTCGGGAGGTGGGGCGCTAGCCCCGGAAACGGCGGAGGGTGGGGCAGAAGCCCTGGAAGCAAATCGCCGTGGTTGTGATTCCGTTGGGGCAGCCACGGCGTCGGCGGGGTCGGGCGGAGCCCGAGGGAAATCAAAAGGG
>NZ_BLAE01000014.1:35212-145009 GCF_009687865.1 Acrocarpospora macrocephala
GGTGGGAACACCCACGGCAAGCATTCGGCGCTCACCTTCCTCGTGACGCGCTGACGGCTGGGAACTCGGCGACGACTTCCCAGCCGTTCTCCCTGGTAGGACCGGCGGTCAGCTGGCCGCCCAGGGCTTGGACGCGTTCGACCATGCCGACCAGGCCGAACCCGCCCCCCAGCCGGGTCAGCCGGGGGTCGCCGGGCGAGCCCACGTTGCGGACCCGGAGCCGTACCAGATCGGGGGGCGCGCTCAGGGCGGCCTCCACCCACGCCGCGCCGGGAGCGTGGCGGCGGACGTTGGTGAGCGACTCCTGGAGCACGCGGTGCAGTGTCGTCAGAACCTCCGGCGGGAGCGCCAGATCGGTGACCCCGTGGCCGATGTCGAAGCTCGCCCGCGGCCCTTGGGCGGCGAACCGCTCCACCATGATCCGCAGGTCGGCGAGGTCGACCCCCGGACTGCGCGAGGCCTGTTCGTCGGCGCGTAACACCCCGACCAGGCGGCGCATCGAGGTCAGCGCCTCGCCCCCGGCGGTAGCGATGGCGTCCAGGGCGGGCAGCACCGTCTCCGGCCGCTGCTCGCCGACGGCTCTGGCCGCCTGCGCCTGGACCACGATGCCGGTGATGTGATGGGCCACCAGATCATGCAGCTCGCGGGCCAGATCCAGCCGCTCGGACCGGCGCACCGCCTCCACGGCCGCCTCCCGCCGATGCTGCTGCAGCCGCAGATAGGCCCCGGTCACCGCGCCGACCGCCCAGCCGACAAAGAACAGGACCTCGAACACACCCCCCGGCGTGCCGCCGCCCACCCGCAGCCCGGCCGACAGCTGCAGCGTGATCAGGGCCGCACCAGCGAGCACGACGGCGCCTCTCAGCGGCCGCACCCACCGCAACACGCTGATCGTGAGCACCATCAACGCCCCGGCTTCGGCCATGCCTGGCACCGGAAGATCGTCCATCGCCGCGGCGGCGAGGGTGAGCACCAGCGACACCACGACCAGCGTCACCATCGAGCCCACCCGGAACCGGCTGCGCGCCAGCACGGCCACCAGCCCCGCCAGACCGCCCACCGGAATCAGAAAGGCCGACGCCTGCCCGTGTGACACCGCCAACGCGGTTTCGAGCAGCAGAATCATCCCCAGCAGCCCCAGCAGGGCGAACTCGCTGAGCCGCTGGATCCAGTTGACGAAACCTTCACCCACGCTGGCCGAGCCTAGAACCCCCCACCGACAAACCGCATCGGCCGTTCGGCCGACCCCTGGACGGCCGAACCCATCGTTCGGGCGAGATGAACCCAAGCTTCGAAAGTGTTCTATCTACAGAGGAGGTGGGGGGCATGACCGTCCTCGGAATCATTTTTGTGCTCATCGTGGTGCTACTCGCGCTGGCCGATCCGCTGCTGCTGTCGCGATTCGAGCGACTGGACGAGAAGAAGAACGGGTGGCGGTAGCCTCACTGCATGACTGAAGGCTTTGAGACCCTGGCCATTCACGCGGGTCAGGAGGCGGACCCGCTGACCGGAGCCGTCGTTCCGCCCATTTACGCCGTATCTACCTACAAGCAGGACGGCGTGGGTGGGCTTCGTTCCGGATACGAGTACAGCCGGTCGGCCAACCCGACCCGTACCGCACTGGAAGAATGCCTGGCCGCCGTGGAAGGCGGGGCGCGGGGATTGGCGTTCGCGTCCGGCCTGGCCGCGGAGGACACGCTGCTGCGCGCGGTCTGCCGCCCGGGTGACCATGTGATCATCCCGAACGACGCTTATGGCGGGACATTTCGCCTATTCGCGAAGGTTCTGGAGGCCTGGGGGCTGTCCTACGACCCGGTCCCGCTGAGTGACGTGGACGCGGTCCGAGCCGCCGTCCGGCCGCAGACCAAGGTGATCTGGGTGGAGACGCCCACCAACCCGCTGCTCGGCATCGCCGACATCGCCGCGCTCGCGTCGATCGCGCACGACGCGGGGGCCATGCTCGTGGTGGACAACACCTTCGCCTCGCCGTACCTGCAGCAGCCGCTGGCGCTCGGCGCCGACGCGGTGGTGCATTCCACGACGAAGTATGTCGGGGGGCATTCGGATGTCATCGGGGGCGCGCTTGTGGCCGGGTCGGCGGAGCTGGGGGAGCGCCTGGCGTACCACCAGAACGCGATGGGCGCGGTGGCCGGGCCTTTCGACGCGTGGCTGACGCTGCGCGGGCTCAAGACGCTCGCGGTGCGGATGGACCGGCACTGCGACAACGCCGAGCGGATCGTGGATCTGCTGCTGGCGCACCGGAAGGTGACCGAGGTGCTGTACCCGGGCCTGCCCGGACATCCCGGACATGAGATCGCGGCCAAGCAGATGAAGCGTTTCGGCGGAATGATCTCGTTCCGGGTCGCCGGGGGCGAGGCCGCCGCCGTGGAGGTCTGCAACCGGGCGCGGCTGTTCACGCTCGGCGAGTCCCTGGGCGGCGTCGAATCCCTGATCGAGCACCCCGGCCGGATGACACACGCGTCCGTGGCCGGTTCGGCGCTGGAGGTGCCCGCCGACCTGGTCCGCCTGTCGGTCGGCATCGAAACCGTCGACGACCTGCTCGCGGACCTCTCCCAGGCGCTCGGCTAACTCCCGGGGCCCCCGTTGAAGACCATCAGCACCAGGATCACCAGCCAGATCAGCGAGGTCACCCCGCCCAGCGCGGCGATCCTCCCGGTCTGAACCTTCGCGTCATCCTCCGGGTTGTCGTTCTCGAGAGCCCGGAGGGCCTTGCTCATATCCCGATCGATAATGACCAGCAGCACAGCGGCCACGATGAACAAGGTCATCGAGACCGTCAGGTACACCTTCGCCAGGTCGGACCGGCCGAGCAAGGCCCCGAACAGGAAGACCCCCAGCGTCAGCGACCCGAACAGTCGCCCGGCCCGCTTCAGGAAGCGCAGGACGTTGAGGTCACGCGCCCGGATGTACCGCGGCACATAACTCGTGACGGCGGTGAGCGGACCAATCGCGAAGATCGCGAACGCGATGTGCAGCCACAGCAGCACCTTGTCGGAAAACGACATGCGCTGAGGCTATCGCCTCAGTGATCAGACCGGCAGTGCGATTCCGTACGGCTCCCGCAAGACATACGGAATCACGCCGATCTCAGACCCGCAGTTCGCGGTCCAACTCCAGACAGGTCGGGCACGCGTGCTCCGGATGAATGACGCAGGCCGTGTGATCGACGCTGAGCCCGAGAATGCGCCGCGTCCCCGACGACAGCACGCTCCGCGGGCTGAGGGTCAGCGACCGCCGCCGGTCCTCCCGCCGGATACTGTGGACGACGAGCATGAACGCGCTGAGCGCGACCAGCCCCGCGGTGAGACTGAACAGAACGATGATTGTGTACAACACGTGCGACTCCCCATGCTGATGTTGGGTCTGTGTCGCCGCTGACTCCCCGATTGCCAGGCATGACACGCTGTAAACCGACCATATGAGGGCGATCCGACCCTGAGTTGTGAGGGTTCGGACAGGTTTGGCTATGCCGGACGGATAGCGCCCCTGCCCTCGTGGTTAGCTCCGGTTGTGGCTGTAGCGGCGCGCGCAGATCGGGCATGGCGGCACCCGGTAGTCACAGGTGTGGTGCGTCCGCGCCCGGTCGGTCAGCACGATGTTGACCGCCAGCGCCACAAAGGCGAGGGCGATGCCGGCGCCGATGACCAGCGACGCGATGAGGATGAATTCCACGGCGGATCCTTTTCTTCGGTGGCCTCTATATCAGCATTCTCAGGGCCTGCGAAGGAAGGGTTGGAATATAAACTCAGCCCTGTTGGCCATCGTTAAACTCATGACCGGACTCATGCCATTGAGCTACTCATTGGAATGAGTGCGACGTATTACGACGACCGGCTCGTCTCACTCATAGGCATGAGCGGCTTGTACCAATGAGTGGTCTAGGTCTAACTTTGCCAGGGGAAGGGGTTCACGTGGCGGAAGCGCTCTATCGTCAGGTCGCGGCAGATCTCCGGGCGAAGATCAACACGGGGGAGCTGCCGCCGGGCATCCAGCTCCCGTCCGAATCGGCGCTGGAGCGGCTGTACGGCCACCTCTCCGGCTCGCGCGGGGACGCGAAGCTCTCGCGCAACACGGTGCGGCTCGCGATCGCGATCCTGCAGAACGAGGGACTCGTCGAAGCCCGCCACGGCAGGGGCACGTTCGTACGCGAGCGCGTGACGTTCACGGTCCTCGCCTCGGCGGAGGAGGGCGTGGAGGTCACCGACCGCGACGCTTTCGTGGCGGCGGTGAGCGTGCAGGGCCGGAAACCCGAGCAGCTGGGCCTCCGGATGGAGATCAGGACCGCCTCGCCCGAGGTGGCGGAACGGCTGCGCATCGAGGAAGGCGACACCGTCGTCGTGCGGAGCATGAACCGCCTGATCGACGGCCGTCCCTGGTCGATCCAGGAGTCCTTCTACCCGATGGACATCGCCGCGGGCACCCTGCTCATGTCCCCGCAGAACATCGAACACGGCACGGTCACCGAGCTGCGCCGGCACGGGCACGGCCAGGTCGGGTATCGGGACGAGATTGTCTGCCGGATGCCGACCCAGGCGGAGGCGGTGTTTCTCGGCCTCGGCGCGGGCGTGCCGGTTCTAGAATTGTTCCGCACGGCCCACTCGCCGGACCGGCCGATCCGTTTGACCATCAATGTGTATGCGGGGGACAGCACCCAGCTGGCCTACAATATCGGTGAACCCGGAAACGAGTGATCGTCCGCCGCTGGAGTATATTGTGGCGCGCGAATTAACAACCGGTCGATTAATAGAATGGAACACGCGTCATGATCTTCGTGCCCGAAGCGTACAGCGACGCTTGGTTGGAGCTTCCCCTCGCTTATGTGGCGCGGGTGGCCGAGGTGCTGGGCGCTGAACGCTGGTGGGACGATCCCTTCGATCCCCGGGACGCGACGATCCTGCTCGGGCACGGGCGCGCGCTCGTCTGGGACGAGGAGAGCGGGTGGCGGCGCGGAACCTTCCTGTCCGGGCACAAGGGCGTGCGCACCGAGCTGGCCGGGGCCGTCTACCTGGGCGGCGGCGTGCTGCCGGAACCGGAGCGGGTGGCCGACCTGCTCGCGGGCGGCGGAACGGAGCGGCCCGTCTACCGGTCCTACCGGGATATCGGCGACGGGTTCGACCAGGAACTGGTCAGGTACGCCGGCGGGCTCGTAGGAAGTCGTTGACGACGTACTCACCGAGGCGGTCGGCGCTGGGGGCGAAGACGCGCCCGCCGTTGCGGCGGGCCACCTCGTCCACGAACTCGCGCAGGCGTTCGTCGGCGGCGAGCATGAAGAC
The DNA here is from genome assembly GCF_009687865.1 of Acrocarpospora macrocephala. Taxonomy (GTDB): domain Bacteria; phylum Actinomycetota; class Actinomycetes; order Streptosporangiales; family Streptosporangiaceae; genus Acrocarpospora; species Acrocarpospora macrocephala. The sequence goes on from NZ_BLAE01000014.1 coordinate 40,507, forward strand.
GTTCATGGTGGCGCGGCGGCGGGTCATCTTGTCGACCTCGGCGAGGGTGAGCTCGAGGGTCTCCCGGGAGGGCGGCCACTCGAAGCGGGGCACGCCGTTGCGCATCAGGTGCGCGGTGGGCTCGCCGTCGGTGACCACCAGCACGACGGGTTCGAAGTCGGGGTGGCGGTCGAGGTGGCGGCCCGCGATGAGCAGGGCGTGGTGCAGGTTGGTGCCCTGGACCATGTCCCATTCGAGCCCGGCCAGCTCGTCGGGCTGCAGCACGCGGGCGTAGTTGGAGAAACCGACGATCTGCACCGAGTCCTGCGGGAACTTGGAGGCGACCAGGGCCTGCAGGGCGAGCGCGGTCTGCTTGGCGGCGGCCCAGGTGCCGCGCAGCGCCATCGAGTAGGACAGGTCGACCAGCAGGCAGACGGCGGCGGCTGAGCGGCGTTCGGTCTCGGAGACCTCGAAGTCGTCCACCGAGAGGCGCACCCGGCCGTTCGCCGCGCCGCGCCGTACCCCGTTGATGACGGTGCGGACGACGTCGATGGGCTGCTCGTCGCCGAAACGCCAGGGGCGGGTGGAGCCGGTGAGCTCGCCCGCCGCGCCCGCGTCGCGCTGGTCGTGGTCGCCGCGGCGGCTGGAGTCGAGGGAGGCGAACACGCGGCGCAGGGCGGTCTCGCCCAGGCGGCGTACGGCCTTCGGAGTGAGTTCCAGTTTGCCCCGATTGCGGCGGAGGTAACCCTGGTTCTCCAGCTCGCGCTCGATCCGGCGCAGGGCTTCCAGGTCGTCCACGCCGGAGCGGCCGAGAGCGCGCCGGACGGCGGCTTCGTCGATGTCGTCCAGGCGGGCGCCCGGGTAGTCCTGGCGGAGGGCGGCTTCGAGCTCGCTCAGGTCGGCGAGTTCCTGGAGGGCGCCCACGGCGTCGCCCATGCCCATCGGGTCGTCGCCGCTGACCCGCTCGGGGGAGCTCCAGGACAGGTCGGGACGCCGGGCGTACAGGGAGTCGCCGAGGCGGCGCATCTGGTCGGCGAGACCGGCGCGTTCGAGCGTCTGGGCCATGAGACCGGCGAGTTCCTCGCGCTGCTGCGGCGTGAGCGAGGCCAGCAGCCGCTGCGCGGCCGCGGCCCGCCGGGCAAGCTGATCGACGAGCTCCTCCAGGTTCCGCGGATTCTCCGGGAACATGTCCCCATATTTCCGCATGAAGGAGTCAAAATCCTCCTGGGTGTGCTGCCCCTGGGCGTCCCTGTCCAGCATGTCGTTCAGGTCGGACATCATCTGCCGGACCCGTTCCATCGCCTCCGGATCCGGATTGGCGAGAGCTTCCTTCATGCCGCGGAACTGGCTGTCCAGGATCTCCCGGCGCAGCAGGTCGCGCAGCTCCTCGAAGGTCTGCCGGGCCGCCGCCGACCGCCAGTCGTACTCGTCCAGCTCCCGCACGGCCCGCGCGGTGTCGGACGGCAGCGCGTCCAGGGCCGCCTCGCGGAACCGCGCGTCGTCCGAGGGATCGGGGAACAACTCCGCGCGTTCCTGGCCGATCGCCTTGTCCAGCAGGGCGCGGGCGCGTTCGAGGGTGCCGTCCAGGCGGGTGTTCTCGCGGAGCTCGCGGCGGCGTTGCCGTACCTGGCGGAGGAGCTCTTCCAGGCCGCGCCGGTCCGGCGCGTCGGGGAGGCCGCGTTTGAGCAGGTCGCGCAGGGCGTCCAGCGGGGTGGAGCCGGACAGGATGGCGTCGCCCATCTCGTCCAGCGCCGAGCGCACGTCGTAGGGCGGGGCGAGCGGATCCGGCCCGTCCTGGTATTCGCCGTAACGGTAGGCCGTCATGTGCGGTAGACCGCGCCGCCCGCGATGTCGTCCTTGGAGAGGCGGCGCATCAGGTAAAGGCCTTCGAGCGTGAATTCCAGGGCGGCGGCGGCGTGGCCGGGGGATTCGTCCCCCTCGCCCATGCCGATCCGGGACATGATCTTGGCGAGGCCGTCCACCCGGCCGATCCGGCGCAGCAGTTCGGTGGCGGGCACCAGCTCGCCGGATTCGATCTGGGCGCCTTCGGAGAACTTTTCCAGCAGCGGCGCGAGCTCCAGGCCGCCCAGCGTGTTGCGGAAGGTCTCGGCGGTGGCGCGGCGGAGCAGGTGGGCCAGCACCTCGACCTCGCGGCCCTCCTCGCTGACCTCGAACTCCACCTTGCCGCGCAGCGTGTGCACGATGCCGGGCAGGTCGCAGACCCGGGTCACCGCGTTCTCCTCGCCGGTCAGCGCGGCCCGGCGGACCGCGGACGCGGCGGCGGTCTCGGTGGCCGCGATCGAGAAGCGGGCCGACACGCCCGAGCGGGTGTCCACGGCGGTCGATTCCCGGACCAGCCGGGTGAACCTGGCGATGATCTCGACCAGGTGCTCGGGCACGTCCGCGCCGATGTCGGGGATGACCTCCTGGCGGATCAGGACCAGCTCATCCTCGATCGTCTTGGGATAGTGGGTACGGACCTCCGCGCCGAACCGGTCCTTGAGCGGGGTGATGATCCGCCCCCGGTTGGTGTAGTCCTCCGGGTTGGCGCTGGCGATCAGCAGCAGGTCCAGAGGCAGCCGCAGGTTGTAGCCGCGGACCTGGATGTCCCGCTCCTCCAGCACGTTCAGCAGCGACACCTGGATGCGTTCGGCCAGGTCAGGCAGCTCGTTGACGGAGAAAACGCCCCGGTTGGTCCGGGGCACCAGGCCGTAGTGCACGGTTTCCGGGTCGCCCAGCGTGCGCCCTTCGGCGATCTTGATGGGGTCCACGTCGCCGATCAGGTCGCCCACCGAGGTGTCGGGGGTGGCCAGCTTCTCGCCGTACCGCTCGCTGCGGTGCTTCCACGCGACGCGGATCTCGTCGTCGGCCAGGCCCCGGCAGCGGGCACAGACGGGAGCGTACGGATGGTCGTTGATCTCGCACCCGGCCACCACCGGCGTCCACTCGTCGAGCAGCCCGATGACGGTGCGGATCAGGCGGGTCTTGCCCTGACCGCGCTCGCCGAGGAGCACGAGGTCGTGACCTGCGATGAGGGCGCGTTCGAGATGCGGGAGCACGGTCTCGTCAAAGCCGACGATGCCGGGGAACCGGGGCTCACCCGCGCGCAGGCGGGCCAGCAGGTTCTCCCGGATCTCGGCTTTCACCGACCGGTGGACGTGTCCACTCTCGCGCAGTTCACGCAGAGTGCTCAGTGACGGAGCAGGTGCGGGCGATTTGTGCACGGGATTGAGCCTACGTCGCGGATGCAACACCCGCATCCGATTGCGCTGCGGATCTTGACCATTCAGTGACGAATCGGGTGAGTTCCGGAACGGTGTTGTGGGGAGAATCGGGCATGAGGGCTATGAAATAGAACTACACGAGATAACGGACTTGTCCTGATGAGAGGGGGCGCGCGATGGCAGTGTTGACAAGCCGGTTCGCTGACGGGCTAGCCGTCGGGCCCAACCTGGTGGAGAGCGCGGAGACCGCGATCCGGCAGGCTCTCGCAGGGCTGACCGGGCCGGCCGACCTGGTCTGTTTCTTCATCTGCGGCGAGGACGCCGAGGACGTGACGAAGGCCGGGCAGCGGGCGATGGAGCTGGCGGGCGAGGCGGCGGTGATCGGCTGCAGCGCCACCGGCGTGATCGGCGACGCCCAGGGCGTCGAGCTGTCCCCGTCGGTGAGCGCCTGGGCGGCTTCGCTGGGAGAGGCCCGGGTGACCACATTTGCCCTGGAATCACTCCGAGCCGATGACCGATTTGTGGTGATCGGGTTGCCGGAACGGGAGGTGGACGACCGGGTGGCGATCATGCTCGCCGATCCGTACACGTTCCCGACCGATGCCTTCGTGGAGCACTCCAGCGAGGTGCTGGGGAACCTGCCGCTCATCGGCGGCCTGGCCAACGGCCTGCAGGGCCGTGGTTCGGTCCGGCTGTTCGCCGACGGCGAGGTCTACACCGAGGGCGCCATCGGCGTCATGCTGAGCGGCGCGGTGCGGGTGAGCACGGTGGTCAGCCAGGGCTGCCGCCCGATCGGCCCGACCATGGTCGTCACCCGCGCCGAGGAGAACGTGCTGCTGGAACTCGCCGGCCAGCCCGCGCTGGCCCGGCTGGAGGACATCGTCAGCGCGCTCGACGAGGAGGACCGCGAGCTCGTCGCCTCCGGCCTGCAGATCGGCATCGCCATGGACGAATACGCGGAACGCCACGAGCGCGGCGACTTCCTCATCCGGGGCGTGCTCGGCATCGACCCCGAGCGGGAGGCGGTCGCCATCGGCGACATCGTGCCGGTCGGCCGCACCGTACGCTTCCAGGTCAGGGACGCGGAAACCGCCGACGAGGACCTCTACGAGCTGCTGGACGCGCACCTGGCCGAAGGGGGCCGGGTGGACGGCGCCCTGCTGTTCTCCTGCAACGGCCGGGGCTCGGCCATGTTCGGCACGCCCGATCATGACGCGCTCGCCCTGCGCGACACCCTCGGCCCGATCGGCGTCGCCGGATTCTTCGCGGCCGGCGAGGTGGGCCCGGTCGCCGGTCACAACCACGTGCACGGTTTCACCGCCTCCGTCCTGGTCTTCTCCACCACAATCTGAGGGAGCTCCGTGATGGTCGTGCTGGCGGTCGACATCGGCGGGACCAAACTCGCGGTCGGCCTGGTGGACACCGACGGCGAGCTGGTGCTCTCGGAGCGGGTCCCGACCCCGCCCGGCGGCGACGCCGACGACTTATGGAAGGCCCTGGCCGGGCTGGCCGAGAGCGTCGCCGAGCGGGCGGCAGGCGAGCTGATCGGCGTCGGCATCGGCGTCGGAGGGCCGATGGCCTGGCCGGAAGGCGTGGTCTCCCCGCTCAACATGCCCGGCTGGCGCGACTTCCCGCTGGTCGCCCGCCTGTCGGAACGTTTCCCCGGCATCCCGGTGCGGATCCACAACGACGCCGTGGCCTTCGCGGTGGCGGAACACTGGCGCGGCGCCGGTCACGGCAGCGACAACATGCTCGGCATGGTCGTCTCCACCGGCGTCGGCGGCGGCCTAATCCTGGGCGGCCACCTGATCGACGGCGGCACCGGCAACGCCGGGCACATCGGCCACATCATCGTCGAACCGGACGGGCCCGCCTGCGGCTGCGGCGGCCGGGGCTGCCTGGAGGCGGTCGCGCGCGGTCCCGCGCTGGCGAGCTGGGCCCTGGCGCAGGGCTGGCAGCCCGGAGGACGCCCCTCGCTGGAACCGCTCTACCTGGAGGCCGCCGCCGCCTCGGCCCGCCAGCTGGCCTTCGACGCCGCAGCCGGGGACCCGATCGCGCTGGCCGCGATGCGCAGGGCCGGGCGGGCGATCGGGCTCGCGCTGGCCTCGGCCACCCACCTCTGCGACCTCGACCTGGTCACCATCGGCGGCGGCCTCTCCCAGGCAGGCAAACTGATCTTCGACCCGCTGGAGGAGAGCCTGCGCGCCCACGCCCGGATGGACTTCGCCCAGCGCGTCCGGGTCCTGCCCGCCGCGCTCGGCCAGGACGCCGGCCTCATCGGCGCCGCCGCGCTCATCCTGCGGAGCGACCGCTATTGGGCAGGCTGAATCTCACCCTGCGAAGATGACGCCATGGACGTTCCTCAGGTGACGTACGACGATGTCGTCGCCGCACGCAAGCTGCTGACCGACGTGGTCGTGCAAACGCCGGTCATCCACTCCCGGGTGCTGTCCGAGATCGTCGGCGGCCCGGTGCACCTCAAATGCGAGAACCTCCAGCGGGCCGGCTCGTTCAAGGTCCGTGGCGCGTACGTCAGGATCGCCCGCCTGAGCGACGAGGAACGGGCGCGCGGCGTGGTCGCGGCGAGCGCGGGCAATCACGCCCAGGGTGTGGCGTTCGGCTCGGGCCTGCTGGGCGCCAAGTCCACGGTCTACATGCCGGAGGGCGCGCCGCTGCCCAAGGTCGAGGCCACCCGCGGCTACGGCGCTGAAGTGATCTTCGCGGGCCACACGGTCGACATGGCCCTGCAGGAGGCCAAGAAGCACGCGGCCGAGACCGGCGCGATCTTCATCCATCCCTTCGACCACCCGGACGTGATCGCCGGTCAGGGCACGGTCGGCCTGGAGATCCTGGAGCAGCTGCCGGAGACCGGCACGATCGTGCTGGCCATCGGCGGCGGCGGGCTTGCGGCCGGGGTCGCGCTGGCGGTCAAGCAGCTCCGGCCGGGGGTGCGGATCGTCGGCGTGCAGGCCGAACGCGCGGCCGCCTACCCGGAGTCGCTGGCCGCCGGGCATCCGGTCATGGTCGAACCGGCCACCACGATGGCGGACGGCATCGCGGTCGGCCGCCCCGGCGAGCTGCCGTTCGAGCTGATCCACTACCTGGTGGACCAGGTGGTCACCGTGTCGGAGGAATCGCTGTCGCGGGCGCTGCTGCTCTGCCTGGAGCGGGCGAAGCTGGTGGTGGAGCCCGCCGGGGTCGCCGGGGTGGCCGCGCTGCTCGACCAGCCGCACGCGTTCGACGCGCCGGTGGTGGCGGTGCTGTCGGGCGGCAACATCGACCCGCTGCTGCTGGCCAAGCTGCTGCGGCATGGTCTGGCGGCGGCCGGGCGGTATCTGGCGTTCCGGATCCGGCTGCAGGATCGGCCGGGGGCACTGGCGGCCCTGCTCGGGCGGCTGGCCGAGTTGCGGGCCAACGTGCTGGAGATCGTGCACGAGCGGGTAGGGGCGCGGCTGCACCTGGATGAGGCCGAGGTGCTGCTGCAGCTGGAGACCCGGGGGCCGGCGCACTGCGACGAGGTGCTGGGAGCGCTCCGCCGGGAGGGTTACAAGCTCATCTTCTCCTAAAGCTTCCAGGGGTCGTACGGGCCGAGGGGAGAAAACGGGCATCAACCACGTCAATGGGGGTGAAACGTGGTTGAAACCATGATTAGCGCTGAAGGCCTTGCAAAGCACTATGGCAAGGTCAAAGCGCTTAATGGGGTGGACCTTGAGGTTCCCCGCGGCAGCGTGCTGGCCCTGCTCGGTCCCAACGGGGCAGGGAAGACCACCGCCGTACGGATCCTGGCGACCCTGCTCCGCCCCGACGCCGGGCGCGCCACCATCGCGGGCATCGACGTGCTGGCCCGGCCGGACGAGATCCGCAAGGTGATCGGGCTGACCGGGCAGTACGCGGCCGTGGACGAATATCTGACCGGGCGCGAGAACCTCGTCATGTTCGCGCGGCTCTACCACATGGATCAGCAGACGGCCCGGGACAGGGCCGCCGAGCTGCTCGAACAGTTCGGATTGGCGGACGCGGCCGACCGGCAGACCAGGACGTATTCCGGGGGGATGCGGCGGCGGCTGGATCTGGCGGCGTCGCTCGTGGCCAAACCCAAGGTCATCTTTCTGGACGAGCCGACCACGGGGCTGGATCCGCGCAGCAGGAACGGCATGTGGGACGTGATCAGGGAGCTGGTCCACGATGGCGCGACGTTGCTGCTGACCACGCAGTATCTGGAGGAGGCGGACGCGCTCGCCGACAACATCATGATCATCGATCACGGTCTGGTGATCGCGCGGGGGACGGCGGACCAGCTCAAGGACCGCCTCGGCGGGGAGCGTATCCAGGTCGCGGTGAAGGATCGGTCCCGGCTACCCGAACTGAAGGCGATCGCGTCCAACGTCGGCTGTGGCCTGCCCGAAGTGGATCTCGAGAGCCACAGCGTCACCGTCGAGGTGCGCGACGGGGCGGCGTCGCTGGTGGAGTTCGTGCGCCGGCTGGACGCCAAGGGCATCGAGCCAAGCGACGTGGAACTGCGCCGCCCCACCCTGGACGAGGTCTTCCTGGCCCTGACCGGCCACCGCACCGAGAGCGTGATCCGCGATGGCTAAATGGTCCGAGATGGCGCAGCCGTTCGGGGCGGCTCGCTGGACTGTCGCCGACAGTTTGGTGATCACGCGGCGGTATCTGACGCACATCCCGCGCATCCCGGAACTGGTGTTCTTCACGATCGTGCAGCCGATCATCTTCATCCTGCTGTTCTCGATCGTGTTCGGCAACGCGATCCGGGTGCCCGGCGGCGACTACATCAACTTCCTGCTGCCCGGCATCTACGTGCAGACCATGGCCTTCGCCACCACGAGCACCTGCGTCGGGCTCGCCGAGGACCTGCACAAGGGCCTGGTGGATCGGTTCCGGGCGCTGCCGATGGCCAGGTCCGCGGTGCTGGTCGGGCGGCTGCTGTCGGACACGGTGAAGAACGCGCTGATCCTGGCCATCATGATCGTGGTCGGCTACATCGTCGGGTTCCGGATCACCAACGGGTTCTTCCCCGCGCTGGCCGGGATCCTGCTGCTGCTCCTGTTCGCCTTCACCTTCGCCACCATCGGCGCCTGGATCGGCCTCTCGATGAAATCCGTGGAGGCCGCGAACATGGCCGGCATGGTGTGGATCTTCCCGCTCACCTTCGTCAGCAGCGCGTTCGTGCCGGTCGACTCGATGCCGTCGTGGATCCGGCCGTTCGCCCACAACCAGCCGGTCACCGTGACCGTGGACGCGCTGCGCGCCCTGTTCCACGGCGGCCCGACCCTGTCACCCCTGATCCAGTCGCTGGTCTGGTGCGTGCTCGTCACGGCGATCTGCCTGACCGGCGCGATCACCACCTACACGAGGGTGTCATCCCACTGAGGCGGGCTTGGCCGGCTTGAACAGCCAGGCGTCGAAGAGGTCGTCCAGCTGCTCGCCCGAGATCTTCTCGGCCATGTCGATGAACTGCTCGGTGGTGACGTTGCCGTAGCGGTGGTCGGCCGTCCACTTCTTGAGCAGCGGGAAGAACTTCGTGTCGCCGATCTCGGTGCGCAGCGCGTGCAGCGCCATGCCGCCCCGGACGTAGACCGAGGCGTTGAACAGGTCGTTGGGGCGGGTCACGCCGGGCGGATATTTCCAGATCTCGTCGGTGGCGCTGGCGTAAGCGTCCTCGAACGACTGCTGGGCGGTCCCGTTGCCGCGGTGCTCGCTCCACAGCCACTCGGCGTAGGTGGCGAAGCCCTCGTTGAGCCAGAGGTCCTTCCAGCGGTTGATGCTCAGGCTGTTGCCGAACCACTGGTGGGCCAGCTCATGCGCGATGATGCCCTCGTCCGGCTCGAAACCGCCGTAGATCGGCTTGGTCTGGTTCTCCAGCGCGTAACCGGCCGCGAAGTCGTCCACCACGCCGCCGGTGGACTTGAACGGGTAGGGCCCGAACACGGTCGTCCAGTAGTCGGTGATCCTGGCGGACTGGTCATACAGGCTGTTCAGGCTCTTGCTGAAGCGGGGGTCGGTGGCGGCGTAGACCGGGATGCCGCCCGGCGAGTCGCCGGTGCGGACCTGGAACTTGCCGGTGGTCATGGTGGCCAGGTAGGTCACCATGGGGTTGGACTCGCGCCACACGAACGTGGTCTTGCCGTCCTTGGTCTGGGGCGTTCCGGCCAGCTCGCCGTTGGCGATCGCGGTCACGCCCTCGGGAACGGTCAGGGTGAAGTCGAAGGTGGCCTTGTCGGAGGGATGGTCGTTACTGGGGAACCAGGTCTTCGCGCCGTTGGGCTCGCACGTCACGAACGCGCCGTCCGCGGTGGGGATGAAGCCGTAGGAGCCCAGGTTCGAGGAGTTCTGCACCGGGTCGGGCGTGCCCGCGTAGGCGACCGCGACCTTGAACGCGGCGCCGTCCCGGAGATCGGAGAAGATCGTCAGCTCATCCCCGTGCCGCTCGAACTGGGCGGGTCGCCCGTTGACGGTCACCGCGCTCACGGTGAACCCGTGCAGATCCAGGTTGAACTGCGACAGCTCCTGCGTGGCCTTCGCATCGATGGTCGCCGAGCCGCCCAGGTGTTTGCTCCGCGGTTCGTAGGCCAGCGCCAGCGCGTAGTGGGTGACGTCATACCCGCCGTTCCCGTCCCCGGGAAAGTAGGGATCCCCGATCCCGGTCGTCCCCGCGGTCGCGGCCGACACCGACCGCGCCGCGGCCGGTGGGTTGGACGCGATCGGCGCCTCCCTGCCCGCGGCGTTGTCGGCGCCCGTGGCGCTGTTCGACGCCGAGCAGGCGACCGTAAGGCCAGCCGCGAGCAAGCTGACCACCTTGCGTCCACGCATGTGTGACGTGCCCCCTCCGCACCCGATCCCTGACGAGCAACCCTACGCGAGGAGAACGACAGGTTCAGGCGGCGGCGACGGAGGTTTGCAGGGCCTTGTCGGGCCATGCGGCTTTCGCGGGGCGAAAAGATCTACAGGTTTCCGCGAAGCTCCTGCTCACGCTCGATCGCCTCGAAGAGAGCCTTGAAGTTGCCCTTACCGAAGCCGAGCGAGCCGTGGCGCTCGATGAGCTCGAAGAACACGGTCGGGCGGTCCTGCACCGGCTTGGTGAAGATCTGCAGCAGGTAGCCGTCCTCGTCCCGGTCCACCAGGATGCGGCGCTTCTTGAGTTCGGCCACGGGGGCCCGTACCTGGCCGATCCTGGCGCGGAGCTCCGGGTCGTCGTAGTAGGAGTCGGGGGTCTCCAGGAACTCCACGCCCGCCGCCCGCATGCGGTCGACCGTGTTGAGGATGTCGTTGGTGGCCAGCGCGATGTGCTGCACGCCGGGCCCGCCGTAGAACTCCAGGTATTCGTCGATCTGCGACTTGCGCTTCCCGGCGGCGGGCTCGTTGAGCGGGAACTTCACCTTCCGGGTGCCGTTCGCGACGACCTTGGACATCAGCGCCGAATACTCGGTCGCGATGTCGTCGCCGATGAACTCGGCCATCCGCGTGAAGTCCATGACACGCTCGTAGAACTCCACCCATTCGTCCATGTGCTCGACATTGCCGACACAGTGGTCGATGGCCTGGAACATCCGCTGACCAGGCTCCACGATCGGGTCCGCGGCGACATATCCCGGTAGGTACGGCCCGGTGTAGTTGGCGCGGTCGACGAGGGTGTGCCGGGTCTCGCCGTACGTCGCGATGGCGGCCATGACCACTTTGCCGTGCTCGTCCTCCCGCACGTACGGCTCCACGAGGCCGCGCGCTCCCTGCGCCAGCGCGTGCCGGTAGGCGGCGTCCACGTCCGGCACGTCCAGGGCCAGGTCGATGACGCCGTCGCCGTGCTCGGTGACATGCCTGGCCAGGTCGGAGCCGGGCCGCACCGCGCCACGCAGTTCGAACCGCGCCGCGCCCGAGGCCAGCACGTAGGCGACCTCCTCCCGGCTGCCGGTCTCCGGCCCGCGATAGGCGACCAGCCGCATGCCGAAGGCGGTCGAGTAGAAGTGGGCGGCCTGCTTGGCGTTGCCGACGGCGAACACGACGGCGTCCATCCCATGGACCGGAAACACGTCATCAGTCATGGCGACACTCTCGGACGCGATGGCCAACCTGCGCAACACTCACCGAAAATAGTGGACAATATGCTCAGGAAAAGCGGCGATCATCGGAGCATTATTGTGACCGTTGACCAGTTGGATGTCCGGCTTGTCGCGTTACTGGAGGAAGAGCCGCGCATCGGCGTGCTGGAATGTTCGCGGCGGCTCAACGTGGCGCGCGGGACCGTGCAGGCCCGGCTCGACCGCCTCGCCGCCCGCGGCGTGATCATCGGGTACGGCCCGCAGATCGATCCGGCCGCGCTCGGTTTCGATGTGACGGCGTTCGTGACGTTGCAGATCCGGCAGGTCAGCGGGCATGATCCAGTGGCGGACCGGCTGGCTCTGATCCCCGAGGTGCTGGAGGTGCACACGATCACCGGCGGGCATGACATGCTCTGCCGGGTCGTCGCGCGCAGCAACGCCGACCTGCAGCGGGTGATCGACCAGATCGTGGACGTGCACGGGGTGGTCAGGACCGAGTCCGTGATCGCGTTGGACACCCCGGTGCCGTACCGAACCCTGCCTTTGGTCAAGGCCGCGCAACGGTAGTGGACGATAGCCGCAAGGTAGCTGCAATGTCCCAAGCATCGTTATCTATCGTCTACCGTGAACGCCTGCGAGAGGTCTGGGGGATCGCGTGCGAAGCGGTGAGGAAGATGGGGCACCTGGTCAGGAGGCCGCCGAACCGGCGGTTGCCCAGGAGGCCGGCGAGCCGACGGCTGTGCTGGAGGCCGTTGAATCGACGGCCGAACCGACGGCGAAACCGCGCCGGAGGCTGCTGCGTCGTGTCCTCATCGCCGGCGGGATCGGGATCGCCGGTCTGATCGCCATGTTCGGGGTCGTCTGGGCGATGACCCCGATCCCGGACACCACCCAGGCCCTGGCCACCGCGCAAGGTTCGCTGTTCTACTACCGGGACGGCAAGACCGTCCTCGCCACCCAGGGCGTCAACCGCAAGAACGTGCCGCTCAGCAAGGTCCCCGCCGTGGTCAAGGACGCCGTGATCGCCGCCGAGAACCGGACGTTCTACCAGGACACGGGCGTGTCACTCACGGGTACGGCTCGCGCCATGTGGTCCACGTTCACCGGGCAGCAGATCCAGGGCGGATCGACCATCACCCAGCAGATGGTGCGCAACTACTACAGCGGGCTGAGCCAGGAACGTTCCGTGATCCGCAAGCTCAAGGAGATCATGATCTCGTTGAAGGTGGATCGCTCCAAGTCCAAGGACTGGGTGCTGGAGCAGTACCTCAACACGATCTACTTCGGCCGGGGCGCGCACGGGGTGCAGGCCGCCTCGCTGGCCTACTTCAACAAGGACGTGAGCAAGCTGGGCGCGGCCGAAGGGGCGTACCTGGCGGCGGTGATCCAGCAGCCGACCCGGTTCGCCGACCCGAAGGGCGCGGACCTGGCGGCGGTCAAGGCGCGCTGGCAGGCGGTGGTCTCCGGGATGACCGAGACGAAGGCGCTCACCTCGGCGCAGGCCGCCGGGCTGGTGTTCCCGACGCTGGTCAAGCAGAAGTCGCCGCTGTCGCTGGGCGGGCAGAAGGGCTACATGCTCGCGCAGGTACGGGCCGAGTTGAACCGGCTCGGGTACAGCGACGAGGACATCAACCAGGGCGGCCTGAAGGTCACCACGACGTTCGACCGCAAGTTGATGGGGCTGGCCGAGGAGGCGGTCAAAGCCGTGCTGCCGGCGGACACGCCGAAGAAGGTACGCACCGGGCTAGCCGCGGTCGATCCGGCCACCGGGGAGGTGGTGGCCTTCTACGGCGGGCGGGACTACAACGCGACCGAGTGGAACAACGCTTTCGACGCGAAGGTGCAGGCCGGGTCGACGTTCAAGGCGTATGCGCTGGCGGCGGCGCTGGAGAACGGGTTCGACCTGTGGACCCGGGTGGACGGGAACTCGCCGATGCATATCGCGTCCGCGACGATCCCGAACTCGGGGGATGCGTCGTACGGGTCGGTGGATCTCGTGCAGGCCACCCGGAGTTCGGTCAACACGGCGTTCGTCGATCTCGGGCAGAAGGTCGGGCTCGCCAAGGTCGCGCGGGCGGCGGAGGCGGCCGGGATTCCGGCCGATCAGTTGACGCAGCATCAGGCCGCGCCCACGTTCCCGCTGGGGGTCGCGTCGGTGAGCGCGGTGCAGCAGGCGTCCGCGTATGGAACGTTCGCGGCGGACGGGATCCATCATGACGCGCACGTGATCCGGTCGATCACCGATGTGCGGGGGCACACCCGGCAGATCACCGCGCCCGGGAAGCGGGCCTTCAGCGCGGAGACCACGGCTGACACGACGTTCGCGCTCGAGCAGGTCGTCCAGGGCGGCACCGGCACGGCCGCACGCCTCTACGACCGCCCCGCCGCCGGCAAGACCGGCACCACCGACGAGTCGGCCGCCGTCTGGTTCACCGGCTATGTTCCGCAGCTGTCCGTGGCGGTGGACATGTTCAGAGACGACAACAAAGCGGTGACCGTCCCTGGTTATGGCGCTTTGTACGGAGGCACGCTACCCGCCCAGATCTGGAAGTACTTCATGTCGGCCGCGATGGACGGCAAACCAGTCGAGGAATTCCCGCCACCGACCGACTACCAGACCATGTGGGACAGCCCGAACAGCCCTTCCGACCAGAACAACCAGAACGGCGACGGCGATAACTCAACCCCCTGGGACAGCCCATCACCGTTCCCAACCGCAACGGACACGCCCGAAATGCCCGACTCACCCCCACCAACCGAGGGCGACGGCCAGGGCAACCAGGACAACCCAGGCAACGTCAGCGACACCGCGAACCCCGACCCCCCAACCCCAGCCGAACCAGTAGCCCCCGACCCCACAACAACCGAAGTGAACTTCTAAGAACACCGCCCGGGGATTGCATCAACCGATCGGTGGATTCCGGGCTCAGCCGGATCAGCGGCGGATCATGGCCGGGCAGGCGATTCGGGCGAGGGAGCGTCCGGCCAAGCTGAGTGCATGGCGGTTATCGAGGTGAACGACCTCGTCAAGAGGTACGGCAGGCTCCCGGTGGTGAACGAGGTGTCCTTCTCCGTGGAGCAGGGCGAGATCTTCGGCATCCTCGGGCCCAATGGGGCGGGCAAGACGACCACCGTGGAGTGCGCCGAGGGATTGCGGCGGCCCGACTCGGGATCGATCAGGGTGCTCGGGCTCGACCCGGTCAGGGATGGGCGGGAGCTGAGTCACCAGGTCGGCGTGCAACTGCAGGAGTCGCTCCTGCCGGAGAACATCAAGGTGTGGGAGGCGCTCGACCTGTACGCCTCCTTCTACCGCGCCCCCAAGGACTGGCGCGAACTGCTGGCGGAGTGGGGGCTGGCCGACAAGCGCCAGGCCAGGTTCGGCACCCTGTCCGGCGGGCAGAAGCAGCGCCTGTTCATCGCCCTGGCGCTGGTGGGCGACCCGAAGGTGGCCTTCCTTGACGAGCTGACCACGGGGCTGGATCCGGCCGCCCGCCGGGTCACCTGGGAGCTGATCAAGCGGATTCGGGCGGCGGGCGTGACGGTCGTCCTGGTCAGCCACTCCATGGACGAGGTGGAGGAACTGTGCGATCGGGTCGCGGTGTTCGACCGGGGGCGGATCGTCGCGCTGGACACCCCCGCGAACCTGATCTCGGCCGTGGACGCCGACCAGCATCTGCGCTTCCGGCCGCTGACGCCCTTCGACGACGCGGTGCTGACAGGGCTGCCGGGGGTGGTGTCGGTGACTCGCTCCGGCGACCGGGTGATCGTCGCGGGCCGAGGCGACTTCGCCGGCGCGGTGACCTCCGCGCTGGCTCGTGACCATGTCCCGGTGGCCGAGCTGCGGGTCGAGCAGCACACGCTCGACGACGCCTTCATCGCCCTGACCGGTCGTGCCTTCGACACCCAGGAGAGGTGATGGCCGGCTTTTCCAAACTCGCCAAGGTCGAGTCCAAGCTGCTGCTGCGCGACCCCGGCGCGATCTTCAGCATGGCCATCCCGCTCTTCATCCTGGTGATCTTCAGCGGCGGGGCCGGTCCGGGGGACACCGCGCTGCCCTCGATGTCGATGACGATCGCGGTGGGGTTGGTGGGGCTCTACATGGTGCCCACCACCCTGGCCACGTATCGGGAGCGGGGCATCCTGCGCAGGCTGTCCACCACGCCGGTCAGCCCGGGCGCCCTGCTGGGCGTGCAGCTGATGCTCCAGCTCGTGTTCGCGGTGCTCGCCTCGGCGGTGCTCGTCGCGGTCTCGGTGGTGATCTTCCAGGCGGCCCCGCCCGCCCGCGTCGTGGCGATGGCGACCGCCTTCCTGCTCGGCACCTCGGCGATCTTCGCGGTCGGTCTGCTCATCGCCGCGACCGCGGCGAACGGGCGCGCCGCCAACGGTATCGGCGTGCTGCTCTACTTCCCGCTGGCCTTCCTCGGCGGCCTGATGCAGCCCAAGGAGGCCATGCCCGAACTGCTGGCCGCGATCGGCGAGTTCACCCCGCTCGGCCTGTTCAGGCAGGCCGTCCACGACGCCTGGAGCGGGGCGGCGACACAGCCTCTGCTTCTTGCGATAATGGCGGTATATGCGCTGGTCATCGGCTTGGTCTCGGCCCGTTGCTTCCGCTGGGCGTGAGTCGGCGATGACGCCGTCCGACCCGCTCGACACCGCGGAAGGGCGGTTGGCCACCGGTCTGGCTGTCGTTCCGTACGTGCTGCTGGCCGTCTCGGTGGGGCTCGCGCTGCTCACCGGGGACATCTCAGGGGACCATCGGTTCGGCGTCCTGGGGCTGAGCGCGCTCGCTGCGGGATGGACGCTGTGGATGGTCACGCTGCACCCGGCTTGGATGGTGAACGGCAAGGCGGCGGGCCTCTATATCGCCGGGCTGGTGGCGTTCGTCGCGGCGCTGGGCCTGCTCAGCCCATGGTTCGCCGGTTTCTACGCCTTCACCGGCTACGTCCACTCCTGGCACCTGCTGCGTGGGCGATGGCGGATCGCGGGCGTGGTCGCGACGGCGGCGGCCGCGGTCACCGGCTACTTCGGCGGGCTGCCCGGCCCTGATCCGGCCGTCATCTCCTCCTACGTGCTGGTCATCGTCGCCATCGTGATCCTGGTCGTCCTGTTCAGCCTCTTCGGCGATATGACCGCCGACCAGAGCGTTCGGAGGAAGAAGATGGTCGATCAGCTCGCCGAGGCCAACTCCAAGCTGGAGGAGACGATGCGGGAGAACGCCGGGCTCCAGGCCCAGCTCCTCCTGCAGGCCCGCGAGGCGGGCGCCACTGACGAGCGCCAGCGCATGGCACGGGAGATCCACGACACGCTGGCGCAGGGGCTGGCCGGGATCATCACCCAGGTCCAGGCGGCCGCCCGGGCCAAGCACGACCCGGTCGAGTGGCAGCGCCACCTCGACTACGCCGCCCGGTTGGCCAGGGACAGCCTCGCCGAGGCTCGCCGGTCGGTGCACGCGGTGGGTCCGTGGGAGCTGGAGTCCGCCCGGCTGCCGGAGGCGCTGGCGGACGTGGTGAAGCGGTGGGAGGGCATCCACGGCGTGCGGGCCGAGTTCGCCACGACCGGCCCGGCCCGGCCGCTGCACCCCGAGGTGGAGGTGACCCTGCTGCGCGTGGCGCAGGAGGCCCTGGCCAACGTGGGCAAGCACGCGGGCGCCGCCCGGGTCGGCGTCACCGTGTCCTACATGGACGACGTGGTAACCCTGGACGTGCGCGACGACGGCGCTGGGTTCATCCCGGGCGCCCACAGTGGCGGCTTCGGCATGACCTCCATGCGGCAACGCGTGACCAGGCTGGCGGGCAGCCTGGAGATCGAGTCGGAGCCCGGCGGAGGCACCGCCGTATCGGCCACGGTCCCGGCTCAGGAGCCCAGGTGAACGAGCCCCCGATCCGGCTGATCGTCGTCGACGACCATCCCATCGTCCGCGACGGCCTGCGCGGCATGTTCACCGGCGAGCTGGGCTTCGAGGTGGTCGGGGTGGCGGGTGACGGCGCGCGGGCGGTCAGCCTCGCCGAGGAGTTGCGGCCCGACGTGATCCTGATGGATCTGCGGATGCCGGGCACCGACGGGGTCACCGCGATCAGGCGGCTGGCCGAGCGCGGCAGCACGGCCAGGATCCTCGTGCTGACCACCTACGACACCGACAGCGACGTGCTGCCGGCCATCCAGGCGGGCGCGACCGGCTACCTGCTGAAGGACGCGATGCCCGAGGAACTGGTCCGTGCCGTGCGGGCCGCCGCGCGCGGCGAGGCGGTCCTGTCTCCCTCCGTGGCCACCCGGCTGATCGGCCAGGTGCGCGCGCCGTCCGATCCGCTGAGCGCACGCGAGCTGGAGGTGCTCGCGCTGATCGCCCGCGGCTCCACCAACCGCGAGGCCGCCGCCCGCCTGTTCATCAGCGAGGCCACCGTGAAAAGCCACCTGCTGCACATTTACGCCAAGCTCGGCGTCAACGACCGCGCCGCCGCCGTCGCGGTGGCCTTCGAGCGAGGGCTGTTCGACCGATCTTGATGAAGCTCAGCAGCGGCGGCTGCGACTCGGCGGCCTGGTCATTTGTTGGGTGTTCTCAAGCTGTCTGGCTGAGTTCGTTCTTGAGTGCGCTGGGGGTGGTGACGGGAAGTCTGCACGCGAACTGGCGGCAGACGTAGGCGGCCGGTTCCCCGTTGATCGTGCCCCTTTCGCGTAGGAGGGGTACGGTCTCGTCTCCGTTTCCCCACGCTACGACCAGGCCGGGGACCGTCGACATCAATGCCGTCCGATGGAGTTGTTTTGCTCGGAGGTCGTCTGGTGGCCCGACTATGGCGACCTCGATTGGTCCGTCCAAGGCGGCCTGTGCCACTGCCAAGCCCCATCCGGCGAAACGGGCGTACTTCGCCGCCAGGACCGAAACAGCCCCCAGTGCCGCCTCGGCTGCCTCCCGATGTCTGGTCGATCCGCTCAGGGCTGCGTATGACAACAATGCCCCTGCCGCCGCGAACTGCCCGGAAGGGGTTGCGTTGTCCGTCGGGTCCTGGGGTCGCTGGAACAAACGCTCCCCATCATCTGCCGTATCGAAGAAACCGCCATTCCCGTCCCCGAAGCGTTCCAGCACGCTCTCCAGCAGTTCCCCGGCACTCTCGAACCACCGCGTCTCCCCGGTAACGCCATAAAGCGCGATAAGTCCCTCGGCTAGATCTGCATAATCCTCGAGAACTCCCGAATTCCGTCCTGCGTGTCCGCCTAGGGAGGTACGCAACAGCCACACACCGGTCGATCCGGTGGAAGTCCCCTCCGGGCTGAAGTCGTCGTGTGGATCGATGGATTTGTGTGGATTTTTCGTGACATGTAGGTCTATGAGCAACTCGGCAGCAGATCTGGCTGCATCAACTAGATCTGGACGGTCGAAAAGTGCGCCAGTTTCGGCGAGTGCGGCTATCGCGAGGCCATTCCATCCAGCTACGACTTTGTCATCCCGTCCCGGGCGGACACGTTCTCCCCGGGCGGCGAGCAATGCATTCCGTACCCGTTCGAAACGATCATCGGGATCCACTGGCAGTTGAAGAACCGAAGTGCCGTGCTCGAAAGTCCCCGAGACGTCGAACACCGTCACCGCCCAGGTGCCGTCCTCGTCTCCGAGGACCTCCCTGAGCTGGTCAGGAGTCCAGACGTAGAACCGGCCCTCCTCGCCTTCACTGTCGGCGTCCAGAGCCGACGCGAAACCGCCCTCCGGGGTTCGCATTTCTCGCAGCAGCCAGTCGGCGGTTTCCAGGGCGATTCGTTTGGCGAGCACGGAACCAGTGGCCCGCCACCAATGCGTGTACACGCGAAGCAGCAGCGCGTTGTCATACAGCATTTTCTCGAAGTGGGGGACAATCCACTCCGCGTCCACGCTGTAACGCGCGAAACCGCCGCCGAGCTGGTCGTAGATTCCGCCCCTGGCCATGGTGTCGAGCGTTTTCTCCGCCATCGCGAGAGCATCCGCCGTACCTGCACGAAGAAGAAACTCCAGGACCATCGACGGCGGGAACTTGGGCGCGCTGCCGAAACCTCCGCGTGCCGCGTCGAAAGTATTGGCCAGATCGCGAACGGCTGCGGCGAGGGTGTCCCGTGACGGCAGCGGACCCGAGGGCAGGCCCGCTCGCTCGTTCAGCGCCTCCACCACATTCACGCCCTGCGCCAACACGGCAGGCCGGTCGTTCAGCCACGCCTGCGAGATGCCATGAAGCAACCGCTGGAACTGCGCACGCGGAAAATACGTCCCCGTGTAGAACGGATGCCCATCCGGCGTCGCGAAGACGGTCATCGGCCAGCCGCCGTGCCCGGTCATCGCCTGGGTGGCCCCCATGTACACGGCATCCACATCGGGACGTTCCTCCCGATCGACTTTCACGTTGACGAACTTGTCGTTCATCATCCGGGCCGTCGCCTCGTCCTCGAAGGACTCGTGCGCCATCACATGGCACCAGTGACAGGCCGAATATCCCACCGAGATCAGCAGCGGCACATCTCGCTCGCGCGCCGCCGCGAACGCCTCCTCGCCCCATTCCCACCAGTCCACCGGATTCCCGGCATGCTGCAACAGATAGGGACTCGTCGCATCAACCAGCCGATTCATTTCCGACCTCCTGGGTAGCCGCTCCTTCCATCTTCCCCTGCCGTCGAGGTCCCGCGGAGGTCGCCTGGCGAGGTGGCGAAGCAGGTATGGGGTCCGGGGATGTATTCGGGTGGCGGCGGGCGTAGGCTCACGGGACGTGAGCGAGGACGTCAGGTGTCGCGGTGGGGTGTGGGCGTGGCCGGTGGAGGAGGCTGCGTGAGCGTGGATTTGGAGTTTGCGATCCGGCATTCCGGGCGGGCGGGGAAAGATCTCACCCGGCGGGATGTGGCGCGGGTGCTGCTCGCGGTGCCGACGGGGCAGGCGCTGGTGTCGATGCCCGACCTGAAGCGAGAGCTGCTCGCGGTGGGGAATCCGCTGTCGGCGGCGTTCTGGGAATCGGCGAAGACCACGCTGGCGCGGATCGAGTCGGGGCTGGCCACGGTGGGCGACGTGCAGCGGTGGCTGGAGTCGACCGGGACCGAGCCGATCCTGCTGACCCGCAGCTATTTCGTGTGGCCGGACGAGGGCGAGCGCGGCCCGGTGGCCACCGAGATGTACGCGCGCCTGGTCGAGCACCTGGAGTCGCTTCTGGCGATCGGTGTGATCGATCCAGATTTGCTGGCGGCGGGGGATCCGGCGGCGCGTGAGGCGTACGAGGAGTTGCAGGAGCGGTGGCTGGCGACGTCGCTGCCCGATGGGCGGGTGCCCAGCGCGGTGGTCAGCGACGAGCAGGACGAGGAGCTGTTCGCGGCCTGGGACGAGGAGGAGGCGTTCGCGCTCGGGGAGTTGCGCCGGAGCATGGCCGATCTGCCCGCGCCGCCGCTGCCGGTGGAGGATCTGCGGGCGGCCGCCGGGCGGCTGCGGCGCACGCTGGTGCGGCCGGGGTTCCCAGGGAACGTGCTGCGGGCCTGCGCGGGTCTGGACGAGGCGGCGCTGCCGGCCGAGGACGAGGATCTGTGGCTGGCGGTGGCGGCCGGGATCACCGCGCCGATCTCGGACCTGCCGGACGAGGAGGACGCGGCCCGGTTCTTCGACCTGGACGGCGAGCTCAGCCACGAGGACTCGGTGCTCGCCTCGCTGTGCGCGATCAACCACGCTGACTGGCTGGCCGCCGTCACGGCTCTGGCCCGGTACGGCCCCGGCGTGCTCGCCTCACCCGAGCGGATCGCCCGGTTCATCGCGGACTCGGAGGAGAACGACGGCGAGGCCGACAGCCTGGAAGACCTGGAAGCGACCGAAATGCTCTTCACTGCTGTCACCCCGCTGTGGGCTCACCTCGGCATCGTCGACAAAGCCGAAGTCCTCACCCCACTGGGCTGGTGGGGCCTCCCGAAGGCGTTGGAACGCGCCTGGTCCCCCGAGTAGGTTAGGCGATTTCGTCCTGGTAGTTGTCGGGGACGAGGTCGGCGTATTCGGGGTGGCGTTTGATGTAGGACGCGATGAAGGGGCAGAGGGGGACGACGGAGAGGGCGCGGTCGCGGGCGCCGTTGAGGGCGGCGCGGGCGAGTTGGCTGCCCAGTCCCTTGCCCTCGAACGCCGAGTCGATCTCGGTGTGGAGGAAGACGATTTTCCCGGGGCGGAGCCGGTATTGGGCGAACCCGGCCACATCGCCTTCGACAAGGATCTCGTAACGGTGGGTTTCGGGATTGTCGACGACGGTGGCCTAGGTCACTTTTTGTCCTTCTCGTGCGGGACCTGGATTTTCGAGAGCTGCTTGTTCATGGACTTGACGAGGAAGAACAGCGCGACGCCCAGCGCGAACACGACGAGGAAGCCGAGCAGCCCCGGGCCGTACTCAGGAGCGGCGGCGGCGATGAAGTTCATCTCTCAAGTCTACGAGCAGGCGGTGGGGGCCTCCGCGTGGACTCCCGCGAACAGGTCGTCCTCGGGGACGGTGGTGTCCACCAGGGCGCGGGCCAGGTGGAAGTCCTCGGTCGGCCAGACCTCCATCTGGATCTCGATCGGGCAGACGAACCAGAAGCCGTCAGGGTCCACCTGGGTGGCGTGCGCGAGGAGCGCGCGATCCCGGGTCTCGAAGAAGTCGGCGCACGGCACCCGGGTGGTGACATCCCACTTCTCCGGCCTGTCCTCCCAGCGAGAGATCCAGTCCGCATACGGCGAGCCCATGCCCCGCGAGGTCATCGCCTCATGAAGCGCCTCGAACTTGTTCTTGGAGAAACCCATCTGGTAGTACAGCTTGAGCGGCTGCCACGGCTCCCCGGCCTCGGGGTAACGATCGGGATCCCCGGCCGCGTCGAACGCCTCCACGGAGACCCGGTTGGTCATGATGTGGTCGGGGTGCGGGTAACCGCCGTTGTCGTCGTACGTCAAGATCACATGCGGCCGGAACTCGCGGACCGCGGCCACCAGCGGCGCGGAGGCCACCTCCAGCGACTGCAACGCGAAACACCCCTCCGGCAGCGGCTCGTTCTCGTCCTCGGGCAGCCCGGAGTCGACGAAACCGAGGAAACGCTGGCGCACGCCGAGGATCTCGCGGGCCCGCTCCATCTCAAGCCGCCGCACCTCGCCCATGTTCTCCAGGATGTCCGGCCGGTCCATCTTCGGGTTCAGGATGGATCCGCGCTCGCCACCGGTGCAGGTGACCACCAGCACGTCCACGCCCTCGCTGGCATAGCGGGCCATGGTCGCGGCGCCCTTGCTCGACTCGTCGTCGGGGTGCGCGTGCACGGCCATCAGCCTCAACGGCGCGATCTCAGCACTCACGGGTCTCCTCAAATGTCCTGGGCAACTGCTCAAAGAGGCTAGCTTCAGGGTGCGACAGTTTTCGCCTCGGGCAAGCCTCCGCGGCACCCTCCGCGAACAATTGTCTCGGACAACGCCGCCAGACCGCAGGGAGATTCCGCGCATGTCCCCAGAGCCAGTCACGCGCCCGGTTCTCGGCACGCCCGCGGACTTCCCCGAACGTCCTCCCGCGGGCCGCAGCCGGTTCGTGGTGTATGCGGTGATCGGCCTGATCGTCGCCGTGATCGCCTCCGGCTGGGGCTACGTGATCCTCAGCGCGCGCGGAAATCCGGACGTCCGGGCCGAGGTGGTCTCCTTCGACGCGAGCGCGGCCGACTCGGCGGCGATAACCTTCCTGGTGCACAAGCCCGCCGACCGCGAGGCGAGGTGCCTGGTGCGCGCCCTGGACACCCACCACGTCGAGGTGGGCACCCGCGAGGTCACGATCCCCGCCGGAGAGTCCGACAATTCGTTCACCGAGCGCGTGAAGACCAGTGCGCAAGCCACAGCCGTGCACGTTCAGTATTGCAATCTCGTATAGTGGAATCTTTGGGGAAGCGTTCGAAGGCGTTAACTTCTACGCCTTTCGACTCACCTAGGGAAGCAAGGAGAACCCGCGTGGCCGTCTCCCAGAACGATTCCGTCACCTGGCTGACGCAGGAGGCGTACGACCGCCTCAAGGAGGAGTACGACCGCCTTTCTGGTCCGGGCCGGATCGAGATCGCCAAGAAGATCGAGGCCGCCCGCGAGGAGGGTGACCTCAAGGAGAACGGCGGATACCACGCCGCCAAGGACGAGCAGGGCAAGATGGAGGCCCGCATCTTCCACCTCCGGCAGATCCTCGACAGCGCCAAGGTTGGCGAGGCCCCCCGAACCGAGGGGGTGGTCGGGCCCGGCATGACGGTGACGATCCGCTTCGTCGGCGATGACGACGAGGTGACCTTCCTGCTGGCCTCCCGCGAGGAGAGCGGCGCCCCGATCGACGTGTACTCGCCCAAGTCCCCGCTCGGGGCCGCCATCAACGGCAAGAAAATCGGCGACAAGGCGACGTACACGATGCCGAACGGCCGGGCGATCACGGTCGAGGTGCTCGAAGCCGTGCCGTACATCGGCAACTGACGTTTGTTCAAAATCCGCCGGAGACACGCGCTCCGGCGGATTTCGGCGTTTTGGATCCGCTAGCCTCGTGGGTCGGGCCATGGCGAGAGGGGTGAGGGCGTGATCCGCAGGGCGCTCGCGGAAGCCCGCAGGGATCTCGCCTACCGTCCCCGGCTGCCGGGCCGCCGTCCGCTCCGGCTGCCCTGGCTGTGGCGGCGGGCGATCCCGCTGCTGGTGGTGCTGCTGGTCGCGGTCATCTCCGCCGACCTCCTGATCCTGGCCGAGCTTTACGGGCAAGCCGAACGTCCGGTGGCCGCCCGGCAGCGGAACTTCGTGGCCACCGCGGAGGAGTCCAGGGACGACCCCCCGCCGCCGGTGGCCCCGCTGGGCAAGTTACGGCAGCCGCACCTGTTCGTGGTGAGCGATCAACCGCTCGCGGCGGATACGATCGCCCGGATCCGGGAGGTGCCGGGCGTGGCCGCGCTGGATGTCACCGACGCGGCCGAGGTGACCATGGACGGGCGGCGGGTGCCCACCATGGGAGTCGATCCGTCCACGTTCCGGGCGTACACCCCGGCGCCGACCGCCGGGTCCGACGTGTTGTGGGCGAACATCGCCAAAGGCGAGGTGGCCGTCTCGTTCGAGCTCGGCAACGACGGCGGCCTGCCGCTCGGGTCCGAGGTGACCAGCGGCGGGCGGAAGCTCAGAATCGGCGCGTACGCGACGGTGGGCATGAGCACGATCGCCGCGATCGTGTCCCGGCCGACCGCCAGAGCCCTGGGCCTGCCGGAGGGGAACGCGCTGGTGGTCAGCGCGCCCAAGGTCGACTCCGGGAAGCTGCGCCGGACGCTGCTGCGGCTGCTGCCGAAGGGCAGCCAGGTGGCGACGATCAATCCGGTGCTGGCCGGGCCCCGGCGGCAGACCGCGTGGCCGGCGTCGGCGTTCATGTCGGCGCAGCAGACCGAGGCGATGTTGCGGGCGGCGGTGGGCAAGCTGGGCCGGCCGTACGAGTGGGGGGCCGAAGGGCCGGAGAGTTTCGACTGTTCCGGTCTGGTGCAGTGGGCGTTCCGGCAGGCGGGGGTGAGCATGCCGAGGGTGGCGTCCCAGCAGTGGGCGAGCGGGCCGCAGATCCCGCTGGAGCAGGCCCAGCCGGGCGATCTGCTGTTCTGGCGCAGCGATCCCACCAACCCTGCGTATATCTCCCATGTGGCGATTTACTGGGGCGACGGGAAGATGCTGCACGCACCCAGGACCGGCGACGTCGTCAAGATCGCCAAGATCCACACCAGGGGCTTCGCCGGCGCGGTCCGGGTCAGCCCGGGCGTCGCCGCCCAGGTTCGCTAGATCGGCAGCCCCGCCTCCAGCAGCGCGAGCGCCTCGTCCACCAGCTCGGCCAGCGGGCGCGCGCCGTCCTCCTGCACCCAGCGTTGCAGGGTGGGGATGAGCGCGCCCACGACCGCGCCGGTGAGCGTCTGCACCGCGAGGTCGGCCGGATCACGGCCTTCCCGCTTGGCGATCGCCTCGGCCAGCAGGCCGAGCGTGTCCATCATGTTCTGCGTCACCCGGGCGCGGATCGCCGGAATAGTCAGCTGCAGCCGGGCTCGGGCGAGGAGCTCCCGCTGCTCGTCCGCCGGGATCATCGCCATCGACTCCCGGAATGTGTCCCGCAGCGCCCGCAATGGCGGTTTGTCCTTCGGCTGCTCGGCCAGCATGGAGATCAGCAGGGGGTCGTAGTCGTCCTGGACGACGATGTCCTCCTTTGTCGCGAAATATCGGAAGATCGTGCTGGGGGAGATCTCCGCGGCCTCCGCGATCTGCTCGATGGTCGTCGCGTCATAGCCCTGCTCGGCGAACAATCGCAGGGCCTGCTCCTGGATCGTCCGCCGAGTCCTGGCCTTCTTCCGTTCACGCAGTCCCGGCGAGTTCATGGACCGATTCTCCCGCCTCCTCCGCGCTCGTGCCACGCATGAACACCGCCACCAGCACCGCGCTGAGCAGCGCCGCCGCGCCGCATGTCCACAGCACCGCGTCCATCGCCGCCGCGAAGGCGTCCTGCCCCGCCGCGGCGAACTCCGGCACGTGTACGGCTGCCGCCACCGAGTCGCGCACTCCCTCGGGGGCGGAATCGGGCAGGTTGCCGGCGTACACGGCGGAGAGCAGGCTGCCGAGCCCGGCCACCCCGAAGGCCCCGCCGGTCTGGCGCAGGGACTGGAGCACTCCCGTGCCCATGCCGGTGCGATGCTCGGGCAGCATGGCGAGCACGCCGTCCATGGCGGGGACCATGGTCAGGCCGACGCCCGCTCCGGCGACCGTGAGCCAGGCGGCGGTGTAGGCGTACTCGCCGGGCAGGATCGCGCCGAGCGCGAGCCCGGCGGTGAGCAGCAGCAGCCCGGCGGTCATGATCGGCCGCAGCGTGGTCTTCTTGAGCAGGCGCTCGCCCGCGAATCCGCCGAGCATCAGGCCGAGGATCATCGGGGTGATGCGCAGGCCGGTGCCCATCGCGTCGAAGCCCTGCACGGCCTGCAGGTAGAGCGGCACCACGAACAGCACGCCCATCATGCCGAGCGAGACCAGCGAGGCCGCGATCGAACCCCATAGGAAGACCCGGTCCCGGAAGAGGCTGAGGTCCATCATCGGGGTGCTGCTGCGCATTTCCACCCGGACGAACGCGGTCAGAAGCACCAGGCCCACCGCCAACGGGATGAGAGCCCCGGGGGAGCCCCAGCCGTCCACCGGGGCCTGGATCACGCCGTATACCAGGGCGGCGAGGCCGGTCACCGACAGCAGCGTGCCGGTCACGTCCAGCCGGGGTGCGGCGGGGTCGCGCGACTCCGGCACCAGCAGGACCACGGCGACCAGCGCGATCGCCACCGCGGGCAGGTTGATCAGGAAGATCGATCCCCACCAGAAGTGGTCGAGCAGGTAGCCGCCCACGATCGGGCCGAGCGGCAGCCCGACGGCCATGCCCGCCGTCCACACCGCGATGGCCTTGGCCCGCTCGCCCGCGGGGAAGATGCTCGGCAGGATCGAGGTGGACAGCGGCATGATCAGCGCCGCGCCCGCGCCCATCAGCGCGCGGCCCGCGATCAGCCAGCCGGTCGTGTCGGCCAGCATCGCCATCGCCGACGCCACCCCGAACGCGGCCAGACCGGCGACCAGCAGCTTCTTGCGGCCGAGCCGGTCGCCGAACACGCCCGCGGGGAGCAGCAGCGCCGCGAACGTCACCAGGTAGGCGTCGACGATCCACTGGAGTTCGCCGGTGGAGGCGTTCAGGTCCACGGCGAGCGTGGGGAGCGCCACGTTGAGCACGGTCGCGTCCAGTCCGATGACCAGGACGCTGAGTACAAGGGCTGACAGAGCCCACCATCTGGAAGTAACCATGAATTGATAGTAACTCTCAAAATGTAGTTACTGTCAACGCCTTTGCTCTGGCGAGATGCGGTGTAATCTTTATTACATGGATGCAGAAGAACAGCTGAAAGGCTGGTTCACCGGGCGGTTGCCCGAAGGCTGGTTCACCGGGCGGCCCGAGATCGTGCTGGACCGGGAAGAGATCACCGTGCTCGGCGCGCTCCCGCCGCTGACCGTCGCCGACGACCTGCCGGACGTGGAGAAGGCCGCCGCGCTGGAGGGCTACGTCGAGCGGTTCCGCGAGGAGACCAGGGAACGCCGGATCGACATCGCCCGCGAGGCCGAGCACCGGTTCCGCCGCAAGGTCTCCTGGGGGGTCACCGCCGGCGAGGAGACAGTGATGTTCACCACTCTCTCGGTGCCCGTCATGACCCGGCTGCGGCAGCCGGAACGGCAGGTGCTCGACACGCTCGTCGCCGCCGGGGTCGCGCGCAGCCGCTCCGACGCCCTCGCCTGGTGCGTCAGGCTGGTCGGCAAGCACACCGACACGTGGCTCGCTGACCTGCGCGATGCCCTCCAGCACGTTGATCGAGTTCGCGCGGCGGGCCCCGACGTAGTGGACTAAACCAATTAATCAAAAGGTCTGGACCAATGCGATTGGCCTATACCAATGTGTGGGCCGGAAAATTCGGGTAAGGAGTGGGCACGTTTTCTTTGAACCGGGCCTTGGCGGGTAGGCTCCCACTGAGCATCATGGCCGCCACCTGCGCTTAGGTGGCTGGATATGGCCTGATTAACGGCGTGGAAACATACTGGTCTACGCCAATTGGATTAGGCGCGTATTCATCGTCAATGATGATTTGGCCCCGCTAGACAAAGGAGCCGTCGCCGATGTCCGTCACCGTTTCGCGTAATCCCCAGCCGACTTCTGAGCAGTTCTCCCACCCGACCACTCACCGCGAGTTGGCCGCCTGGGTCGGCGCGATCGCCGAACTCACCGAGCCGGACCGGATCGAATGGTGTGACGGCTCCGAAGCGGAATGGACCCGGCTGACCAACCTCCTGGTCGACCAGGGCACCTTCACTCGGCTGGTACGGCGCCCCAACAGCTTCCACGCCGCCTCCGACCCGAGCGACGTGGCCAGGGTCGAGGACCGGACCTTCATCTGCTCCGAGCGGGAAGAGGACGCCGGGCCGACCAACAACTGGGTCGCGCCCGCCGAGATGCGCGCCACCTTCGGCAAACTGTTCCGGGGGAGCATGCGCGGGCGCACCATGTATGTGGTTCCGTTCTGCATGGGGCCGCTCGGCGGTTCGATCTCGCAACTCGGGGTGGAGATCACGGACTCGGCGTACGTGGTGGTGTCGATGCGGGTCATGACCCGGATGGGCGACGACGCGCTCCGCCTCATCGAGGAGCGCGGCGACTACGTCAAGGCGGTGCACTCGGTCGGCGCGCCGCTCGAACCCGGGCAGGCCGACGTGCCCTGGCCCTGCAACCAGACCAAATACATCAGCCACTTCCCGGAGACCCGGGAGATCTGGTCGTACGGCTCTGGCTACGGTGGCAACGCTCTCCTGGGCAAGAAGTGCTACGCGCTCCGCATCGCCGGCACGATGGCCCGGGACGAGGGCTGGCTGGCCGAGCACATGCTGATCCTCAAGCTCACCCCGCCAGCTGGCGAAGCCCGCTATGTGGCGGCGGCCTTCCCGTCCGCGTGTGGCAAGACCAACCTGGCCATGTTGCGGCCGACCATTCCCGGCTGGAAGGTCGAGACGATCGGGGATGACATCGCCTGGATGCGGTTCGGGGCGGACGGGCGGCTTTACGCGATCAACCCGGAGGCCGGGTTCTTTGGGGTCGCGCCCGGCACCGGCGAGAGCACCAACGCGAACGCGATCAAGACGTTGTGGGGGAACAGCATCTTCACCAACGTCGCGCTCACCGATGACGGGGATGTCTGGTGGGAGGGCATGACCGATGAGCCGCCGGCGCATCTGACCGACTGGAGGGGGCGGTCCTGGACGCCCGCTTCGCCCGAGCCCGCCGCCCATCCGAACGCGCGCTTCACCACGCCCGCCGAGCAGTGTCCGACGATCGCCAGGGAATGGCAGAACCCCGACGGAGTTCCGATCTCGGCCATCCTGTTCGGTGGGCGCCGGGCTACCGCCGTGCCGCTGGTCACCGAATCTCTCAGCTGGGAGCAGGGCGTGTTCCTCGGCGCCAACGTGGCGTCGGAGAAGACCGCCGCCGCTGAGGGCAAGGTCGGTGAACTGCGCCGCGACCCGTTCGCGATGTTGCCGTTCTGCGGTTACAACATGGGCGACTACTTCGCGCACTGGATCTCGATCGGCCGGACGCCGGGGGCGCAGCTTCCGAAGATCTACTACGTCAACTGGTTCCGCAAGGACGATCAGGGGCGCTTCGTCTGGCCCGGGTTCGGCGAGAACAGCCGCGTACTCAAATGGATCGTCGACCGCCTCAACGGTCAGGCCTCCGCCGTCGAAACCCCGATCGGCCGCCTTCCTGTCTCGCTGGACACCGAGGGTCTCGACATTTCCCCTGAGGATCTCTCGTTGCTCCTGACCGTCGACCCGGAGATCTGGCGGGAGGAAGCCGCGCTCGTCCCCGAGTTCTTCAGAACCTTTGGCGATCACCTGCCCAAGGAACTCTGGGAGGAGTACCACGCTTTGCTCGCCCGCCTAAACTGACAGCGGTGAGCGGCGCCCACCCCAAAGCAGGAATGCCCGCCAGCGTCGTCGGGCGTTCCGGAGGGGTTCTCCCACCCTGATCTACCTCGGGGCTCCGCCCGGCCGTCACGGTGGTTTTCCCACCCGCCCAGCCCTTTGTTTCCCCTCGGGGCTCCGCCCCGCCCCCGCTGTCACGGTGGTTTCCACTCACCCTTCCCCTCGGGCTCCGCCCCGTCCCGCCCGTAGCAGGGCGCCGGCGTCGCCGATCCGGTCGACGTGGTGGAGCTTGTCGGGGTTGGCAATGGAGTGGATCGTCTGGATCTGGCCGTCGGCGATGCTGAGGCCCATGATCCCGACCAGACGGTTCTGCGCGTCGAATGCCATGGCGCCGGGCTGGCCGTTGACCTCGGCGGCCTGGATGCGCACGCCCCGGCGCGCCAGCGCGGACATCCCGGC
This sequence comes from Acrocarpospora macrocephala, assembly GCF_009687865.1. Lineage (GTDB taxonomy): Bacteria > Actinomycetota > Actinomycetes > Streptosporangiales > Streptosporangiaceae > Acrocarpospora > Acrocarpospora macrocephala. Next base: position 70,665 of record NZ_BLAE01000014.1, read on the forward strand.
CGACAAGGTCCGGGCCACCCGCTCCCGGCCGAAGACCGGCCGCGCCTGCGCCGGCACCTTGCCGCCGCCGTCAACGTACAGCGCCACATCCTGCGCCAGCAGCGCCTCCAGCGCTCGCAGGTCGCCCTGCCCGGCGGCGGCGAAGAAACGCTGAGCCAGCTCTTCCCGCTGCCGCCGAGAGGCGTGGTAACGCGGTCGGCGCTCTCGGACGTGGCGGCGAGCCCGCGCGACCAGGTGCCGTGCGCTGTCCACATCGGTGCCGATGAACTCGGCGACCTCGGCGTACGGATACTCGAACACCTCCCGCAGCAGGAACGCGGCCCGCTGCCGCGGCGACAAGCTCTCCAGCAGGACCAGGAACGCCAGCGACAGTGAGTCGGCGGTCTCGGCATGCTCGGCCGGTGACGGACCGGTGACCACCGGTTCCGGCAGCCACTCACCGACGTACCGCTCCCGCCGGACCCGTGCCGAGCGAAGCTGGTCGATGGCCAGTCGGGTGACCAGCGTGGCGAGGTACGCCCGCGGCGAGGCGATCTGCTCGTCGCGTCGCAGGGTCTGGTGCATCCGCAGGAACGCTTCCTGCACCACGTCCTCGGCTTCGCTGACGCTGCCGAGCATCCGGTAGGCGATGGCGAACGCCCGCGGTCGCAGCTCGTTGTACAGGTCGGCGGCAGACATGTCCGGCTATCTCATTCCCTCGGTGAAACCCGTACGCCAGGTCGGGTACCGCGGCGCCCAGTCCAGTTCGCGTTTGATCTTCTCGCTGGAGATCCCGCGGGCCCGCGTCATCATGTCCACCGGGGTCCGGCCGGCCAGCAGGCGTACGAGCCAGGCCGGTACGCGGCGCGGCGGTTTGGCGCCGAGCGCGCGGGCCAGTTCCGGCAGCCAGTCGCGCACCGGCGCCGGTTCATCATCGCCGACGTGGTAGATCCCGGGCTTGCCGCGTTCGATGGCCGCGACCGTGGCCGACGCGGCATCGGTGATGTGCACCAGCGACCACACCCCACCGCCGCCACCCACGATCGGGAACCTTCGCTTGCGGATCAGCCCGGCCATGACCGCGTCCGGCGCGGCCTCGATGCCGGTCCCCGGGCCATAGAAGCCACCGTAGCGAAGCACGATGCCGTCGGCCCAGCTGATGCCGGTCACCGCTTCCTCCAGGTGGCGCAGCGCGGCCACCGCCGCCGCGGCGTCCGCGGGCGGGTTCGGCTCGATCCGGCCGTTCTCGTCGGCGACCGGCCCGCCGGTGCGCTCCATCCACCCGGAGTTGCTCTGCGCCACGAACTTGGCGACGCCGACGGCACGCGCGGCGGCCAGCAGGTGGTCGGTGCCTTCGGTGCGCAGCCGGTTGGTGGCGGCCGCCATCCGCTTCACGTGCCGAAAGTCCGCCGGTCCGCTCAGCGCGGTGAGCTGATGGACGATCACCTCGGGCTCGGCCCTGGCCACCACGTCGGCCACCGAGTCGGGGTCGAGCGCGTCGACGATCACCGGTTCGGCGCCGAGCGCCCGCAGCGCGCCGGTCTTGGCCGCCGAGCGGGTCGTGCCGATCACCTCGTGGCCGCGCGCCACGAGCTGGAAAACGAGGTGGCTGCCGATCGCGCCGGACGCTCCGGCAATGAAGATCCTCATGACGTCTCCGTTCGTCGTGCTCACCAACAGGAGACGAGACACCCCCGCAGCCCATGAACGGCAGTTACCCATTTCACAGTAGGGCGGGGTCATGCCGCCGGGCACTCCGGTCAACGTGTTCGAGGGCAACAAGGCCGAGACGACAGGCGTTCATGAAGCCCACCGGCTGCCCGACGCCGACCGGCGGAGGCTGTGCCCACGGCGTCCCGGCCGGGTTGTAGCCAGACGTCGCGCTGGGTCAGCCGGTGAAGGACTGGGGCCGAAGCGGCCCCACGCCACGAGGGCGGCCAGGGCGAGGAAGGCGAGGTTGACCACGATTGCCTGGGCCTCGTGACGGCGGAGGTGTGTGATGCTCGCACCGATCATCAGCAGCACCAGACCGACGGCGGCCAGTGGCACCAGAACCGGCGCGATGTCGAGCAGGGCGGGCAGGATCAGGCCCACTGCGGCCAGGATCTCGAGGGTGCCGATGGCCTTGACGGCGCCGGCGCTGAAGTCTTCGGCGAATCCCATGCCGGAGGCGGCCAGCTTCTCTTTGGGCTGGATCAGCTTCACGGCGCCGCTGGCCAGGAAGATTACAGCCAGCAGTCCCGTAATGATCCACAGAGCGATGTTCATAAGGGTTTCCTCGCAAGGTTGTGAGCGACTTCGGGTTCGGAGTCGGAGGGAGTGATCGGGGGCCCCACGTGAGGGTGGCGGTGCCGATCTGGCTGGTGGGGTCCCGGCAGGCCGGTGCTGGATGGCGCTGCTGAAAGCGTCCATGCCGGCGGTGCAGTCGGAAGCGGTCAGGCGCAATCGCAGGACGGAGAGGGCGGGTCGTGATGTCGCGAGCTTTCTTGTTCGCTGGATGATGTGTTCGTCTCAGCAGTTCGACGACACAGCCCCTCGAAAGGTGAGGTGCTTTGCCGGCCTCACAGTTCGGTGCCTTGTCTCGTCGAACTGGTGAGGCCAGATGCGACCAAGGGAGTCGTCGACACCATGACCCGATCCGAGCCAGGACACAGCCGACCCGATCCGAGCCTGAGCGCGATCATGAGCGAGCGGCGTCAGCTGATCAATCTCGCGTACCGGCTCCTTGGCTCCCTGGCCGAGGCGGAGGATGTCGTACAAGAGACGTACGCCCGCTGGTACGCCATGTCCCAGCAACAGCAGGAAGCCATCGAATCTCCCGGCGCCTGGCTGACGAAGGTCGCCAGTCGCATCTGCCTCGACCTGCTCGGCTCGGCACGCGCCCGGCGGGAGCGCTACGTGGGCGAATGGATCCCGGAGCCGCTGCCCGGACGTACGGAGTGGATCAACGCCCGGACGGGCGGCGCCACAGCCGACCCGGCCGACCGGGTCACCCTCGACGAGTCGATCAACATGGCCTTCCTCGTCGTGCTCGAATCGATGACCCCGGCCGAGCGCGTCGCGCTCATCCTGCACGATGTCTTCCGCTACTCCTTCGCCGAAGTCGCCGAGATCGTCGGCCGCACCCCGGCGGCATGCCGCCAGCTGGCCTCCTCAGCCCGCCGTCGCATTCGCGCGTCCCAGCCTCCCGCGACTCCGACAGCCCAGCAGGCCGGCATCGTCAGGAACTTCAAGCAGGCATGGGAAGCCAAGGACATCGACGCCCTCATCGGCCTCCTCGACCCCGAAGCCACCGCGATCGCCGACGGCGGCGGCCTCGCCAGCGCCCACCTCCACCCGATCACAGGCGGCGAGCCGATCGCGCGCGCCTTCCTCGAGGTCGCCGGCAAGGCACCCAACCTGACGCTCCTGGAACGCACGGTCAACGGCCAGCCCGGTCTGGTGGCTCAACTGGACGGCATCACCGTGGTAGTGGTGGCGTTCCACGTCGCAGGCAACCGGATCAAACACATCTGGGCAGTACGGAACCCCGAGAAACTCCGACCTTGGACGACGGCCTGACGCGCGTCTCCGTACTCGGGTCTCCGGTCGGTGCCGGGAAGGAGCCCGTAACGACGGGAACGGGGCGGAGCCCAGAGGGCGCAATGGCGGGGTCGGGCGGAGCCCCGCTATCGGGAAGTTAGGTGGCAGGGCTTGCCGTCAATTGCCCTGAAACCAGGACGGATCTCCTACTAGAACGTGGCTCGACCAAGATCTAATTCTGCGGGAGCTCCGAATGGGCGAGCGTGTGGTGCCGGTGGATGAGCATGTGTTCGATCCGGCGCGTCTGCCCGGACTGCGACCTACCACATCATCATTCACCACACTTGACACCCACACCCACCGACTAACTTCCCGCCATTCGGGTGGAGCCCCTGAGGGCGTAATGGCGGGAACGGGGCAAAGCCCAGGGCAGAGCTCCTGAGGGCGTAGTGGCGGGGGCGGGCGGAGCCCGTGGGGAATCGAAGGGATGGGTGGGTGGGACATTCACGGTGACGGCCGGGGTGGAGTCCCGAGGTAGGTCAGGGTGGGGAGAGCCACGCGGATCAAGCTGCTGTTTCGTCGGGGTGACCGCGGTGTTGGCGGGGGTGGGCGGAGCCCGTGGGAAAACAAAGGGATGGGTGGGTGGGGAACAACCACGGTGTTGGACGGTCTGTGGCTGTGGGGCGTTCGTTCTTCAGGTGGATGCGAAACTATCGCGGGCATGCGATCGTCTATCGGGTAGACGGGGTGATGCGGGACAGAAGGCCCCCCGTCCTCTCCCCCAGGAGGCGACATGGAGCTGGTGCTTCTGGTCTCCGCGATCGTTATCGCGGTGCTGGTCTTCTCGGTCGCGTCGGCGGTGAGTCGAGAACTTCGGCGGGTCCGGTCCAGGCATACGCTCGGCGGGCCACCCCCGGACGTGTACGAGCTCGCGTACCTGGCCGGAGGGCCGCGACGGACGGTGAACACGGCGATCGCGATGCTCAGTGCGCAGGGCAAGATCCGGGTGGCCCGGGGCGGGCGGGTGACCACCGTGGCCGGCGCCGGCGGTTCGCGGGAGGCGGTCGAGCAGGAGCTCCTCGATCTGGCCGCCGTGCCCGGCGGTCGGACGGCCGGTGAGGTACGCCAAATAATGGCCCAAGGACCCGCGTTGATCGGGCTCATGCACCGGCTGATCGGCCGCGGCTACATGGTCCAAGACGCCGCCCTCACGCACGGCCGCGTCCTCAACCGCGGCCTGGGCTGGTTCGTCGTGTTGTCCGGCCTCAACTGGGTGATCTCGGTGGTGGCGCTCGCCACCGATTCGGTCCCGGTCAGCGTCTTCAATATCCTCGCCCTGGTCGCCGGCGCGTTCGTCAGCCTGATCGGCCTGGGCTTGCACCAGGCCAACCGGAACAGGCTGCGAAACCTGCTGACGAACGCCGGGTACGAGGTACTGAGCACGGCCCGGCTCACGCACCGACCCGGTTCCGGGGTCGGCCGGAACTTCGTCTTCTACTCCGACCACCACCCCGGCCACGCCAACGACAACGCCTTCGCGTACGCGGCGGTCGGCGGCGCGGTCGCGCTGTACGGCCTCGGCGAATTCAACTCGCCCGACGCGGCTGAGATCGCGAGAGAAGACCAGACCTCCGGGAGCAGCGGATACGGGTGCGCGGCGGGCGCTTGCGGCGGCGGAGGCGGCGGGTCCAGCGATTCCAGCAGCTGGGGCTCCGACCCGGGCGGCTTCGGCGGTGGGGACTTCGGCGGCGGCTCCAGCGATTCGGGCGGCGGCTCGAGCTGCGGTGGCGGTGGCTGCGGCGGTGGCTGCGGTGGTGGTGGTTGAGGTGGCGGCTGATCCCGCTCGCTCGCATGTCCCTCCGCTGAGTGAGGGCTTGCCGGATTCGTCGGGGCAGGGTCTTTCCGCGCACCCGCTGGGTTCCGCGCCCTTGCCGGATTTCTTAGGGCAGGGCTCTTCCGCGCACCCGTCGGATTCCGGGCACTTGCCGGATTCGGCGCCACGGGGTTCTTCGCCACGAGGTTCTTCAGCGCATCCGGTGGCTTCCGGACACTTGTCGGATTCTGCTTCACGGGAGGATCGGGGATTCTCCGCGGATCCGTTGGATTCTGGGCACTTGCCAGATTCTGCGCCATGGGAGGGGCGGGGGTTCTCCGGGGATCCGTTGGGTTCTGGGCGCTTGCCGGATTCGGTGCCACGGGAGGGGCAGGGTTTTTCAGCGCATCCGATGGATTCCGGGCGCTTGTCGGATTTTGCTTCGCGGGAGGGGCGGGGGTTCTCCGCGGAATCGTTGGGTTCTGGGCGCTTGTCGCTGTTTTCGCCGTCGGAAGCGCCTCTCACCGGGAGCGGTCGATCGAGGGGGCCACGGGTCGAGTTGGGGGTGGGGATCGGATGGCGGTCCGAGATCGATCTCACCGTGGAGCGGCTGCCGGGGGTCGAGTTCGTTGAGGTGATCGCGGAGACGTTGCGGCCGGGGCGGCTTCCGGAGTCGTTGCGGGTGTTGCGGGAGCGTGGGGTGCCCGTGATTCCGCACGGGGTGGCGCTGGGGATCGGCGGCGCCGACAAGCCGGAAATTTCGCGACTTGAGCACTTGGCCGCTTGCGCGGAAGCCCTGGACGCGCCGCTGGTCAGCGAACATCTGGCCTTCGTCCGGGGCGACGGCATGGAGGCCGGTCACCTGCTCCCCGTTCCCCGGACCCGCGATGCGCTGACGGTCGTCGTCGAGAACATCAAGATCGCGCAAGCCGAGTTGCCCGTTCCATTCGCGCTGGAGAACGTCGCCGCCCTGTTCGGCTGGCCCGACGACGAGCTCACGGAGGCCGAATTCCTCGGCGAACTCGTCGAACGCACCGGCGTCAAGCTGCTCATCGACGTGGCCAACCTCTACACCAACGAGGTGAACCTGGGCTCCGACGCCAAAGCCGCCCTCGATCGCCTGCCTCTCACCGAACTGGCCTATGTCCACGTCGCCGGCGGACACTCCCACAACGGCGTCTGGCACGACACCCACACCGCCTCCGTCCCGGAACCCATTCTGGACGTCCTTACCGAACTCTGTAGCCGTGTCGACCCGCCAGGAGTCCTCCTGGAATGGGACGACGACTACCCAAGCGACGCCGCCCTCGCCCAAGAACTCACCCGCATCCGCACCGCGATGAGCCGAGCCTCCACCCACCCATGACCGACCCTCAACCTCACCCGGCACCTCCAACGAGCCCGGCAGATCCCACGACACCCCCAGCTGCTGCCGACCCTGCGGGTCCGATGGCCTCTGCGGATTCCGTGGCCTCTGCGGATTCCGTGGCCTCTGCGGGTTCGTCGGAGTTTGTGGGGCTGGTGGAGTTGGGCTCTGTGGGGCGGGTGGACTCTGCGGGGCTGGTGGACTCTGCCGGTTCGGCAGGTCCTGCGGGTTCGTTGGGCTCGGGGGACTTTGTGGGTTCGGCAGATCCTGCGGGTTCATTGGGCTCGGGGGACTCTGGGGGTTCGTTGGAGTTTGTGGGGCTGGTGGAGTTGGGCTCTGTGGGGCGGGCGGATTCTGCGGGGCGGGCGGATTCTGCGGGGCTGGTGGATTCTGCGGGGCTGGTGGACTCTGCCGGTTCGGCAGATCCTGGGGGGTCGCAGAACTCTGTTGATGTGGCTCGGGAGCGCCTGGCCGTGGCCGAAGGTCGATTGCTTGCGGCTCTGGTCGCCGGGGGTCCGGAACCTCCCGGCTTCGATGGTTCCCGCCTGAGGATTCAGGCACATAGCTTGATCGCCAAACGACGCGGTCTGGTGGCGACCGCTCTTCCCGCGCTGGCCTCCGCGCTCGGTGGGAACTTCGCCCGCGAGTTCTTCGACTACGCCAACGGCCGACCCAAACCGCCTGGCGGCTCCCGCGCCGACGCCCGAGCCTTCGCCGAATGGCTTCGCGCGGAAGGCCGCCTCCCCGAGCAACCCGACAGGACGGACAGCCCAAAGGCCGTCAAACCCTCGGGCATGGGAAGCCAGGCAATCGTTTGGGCTGGAGAGGAAGTCGCCCAGTCCCCGTGGTGGCGACGGTGGCGACAGCGTAAGCAGCCGAGCTGACCCACATCCGCAAGCAGCCCTTCAACTACGTGGTTTTCCCACCCACCCATCCCTTTGTTTCCCCTCGGGCTCCGCCCGCCCCCGCCAACACCGCGGTCACCGGAACGAAGCGGCAGCTTGATCCCCGTGGTTCTCCCACCCTGGTCTACCTCGGGACTCCGCACCGGCCGTCACCGTGGTTCTCCCACCCAGCCTTGCATGTGAACGACAGCCTCACCGTGGTCGCCGTCATCGGCCGCACCGGCAGATCCGGTGCCATCGTCGGATTCTCTTTCGGGCAGCTCCGACTCACCCCTGTTGATCGCCCTTTCGGCATGTCCATGTGTTGCATACGGGTGGCGGTCGATGGCCCGTGCACTGGACTGCTCCCGTCATCCTCGTGGCTGCCAACCCCCAGGACGGGACCGCCGCGTCAAGATCAGCGAAGCGAGGTAAGCCCCTGACTCCTCGGGCACGATCTGGACACGTGAGCAGCGAGGACGGCGGAGAACTTCACCGCATTCAACCGCGATACGCCTAGGGTGATGATCTAGCTGCGCTCGTGGGGTGCGAGGGTGTCCGGTCTGCCTGTAGGCGTGCGTCGTCCGCCTGAGGCGGGGCCGGGTGTGGAGGCGGGCACGCGGCTGGAGTCGGGCGCGACCTCCCGGGCCATGCCGGAGTCGGGTGCGACCTCCTGGGCGAGGCCGGGGTCGGGTGCGACGCAGGCGGAGTCAGGCGTGGTCGGGGCCTTGTGCAGCCTCAGCTCGCCGGTCGTCTCGTCGTAGGCGATGGCGTCGATGAACGTGCCGCCGATGCACTGACCCGAGGAGGAGCATGACCGGGATCAGAGGCGGCGCCTATATCGTCGGCGCCTACTTGTACCGGGGTTGGGTGCGACACCCCGGGCGGGGCTGGGGTGCCGCCGTCGCCGTCGAGGGCGTCGTTACCGCTGCCACCCCAGTGGATGTCGTCGCCGCTGGCGCCGTTCAGGTGGTCGTTGCCGGGGCCTCCGTTGAGGGTGTCCTTGCCCGCGTTGCCGTGACATCGGTGAGGGTTCGGGGACAGGATCGCGCCCCTGGCCAGGAGCGCTCGGACCAGCATCAAAACAGCCTGTCTCCATGGGTGGGAGAGTCGCCGCATTAATACATGTCGGGTTTGGGGGGATGTGCGGTGGATATCCTCTGGAGGTGGGAGGACTACGTTGTGTTGATGGTTCGTACCTGAGCGTTAATCCAGTCGTTTGCCGGGATAGCGCAGGCATCCCGTACGAGATCACCCTGGCGTTGTATCGCGACGGCGCGCCTTACGGGATGGTCGGAGAGAGGTGCGGGTGGTTGCTGGCGCGGCTGGCCAGAGGGGTGGCGGAAGCGCGGGAAGAGATGGGGGAGTGGGGGGATCCGGATGACCGATTCCCACGGGGTGAAGACGAGTTGTTCGCGTTCCGATATCGCGCGAGGACCGACATTGTGGGGCGTGGGGAGCTGCGGTGTCAGGTTCGGACGATTCCGGTGTGGGAGCCGCGAGGCGGCCGGGCGCGCGGGGAATGGCGGCTGACCAGGCGGGCGTTCGTGGAGGCGTGGGGGAGTCAGGGGGTCGGGCTGCGAGCGGTGCTCACGTCCGGTCAGCTCGGAGCCTTCCTCGACGGCCTAGTCGCCGAGGCAGAAGACCGACTTGGCACCTGTTTTGGGATGGAACGCAACAGCAACCTCATAAAGGGAGCGGGCACTATCGCGCGCCCCCGATAATTGCTTGACCCGGCTGTCTCGGAAGTCGGCCTGAGGCGGCGGCGACGAAACCTGGGGGCGCCATGGGCGTGCGCGATCTCGTATACCGCAATCTCCTGTACAAGGTGTACGAGCGCAGGCTGGAGCACAAGATTGCCAAAGCGGCGGCTCCGATCCCCCGGCATGTCGGCGTGATAGTGGACGGGAACCGTCGCTGGGCCAGGATGATGGGCCTGGAAGACGTCAACCGCGGCCACCAGAAAGGCGCGGACAAGATCTCCGAGCTGCTGGTGTGGTGCCGCGAGGCCGGAGTGGAGTACGTCACCCTCTGGCTACTCTCCACCGACAACCTCTCCCGCGACAAGGCCGAGCTGGAACCCCTGCTCCAGGTGATCGAGGGCCTGGTGGGCAATCTCGTCGAGCAGGGATGGCACGTCACTCCCATGGGATCGCTCGATTTGTTGCCCGATCACACGGCTCGTGTCCTGAAAGATGCCAAAGAAGTCACATCACACCGTCCCGGGCTGATTGTGAACGTTGCGGTTGGGTATGGAGGAAGACGTGAGATCGCTGATGCGGTGCGCTCTCTTCTCCAGGAGCACGCCAGCAAGGGCGCGAGTATCGAGGACCTTGTCGAGGTCCTCGATGTCGAGCACATCGCGGAGCATCTCTACACGCGTGGCCTGCCCGACCCGGATCTTGTCATCCGGACCTCGGGAGAGCAGCGACTGTCCGGATTCCTGCTCTGGCAGAGCGCCCACTCGGAGTTCTACTTCTGCGAGGCCTACTGGCCCGACTTTCGCAGAGTGGACTTCCTCCGGGCACTCCGGTCCTATGGCGCGCGTCACCGTAGGTACGGCTCCTGAAACGGCACGTGAACAGCCCCTATCGGACAGGATTGAAGCGTTGGCGGGCGGGGATTCAGGTCGTACCGTAAGAAGTAAGCAGCAGTGCTTACCTCGGGAGAGGGCCCATCCTTGCGTCTCAAAGACCTTGCGAGGAGGGCCGGTCCACGGTTCCGCCTCGGCGGGGTCCGGGCCCGGTCCGTTCACCACCAGTCAAGGCAGGGCGCCGCGCTTTGGCGCCCGGGGGAGAACGCGTGGCATTGTCCTCAGGCAACCCGTCCAAGTCCCGTCGCACGTACATCCTCGACACATCAGTGCTGCTCGCTGATCCAGCGGCGATGAGCCGCTTCGAAGAGCACGAGGTTGTACTCCCGATCGTCGTCATCACCGAGCTGGAGGCCAAGCGGCATCATCCCGAACTGGGGTACTTCGCCAGGCAGGCTCTGCGCTCACTCGACGACCTCCGGGTGCGGCACGGACGACTCGACGAGCCTATGCCCATCGGCGAGGGCACGATCAGGGTGGAGCTCAACCACAGTGACCCATCGGGGTTGCCGGCCGGGTTTCGGCTGGGCGACAACGACACCAGGATCCTGACCGTCGCGCAGAACCTCGCCAGCGAGGGCTTCGACGTGGTGCTGGTCTCCAAAGATCTGCCGATGCGGGTGAAGGCCGCGTCCATCGGCCTGGCCGCGGAGGAGTACCGGGCCGAGTTGGTGGCCACCACCGACAACGGCTGGACCGGAATGTCGGAACTCCAGGTGACGACGGAGGATGTCGAGGCGCTCTTCGAGAGCGGCACGGCAGACCTGGAGGAAGCGCGCGAGCTGCCCACCCACACCGGGCTGCGGCTGCTGTCCAGCAAGGGCTCGGCGCTCGGCCGGGTGCTGCCGGACAAGTCGGTCCGGCTGGTCCGCGGCGACCGCGAGGTGTTCGGCCTGCACGGTCGCTCGGCCGAGCAGCGCATCGCCCTCGACCTGCTGATGGACCCCGAGGTGGGCATCGTCTCGCTCGGCGGCCGGGCGGGCACCGGCAAGTCGGCGCTGGCCCTGTGCGCGGGCCTGGAGGCCGTGCTGGAGCGCCGCCAGCACCGCAAGGTGATCGTCTTCCGCCCGTTGTACGCGGTGGGTGGCCAGGACCTCGGCTACCTGCCGGGCACCGAGAACGAGAAGATGGGCCCCTGGGCGCAGGCGGTCTACGACACCCTGGGCGCGGTCACCACACCGGAGGTGATCGAGGAGGTGCTCGACCGCGGCATGCTGGAGGTGCTGCCGCTGACGCACATCCGCGGCCGGTCCCTGCACGACGCGTTCGTGATCGTGGACGAGGCCCAGTCGCTGGAGCGCGGCGTGCTGCTGACCGTGCTGTCCAGGATCGGGGCCAACTCCCGGGTGGTGCTCACCCACGACATCGCGCAGCGTGACAACCTGCGGGTGGGGCGGCACGACGGCGTGGTGGCGGTGGTCGAGAAGCTCAAGGGCCACCCGCTGTTCGCGCACGTCACGCTGACCCGCTCGGAGCGCTCGCCGATCGCGGCCCTCGTCACCGAGATGCTCGAAGACATCACGGTCTAACGGGGGAGCTGCCGGCCTTCTGCCGCGAGGTCCCAGAACTCGCGGCAGGTGTGCTCGCCGAGGGTTCTCGGCCCGCTCACGTCGGTGTGGGTGATCTTCACGGCCCAGATGTCCTGCCGCTGCCGCATGGCGGTGCAGGTCATCTGGGCCAGCGCCGTTCTGGTGATCTGCCCGCCGCCGGTGATGAACAGCGACAGCCGGAATCCGTCGGCGTTCTCCGGGTCGTTGCGTACGACACCGAAACGCGTCATCTGGCTGGACTGCCACTGCAGCCCGGCCAGGTCGGTGCTCAGCCCGTCGGTGGTCCTGGCGCCCGCCTGGAACAGGGCGCCCATGACGTCGTCCATGGAGTGCGAGGCCGCCGCGACCTTGAGCGGTTCGAGCCGGTTCTCGCGAAGCAGGTAAACCGTGGCGAAGGTGAATTTCGGGCTGATGACCGGCGGCATCCCGCCGTCCAGCACATCGGTCGGCCGCACCCCGCAGGCGGTGAGCAGGATCAGGGCGAGCAGCCAGAGCCTTCTCATGGGCGTGGCACCCAGAGCGTGAACTGCGTGCCGGGCTCGGCGAGCTTCACGGTGATCGTGCCCCGGTGCAGTTCGGCGTTGGCCTTGGCGATGGACAGCCCCAGGCCGCTGCCGTCGCTGCGGGTCCTGGTCACCCCGGCCTTGAAGAACCGGTCGAACACGTGCGGCAGGGCCTGGCGCGGGATGCCCTCGCCGTGGTCGCGCACCATCACCTCCAGGCCGCTGGGCAGCACCCGGGCGCTGATCAGCACCGGCGGCGCGCCGTGGCTGAGCGCGTTGCCCGCCAGGTTGGCCACGATCACGTCGAACCGCCGCGGGTCCAGCGAGTAGATCAGCCCCGGCGGCACGGTCAGCTTCACCTGGTCGCTCCACCCGCGCATCTCCAGGCAGTCGGCCAGCGCGTCGCCCACGTCCACATTCTCCCGGTGCAGTACGGCCGCGCCGGAGTCGAACCGGCTCACCTCGATCAGATGCTCCACCAGCACCCGCAGCCGGACGATCTCCTTCACCACCAGGTGCGTCGCTTGCCCGGCGTCCTCGGGCAGCTTGCCGGCCTCCTCGGTGAGCATGTCGGTGACCGCGATCATGGTGGTCAGCGGGGTGCGCAGCTCGTGCGACACGTCCGCCACGAACCGGCGCGACATGGCCTCGAGCCCGCGCAGCTCGGAGACGGTCTGCTCCAGCGCGGCGGCGGTCTCGTTGAAGGTGGCGGTCAGCTCGGCCAGCTCGTCCCGGCCGTGCACCGGCAGCCGGGTGTCGAGCTCGCCCGCGCCGAGCGCCCGGGCGGCCGCGCCGAGCCTGCGGATCGGGAGCAGCACCTGGCGGGCCGAGAGCAGGGCCAGGCTGAGCGCGATCACCAGGGTGAGCAGGCCGGCCTGGAGCAGCGCGTAGCGCAGGTTGGCGAGGACCCGCTCCTCGTTGCGCATCGAGACGAAGACGTACACCGACATGCCGGTGGAGCGGGTGGAGCCGGTGCCGGTGAGGCGTTCCACGTCGGTGCCGACCAGGAGCGTCGGCTCGCCGTTGATCATCAGGGTCTGGTAGGAGAGCCGGTTCCTGGCCTCGGCGCGGAGCTTGTCGGGGATGTCGTCGGGGCCGAGGGTGGCGCCGTCGCTGGTGCGGGGGACCTCCTGGCCGTACTCCAGGACGACCTGGCGGTCGGGCCCGCTCAGCGATTCCACCAGGCCGGCCAGGTCGTCGTCGGTGACCGAGGCGTCGTTGGGCCAGAGCAGGTCGCTGGTGCCGATCGGCAGGGTCATCCGGTCCAGCACGTCGCGGACGTCCTCGATCGCGCTGCTCTCGGCGCGGTGTAGCAGCTCACCGCGGACCAGCTGGTAGCCGATGCCCGCGACCATCACCGAGGCGGTCACCGCGACGATCGTGAACGTGACGACCAGCCTCTTCCGCAGACTCCTCACGGGGGGCTGAAGCGGTAGCCGAAGCCGCGGACCGTGTGGATGAAGATCGGCTCGGCCGGGACCGGCTCGATCTTGGCGCGGATGCGCTGCACGCACGCGTCCACCAGCCGGGAGTCGGCCACGTGGGTGTGGTCCCAGACCGCGCGCAGCAGGTAGCGCCGGTTGAGCACCTGCCCGGGGTGGCGGACCAGCTCCAGCAGCAGCCGCAGCTCGGTCGGGGTGAGGTGGATCTCGCGGGCGTGCAGGGTGACCTTCAGCGCGCCCCGGTCGATGACCAGGTCGCCGAAGGTGATGCGGTCGGTGGAGGCCGATTCGAGCCGCCGCAGCACCGCCCTGATCCGGGCGTCGAGCACCCGCGGCTCGACCGGTTTGACCACGTAGTCGTCGGCGCCCGCCTCCAGGCCGACCACCACGTCCAGGTCGTCGCCGCGCGCGGTGAGCAGGATGATCGGCAGCGAGTCCAGCTTCCTGATCCGGCGGCACACCTCGACGCCGTCGATTCCGGGCAGCATCACATCCAGGATCACGATCTCCGGCCGCCGGGCCCTGATGTGATCGAGCGCCTCTTCACCCGTCGCGTACCCGGTGACGGAATGCCCCTGCCGGGCCAGCGCGAGCTCGAGGCCGGTACGGACCGAGGGGTCGTCTTCGACCAGGAGGATGCCTGCCACTGAGTCATTATGAGGCCTCGTATGTACCGAAACCGTGACACCGGACGCACAGGATCCCAACGATCCCCCGGAAGGCTGGCCAGGGGGCCCTCCTTCGGTACGGGGGTCCGAGGGGCGGCCCCTCCAGCAACACGCACCACACGAGCACTGTGACCAAAATCACAATGACCAAGAAACCCCATGTAACCGGCGGTTAGGTCAAAGGAACACCAACTCACTTTCATGTATGGGTTGCGGACTACCCCCCGTCCCAGGGCAAGCTCATAGGTCGTGAGTCCAGGTCAGCAGTTATCGGATCGGTCGGCGCCAGCGCGCGCCCGGTCCCGACGCGCCCGGCGTCCGGAGCGTCCCGCCCGGCAGGATCGCCCCGATCTCCCGCCGCGCCGCCCGCGCCAACCCGTGCTGACCCCCAAGCGCATCGCCATCATGGCCGTCACCGTGGCGGTGATCGCGGGGGGCACCACCTGGCTGGTCAAGACCTCCATCTACAACAACAGCCTGGCGCCGCAGGTGATCGACCCGGCCGTGCTGGCCGGCGACTTCGAGAGCAGCCCCCAGCTCGACGCCCTGAAGGCGCACGCCGCCGCGGCGATCCAGAAGGAGAAGATCGAGGCCGACCGGGAGGGCCGCAAGCCCCTGGACCCGGCCAAGCGGCCGACGCAGGCCCCCGGCGGCGGCGGATTCCCGCCGATCGACTTCCCGACCGGCTCCAACCCCGACCCCGGCAGCAACAAGGCCCTCGGCAAGACCATGAACGAGGCCATGGGCTGGTCGGACGAGTGGGGCTGCCTGGAGAAGCTCTGGGACAAGGAAAGCGGCTGGAACGAGCGGGCGATGAACCGCTACAGCGGCGCGTACGGCATCCCGCAGTCGCTGCCCGGCAGCAAGATGGCCAGCGCCGGCAGCGACTGGCAGACCAACTCCGCCACCCAGATCAAGTGGGGCCTCGGTTACATCAAGAACCGGTACGGCTCGCCGTGCGGCGCGTGGGGACACTCCCAGCGGGTGGGCTGGTACTAGCGAAATCCAGGTCAGGGTTTCCTGATCCTTCGGCAAGGCGGATTCGCCCCCGCCGGTGAGCGGCGCACGCTTGCCGCATGGGTGTGAAGGTCAGCGTGGTGGTCTCGGTGTTCAATCCGGGGCCTTCGAACGACTCCTTCGACGCGTGCGTACGCTCGCTGCTGGAGTTGCCGCCGGACGAATATGAAGTGATCTTCGCGGACGACCAGTCCACGGACGGCACCGAGGCGCGCCTGGACGCGGTCGCCGCGGTCCGCCCCAACATCCGGGTGCTGCATCTGGAGCACAGCGGGTCGCCGCTCAAGGGGCGCAATTCGGGGCTCGCCGCCGCGCGCGGCGACTACGTGTTCTTCATGCACGCCCACGACCGGCTCGAACCCGGCTCGATGGTGAAGATGCACGCGAAGGCCGTGGAGACCGACGCCGACGTGCTGCTCGGGCGGCTGGCCCTGGACGGGCCGCCGCTGTCGGTGTTCAGCCGGAACCGGGATCGGGCGGATCTGCTCAAGGACCGGCTGCTGACCGTGCCGACCGCGCACAAGCTGTTCCGCCGCGACTTCCTGGAGGATCACCAGCTGCGCTTCGCCGAGCGGGCGCTGTCGGAGCACGCCTTCGTGCTGCACGCCTACCTGGCGGCGAAGGTGGTGGCGATCCTGGCCGAGCCGGTCTGCTGCCACGTGGCGCCGGGCGGGCCGGGGGAGCCGGAGGATCCGCGGGAGCTGGTCTCGGGGCTGCGGGCGCTGATGGACATCGTGGACGCGCAGACGCAGCCGGGGGCGCAGCGGGATCGGATCAACGCCTACCTGTTCCGGGTGCTGGCGCTGCGGCGGCTGGGCGGCGCGCGGTTCACCAGCGGCTCGCAGCCGCGGCGGACGGCCACGTTCACGCTGCTGCGCGAGCTGGCCGCCGATCGGTTCCCGGCGCGGCTGGATCCGTACCTGCCGGTCTACCAGCGGGCGCGGGTGGCGCTGCTGCGGGCCGGGCGGCAGGCGGAGCTGACCGATCTGGCCTGGGAGTCGAAGGGGACCCGGCTGCGGGCCCGGCTGTCGGACGTGCGCTGGGAATCGAGCGTGCTCACCCTGTCGCTGACGGTGGAGATCGTCCGGGCGAACGGCTCGCCGCTGTGGTTCCGGCAGGAGAACGGGCGGCTGCTGTGGACGCCGCCGGTGGCCATCGACGGGCTGCTCGATCCGGAGCTGGCCGATGTGACGGAGGCCGCGGCGAACGCGCGGATGGAGGTGTTCATCCGCAATCCGGACACCGGCGCCAGCTTCTTCCTCCCGGTGACCAGCGAGGTCGACCAGAAGGTCGTGGGCGAGCGGGTACGGCTGCGCGCGGTCGGCGCGGCCCGGCTGGACGTGGGCACGGCCGCGCTGGGCAATCCGGTCGATCCGGGGGTGTGGGAGGTGCACGTCCGGATGCGGGGCACCCATCCGGCGCGGAGCCGGGTCGGGCGGCCGGACTCGGGCATGAACGTGGCCGGGGTGCTGGCGGACTATCCCCGGCGGCTGGTGGTGCCGTGCTGGTCGGAGCTGGGGGAGCTGAGCGTGTGCGTGGAGCCGCGGTCATTCCCCGAGTCGATCGCGCTGGTGTCGCCGGGGGTGTCGGTGGCGCGGCGGGACGGGCACGTGTATGTGGCGATGCCGGTGCCGTACGTGCCGCCCAGCGGGGGGCCGATGGTGGAGCTGCTGCTGCGGCAGAAGGGCGGGCGGGGGCGGACGATCGTGGTTCCGGCGCTGGTGGAGCCGGGGGTGCCCGGGCGGCTGGCCGGGCAACTGGTCGCCAAGGTGCCCGTCCGGCGGTTGAGCGGGGCCGGGGTGCTCGGGCCGGGAACGTGGCGGCCGCGGTTGCGGATGGACGACAAGGTGGTCGAGCTGCGGTTCGGGCTCGAGGTCAGCCGGGCGGGGCAGGTGCGGGTGCTGCCTGTGGAGCCCGCCGCGAAGCCGTCCCTGTTCCGGCGGATCGCCCGGCGGTTGTCGAGGTCCTAGCGGGCGCTCCAGCCGCCGTCGAGGGGGATGGAGACGCCGGTGATGAACGAGCCCTGGGGGGAGCAGAGGTAGGCGACCATCTCGGCGACCTCCTCGGGCTCGATCAAGCGCTTGATCGCGGCGGGCTGGAGCATGATCTGCTCGACGACCTCGGCCGGGTCGATGCCGTGGCTCTCGGCCTGGGCGGCGATCTGGGCCTCCACCAGGGGCGTACGCACATAGGCCGGGCTCACGCAGGTGGAGGTCACGCCGAAGGACGCCCCTTCCAGGGCGATCACCTTGGACAGCCCTTCGAGCGCATGCTTCGCCGTCACGTACGCGGATTTATACGGCGAGGCCCGCAGGCCGTGCACCGACGAGATGTTGACCACCCGGCCCCAGCCCTGCTCCTTCATGTACGGCAACGCCGCCCGGACCAGCTGGAACGGCGCCTCCACCATGACCTTGAGGATCCGGGCGAACACCTCGAGCGGGAACTCCTCGATCGGCGCGACATGCTGGAACCCCGCGTTGTTCACGATGATGTCCGGAAATATCCGGACCTCGTCGGGGGGCGACGGCGCCGTCCAGTCCGCGCTCTCCTGGGCGTACGGGCTGCGCGCGACCTGATCGCGGATCGCCGCCATGAACCCGGGATCCGACAAATCCACGGTCACCGGAGTCCCACCCAGCTCGGCCGCCACCTTCTCGGCCGACTCGGCGTGCAGATCCACGACCACGACATGCGCCCCCGCCGCCGCCAGCCGCCGCGCACACGCCCGCCCGATGCCACTGCCCGCACCGGTGACCAGTGCGGTACGTCCCGCTAGATCCCCGTTCATACTCGTCATGCTCGCAGAATCTAGGCGGCGTTCCGGAGGCCGCCCATGGGGTTGGCCGACATACTCCCGTATCGCACTATGTGGATGGATAAGTCATCGACAGGACGTCCAGGGCCTGGTCCAGCTGGGCTTCGGTGAGAGCGCCGCCGGCCACGTGGCCGCGTTCGATGACGACCTGGCGGATGGTCTTGCGCTCGGCCAGGGCCTGTTTGGCGATCTTCGCGGCCTCCTCGTAGCCGAGGTAGCGGTTGAGGGGGGTGACGATCGCGGGGGAGGATTCCGCGTACTCCCGGAGGCGTTCGGCGTTGGCCGTGATGCCGGCGACGCAGCGGTCGGCGAGCAGGCGGGAGACGCTGGCCAATAGGCGGATCGACTCCAGGACGTTGCGGGCGATCACCGGGAGCATCACGTTGAGCTCGAACGCGCCGGACGCGCCGGCCAGGGTGACCGTGGTGTCGTTGCCGATCACCTGGGCGGCGACCATGGTGACGGCCTCGGGGATGACCGGGTTGACCTTGCCCGGCATGATCGACGAGCCGGGTTGCAGGTCGGGCAGGCTGATCTCGGCCAGCCCGGCGCGCGGCCCCGAGCCCATCCAGCGCAGATCGTTGGCGATCTTCATGAGCGACACCGCGACGACCTTCAGCGCGCCGGAGAGCTCGACCAGCCCGTCCTGCGAACCCTGCGCCTCGAAGTGGTTCCCGGCCTCGGTGAACGGCAGGCCGGTGGCCCCGGCGAGTTCGGCGATGACCTTTCCGGCCCAGGCCCGGTCGGGGGTGTTGATCCCGGTTCCGACCGCCGTGCCGCCGAGCGGGAGTTCGGCCACCCGGGGGATCGTGCCCAGCACGCGGTCGATGCCGTGCTCGATCTGCGACGCGTAGCCGCCGAACTCCTGGCCGAGTGTGACCGGGGTCGCGTCCATCAGGTGAGTGCGGCCGGATTTGACCACATCGGCGAATTCTGTGGACTTGGCGACTAGGGCGGTCGCCAGATGCTCCAGGGCGGGCGTGAGATCGTCTGTGAGGGCTTGGACGGCTGCTATGTGAATGGAGCTCGGGAAGACGTCGTTGGAGGACTGTGCGGCGTTAACGTGGTCGTTGGGGTGGACCGGGCGGCCCAGCCGTTCCTCGGCCAGGGTGGCGATCACCTCATTGGCGTTCATGTTGGACGAGGTGCCGGAACCGGTCTGGAACACATCCACGGGGAAGTGATCGTGCCACTGGCCTTCGGCCACCTCGTTTGCGGCCTCCCGGATCGCCTCTGCCATGTCTTGGTCGAGCAGGCCGTACTCGGAATTGACCGTGGCGCACGCGGCCTTGATGCGGCCTAGCGCCGCGATATGGACGGGTTCGAGACCCCGGCCGGAGATCGGGAAATTCTCCACCGCGCGCTGGGTCTGGGCCCGCCATTTGGCCTCGGAGGGCACCCGTACCTCGCCCATGGAGTCATGTTCGATCCGCGTCATGACTCCAGTATCAAGAACCTCCGGACGGCCTCTCCAAAGTGGGGGCGAAGGAGGCGAAGACCGCGTCCCGCTCGGGGGCGGACTTCTCCCATTCGGATTCGAGGGCCTGCCAGGAGATCGCGTACGTGGCTCCGCCGGGCACGGACACCCAGCGGCACAACACCCGGACGGTCTTGCCGCCGTCCTCGTAGGTGAACTCCCAGTCGGCGGTGTCGGTGCCGGAATACGGGCTCGGCTGGACCGGGGCGATCCTGATCAGCTGGTAGCCGGGATACTGACCGTCCTGCTCGCCCGCCGCCTCGACCGCCTGGATGGCCTCGACCAGGTCGGCCGGACGCTCGGGGACGACCTCCACGCGCATCCGGTTCAGGCCCTTGCCGAACGTGATGCCGTCCTCGTCACCCTTGGGCTCGGCGAAGCGGCTCGGGTAGTCGACGGTGAAGCCGTTGGAGTCCTCGTGATGCTTCAGGGCGGGGTCGGGATCGGCCGCCGAACTGCTGGGGGCGCCCTCCTCCGAACCGCTGGTCGTCCGTGCCGGGCGCTTCAGCTGGGTGGCGTCGTCGGCGCTCGCGCCGAGCGCGTTCATCGCGAACACCGCGATCGCGGCGGCCGCGATCACGGCCAGCGCGATCGCAATGATCAGCGCCGTCTTGCGGCCGTTGCGTCCCTTCTTGGCCGGAGGCCTGCCCTGCTGGGACTGCATAGCGAACAGGTCGGTGCCAAGGCCCTGCTGCGGCGGGGTCAGTCCCGCCGGGATGGGTACGGCCCGCGTCGCCGAATCCGGGCCGATCCCCAGCGGAGCCACCATCGGCGGCACCTGCGGCACCTCGCCCTGCGGATAACCCTGCTGCGGGTATTGCGGCTGCTGTTGCGGTACGGGCGGGGGCTGGCCGTACATGGGCATGGCCGGCGGACCCGGCTGGTACTCCGGCGGCGGAGCGTAGCCCGGGGACGGATGGGCGAAGGGCGGAGGGGCGGGCTGGTTCTGGAGAGGCGCGGGGCCCGGCGGCGGAGGCGGAGGCTGCTGCGGGCGCTGCGGAGCGCCGGGCAGCGGGAGCGAGCTCGGGGTGGCGTCGTTGTCGGGCGGGAAGACGCGCTTGCCCGGCAGCCGTCCCCCGACCGTCGTGTCCTCGGCGGACGACTTCTTGACGACGGTCGGCGTGTCGGCGGCGGGCATTTCCGCCACTTCCGGAAGGAGCGCTCCGCCAGGCGAACGGGCGATCACGACCGTGCGATCAGTTTCGTCCGACCCCGCACCCGGCACCGGCGCGGGTGGCGGCGGTGGTGGCGTGGGCGGTGGGCTCGCGGGCCGAGGCGCCTGCGGCGGTGGCATGGGCGGCGGGCTCGCGGGCCGGGAGGCCTGGGGCGGAGGCGGGGGAGCCGCGGGCCGCATCGGCGGAGCGACGGGCTCGCCCGGCAGGCGGACCGACGTCGGGGTGTCGGCGATCGTGCGCAGCATCACCGCCGCTCGGTCCGGGGTCAGCCGGAGCGTGTAGTCCTTCTCCAGCAGGCCCTCCAGCACCGGCCGCAGCGGCCCGGCATGCGTGGGCGGGTCGCAGCTCTCGGTCATCAGCGCGGTGAGCGTCTCGGCGACCGACCGCCGCTCGTACGCGGGACGGCCCTCCACCGCGTAGTACAGCGTCGCGCCCAGCGCCCACAGGTCGGACTCCGGCCCGGTGTGATCGCCCCTGGCGCGTTCCGGTGCCGTGTAACCGGGCGAACCGATCACCATCCCGGTCTGGGTGAGCGCGCTGTCGCCGATCGACTTGGCGATGCCGAAGTCGGTGAGCACCACCCGGCCGGTATCGGTGAGGATCACATTGCTGGGCTTGACGTCCCGGTGCAGGATGCCCTGGGCGTGCGCGGCCCGCAGCGCGCCGAGCAGATCGTGGCCGATCTCGGCCACCAGCCGGAGCGGCAGCGGCCCCTCCGCCTCGATGACCCCCTCCAGCGAGCGCCCCTCGACCAGCTCCATGATGATCCACGGCACGCCCTCGAACTCGATCGCGTCGTAGATCGTGGCCACCGAGGGATGGCGCACCCTGGCCGCGGTGCGGCCCTCACGGATCATGCGTTCTCGCAGCTCGTGGCGTTGCTCGGCGGTCAGACCCGAATCCTGCCTGATCTCCTTGACCGCGACGTCGCGCCCGAGCGAGCGATCGACGGCACGCCAGACGGTGCCCATGGTCCCGCGACCAAGGGGTGTGATCAACTCGTAGCGCTCAGCGAGCAGCCTGCTCTGCATGAGTAGAAAGATAGCGATTCTTCCTTGAGTATCGCTTTCTGATCACTTGCGAATTTTCAGCGGCCAAGCCGCCGGGGCCAGAACCGGCGGGGAAGCACCATCTTCAGGAAGTTGGAAAGGGCTCGCGAGAAAGGGCTCGGAGTCACCTCGTACTCCGCCGGTTTGCGGTGCACGCCCTCGCTCGGGCGGCGGCGCTGGGCGGGCACCGGCACGGCGGCGATCTCGCCGGTGTGCGGTTCGCGTGGGTAGACCGGCAGAGGAGACGGGCGCGGCGCGGGCCGGGGCAGCGGGCGCGCCTCGGCGCGGTGCTGCCCGCGATGTGGTGGTTTGCGGGTCGCCGACGGGAACACCGGCGGCGCGGACGGGCGAGGCGTGCGATGCGGGGTGATCGGCTCCTCGGCGGAGCCGCCCGCGGCCACCCGGGCCAGCATGAGGGCGGCCCGGACCGCGTCGAGGCGCGCCTCCGGGTCGATCTGCAGCAGCCCGCGCAGCACCGGGGCCAGCGGCCCTGCGCGCTCCATCGGGATCGGCGCGCCGCTGGTCAGGGCGGCCAGCGCGGCGGCAGCCGTACGGCGGCCGTGCAGGCCCCGGCCCTCGACGGCGGTGTACAGGGTGGCGCCGAGCGACCACAGGTCGGCGGCCGGGCTGGCCTTGTCGCCCAGCACCCGCTCCGGCGCGATGTATCCGGCCGAGCCGAGCACGATCCCGGCCTGGGTGATTGAGACGTCGCCCTCCAGCGCGGCCAGACCGAAGTCGGTCAGCACCGCCCGGTCCTCGGTGACCAGCACGTTGCTGGGCTTGACGTCCCGGTGCAGGATGCCCTTGGCGTGCACGGCGCGCAGCGCGCCCAGCACCTGGCGGCCGATCTCGGCCA
Source organism: Acrocarpospora macrocephala (assembly GCF_009687865.1). GTDB lineage: Bacteria > Actinomycetota > Actinomycetes > Streptosporangiales > Streptosporangiaceae > Acrocarpospora > Acrocarpospora macrocephala. The sequence goes on from NZ_BLAE01000014.1 coordinate 93,377, forward strand.
CCCGCTGCGGGTTCTGCGGGCCGCTGTTCTTGACCAGCTCCTCCAGGGACTCGGCCTTGAGTAACTCCATCACGATCCAGGGCCGGTCGTCCTCGGTGATGACGTCGAAGACCGTGATGACGGAGGGGTGGGCCACCATGGCGGTCGCCCGGCCCTCCCGTTCGGTCCTGGCGCACAGTTCGGCGCGCAGATCCTCGTCCAGGACCAGCGGCAGCCGCACCTCCTTGACCGCGACATCACGGTCAAGAAGCTCATCGCGGGCACGCCAGACGGTCCCCATGCCGCCGCGTCCCACCGGCTGGAGCAGCCGGTAACGCGCGGCTAACTGGTATCCGGACGGCGCGCGCATGGGTGGCAGCTTACCCATTTCGGTACACGTGCCTGTAGACACCTGGCCGAATAGTTGTCGAGATCTTCTGTCAAATCCGGTCAGGACGGTCGTTCAACGCCTGCCGATGGTCAACACCGGGCCTGTGGTGTCCTGGAAGAAGTCCTCACCCTTGTCGTCCACGACGATGAAGGCGGGGAAGTCGACGACCTCGATCCGCCAGACCGCCTCCATCCCAAGTTCCGGATATTCCAGGACTTCGACCTTCTTGATGCAGTCCTGCGCGAGGCGGGCGGCCGGGCCGCCGATCGAACCCAGGTAGAAGCCGCCGAACTTCTGGCACGCCTCGGTGACCTGCTTGGAGCGGTTGCCCTTGGCCAGCATGACCATCGATCCCCCGGCCGCCTGGAAGCGCTCCACGTAGGAGTCCATCCGGCCGGCGGTGGTGGGGCCGAAGGAGCCGGAGGCGTACCCTTCGGGGGTTTTGGCGGGTCCGGCGTAGTAGACGGCGTGATCCTTGAGGTACTGCGGCATCTCGCCGCCCGCGTCCAGCAGGTCGGCGATCTTGGCGTGCGCGATGTCGCGGGCCACGACCAGCGGGCCGGTCAGGCTGAGGCGGGTCTTGACTGGGTACTTGGTGAGCTCGGCTCGGATTTCGGACATGGGTCGGTTGAGATTGATGCTGACCACGTCGTCGGAGAGGTGCTCGTCGGTGGTATCGGGCAGGAAACGCGCCGGGTCGGTCTCCAGCTGCTCCAAGAACACGCCCGCCGGGGTGATCTTCGCCAGGGCCTGGCGGTCGGCGGAGCAGGAGACCGCGATCGCCACCGGGCAGGACGCGCCGTGCCGGGGCAGGCGGATCACCCGGACGTCGTGGCAGAAGTACTTGCCGCCGAACTGGGCGCCGATGCCGAGCTTCTGGGTGAGCTCGAAGACCTTCTTCTCCATCTCCAGGTCGCGGAAGCCGTGCCCGGCCGGGGATCCTTCGGTGGGGATGCTGTCCAGGTAGCGGGCGCTCGCGTACTTCGCGGTCTTCAGCGCGTGCTCGGCGCTGGTGCCGCCGACCACGACCGCCAGGTGGTACGGCGGGCACGCGGCCGTGCCGAGCGAGCGGATCTTCTCCTCCAGGAACTGGAGCATGCGCTTCTCGTTGAGGACGGCCTTGGTCTCCTGGTAGAGGAAGGACTTGTTGGCGGAGCCGCCGCCCTTGGCCATGAACAGGAGTTTGTAGGTGTCGTCGCCCTCGGCGTACAACTCGATCTGGGCGGGGAGGTTGGAGCCGGTGTTCTTCTCCTCCCACATGGTCAGCGGGGCCATCTGGGAGTAGCGCAGGTTGAGCTTGGTGTAGGCGTCGTAGACGCCGCGCGAGATGTGCTCGGCGTCGCGGCCGTCGGTGAGCACGTGGCGGCCGCGTTTGCCCATGACGATCGCGGTGCCGGTGTCCTGGCACATGGGGAGCACGCCGCCGGCCGAGATGGAGGCGTTCTTGAGCAGGTCAAGCGCGACGAAACGGTCGTTGCCGCTCGATTCGGGGTCTTCGATGATCTTGCGGAGCTGGGCGAGGTGGGACGCCCGGAGGTAATGGGAAATATCGTGAATCGCGGTTTCGGTGAGCAGCCGGAGCGCCTCCGGGTCGACCTCCAGGAACCGGCGCCCCGCCCCCTCGACGACCCGCACCCCCTCTGCGGTGATCAGACGGTATTCGGTCTCGTCCGCGCCCAGCGGCAGCAGGTCGGTATAGTCGAACTCGGGCATCGTCCTTGATCCTCCGTGCGGGGTGTCCACTCGCCGTTCACTGTACGACGCCTCGCTCCGGCCGCAGGCCGAGGAGTATCCCGACGATCACGAGGGCCGCTCCCGCGAGGTCCGCGACGGACGGCACGCCAAGGCCGAGTACGACTCCCGTGCCGATCGCGCCAACCGGGATCATCCCGGCGAACAATCCCGCCTTTCCCGGGCCGAGCCGGGGCAACGCGCTGTACCAGAGGAAGAACGCGACCGTTGTCACGATGAGTGCCAGATATCCCAGTCCGAGCGCTTCCGCGAGCGTCGGAACTCGCAGGATCCCCGTCCCGTCGAAGACCACCCCGAGCACGAGCAGCGACGGCACGGCCAGCGCCGCCGAATACGCCGACACCCTGATCGCCCCCAACTTCGGCAACAGCGGCAACGCCAGCAACGAGAAGCACACCTCACAGGCGAGCGCGCCCAACGCCCACAGCAGCGCGGCCGGGGTCCCCGATCCAAGCCCGGTCGCGAGCGTGGCCCCCGCCACCACCACGGCGGCGGCGATCAGGATCCGCCTGGACGGCGGCGTCGGCTTGGCCCGGCTCAGCATGGCCGGGATCGGCGCACACAAGGCCAGTGCCAGCGGCACGGTCCCAAGAACGGTCCCGACCAGGGCAGGACCCGCATGCCGAGCTGACTCGATCACGCAAATATTGAAGATCACAAGCCCGGTGAGCGAGAGCAACACAAGCAGCACCCGATCCCGCGAAGTCAACCGCTCAGCCCGGAACCGCCTTGCGTCCATGGCCTGAGCCACCACGAACAGGACCACGGCGGCGACCGCGTAGCGGACGGCCTGGCCGCCGTAGAGCGGGTAGTTCTGGATCACGTCGGAGACGGCCGCGAGGGTGCCCACCATGAACATCGCGCCCGTGGCCATGGCGACGGCCTGGAGGTCTAGGGCGTGGGCTGTCTTGATATCCGTGGTCATGTCGCACGATGCTAGGGATGTAATGGTTCTCGCTAGGAGTCCAATTATGTGCGGGAATTGAGGACCAATTGGCTGATCTTCATGTGGAGATCGATCGGGAGGCCGGGGGGATCGCGGGGCAGATCGCGCGGGAGTTGCGGGAATCGGTGCGGTGTGGGCGGCTTGATCCGGGTGCTCGGCTGCCGGCGAGCCGGGATCTGGCGAGGGATCTCGGGGTTTCGCGGGGGGTGGTGGTCGAGGCGTACGAGCAGTTGGTCGCGGAGGGGTTTCTGGAGTCGCGGATCGGGGCTGGGACGCGGGTGGCGGTGACGGCGGGGCGTTCCGAGCGGGAGCCTTCGGTCATTCCGCCGGAGGCGTCCTTTGCGCATCGGCCGACATCTCCGGATTTGGGGGCGTTTCCGCGGCGGGCCTGGTCGGCAGCGTTGCGGCAGGTGCTGGCCACGTTGCCGAACGATGGGCTGGATTACGGGGATCCGGGTGGGGTGCTGGAGTTGCGGGTGGAACTGGCCGCCTACCTCCGGCGGGTACGCGCCGCCGACGTGACGCCCGGCGACATCGTGATCGTCACCGGGGTCGCGCAGGGGCTCAGCCTGCTGGTGACCGTGCTCGCCCAGGCGAAGGGCCGCCCGATCGTGCTGGCCACGGAATCGCCCACGAGCGCCCGCCAGGAGCCGCTGCTCAGGCGCGCCGGAGCCGACCTCGTCGGGGTGCCGGTCGACGACGAGGGCGTGGATGTGCAAGCGCTCACGCGTACCGGGGCTGAGGCCGTGCTGGTCACGCCCGCGCACCACTACCCGACAGGCGTGGTTCTGTCCCCGCGCCGCAGGGCCGAACTCGTCGCCTGGGCCGCCGCGACCGGAGCGACGATCATGGAAGACGACTACGACGCCGAGTTCCGCTTCGACCGCGACCCCGTCGGCTGCCTGCAGGGCCTCGCCCCCGGCCACGTCGTCTTCGCGGGCAGCGTCAGCAAGGCCCTCGCCCCGGGCCTGCGCCTCGGCTGGCTCGCCGCTCCACCCGCCCTGGCCCGCGCGGTACGGCTAGCGCGCGCCGAACTCGACCTCGGCTCCCCGGTGATCGACCAGCACACGCTCGCGCATTTCATCAGATCAGGCGGATACGAGCGACATCTCCGCCGCATGCGCCGCGAATACCGCACCCGCCGCGACGCCCTCGTCCAAGCCCTCGCCGAACACTTCCCTGACATCCGGGTTCGCGGCATCTCGGCAGGTCTGCACCTCTACGCCGAACTCGACGACCCCGCCATCTTCGCCCGCTCCGCACAGGCGCACGGCCTCGCCGCCGAAGTCGCGGGCGACGGGTTGGCGATCGGGTTCGCGCGGCTGCCGGAGCATCGGATCGCGGCAGCCGTTCGGGCTATCGCCCAGAAGGGCGGACCATGGCATGCGAGGGCCGATCAGGCGGGCTATGGCACAGGCTGATCGGGTGGGCTATCAGAGGGGAGGGCTGACCGGGCGCCCATCGAACCCCCGGGCCAGGACGATGATCGCGGCGGCCAGCACCAGCGGGGCGACGAACGCGATCCGCAGGTCGGCGGCGTCCGCGATGCCGCCCACCAGGGCCGCGCCGACGATGAACCCGACGTAGTTGAACATGTTGACCCGGGCGATGGCGATTCCCGTACCCGCCGGATCCAGGCGGCCCGCCGCGGAGAAGGACTGCGGGGCGATCACCGACAGACCCACTCCGGTGAGGGCGAAACCGGCGATCGCCAGGGACTCACTGGGAGCGGCGACGATCGCCAGGAAGCCCAGCGTGGCCACCACCGCGCCGGTCCGGACGATCGCGACCGGCCCGAATCGGCGCACCGCGACATCCCCGCCGACCCGGACCAGGAACGTCGTCGCCTGGTACGCGCCCAGCGCCCACGGCACCAGCCACGCCTCCGACAGCATGATCTTGTCGAAGTAGACCGAGCCGAAATTGGAGATCGAAGAGTCGCCGACGTACAGGAAGGCCATCGCGAGGCAGAGCGGCAGGATCGGAGCCCACGGGAAGCGGCCGACGGCCCGGGTGGTGGATTCGACGTGTTCTTCCGCTGGGGTGCAGAGCCAGTGGGACGCGATCAGGGAGATGGCGATGCCGGGGACCATGGCGATGGTGAAGGTCGGGCCGAGCGTGAGGCCTTCGGCGGCCAGGGACGCCCAACCGGCGCCGATCACGGCGGCGGCGCTCCAGAGGGCGTGGAAGCTGGTCATCACCGGGCGGGCGTACCGGCGTTCGACCGCCGTGCCCTGCATGTTCATGCCGGCGTCGACGCCGCCGAGGCCGATTCCGAACAGGACCAGGGCGCCGATCAGGAGGGGGACGTTCGCCGCGAATCCGCACAACACCACGGCTACGCAGGCCAAGGGTTGGACCGCGCGGAGGATCTGGCGGCTGCCGTACCGGGCGGCGAGGGCACCCGCGAGCACGCTGCCGACGCCCGCGATCACGGGGACCACGAGCAGGAGCAGGGTCAGTTCGCCCTCGCTGAGGCGGTGCTTCTCCTGGAGGGCCGCGACCTGAGTGAGGAGCGTGGCGAAGGTGAGACCTTGGACGAAGAAGACGGCGAAGGTGGCGAGCCGTGCCTGCCGGTCTCGTGGGGAGGGGGCCACGATGCCTCCGTTAGAACATGAGGGGCATTCAAGATTCCGTCAGGCTAGGGGTGCCGGAGACGGTGGTCAACGGGTGTGCTAGACCTTCGGGTCAGCGCTTAGGCTCAGGACGTGAGCAGTGAGTTCCGCGATTTCCGCGACTGGATCGCCGCCTGGGTGGCACCCCGCGACACCAGCGGCCCCCGGCCTCAGGACCTGCGCGCCTCCGACGCCGACCGGGAGCGAGTGATCATGGCGCTCACCGACGCGGTCTCCGACGGCAGGCTCTCGCCCGTCGAGCACGAAGAGCGCGTCGAGGCGGCCTACCGGGCCCAGACGCTGGGCGGGCTCGCCGAGCTCACCCGCGACCTGCTGCCGCCCGAAGACCAGCCCATCGTCATGCACGACCGCCCGGTCATGGCCTTGTTCCGCACCGAGAACCGGGGCGGACGCTGGGTCGTCCCCGCCAAGATCCCGGTCACCTCGTTCGGCGGCAAGGTCAACATCGACCTCCGCGACGCCCTCCTGGCCTCCCACCGCGTGGTCGTCCAACTCGCCGTCATGGCCGGCACCGTCACCCTCCTCGTCCCCGACGGCGTCCTCGTCACCCCCGCCCCCGGCGCCCGCGTCCGCTCCTTCAAAAACGAAACCCGCCCTCCGGACTCCCCTTCCCCACCGGTCATCGAACTCGCCGGTTTCGTGTACGGCGGCAGGGTCATCGCCCGCTGCCCCAAACCCCCCAAACGAGGCTTCTTCCGCCGCTGATTCCCTGGCAACTACCGCGAGGGCGGGGGTGGGCGGAGCCCGAGAGGTGGGTGGGTGGAGCTCCACGGCAACACCCAGCACCCGCTGCCGTTCTTGGCGCGGTATAGCGAGAACCACCACCGCCGCGAACAGTGCCGGATAACGGTGAGCCCGGCGGGCTGCGTCTCCGTTGGTGTCTTTAGAGGGCGGTGTCGAAGTTGATGGCGCTGTAGGCGCCGAGTTTCCAGAGTTGGTGTTCGCTTTCGATCTTGCGGATGGTGCCGGAGCGGCCGCGCATGACGAGCGAGTGGGTGACGGCCGCGCCGCCTCGGTAGCGTACGCCGCCCATGAGCTCGCCGTCGGTGATGCCGGTCGCGGCGAAGAACACGTCGTCGGAGCTGACCAGGTCATCGGTGAGCAGGACCTGGTCGAGGTCGAGCCCGGCGTCCAGGGCGCGGCGGCGCTCGGCGTCGTCCTGGGGCCAGAGCTTGCCCTGGATGACCCCGCCCAGGCACTTCATCGCACACGCCGCGACCGTGCCCTCGGGGGTGCCGCCGATGCCGAGCAGCAGGTCCACGCCGGTGCCCGCGCGGGCCGCCATGATCGCCCCGGCCACGTCGCCGTCGGTGATGAACTTGATCCTGGCCCCGGTCTCCCTGATCTCCTTCACGATCTGGTCGTGCCGGGGTCGATCCAGGATGACCACTGTCACATCCGATGGTTTGCCGCCCTTCGCCCGGGCGACCGCGCCGATGTTGTGCGCCACCGGAGCGTTGATGTCCACGGAGTCGGCCGCTTCCGGGCCGGTGACCAGTTTCTCCATGTAGAAGACGGCCGACGAGTCGTACATCGAGCCGCGCGGGCTGACCGCGATCACCGAGATGGCGTTGTTCATGCCCAGCGCGCACAGCCGGGTGCCGTCGATCGGATCCACGGCCACATCACACTCCGGCCCGGTTCCGACCCCGACCTCCTCCCCGTTGAACAGCATGGGCGCGTTGTCCTTCTCACCCTCGCCGATCACGACGACCCCGCGCATCGACACCGTGTTGATCAGCTGGCGCATGCTGTTGACCGCCGCGCCATCCGCTCCGATCTTGTCTCCGCGCCCCACCCACCGGGCGCTGGCCATGGCCGCCGCCTCGGTAACGCGTACGAGTTCCAACGCCAGGTTCCGGTCTGGCACATGCTCCCCAGTCGCCAGCACACCGGGGACAGCCGTCTGATCAGCCATGATCGAACTCCTTCACATGGTGCTTCCCTACCCAGCAGCGACACAATCGATCGTAATTGCCGCCCTCCAGCCGACCACGACCGGCTTCCCCACACGCCCTCAAGGGTTCAGCGAGGCGCTCTGGAGGGTGATCAAGGTGGGGGGCTGGACTGAGATCCATCAGCTGAGCCGGGGCGCGCGAATGCCGGTCAAGGCGATCGTCCAGCGCTTCCACGAAGGCTTCGCGGGGCTTCCGCGAGCTTCCTGAGGTTTCCGCCTTATGGTCCGCTTCGCGGGCTTCTGCTTCAGGGCTTGTGCTTCACGGGCGTCCGTGGGGCTTTCCGGAGCGATAGTTGGGTCTTCCCAAAGGGCTGTGCGGGCCGTCTAGAGCGAAGGTTCGGTCTCGTGGAGTGACGGTGGAGGATAATCTCGCCACCATGAGCAGCGACACGAGCGCCACCGAACGATCGGTCACCGTGCGCACGTCCGAGCGCGGCGCCGCCACCCGCGGCGCGCTCCTCGACGCCGCCAGGGAGATCTTCATCACCAGCGGCTTCGCCGACGCCGGAGTGACCGACGTGGTGCAGCGAGCCGGAGCCAGTGTCGGCAGCCTCTATCATCACTTCTCCGGCAAGGCCGACCTCTATCGGGCGCTCTTCGAAGACTTCCAAACCCGGCAGACAAACCGCACCAAACAGGCTGTCCAGCTCGCCCGGCTCTCCGGGGAGTCCGACCCCATGCCGCTGTTCCTCGCCGGAGCCCGCGCCTACCTCGACGGCTGCCTGGCCGAACGCGACCTCGCCGCCCTCTTCCTCCGGGGCGACGGCCCTCCCGGCTTCGAGGTCATCATGCGCGACCGCCTCCGCCAGTGGGCCCGCCGCAACGCCACCCTCTTCGAGAACGAGGACGCCCTCGTCGTCGTCATCACCGGCGCCCTCGCCGCCGTCGTCCAGGAACTCACCCTCTCCGACGACCTCGAAGCCGCCAGCCGGATGGCCGAAGACGCCCTCCTCATCATCAGCCGAATCCGCCCCCACTGACCCCGCCCGGTAGTCTCCATTGGCGTGCGCCAATTCACCCAGGGTTTCTACGGCTACGCCTTCGCATTGTTCGTCTGCCTATTGGCAGCAGGCGCGTTCCTCCTGATCACCCCGCAAAGCCGGACCCAGCACATTCCCCGGGTGGACTTCAGCATCGACACCGCGAACGCGGCCCGTCTCGCGCCCTACCGGGTCGAAGTCCCCCGCCAGGTCCCCACCGGCTGGACCCCCACCAGTTCCCGCGTGACCCAGGACCAGAACACCCTGACCTGGCGCCTCGGCTTCGCCACCGCCAACCAGATGCACGCCATGCTCGCCCAGAGCAACGAAACCCCCACCGCCGACTTCGCCGCCCGCATGGCCAACACCGCCACCATCACCGGCACCCAGCAAATAGGCGGCACCACCTGGGAACAACGCTTCCGCGAAGACAAAAACCAACGCTCCCTAATCAGAATCCTCCCCGACCACACCATCATCATCACCGGCTCCGCCGACTGGCCCGAACTAACAGCCCTAGCCACCACCCTCACCCCCGCCCCCAAACCCGCAGCCTCCTAAACACCCCCAACACCCCCTGTAGTGACACCCGCAGACGTGGAATTCGGGGGGGTGCCGATCGCCTCCCTGAGGTTGTGTTTGCGTCAGTCCGCGTGTTCTTTCCGGTGACGCCGGCAGGCCTGGAATTCGGGGCGGGTTGCCCGCCGAGGGCGGAGCTTCTGCCGTGGGCCTCCCTGAGGTTGTGTTTGCGTCAGTCCGCGTGTTCCTTCCAGCGACGCCCGCAGGTGTGGGGAAGTCAGGGCAGGCTGCCCGCCGACGGCGGAGCTTCTGCCGAACGCCTTCCTGAGGTCGTCATTTCCGTCAGAATGCCGCTCCTGCTCTTGGTGCCGGTGCGGCGAGAGCCAGCGCTAGCGTGAACGGCGCCGGATAACGGCGAGTGACTCGGCGACCTGGTCATTCTGTTGGGTGCTCTGAGCATGCCTCGCCGATTGGTCGCGTTAGTGGCGTTGTGCTTCGGCCAGAGTCCGTTATTCGCAGGTGGTCATCAAGCTTCGTGCAAGTAAGGGCCTCTCCAATGAAGCTATGGAGAGCATTTCTCCGGCGATCCGGCCACGGAGGAAGAGGACATGACCAACCCGGTCCGCTACATCATCGCCAGCCTCATCGTCGCAGTCATGATCGCGGCCGCCCTCGCAGGATTCCAGGGCTTCTTGAACCCGCCCGGGATACTCCTTGCGATCGGCCTCGGAATCTCCGGCCTCTACAAACTCTTCGAGTCACGCACGCCGTCCGACAAGGAGCCCGCCCCCGGCGAGTAACTCGGGCCCACCTGCAGATAGTTCCGGTCCAGCGCGGTCTTTGTCGGCCGGATGGTCCCGAGCGCGGGTGCGCCCGTCTGGCGGGATGGTTAAGACCACCCCACGAATGCCGCTGCCGCTTCGTCGGACGTGCCCGGGGGCACTGCCGGCCTGGGGGTTTGGGTTAGAAGGGGGCTTCGTCGGAGGTGTTGGGGTGAGGGGTTTCTCGTTGGGCCAGGGCGGCGGCTAGTTTGGCTCGGGCGCCCTGGAGCCATTCTTCGCAGACGGCGGCCAGTTTTTCGCCGCGTTCCCAGAGTTCGATGGACTGCTCCAGGGTGAGGCCGCCGGTTTCGAGGCGGCGGACCACCTCGGTGAGCTCCTCGCGCGCCTGCTCGTACGACGGGGTCTGCTTGTCCTGGGCCACGGCACCACCCTAGGGGGCGGTCTCGGTGACGGTCACCGAGACGCGGTCGTCGGGCAGGCGGAGGGTGAGATCGTTCCCGGGGGAGAGGTCGGCGGCACGGCGGACGACCTCGCCGGAGGGACGCTGCACGATGGCGTAGCCGCGTTCGAGGGTGGCGGCCGGCGACAGGGCCACCAGGCGGGCCCTGAGATGTTCCAGGCTGTCGGTCGAACGGTCCAGGGAACCGGTGAGGCAGCGGCGGGAGCGGTCACGCAGGGCGTCCACTTGTTCGGCGCGGCGATCGAGCTCCCGCACCGGATCCGACAGGGACGGCCGTGATCGGACCGACTGGAGCCAGTGCTGCTCGCGATCCAGCCAGCCACCGACCACCCGGCGCCCACGATCCCTGAGCTGCCGGACGAGCGTCAGCTGCTCTCCCACATCAGGAACGACCTTCTTGGCCGCATCCGTGGGCGTCGACGCCCGCAGATCAGCCACCAGATCCAGCAGTGGACTGTCCTGCTCATGACCGATCGCGCTCACCACCGGAGTACGGCACGCCGCGACCGCACGCACCAGCGACTCGTCGGAGAACGGCAGCAGATCCTCCAGCGAGCCGCCACCCCTGGTCACGATGATGACGTCGACCTCTCGATCGGCGTCCAGCTTCCGCAGCGCCTCGCTCACTTCGGCGACCGCGAACGACCCCTGAACGGCCACCGCCTCGATCTTGAACTGCACGGCCGGCCAGCGGCGGCGCGCGTTCTCCAGCACATCCCGCTCGGCCGCGGAATCACGCCCGCAGATCAACCCCACCGTGCCGGGCAGGAACGGCAGCCGCCTTTTGCGATCGGTGTTGAACAACCCTTCCGCGGCGAGCACCTGTCTCAACCGCTCCAACCGAGCCAGCAACTCCCCGACCCCCACCGGCCGGATCTCCAACGCGGTGAACGCGAACGACCCCCGATTGACCCAGAAGTCGGCCTTCACATGCACAACCACCCGAGCCCCATCGACCGGCCTCGGCAAACTCGCCTCATACACAGTCCGCGCACAAGTCACCCGAGCCGACACATTCGCCACCGGATCCCGCAAGGTCATGAACACGGTCCCGCCCCGCGCCGTCAACTCGGTGATCTGCCCCTCAACCCAGATCGTGCCCAACCGCCCAATCCACTGCGCCACCATCTGCAGCACGGACCGAACCGGCAACGGCTCCTCCGGAGACGTCTTCGCGCCCACTCACCCTCCCTGCCTCTGCTCACGCACCGCATTCAGCTACGCCCGGCAGCGTAGCCACCCCCACCGACAGAACAGCCCGACGCCCCGGCTCTCCCATCCACCCGCCCCGTCTAGTTCCAGGAACGCCTGGCCCAGCTCGTCATGATCCGCGGGAGAGAGCCTAGATCACCTACATCAGAAGACACTCTGGGCCTGGCGTTTCATTTCCGCCTCCCGCGTGGCGGGACTCGTGTCCGTACTTGTCGTACGGGGCGTTCACCCAACGGCGTCCGTTTTCGCCGTGCGGGTGCCCGCCCCGAAACGCCAGTACGCCGACGCCCAGGTCATTCCAGCGTCGGCCGGTTCAAGCGATCTGGCGGCGATTTCCACGAGGTGGGGCATGGCCGAACCAGGCGACCCGCTTCACCATCGTGCGTTCGGCCCCTTGTCTCGATGACCTGTCCCCGCCGGGAGCTCGTCAGATTCCGGATTCGAGCTTTGTCAGGCGGTTGCGGTACATGGTGGTGACTTCGGGGCGAGCGGACGTCGCCTCTTCGTAGGCGATCAACTGCTGGATTTCGACGGCGGACTTTCCGCGCATGCGGGCGCGGAGGGATGCGATCGTCAAGCCGGCATACCCGGGGATGGGCTCAGGCGGGGCAGCCTTCTTGGCGGGCGTGACGACGGCGGTGTCCGCCTGAGGCTCGGCAACCGGCTTGGCCTCGGCTTCCGGCTTAGGCGCGGAGTCCAGTTTGGGTTCAGCGCTCGGCCGGGGTGCGGCTTTCGGCTTGGCCTCGGCCTTGGGCTTGGGTTCGGCCTTCGGCTTGGGTGTGGAATCCAGTTCGGGCTCAATGCTGGGCCGGGGTTCGGCTGCTGGCTTGGGCTCGGCTTTCGGTTTGGGTGTGGAGTCCAGTTTGGGTTCAGCGGTCGGCTGGGGTTCAGCGTCCGGCTTGGGTGCTGGTTCAGGGGTGGGTTCGGGTTCTTGGTTGAGATCGGCGGCGGGTGTCGTGGGGCGAGGGGCGAAGATGACGGGCTCGCGGCGGGCCGGTTTCTCGGCTTCTGGAGCGGGGGATTTGGTGGGTTTCTCGTCGGGGGTGGCCAGGCGTCGGATGGTGGTGCGGACGCGGTCGGTGATGAGGAGGGCGTGGCCCACGCCGCTGAGGGCGGTCTGGAGGACCGCCATCGGGAGGTCCTTGGCCTTCTCCATGAGCTCACCGCGATGGTCGTACGCGTCACGGAGAGGCTTGGTCAAAGTTCGAAGGAGAGACATCGCGGCTCCTGGAAAGTGTCTTATCGGGTCAAGTCGACGTGAGGTCAGGATGCGGCTGACGCTCCACGTAGCATGAGACCATGACCTCACAGACCCCCGCGAGCATTCCGGACCGTAGACGTGTGCTGGTGGCGAAGCCGCGTGGGTACTGCGCGGGGGTGGATCGTGCTGTCGAGGCGGTGGAAAAGGCCCTCGCGCAGTACGGAGCGCCAATTTACGTGCGCAAACAGATCGTGCACAACACGCATGTGGTGAGAACCCTGGAAGGGCGTGGCGCGATCTTCGTCGATGAGACCGAGGAAGTCCCGGAAGGGGCGATCGTGGTCTTTTCCGCGCATGGGGTGGCTCCTGCCGTACATGACGAGGCTGCTCGTCGTCGTCTGAAGACCATTGACGCCACCTGTCCGCTGGTCACCAAGGTCCACAACGAGGCCAAGAGGTTCGCCGCCCAGGACTACGACATCCTGCTGATCGGTCACGAAGGCCACGAAGAGGTCGAAGGCACCGCCGGGGAAGCGCCCGATCACGTGCAACTCGTCGACGGCCTCGACGGCGTCGGCACCGTATCCGTCCGCGACCCGCGGAAGGTCGTCTGGCTCTCTCAGACCACCCTCTCCGTCGACGAGACGACGGAGACCGTCACTCGCCTCAAAGAGCGCTTCCCCAACCTTATCGACCCGCCCAGCGACGACATCTGCTACGCGACGTCCAACCGCCAGACCGCCGTCAAGGAGATAGCCGCCCAGTCTCAACTGGTGCTCGTGGTCGGCTCCGAGAACTCCTCCAACTCCAAGCGCCTGGTCGAAGTGGCCCTCGACTACGGCGCCAATGCCTCCTACCTGGTCGACGACGCCTCACACATCGACGACACTTGGCTCGACGGCGTCACCACCATCGGCCTCACCAGCGGCGCCTCAGTCCCCGAAATCCTGGTCGACGGCGTCCTCCGCAAACTCGCCACCCACGGCTTCACCGACGTCGAAGAAGTCGAATCCGTCCAAGAACGCATGCGCTTCGCCCTCCCCCACGAACTCCGCAAAGACCTCCGCGCCTAGCACCCCACAAGCCCGGGCACACAGCCACAAGTCCCCAGCGCCGGGTTACTCGCCGTTATCCGGCGCCGTTTACGTTCGTGTGGCGCTCTCGCCGTACTGGTGCTGGGGTCAGTCTTCTTTGGTGGAGCCGTACAGGCGGGGTTCGAAATAGCCTTCGGGTTCGGCTGCGTACGTGGGGGTGGTTTCGCGGCTTTGGCGGGGTTTGGGGACGCGGTGGGCGTGGGCCAGGCGGAGGGTGCGGATGTTGGTGGGGAGGCCGCGGTACCAGGCGATGGCGAGGGTGAGGGCGGAGCCGGCGAGGAGCCAGGGGGCGGCGGCGGAGAGGATCGTGAAGAGGCCCAAGGCCAGGGATTGCAGGAAGCTGGCGGTGCGGAGGGCGCGGACGCTCTCGATGAAGAGGGCGGTCAGGAAGAAGATCAGGGGCGGGGTGACGACCAGGGGGAGCAGGTCTCGGGCGTTGACCAGGGTGACGGCGGCCGCGCAGCCGAGAATGAAGATGGGGCCGGGGGCGATGAGCTGGCCAAGGAGAGTAATCACGAAAAGCAGCGTGACGGCGCCGCGCGCGGTCAACTTCATTGCCGGAAACCCCCTTTCTCCAGCCCCCTAACCTACCGTTCCACAGCTCTGGAAGAGGGCCGCTTACCTGCTCTTCCCGCTCCGTAGCGACAGCGGAAAGGCGCTTACCTGTTCTTCTCGTTGTACAGCGACTATGCGTGCTGGCGGGACGCTTGCCTGTTCTTTGCGTTACAGCGACAGTGGCGGGGCTTCTTCTTCCACCAGTTCCGGTACGGACAGCAGCCGTGGCAGTTCCTCGACCAGTTCGGGGGCGGCCAGCGGGCTGTCCACGAGGCCAAGGTCGCTCAGGCGGCGGGCGCTCACCAGCACCCGGTTCTCCAGCGACCCCACCGTCCGGTTGTACGCGGCGACCGCCTTAGACAACGACTTGCCGAGCGCGTCCACGTTCCGGCCGAGCCCGCCGAGCCGGTCGTACAGCTCCTTGCCGATGTCGAACACCGCGCGGGCGTTCTCGCTGAGCGCGGCCTGCTGCCAGGCGTACTGCGCGGTGCGGAGCATGGTGATCAGGGTGGTGGGGGTGGCGATGTGCACGCGCCTGTTCATCGCGTACTCCAGGAGGGCGGGGTCGCGCTCCAGGGCGGGGGCGAGGAACGCCTCGCCGGGGATGAACAGGACCATGAACTCGGGCGCGGGGCTGAACGCCTGCCAGTAGGTCTTGGCGGCCAGCCGGTCCACGTGCTCGCGGACGTGCCGCGCGTGCGCGTCCAGCCGGGCCCCCGCCAGCTCCGGATCCTGCGCCTCGGCCGCCTCCAGGTACGCCGCGAGCGACACCTTGGAGTCGACCACGATGTTCTTCCCGCCACTCAACCGGACGATCATGTCGGGCCGGACGACGCCGTCGGCGGTGTGCCCGGTCACCTGCTCGTCGAAGTCGCAGAACCGGGCCATTCCGGCGATCTCCGCGACCCGCCGCAGTTGGAGCTCCCCCCACCGGCCCCGGGCCTCCGGCCGTTGCAGCGCCCGCACGAGTGAGCGGGTCTGCGTCTGGAGCTGCTCCGAACTCTGCCGCACGAACTCCATCTGCTGCTGCAGCTCGGCCCGGGCCCCGCGCGCCCCGAGCTCGCTCTCCCGCAGCTGGTGCTGCACCCGGGCCAGCGTCTCCTGCAGCGGCGCGACCAGGTTCTCCACCGCCTGCCGCCGCTGGTCGAGATCCCCGGCGGCCTCGGCCCTGGTGGTGTTGAGCCGGTTCTCCGCGAGTTCGAGGAAGCGCAGGTTGTTCAGATCGAGCGCGCGGGCGGAGAGAGCCTGGAACCGCTCGGTGAGCTGCCCCTCGACATAGCCGAGTTTCTCTTCCGCGGCCCGCGCCCGGGCCTCCGCGTCGGCGAGCCTGGCCGCGGTCTCCTCGGCGGCGCGCCCGGTCTTGCCCCGGCCGAGCGTGTATCCGACGGCCAGCCCGGCGGCCAACCCGAGGGCGAGCTGGATTGCGAGAGCCATGACGTCCACATGGGGGATGATCCCAGTCCTTTTCCCACAGAAGGGGGAGGCGCGCTTGCGCGGCGTGCGCTGATTACTCAGGGTTTCCATCCCATTGCGTACGGCATGCACGCTCAGCCGCTCCCTGTCCGGCCGGTAAACTCGGATCCCGTGAGTCTGAGCATCGGGATCGTCGGCCTGCCCAATGTCGGCAAGTCCACCCTTTTCAACGCGCTGACCAAGAGCGCCAACGCCCTGGCGGCCAACTACCCGTTCGCCACCATCGAGCCCAACGTGGGGATCGTGGGTGTGCCGGACGCGCGTCTCGCCCAGCTCGCCACCATCCACGGCTCGGCCCGGATCCTCCCGGCCAAGGTGGAGTTCGTGGACATCGCGGGCTTGGTGAAGGGGGCTTCGGAAGGTCAGGGCCGTGGCAACCAGTTCCTCGCCAACATCCGCGAGACCGACGCCATCTGCCAGGTCATCCGGGTCTTCACCGACCCCGACGTGACCCACGTGGACGGCGACATCGCCCCCGAGCGGGACATCGAGACGATCAACACCGAGCTCATCCTGGCCGACCTGCAGACGATCGAGAAGGCCGTGCCGCGCCTGCAGAAGGAGGCCAGGACCAACAAGGACCGCAAGGCCGCCCTGGACGCGGCCGAGGCGGCCAGCAAGATCCTCGACGGCGGCACCACGCTCTACGCCTCCGGCATGGACCTGACCGACCTCCGCGAGCTCCACCTGCTCACCGCCAAGCCGTTCCTGTACGTCTTCAACCTCGACGCCGACGAACTGGTGGACACCGACCTCCGGACCCGGCTGTCCGCGATCGTCGCCCCCGCCGAGGCCGTCTTCCTGGACGCCAAGATCGAGTCCGAACTGGTGGAACTCTCCGACGAGGAGGCACTGGAACTCCTCCAGTCGGTCGGCCAGGACGAATCCGGCCTCTCCCAGCTGGCCCGCGTCGGCTTCGAGACCCTCGGCCTGCAGACCTACCTCACCGCCGGCCCAAAGGAAACCAGAGCCTGGACCATCAAGAAGGGCTCCACCGCCCCCGAGGCCGCCGGCGTCATCCACACCGACTTCCAGCGCGGCTTCATCAAGGCCGAAGTGGTCTCCTTCGACGACCTGATGACAGCCGGCTCCGTGGCCTCCGCCCGCTCCGCCGGAAAGGCCAGGATCGAGGGCAAGGACTACATCATGCGCGACGGCGACGTGGTCGAGTTCCGCTTCAACGTCTGACCAGACCAGCGGCGGAACCTGGGTCACCACCCCGGACAGGTACGGGAGCACCGTCCCAGCCACAATTGGTACAAATTGGTCAAAATTGCTAGAAGGCGCGATATTGGTCAATATCGGGTTTTTTTGGTGAAGGATCGATAATGATGCGATTAGATGGTGTCTGTTCGCAGTTACGATCTCATTGGTCTCCCGCTGAGGAGACGCCCGCTCCTGGGCTGCGCTGATGGAGGAACGCTTTGAAAGAGGACAGCGCACCTGTCGAACTCAAAGTCCACATTGCGCACCCAGCCCGGATGTACGACTACTACCTGGGCGGCAAGGACAACTTCGCGGCTGATCGCAAGACTGCGGAGGAATCACTCCGGGTGGCTCCCGAGATTCGGGACATCGCCCGGGAGAACCGGGCGTTCATGCAGCGTGCGGTGCGCTACATGGTGAAGGCGGGGATCCGCCAGTTTCTCGACATCGGTGCGGGCCTGCCCACCCAGCGCAACGTGCACGAGGTCGCGCAGGAAGAAGCCCCCGGCGTGCGCGTCGTCTACGTGGACAACGACCCGATCGTCCTCGTGCACGCCAGGGCGCTGCTGGCCGGGATCGGCGAGAGCGAGACGCGGGTCGTCACGGCCGACCTTCGCGATCCCCAGGCGATCGTGTCCCGGCCCGACGTCAACGGCTTCCTCGACTTCACCAAGCCGGTAGCGATCATGTTGTTGTCCGTCCTGCAGTTCATCCCCGATCGGGATCCCGAGGAACTCGTGGCTCCGCTGCGGGAGATCATGGTCCCGGGCAGCTTTCTGGTGATCTCTCACCCCACCCAGGATTTCCGGCGGGAGCAAGCGCTTCAGGTTGCGGAGACCTATGTCCGGGCCAGCGCGCCTGCCGTGGCCCGGCGAAAAGCGGAGATCGAGCTGTTGTTCGGGGATTTCCAACTCGTCGAGCCTGGCCTGGTGCAGAGCCCGCTGTGGCGGCCGGACCACGAGTTCATCGGCGAGCTCGACCATATTTGGATGTACGCCGGAGTAGCCCAGAAGAAGTAGTCGGGCCGCAACTGCCGGTATTTCGGACCTCTTCCCGCAAGGTGTGTGCCATGGACGTCATAGAAGCGATGACAACAACGGGAACGTGCCGCTATTTCCGTAGCGATCCCATCCCCGAGAAGGTGCTGCTGAGCGCGTTCGACGCCGCTCGCTTCGCGCCCCAGGGCGGAAACCG
Organism: Acrocarpospora macrocephala; assembly: GCF_009687865.1. GTDB lineage: Bacteria > Actinomycetota > Actinomycetes > Streptosporangiales > Streptosporangiaceae > Acrocarpospora > Acrocarpospora macrocephala. Next base: position 111,714 of record NZ_BLAE01000014.1, read on the forward strand.
GCAGCCGGTGCGCTGGGTGGTGGTCACGGACCCCGACCTGAAGCGGCAGCTCAAAGCGTGGTACCTGGAGCCGTGGAAGGCCTATCTCAGCGCGGTCGGGGTCGGCGACATCGCCGTACAGGCACTGCCCAAGGTCGTCGCTGACGCCGACCACTTCGCCGAGCACTTCGACGAGGCGCCCGCCATCGTCGTCTGCTGCGCCGTGCTCGACGGGCTGCACCCCACAGATAACGAACTCGGGCGGCTGAGCGTCGTAGGCGGCGCGTCCATCTACCCCACCGTCCAGAACTTCTGTCTGGCCATGCGCTCGCAGGGCCTCGCCAGCGCCATCACCACCCTGCTCTGCCACTCCGAACCTCAGGTCAAGGAGCTGCTCGGCATCCCCGACGACGTCATCACCGCCGCCCACATCGCGGTCGGTTACCCCGCCAATCCTTTCCCCACCAGGCTCAACAGGATCCCGGTCGACGAGATCGTTTTCTCCAACACGTACGGCAGGCCGCTCTAACGGGCCCTTGACACTCCGAGGTTGACCCCAGGCGTGCGGAAATGTCAGAAAGGCCCACCGCAGGGGATGCGGATCGGTAGGCTCCTGCGCCGTGATCGATCAGAACATACCGGTGGAAAACACCGCTAACCTGTCGCGTTCCAGCGATGACGTCCAGGCTGATAAGGAAGCCAGTGGAAGCGTCATCGAACTGGTCGAACGCATCGCCTCGGTAGTCCTCCCGATCGGCGTCGCGCTTTACGCGGTCCTCTATATCGGCATCGAGGAGATATACGCGGTCTTCGGCATCAGCCCGCAGCAGGCGGGGATCGACCAGTCGGTGCTGTTCGGCCGGCTCGTGGGCACGTTGGTGCTGGTCCTGCTGCTGGGCATTCCGGCTCTCGGCTTGATCATCGGGCTGGGCTGGTTAGTCAACAAGGTGACCTTCGGCTACAGCGGAAGGCTCGTGGCGGGCATCAGGAAGCGCCCGTGGGTGGCCGCGCTGATCGCCGCGCTGTGGTGCGGCGCCACCTACTGGGGTTTCTTCAACTTCGTCGGCGACCTCGACCTCACCATCATGATCGCCATCGCCGTCGGGCTGGGCGTGCTGACGTTCCTGGTGCCGTTCCGGCTGCTCCGCCGTAAGCCCGTCGGCCGCGCCGGGTTGAAGGTGCTCGTCGGCGGACTGACCGGGCTGGGCCTGGGCTTCCTGCTCATCCTGGAGCTGTCGTACGGCGCGGTGGAGGTGCAGCGGACCGGGCAGGCCAACCTGCTGCTCGACACCCTGGGGTTCCAGGACCAGTGGGCCGTGTTGAAGAGCGCCGACGACGACAAGCCGCTCTACGACGGCCGCTGGATGATGCTGCTGGGGGAGAGCGAGGGCACGTACCTCTTCTACGACTGCGACAAGCTGGAGACCTTTCGCCGTCCGATCGAGACCACCAACCTCAGCAGCCTGCAACTCAGCCCCGAGCGCGAGGAGGGCTTCACCTGCGGCGGCCTCGCCGAAGGCGCAGGTCAGTGACCGGCCGTGGGGTGAAATCCAGGTAGGAGTCTCGGTACGGTTTGGATAGCTCTCGCTGACCGGTTGGTAATAGTACGGAGCGCTGGCCTGCAAAGACGTCGTTTCGTGGTCGTACCTGCCGGTACGGCCACTCTCCGTCTCATGCAGACTCGGTTTGGCCGGTTACTTAGATGCGCACAGCATGGGCGTGGCTTTCCTGGAACAATTGGCGGGACCGCTAGGGTGAATACTTCAACGTGGATAACCGGATCGAGAGTAAGAAGACACCGCGCCAGCCGGGGGGATCGGCGCGAGCGGAGGCGTGATGGCTCGCAGGTCAACCGTCCAGCAGGATCCTCGGATCGCTGGCGACCCCGAGTCGTACCCGTTGCCTGATCTCGACTCGGCGCCGGTGCGGCGCAGGGGCTGGAGCGGCGGCGGGGGCCGCTGGCTCGTGTGGGTGGGGCGCGCGATCCTGTGGGCGCTCATCGTCGTGATCGTGGTCAACGGGGTCCGGGCGCCGTTCGAGCGGTTCACCCAGGGCGAGAACGCGGCCGCGCCGGTCACGCCGGAGAACTCCGGGTTCCCGGTCCAGGAGGCGGCCGGATTCGCCAATCAATTCGCCGCGGTCTATTTGAATTTCGACGCGACCAATCCGGAGCAGCGCGACGAAAGGCTGACCGCTTTTCTCGCCCCCGGGGTCGAGCGCCGGTTCGGCTGGAATGGGTACGGCCGGATGTCGGCCGGGGCCATTCAATTCCAGAGTATCGACGTGGCCGCCGATAACGAGAACGCCACGGTCGTGGTGAGTTTCCAGTCGGGCAGTAAGAGATGGCTGCTTTCCGTGCCCGTCTACCACTCGGGTGACCGCTTCGTGGTGACCGGCCGCCCGGCGCTGCTGCCCGCGCCCGCCGTCGCCGATCTGCCGGCCGTCGCCGACCCGGACCGGGACAACAGCCTGGAGGACCAGCTCCGGCCGACGCTGGAGGGCTTCTTCAAGGCGTACGCGTCGGGGAACACGGCCGAACTCCGGCTGTACGCCACGGATGGCGCCACCATCGAAGGGCTCGGTGGCTCGTTCACGCTGGCCCAGCTCACCGATGTGATCGTGCCGGTGGGCGGGGAGTCGAGCCGGACCGTCACGGCGGTCGTGGTGTGGGCCGTGCCGTCGGGCGCCGCCGCGGCGCTGCCGAGCACCGACCCGGCCGCCGATCCGGCCGCGCAACCGGCGGGTCTTGAGCAGGCCTACCAGCTCACATTGGAGAGGCAGGGCGAGAAGTGGCTCGTCGGGCGGATCCAGGGCGCGGGCCGGTCCGTGGGGTAACACATGGCCGACCGTGATGTCGCTGATCCACACCCCCCGGGAGGGCGAAAATGATTGTGCACACGATTCTGGAGAGCGCCGTGTCCAGCCAGCTGGGCGGCGCCGAACTTCTTGCTTTCACGCCGACCCCGGCGCCGAACCAGGGCATCAACACCGAAGGGCTGGCCGAATTCCTGCGCCGCTTCTTCGGGCCTTTGTTCCTGGTGATCGTCTCGGTGGTCGCGCTCTTCTTCCTCTTCACCAGGGAGATCACGCGGTTCGTCCAGTTCATCATCCTGGCGATCGCGATCGGCGTGATCTTCTACGTGCCGAACATCATCGAGGTGACGGCGAAGGCCATCGCGGGGGCGCTTGGCATCCAGTGAACCTGGGCACGCTGGGAGAGGAGGAATCGGGTGGACCTACCTACATACACCAATATTTGGCGCATTGAGAAGCGGCTCTACAAGCTGTACGACCTACGGCTGCCGACGCCGCTCCCCATCGTCTGGATCGGTGTCTTCATCGGCGTGAGCGCGCCCTGGTGGGTCTTCCTGCGGCTCGTCGGCCTGGGGTTCGAGGCGCCCTGGCACGTGATCTACCTGGTTCCGCCCGGCGTGATCACCTGGCTGTCCACTCGCCCGGTGATCGAGGGGAAGCGCCTCACCGAGCTGCTCCAGTCGCAGAGCCGCTACTTGTCCGAGCCGCGCACCTGGTGCCGCCTGGCCCCCGTCTCGGAACCGGACGAGGTCGTCTTCCACAGCCGCGTCTGGCGCGCCTCTCGCCGTACGGTCCCCCGCCGCGCCCGGCATGCCCAGCCCGCACCCATGTTCGCTCGCGCCGCCGCCTCGGCGAAGCTCTCCGTGAAGCTCCCGCAGAAGTCCCCGGAGCCGCTGAAGCGCCGCGTCCCTGGCACGGTCCGCCCAGCCGTCGCCGCCGCGGCCGCCGCGATCCCGGCCGAGCCCACGCCGATCGCCCCGGTCGCCGAGCCGACCGTCCGTCCCTCCTGGGGTACGGCGACCGCCAAGGCCCCGGCCATCCCGGTCTTCGCGCCACAGGAACCCAGAAAACAGGAACCGAGCAAGCCGGAACCCGAAAAGCCGCAGCCGAAGAGGCCCGAGCTCGTCACGGCGAAGCCGGATATTTCGGAAATGCCCGAGCCGCGCAGGCCCGAGCCCCACATGCCCGAGCCACACATGCCCGAGCCGCGACGGCAGGAATCCCCGGTCGCCGAAACCACGGCCCCGCCGATCGGCCCCGACGCTCTCCGCCGCCTCCGCCGCCTGGCCGCCGCCTCCACTGAGACCGACAAATCGGCCCCAAGCCCCATGAGCGCCGCCACCTCCGCGACCGACTCCGCACCTCCCGCCGACAAGGCCAGAGAACAACATCGCCGCGGCCAGCCCCCCAGACCCCCCATCCCCGGGCGAAACCCCGAACCCGCCCGCCAGGTCTCCATCCGCGCCGTCCCGGCGTTATCCGGCCAGCCCGCAGCCCCCGTCCCCGTCCCCCGCCCCGAAAGCAAACCCGCGGAAGAGCCCAAGGTCCGCCGCGTCGAGTCCGTCGTCGGCCGGGATCCCCAAGGCGGCTGGCGGCGGATCGCCCAGGTCGTGGTGGGCAGCGGCGGAGGCCGTACCGATGGGACCGAGAACGACGAGGCGCGGGTGCGCACCCCGATCACCGGCAGCCGCCGCGTGGTCGTGCTGGGCTGCACCGGCGGCGCGGGCCAGAGCACGACCGCGCTGCTGCTCGGCCACACCCTGGCCCGGCACCGCGACGACGGCGTGCTGGCCGTGGACGCCAATACCGGCGACCACACCCTGACCACCAGGATCAGGCCCGAGTCCCCCGAGACGCTCAGCTCCTTCCTGGCCGTGATCGATCAGGTCGGCACCCACGTCGGCGCCTACACCAGCCGGTGCGAGTCCGGCCTGGACGTGCTGGCCGCCGACACCGACGAGGGCGCCGAGCAGCGCATCTCGGACCGGTCGGCCTTCTCCGACCAGCGGATCGCGCGCGCGATGCGGCTGCTGGACCAGCAGTACCGGGTGATCCTGATGGATCCGGCGGCGGCGCTGGCCGCGCGGCTGCTGCCGTACGCCGATCAGCTGGTGCTGGTGGCTCCGGCGAGCGCGGACGCGCCGGACGCGGTGGCCATGACCTACGACTGGCTGGACGGGCACGGCTGCGCGGACCTGCGGCGGCGCGCGGTCATGGTGGTGAACGGGGTCAGTCGGCGCAGCCTGGCGGACGTCGAGCGGGCCGAGGCGGTGGCGCGGGGCAGGTGCCGGGCCATCGTGCGGGTGCCATGGGAGGACGAGCTCGCCGAATCCGGGCCGGTGGATCTCGGCGATCTCCGCGCGGGCGGGCGCCGGGCGTATGTCGCACTGGCCGGAGTGGTCGCCAGCGGGCTGACCACCGCGAGAGGGGAGAGCATCGTTGGCTAGGGCGTCCCGGGCGCGAAGCCGCCTGGCCGTGCGGTATTTCGACGACCGCGTGTTGCTCACCGAGTCGGCGGCGTGGGCCTACTTCAGGCTCCCGACGGTCAGCTACGAGTTCATCACGCCCGAGGAGCGCGAGTCCCTCGCCACCAATGTGACGATCGCGCTGGCCGCGATCCGGATGCAGGACGCCGAGGTGCACCTGCGGGTCGCGCACCGGACCTATCCGGCGGCCGAGTGGGCGATGGCGCTGAACGCGACCTCGGACGAGGGCCCGGGCTGGCGCGACTACCTGGAGGAGATGTACCGGCACGTCTGGGCGAAGGACTTCTGGTCCAAGGAGGTCTACCTGGGGGTGCGGCTGGGGTCGCGCGGCACGCAGCTCGGCAGCGGCGTGCTGGCCCAGCTGTTCGGCTTCTACCAGCGTTCGGAGAAGTCGCTCGGCCTGGAGGACGACCACGTGCCCGAGCGCGAGGTGACGAAATGGACCGAGTCGGCGGAACGGCTCGGCCGCGCGCTGGCCTCCAGCGCGCTGTACGCCAGGCACGCCACCTCGGTCGAGATCGCCTGGCTGTTCCAGCACGCCGCGTCCGGCGCGCTCGGTGACCCGCCGCCCTCGGCCAGCCCGCGCAGGCGCTGGGGCCGGGGCGAGATCGAGGCCCTGGTCGAAGGCCAGATCCACAACGGCAGGTCACTGCTGCGGATCGAGCAGCCCGGCGGCGACTCCTACACCGCCCACCTGTCCTTCGCCCGCTTCCCCGACCTGATGCCGTTCCCCGACGGCGAGCCGTGGATTCACTTCGGCGACCAGCTGCCGTTCCCGGTGGAGATCTCCAGCCGGATGCGGCTGATCCCGCCGGTGCGGGCCAGCAAGGACGTGGCCCGCAAGCTGGCGCACGCCCGCGACATGGACATCCACATCAGGGAGGCGGGCGCGGAGGCCCCGCTGGCGCTGGCCGAGCAGATCGACGCGGCCAGGATGCTGGAGCACGGCATCACCAAGGAACGCCTGCCGTTCGTGTACGGCTGGCACCGGATGAGTGTCTCCGCCCCCACCGAGGAGATGTGCGTGCAGCGCGTCGAGGCGGTCGTCGAGCACTACCGCGACCTGGGCATCGACGTGGTCAACTCCACCGGCGACCAGTTCTCGCTGTTCTGCGAGGCGCTGCCGGGGGAGAAGGTGCGGGTCAACGCGTACGCCCAGCGCCAGCCGCTGCGCACGATCGCGGGCGGGATGGCGCACGCGACCGTGGATCTGGGTGACCGGGTGGACGACGGCAGTTCCGGGTGGCTCGGGCCGTACATCGGGGAGACCTTGGGCCGGGCGCGCAGCATCGTGCACTTCGACCCGCTGGTGGCGGCGACCAGGAACCGGCCGACGGCGATCGCGATCACCGGCGAGCCGGGCGGCGGCAAGACCACGCTGGCGCTGCTGATGATCTACCAGATGGCGGTGCGCGGGGTCACGGTGGCCGTGATCGACCCGAAGGGCGACGCCTCCTCGCTGGTGGAGCTGCTGCACCAGCGGGGCCGCCGGGCCAGGACGATCCCGCTGGCCTCGGCCGCGCCAGGGCTGCTGGACCCGTTCTCGTTCGGCGACGACATCGCGGCCAAGAAGACGATGGCCACCGAGACGCTGCGGCTGCTGCTGCCGCGTATGTCGGAGGAGCGCGAGTCGGCGATGATCCAGGCGGTGGCGGCGGTCTCCAACCAGCCGGATCCCTCGCTCGGCAAGGTGATCGACCACCTGGAGCAGACTGAGGACGCGGCCTCCAAGAACCTGGGCGCGGTGCTGCGCTCGATGTCGGAGATGCGCCTGGCCCGGCTGTGTTTTGACCGTTTCGGCGGCGACCAGATCGACACCGAGGGCTGGACGACGGTGTTCACCCTCGGCGGCCTGACCCTGCCGGACGTGGCCACCACCCGCGACGACTACTCCTACGAGCAGCGGCTTTCGGTCGCGCTGCTCTACCTGGTGTCCCAGTTCGCCCGGCGGCTGATGAACGGCCTGGACCGGCGGACTCCCAAGGCGATCTTCCTGGACGAGGCGTGGGCGATCACGTCCACGCCGGAGGGCGCCAAGCTGGTGCCCGAGGTGTCCCGGATGGGGCGGTCCCGTAACACCGCGCTCGTCCTGGTCTCGCAGAACGCGGGCGACCTGCTGAACGAGCAGGTCACCAACTGCCTGTCCTCGGTGTTCGCGTTTCGCTCGACCGAGCGGGTCGAGGTCGAGCACGTGCTGGAGTTGCTGGGTGTCGATGGGTCAGAGGAGCACAAGGCGGTCTTGCGTTCCCTCGGCAACGGCGAGTGCATCTTCCGCGATCTGGACGGCCGGGCCGGCCGGATCGGCGTGGACCTGATCTCGCCGGAGCTGCTGCGCTGGCTCGATACGAATCCGACGCACGACAAACCCGGCGAGAACATGCATGATCTTCAGGGGGGATCCAGCAGGTCGGGGGTCGCGCAGGAGGTGCGGTCGTGAGGTTTGTCCGCCGGTTAGCGCTGGTGCTGGTGGCTGTGGTCACCGTCCTCAGTCTTCCGTTGGTCTTCGCATCCAGTACGGCCAGCGCCGACGGGATCTGTGATCTGTCCTCGTCGCTGGCCCCGGAGATGGTCGGCGGCGGCGTCGACGGCCTGGTCAAACCGCCCCCACCGGACACCGGTGACACCGGCGCCGCGGCGGGCGCGGGCGTCGGCGCGGGCACCCCGGTCGAGGTCGCCCCGGACCAGCAGCTCACCAACTACGCCAGGTACGGCATGGCCGGCCAGTTCTGGCACACCTACGGCCTCGGCTGCTCGGACGTGGCCGCGGTGCTCGGCAACGCCTGGGCCAACACGATCTTCTCCTGGGCCAAGGCGGTCGACCGGCTCACCATCACCACCTACGAGGCGGCGGCCACCGAGGGCCCGCTACTGCCGATCAAGAACGTGGTCGACGACATGGTCGTCAACCTGGCCGACGCGATGTACTGGCCGTTCCTGCGGCCGATCGTGATCATCGCGGCGATCTGGCTGGCCTGGTACGGCCTGCTCCGCAAACGCGCCACCACCACCTACGAGGGTGTCATCTGGATGGTCCTGGCGGTCACCGTGGCCACCTGGTTCTTCAGCCGCCCCCAGGACCTGACCGGCGTCGGCAAGACCATCACCGACAAGACCAGCGAGATCGTCAACTCGGCCTTCTCCGGCCTGCCCGGCGCGGGCGGCGCGTCCTGCCTGCCGGCGCAGGGCGCCGAGGGCACCCGCGCCGCCAACGGCGGCTATGGCCAGCCCGGCACCCCCGGCGTGGCGCAGAACGCCGACGCGCTCTGGTCGACGCTGGTCTGCAAGCCGTGGCTGATGGGCGAGTTCGGCACGGCCGACCCGAACGCCCCGATCGTGGCCACCTTCGGGCCGAAGGTGCTGGAGATCCAGGCCATCGACCAAGCTGAGCAGCAAGCCCGCCAGGCGCCCGCCGGCGACGCCCACCAGCAACGTTTCGAGGAGGAGGTCGCCAAGCCCCTGGAGGCCACTCCGCAGTTCTTCCTGTTCCAGGGCAAGGACTGGACGAGCCGCCTGAGCGTGGCGATCGGGGCGTTCATCGCGGCGATGGTGGCCGGGGTGCTGATCTTCCTGGTCTCGGTCTCGCTGCTGGTCCTCAAGATCGGCTTCCTGCTGCTGCTGATCCTCGGTCCGGTGTTCCTGCTGATCGGCGTGCATCCAGGGGCCGGGCGGATCATCGCGATGCGCTGGGTGGAGATGCTGGTCGGCACGCTGCTCAGGCAGGCGGTGCTGGCCCTCGTGCTGGGCGTCCTGGTGTACGGCTACGCGCTGATCATCTCGACGCCGCTGCCGTGGGGCATGCAGATCATGTTCATGGCGTTGCTGACGCTGGCCGTGTTCTTCTACCGGCGGCCGTTCCAGCATCTGTTCTCCACCATGGGCGGCCACAACCTCACCACCCGGATGCTGGGCGAGGCGGCGAGTTCGCCGATCCTGCAGCGCTCCAGCGTGGTGCTGCCGCCGGTGGCCTCGGCCAGGATCGGCCGCTGGGGGCTGCGCAAGGCGGAGCCCGTCATCGGGGCCGCGTCCATGGCGGCGGGGGCCGGGGCGGGAGCGGCCGCAGCCACGACGGTGGCCCAGGGCAAGGTACGCGGCGAGGATCAGGCCGCCGGGGCCACCGGAGTCCGGGCGACCGGGCAGCCCGCGCCGCTGGAGACCGACGCGCGCAAGAAGGCCGGCGGCGTGCCCGCGCCACGGCCGGGCTCGGCGCCGCCGCTCAACCTCCGGCCACCCGCGGGCGCCCGTCCTGGGGCCACCGGTCCGCGACGTCCGGGTGGACCGGTTCCGTCCAGCAGCGGGAGTGTGCCGAGTTCGGGTGGTTCCTCCTCCTCTTCCGGAGGGTGGTTCGGCGGCCGTTCCGGCGGCTGGGCCTCGCGCCCGTCCTCCGCGTCCCGTGGTGGTTCATCGCGCGGCTCGTCCGGGTTGTTCGGTGGTGGCTCGTCCGGTGGCCGCAGTTCGTCCGGCGGTGGGTTCTTCGGTGGTGGCGGGAGCCTGTTCGGTGGCGGGCGGCGTTCGGGGCGGTCGGAGAGTCCGCGTGCGGAGCGGCGGTCGGAACCGCCACGGCCGCCGCGCGCTGAGACGCCCCGGTCGTCGCAGCCGCCCCGTGCCGAGTCGCCCCGGCAGCCACGTTCCGAAGCGCCGCCGCTGTGGCTGCCCAGCAGCAGAGCCAAGAGCGCGCGCGGCGGCGACAACGCACCGTTCTGGTTGAGGCCCCCCGACCGCGACAAGGACTGATCATGGAGGGAACCGACGGCCGGAGGAGACTCGTCTTCGTGGCCGTGGTGGTCGTGCTCGCCGCCCTCGGCATCTATCTCACGATGCTGGGCGGTGGGGATGGCCAGAACGACCCGGAGGCGGCCCCCACCGGCCGCAACGCTCCTTCGGGCACCGTGGCGCCCGTGTTGCCGAGCCAGGTGGCGAGCACGCCCTCGGGCGAGTTCGATGTCTACAACTACCTGCCGCTCAGCCGGGACGAGCTGGCCGCCGCCGCCGATCTGGCTCGGCGGTTCGTCGGCGCATACGGCACATACACGCATGCGGATCCGGTAGCCCGGGTGGATCGGGTGCGCAGATTCGCGACTGTGGAGTTCGGTGAGGAGCTGACCAGGAGCCTGACCGCGCCCGCGCTGACCGAGCACGACGCCGCCGAGCAGATCGTCTCGGACGGCTCGGCCAAGGTGACCTTGATCAGGGACATGAGCGTGGGGTCGGTGGTCTTCGTGGTCGACTCCATTCAGCACATCACCAGCACCGCGGGGGAGCGTGATCAGACCGACTCCTACGCGGTGACGGTCATGAAGCTGGGTGTGGACTGGCGGGTGTACGACATGCAGCCCGCCGACGCCGGGCAGGACGGGGACACCACCCCGTGACGAAGAGCCGGCTCTCGTGGAAATGGGTGGCCGGGCTCCTCGCCGTGGCCCTCCCGCTGACCCTGTTCGGGTCGATCGTGCTGATGACGCCGTTACCGGGCGGGTTGTTCGGTGGCGGGGGCGCGGAGTGTGAGGTCGATACGGGCGACCTGTCCGAGACCGCGAAAGAGGACATTCCGCCGGAGTATCTGGCTTTGTACAAGAAGCACGGTGCCGCCATCGGGGTGCAGTGGAATGTGCTGGCGGCGGTTGGCAAGCGGGAGACCGACCACGGGCGCTCCGATCTCCCGGGGGTCAAGTCGGGCACCAACGAGGCGGGTGCGGCTGGGCCGATGCAGTTCCTGATCAGTACCTGGGGGGGCAAGGCGCGGATCGAGATCCCGTCGGAGTTCAATGGCTACGCCTCCGACGGTGATGAGGACGGCATCGCGGACGTGTACAACCCGGCGGACGCCATCCTGGGGGCGGCCAAGATGCTCAAACGTAACGGCGCGCCCGACGACCTGCGCAAAGCCATCTTCGTCTACAACCGGGCGACCTGGTATGTGGATCAGGTGCTGGAGATCGCCGCCCGGTACGCGGCCAGCGGTGAGGTCGGCGTTCCTCCGGAGAACAATCCCGACTGCGATTTCACGGTGCAGGCGCCGAGCGCGGTCGTGGCCAAGATCCTTGAATATGCGCTGGCGCAGCGGGGCAAGCCCTATCGGTGGGGGGGAACCGGGCCGGACGCGTACGACTGTTCGGGGATCATCTACATGGCCTACCGGAACGCGGGGTTGTCGATTCCGCGGACGACGTTCGGGCAGTGGCCGTTCGGGGAGAAGGTCGACGCGGGGGAGGAGCAGGCGGGGGACCTGGTGTTCTTCAACGCGGGGCCGGGGACGTCTGTCACCAATCCGGGGCATGTCGGGATGATTGTTTCGCCGGGGAAGATGATCGAGGCGCGGTGTACGTTGTGCGGGCCCATCAAGATCACGACGTATAAGGATCGGATCGGGATCGTGGGATATACCCGGCCGTTGCAGAATCCGGATGTGCTGGAGCAGCTGAAACGGCTGCCGCTGGCGGTGGGGGCGCCCAGCCTTGGCGCGATGGGATCGCTGGGCGGTCGCGGCGGTGAGTCGGCTGGTCGGCGGGGTTCTGGTTAGGAGTTTGTTGGTTGGTAAACGTGAGTCAACCGCGTTGGTCCGGTGTGGGGGAGCGTTCCAGCGTACCCTAGGCAGGCATGGAGAAGATCGTTGTCGGCGCTGCGATTGTCGAGGGTGGGCGGCTGCTGGCCGCTCAGCGGGCCGAGCCGCCGGAGCTCATGGGTGGGTGGGAGCTTCCGGGGGGGAAGGTCGATCCGGGGGAGAGTGAGCATGACGCCCTGGTGCGGGAGTGTGATGAGGAGCTCGGGGTAAAGATCAGTATTGGTCGGCGGGTGGGTGGGGACTGGCCGCTGAGCGGGGGATACGTGTTGCGTGTCTGGCTGGCCACGCTGGCGGCGGGGACGCCGGTGGCGCGGGAGCATCTGGCGTTGCGGTGGCTGGCGCCGGCGGAGTTCTCTTCGGTGGCGTGGTTGCCTGCTGATCTTCCGATCGTGGGGGCGGTCCAAGATCTGCTCAAGGAAGGATTGAGCTCGGACCTGGTGTGACATAACGCTTACGAAGCGTGCATCGGGGGAGTTCGGGTGGCGAATTGGTGGCGGCGGGGATATGTCGTGTCGGTTGTGGGGGCTGGGGCCGTCATTCTCGGCGGCACCGCGACGGCCGCAATCGATAACCAGCCGATGACAGATCCTGCCGCGGTTCCGCTGCCGCCCCCGTTGCCCCTGCCTCCACCACCTCCACTCCCGCTGCCCCCGCTGGCTCCTCTGCCGCCTGGGTCGCCGCTTCTGCCGCTGCCTTCGTCCGGCCTGCCTGCCTGCGTGCCGCCGCCCATCACGGGTGTCACCATTCCGAGCATTCCAGTCATCCCGACGCCCGCCCCCTGGGTTCCGATGCCTAACGTTCCGATCCCTTCCGCTTCGGTTCTTCCCTGGCCAGTCCCACCATCCCCAGACCTCACCTGTACGCCTTCGCCCGCCACCGGGCCGTTCTTCGCACCGGCTACCGAGCCCTTGGCGACCCCTTCGAGAGGCTTGCCCAGCGGTCCGACGCCGACGCCGCCGATGCCCTCACCGTCTCCAGGGATCAGTGCTGGGCCGGGTGTCGAACCGTTCGCGCCCGTGCGGCGCCGCGAGGACTCCGAGTGGGAGAGATGGGACAGAGCCTGGCTGCTCGAAGATCGGCGTTTGAGGGCTGAATCGCGTGTGTTCGAACAGCACGAGAGGTCTGATTGGGGGAGGCAGCCTGATCAGTTGATGGCCGATTCCGCGAGTCCGTCGGGTCAGGGGGTTGTCCCACCCACCCTCCCTTCGTTTTCCCGCGGGCTCCGCCCGCCCCCGCCATCCCGTGGCTTCGCCACCGAGCCCCGGAGCGGCCCAGGTTCGCCGAGCAGTTCAGGGACGTCGAACTCAGGGACGTCGAACTCAGGGACGTCGGGCGGTTCAGGGACGTTGAGCTCGGGGGCGTCGGGCGGTTCAGGGGCGTCGAGCTCGGGGGCGTCGGGCGGTTCAGGGGCGTTGAGTTCGGGGGCGTCGGGCGGTTCAGGGGCGTTGAGTTCGGGGGCGTTGAGTTCGGGGACGTCGAGTTCGGGGACGTCGGGCGGTTCAGGGACGTTGAGCTCGGAGGCGTCGAGTTCAAGGGCGTCGAGCTCTGGAAAGTCGGGCAGTTCAGGGACGTCGAGCTCAGGGGCTTCGAGCTCGGGGACGTCGGGTGGTTCAGGGGCGTCGGGTGGCCAGGAGGCGCTGGTTGCTGGGCGGGATGCGCGGGCTGGGTCTGAGGTCGGGCGAGTGCCTCAGGTGCAAGTTGGGTCGGGGGCGTCGCAGGGTGGTTCGCCTAGTTTGGGGGTGCCGCCCGTTGTTGGTTCTGGTGCTGTGCAGAGTCCTTTGGGTGGGGGGAGTGTGTCGGGTTCGTCGGAGCTGGGTGGGGTGGCGGGGGTGCCTTCGGTGATTGTTCCCTCGCTGCCTGTGGTGACGCCGGAGATGGGGTCTGTTCCGTTCTCGCCTGGGTTGTTTGGGTCTGCTGGTGTTCCGCTTATCGCGCCTACGCCGGGGGCTTCGCCGCTGCTCAACCCGCCTTACCTGGGGAAGCACGTGTCTGCCCAGGCGCAGGATCGGCTTGATTCGATCAAGGGGTTGCCGGGTGTCGCGGCGGCGGTGGCGGGGTTGGTTGCGGTCTTGGGGTTGCAGATGCGGTTGGGCCGGAAACGTAGGGAGATTGAGGCCGAATAAGACTCGCTGGGTCGAAACATGTTTTGCCACTCCTTTGCCGGACTAGTATTTCCCTGACCTAGTAAGTCGGGCAGAGACGGCGAAAACGGCGGAGGATGCGGTGGTCGGACGCGCACGCAGGCGGGTCGCGTCCGTGGTCGCCGCCTCGCTGGCCTCGGCTTCGGTTGTGGTGATGATCGCCGCGAGTGCGCAGGCAGCCAATCCGGTCGATCCTTGTCCCCCCGGTCAGCCCTGCGTTACGACCACGATCACGGTTGAGCCCACCGGTGATGTCAGCGTCACCGTCACCGCGACGGTCACGCCGACGCCGACCACCGCGGCCCCGAGCCCGTCGCCTACGCCTGCGGCGCCCAGCAATACGCCCCCCGCCACGATCCCGACCGTGCAGCCGGTGATTCCGAACACCGATCCGATCATCCCAACCGAGAGCGCCGAGGTGTCGGAGCCCTCGATCTCCCTCCCGACCGCCGGAGAGACCCCGCCGGCGAATCCGACCCCCGGCCCGGCCTTGACCGAGCCCGACCCGGAGACGGTCGCGATCGAGATCCGCAACTCCATCCCCGAGTTCGACCAGACCGGCCTCAGCCGCAAGCTGGCCGCCCCGGCCGCGTTGCTGGTGCTGCTCGCGCTGGTCGGCTGGCTGGTCTTCGAGGGCCGCCTGCGCAGGCTGGCCCACGCGGCGGCGATCCGGCGCGGGATGCCGATGCCGGGGATGCCAGGCATGATGCCGGGGATGCAGGCGATGCCGGGCATGACCATGCCGGGGATGATGATGCCGGGCATGCAGGCGATGCCTGGGATGCAGCCGATGCCGGGGATGCAGATGCCGGGACAGCCGATGCCTGGTCAGGCGATGCCCGGCCAGATGATGCCGTATCCCGGGTATCCGGTGCAGCCGTACCAGCCGCCGGTGGTCAGCTATGTGCCGGTGCCGTACCCGATGCCGTACCCGCAGCAGCCGTATGGCCAGCCGGAGGCGCAGCAGCAGTCGTATCCGCCGCCCGCGCAGGCGCCGGGGTATCCGCAAGGGTATGTGATCGAGCGGACGATCGAGGAGCCACTGCCGGGCCAGCCGGGCGGAACCGCGACCTTCCCCGCGCAGGGGGATCAGCCCGGTGAGCAGGACGATCCACGCCGCCGCAGGCCGTACTAGAAGCAGGCCGTACTAGAACGAAAGCGCCGACCGGATGGATCCGGTCGGCGCTTTGATGTCAGCGGCGGAAGATCTTGTTGCCGAGCCAGACCAGCGGGTCGTACTTGCGGTCGACCACGCGTTCCTTCATCGGGATCAGCGCGTTGTCGGTGATCTTGATGTGCTCGGGGCAGACCTCGGTGCAGCACTTGGTGATGTTGCAATAGCCGAGCCCGTGTTCCTCCTGCGCGGCGTCCTTGCGGTCGGCCACGTCATACGGATGCATGTCCAGCTCCGCGATCCGCATCAGGAAGCGCGGCCCGGCGAAGTTGGTCTTGTTCTCCTCGTGGTCCCGGATCACGTGGCAGACGTTGTTGCACATGAAGCATTCGATGCACTTGCGGAACTCCTGGGACCGCTCGACGTCGATCTGCTGCATCCGGTACTCGCCGGGCCGCACGTCGGACGGTGGCGTGAACGACGGGATCTCCCGGGCCTTCTGGTAGTTGAACGAGACGTCGCAGACCAGGTCCTTGATGACGGGGAACGTCCGCATCGGGGTGACCGTGATCGTGTCGCTCTCCTCGAAGGTGGACATCCGGGTCATGCAGCCCAGCCGCGGCTTGCCGTTGATCTCCATCGAGCAGGATCCGCACTTGCCGGCCTTGCAGTTCCAGCGGACCGCCAGGTCGGGCGCCTGGGTGGCCTGCAGGCGGTGGATGACGTCGAGCACGACCTCGCCCTCGTTCACCTCGACGGTGAAGTCCTCCAGCTTGCCGTCGCCGCCCTCGCCCCGCCAGACGCGGAACTTCGCCTTGTACCCCATCACGACTCTCTCTTCTGTGCTGCCAGCGGCCCCGCGAGCGCGGCGTCGTACTCCGCCATTTCTTCCTCGGTGAGGTATTTGGCCAGCTCGCCGCGGTCGAACAGGGTGAGCAGGTCGTCGCGCATGGACGGCTGCTCCCGCTCGACCACGGTCACCTCCGCGCCGTCCGGTGGGGTCGAGCAGACCAGCAGCTTGCGCCGCCACCCGGCCGACATGACCGGGTAGTCGTCGCGGGTGTGGCCGCCCCGGCTCTCCTCGCGGAGCAGCGCCGCCTTGGCCACGCACTCGCTGACCAGCAGCATGTTGCGCAGGTCGATGGCCAGGTGCCAGCCCGGGTTGTAGATCTTGCCGCCGGTGGAGGCGGTGTTCTTGGCCCGCTCCTTGAGCTTCTCCACCACGTCCAGGGCTTCCTCGATCTCAGCCGACTTGCGGATGATGCCGACCAGCTCGTTCATGGTGCGCTGGAGCTCGTGATGCACGTCGTACGGATTCTCGCCGCTGGCCCGCTCCAGGGGCGCGACGGCCTCCGCCATGGCCTCCTCGACCCCGGTCACCACCGGGCGCTTGGCCAGGCCGTCCACGTACGCGGCGGCCCCGGCCCCGGCGCGGCGGCCGAAGACCAGCAGGTCGGACAGGGAGTTGCCGCCCAGGCGGTTGGAGCCGTGCATGCCGCCCGACACCTCGCCGGCCGCGAACAGGCCGGGCACGGAGGCGGCGCCGGTGTCGGCGTCCACCTCGACCCCGCCCATGATGTAGTGGCAGGTCGGGCCGACCTGCATCGGCTCCTTGGTGATGTCGACGTCGGCCAGCTCCTTGAACTGGTGGTGCATCGACGGCAGCCGCTTGATGATCTCAGCGGCGGGCAGCCGGGAGGACACGTCCAGGAACACGCCGCCCTGCGGGGAGCCGCGCCCGGCCTTCACCTCGGAGTTGATCGCGCGGGCCACCTCGTCGCGGGGGAGCAGCTCCGGCGGGCGGCGGTTGTTGGCCTGGTCGGTGTACCAGCGGTCGCCCTCCTCCTCGGAGGTGGCGTACTTGTCCTTGAACACGTCTGGCACGTAGTTGAACATGAACCGCTCGCCGAGCGAGTTGCGCAGCACGCCGCCGTCGCCGCGGACCGACTCGGTGACCAGGATGCCGCGCACCGAGGGCGGCCAGACCATGCCGGTCGGGTGGAACTGGATGAACTCCATGTTGATCAGGTTCGCCCCGGCCAGCAGGGCCAGCGCGTGCCCGTCCCCCGTGTACTCCCAGGAGTTGGAGGTCACCACATACGACTTGCCGATGCCGCCGGTGGCCAGCACCACGGCCGGGGTGTCGAAGAGGATGAACTTGCCGGTCTCCCGCCAGTAGCCGAACGCGCCGGAGATGGCGTCGCCGTCCTTGAGCAGGCGGGTCACCGTGCACTCGGCGAAGACCTTGATGTAGGCCTCGTAGTCGCCGTGCAGCGCGTAGTCCTCCTGCTGGAGCGCCACCACCCGCTGCTGCAGGGTGCGGATCAGCTCCAGGCCGGTCCGGTCGCCCACGTGCGCGAGCCGTGGATACTCGTGGCCGCCGAAGTTACGCTGGCTGATCTTGCCGTCCCTGGTGCGGTCGAACAGCGCGCCCCAGGCCTCCAGCTCCCAGACCCGGTCCGGGGCCTCCTTGGCGTGCAGTTCGGCCATCCGCCAGTTGTTGAGGAACTTGCCGCCGCGCATGGTGTCCCGGAAGTGCACCATCCAGTTGTCGTCGGGGTTGACGTTCCCCATGGCCGCGGCGGCGCCGCCCTCGGCCATGACGGTGTGGGCCTTGCCGAACAGGGACTTGCAGACGATCGCCGTGCGCTTGCCCTGCTGTCGTGCCTCGATCGCCGCCCGCAGCCCGGCTCCACCGGCTCCGATGACGACGACGTCGTATTCGTGACGCTCCACGTTGAGAATCCTTATGCGTACGGGAAGGTGATGACGCCCTTGGCGACCAGCCGGACATAGAAGTCAGCGATCATGACGGAGAACATGGAGGCCCAGGCGAGCTGCTGGTGCTTGGCGTTGAGCTTGGAGATGAACGTCCAGGCCCGGTAGCGCAGCGGGTGCTTGGAGAAGTGGTTGAGCCGCCCGGCGGTGATGTGCCGGCAGGAGTGGCAGGACAGCGTGTAGGCGACGATGAGACCCGCGTTGACCAGCAGGATCCAGGTGCCGAGACCGCCCGGCTTGTGGATCAGCGCGAGGATCGCGTCGTAGGTGAGGATCGCGCCGATCACGATGGCGCCGTAGAAGAAGTAGCGGTGCACGTTCTGGATGATCAGCGGCAGCCGGGTCTCCCCGGTGTACTTCTTGTGCGGCTCGGCGACGGCGCAGGCGGGCGGGGACAGCCAGAAGGACCGGTAGTACGACTTCCGGTAGTAGTAGCACGTCACCCGGAATCCGGCCGGCAACCCCAGGATCAGCAGGCCGGGGGGCAGACCGTACCAGTCGCCGAAGGGAGCCAGGCCCAGGAATCGGGCCCCCTCGGGGCACGACGTCGCCAGGCAGGGCGACGAGAATGGCGCTATATAGGGATCGACGAAGTAGCTCGCGTCGAAAGTCGCCCAGAACCCGTAGATGAGAAACGCCATGAGACCGGCGAACGTCAATGCCGGGGCAAGCCACCATCGATCGGTGCGAAGCGTTCGCACTTTGAGCTGAGCGCGTTGTTTCCTGGCCGGGCTCTCGGCCGTTGTCTGGGTCATCGGGGACCTCTCCACCGCGTACGGACGCCGTATTGGTGGGGGCTACGTTACGACCATGCAAACACTATGTGTGAAGCGGGTCACTGAGTTGTCCTTGTGATTCCTGTCACGTGCCCCGGTACGAGTTCCCCGGAAGCTTGACGACAGTCACGAAGAAGTCATCAATCTGCCGGACCACGCGGATGAACTGATCGAAATCCACGGGCTTGGACACGTACGCATTAGCATGCAGCCGATAGCTGCGGAGGATGTCCTCCTCCGCCTCGGACGTGGTCAGCACCACGACCGGGATCGCCCGCAACTCCGGATCGTCCTTGATCTCTTCAAGCACCTCCCGGCCGTCCTTGCGCGGCAGGTTCAGGTCCAGCAGCACCAGGTCAGGCCGTGGAACATCAGTGTAGTCGCCCTGCCGGCGCAGGAACGCCATGGCCTGCTCGCCGTCGCTGACCACGTGCAACTTGTTGCGTACCTTGTTGTGCTCGAACGCCTCCTGGGTGAGCAGCACGTCGCCCGGGTCGTCCTCGACCAGGAGCACGTCGATCCAGCGCAGTTCATTCATCAGTCGCCTCCAGGGTCCAGCGGAATGTGGTGCCCGGCGTGTCCGGCTCCTTCTCCAGCCAGATCCGGCCGCCGTGGTATTCGACGATCTTCCGGCAGAGCGCCAGGCCGATGCCGGTGCCGGGGTAGACGTCGCGCGGGTGCAGCCGCTGGAAGATCAGGAAGATCCGGTCGGCGTACTTCTGATCGACGCCGATGCCGTTGTCGGCGCAGGAGAACTCCCACATCTGGCCGTCCCTGCGGACGCCGATGTGGATCACCGGGGGGTTCTCTGAGCGGAACTTGATGGCGTTGCCGACCAGGTTCTGGAACAGCTGGGTGAGCAGCAGCCGGTTGCCGTTGACCACGGGCAGCACGTCGTGGGTGACGGTGGCGTCGGTGTCCTCGATCGGGGCGGCCAGGTTGCCGACGGCGACCGCGAAGATCTCCTCGGTGGAGACGGGTTCGCGTTCGTTGCTCACCCGGCCCACGCGGGAGAAGTCGAGCAGGTCGTTGATGAGCAGTTGCATGCGTTTCGCGCCGTCCACGGCGAACTTGATGTACTGCTTGGCGCGGTCGTCCAGCTGGTCGCCGTACCGCTGTTCCAGCATCTGGGTGAAGCTGGCCACCTTGCGCAGCGGCTCCTGCAGGTCGTGGCTGGCCACGTAGGCGAACTGCTCCAGCTCGCCGTTGGAGCGTTTGAGCTCGGCGGCCTGGTCCTCCAGGGTGCGCTGGGTGCGCGAGGTGGTGCGCCATTCGGCGATGATGCGGCGGCGCATGGCGTCGGCGTGGCTGGAGAGTTCGGCCATCTCGGCGGGGTGGGCGACCCGCAGTTCGCGGTCGAAGTCGCCTTGGGCGACGGCTCTGACCTGTTCGGCGAGGCTGGCCACCGGGCGGAGCACGACGTAGCGGACGAGCAGGGCGAACACCAGCGCGGACAGCACCAGCAGGGCGGCGAGCGCGACCAGCGCCCGGTAGAAGGTGTCCCAGCCCTCCTCCAGGCGGGTGCTTCCGGCCCGGTGCAGCTGTTCCAGGTGCAGCTGCTGGGTCGCGATCGCGTTCCTGACCGCGCCGAACCTGGTGCTGTTGACCTCGGCGAGGTTGGGGGCGGCTTCCCTGCCCTGGGTGGGGACGTTGCGGATGATGGCGTCGGCGTAGTCGCGCCGCCAGGCGTCCACGGCGGTGCGCAGCTGGCCCAGATCCGCTCCGGCCTCCGGGGCCGCCGGGAGCAGTCGCTGGATCGCGGCCTCGGCGGTGGTCTCGGCGGCCCGGGCCCGGGAGTATTCGGTGAGGAAGGACTGCTCGTTGGTCCGGCCGTACCCGCGGATGGCGCTCTCCTCGGTGCTCAGCGCTGTGGAGACTTCGAGGGTGTGCAGCACCAGGGGGTCGATCACGTCGATGATGTACACCCGGGCGTCCCGGGTCTCGTTCAGCGTGGTGAGCGTCACCGTGATCGCGGCCGCGAAGGCCAGCAGGAGCACCGTGCCGACCAGCAGGAACCACCGGCCGACTCGGATTCGTCCGAGTCCGCTGGGCGCGCGGGGCGGTGGCAGGGGTTCGATTCTGGTCACGTCATCTCCGGGACAGGACTACGGCGGCCAGGTCGTCGGTCAGGGCGTTCTTGTGGAGTTCCTGGACGCGGGCGATCAGCCGGTCCAGGTCGACGGCGCCCTGCTCGCGGATGAGGCGGATCAGCCCGTCGGTGCCGAGCAGGTCCCGCCCGCCGCCGACGGTGGCCTCGATCAGGCCGTCGGTGTAGAGCAGCAGCGACCACGCGTCGCCGAGGGTGACGTCCACCGGCGTCCACCGCATGTCCGTGAAGATGCCCAGCGGCGGCCCGGACGGGGTGTCGGTGACCACGTTCACCTGGCCGTCCCTGATCGCCACCGGCGGTGGGTGGCCGACCACGTAGAGGCGGGCGCTGCTCAGGTCGGGGGAGATGGTGGCGGTGCAGAGCGTGGTGAAGATCTCCGGCGAGTCGCGCTCGTTGCGGAGCAGGGTGTCCATCGTGGTGAGCAGGCGGTTGCCGTCCAGGCCGGCGATGGTCAGCGTGCGCCAGGCGATGCGCAGCGCGGCGCCCAGCGCGGCCTCGTCGGGGCCGTGGCCGCAGACGTCGCCGACCAGCACGTGCACCGCGCCGTCGGGGGTCTGCACGGTGTCCCAGAAGTCCCCGGCCAGCAGCCCGGCCTGGCGTGAGCCCGGCAGGTAGCAGGTGTCGTGGACGAGGTCCCCGGTGGACAGCATCGGCACCGGCAGCAGGCCGTGCTCCAGGCGGGCGGCCTCAGCGCTGAGCAGGCGTTCCGCCACGAGTTCGCGCTGGGCCACGTCGCCGCGCTTGCGCTCGATCGCGTAGCGGATGGCGCGGGCCAGCAGCGGGCCGTCCATGTCCTGCTTGAGCAGGTAGTCCTGGGCGCCGGCGGCCACCGCGTCCACCCCGACCTGGACGTCGTCGAGGCCGGTCAGCACCAGCACGGCGGTTTCCGGGGCCATCTCCAGGACGTGTTCCAGCGCCTCCAGGCCGGTGGCGTCCGGCAGGGAAAGATCCACCAGCACGCAGGAGACGTCCGGGGTGAACCGCTCCCGGCTCTCGGCCAGGCTGCGCGCCCAGATGATTTTGGGCGGCTTGCGGCCAGTCGAGAGCGACTCCTCCACGAGGAACTTGTCCTCGGGATCGTCCTCGATCAGGAGCAGCGTCAGTGGATCCGGCAGTCCATGGGAGAGAGTCGGCACCATGCCTCTTTCGGGGAAGGCTTCCCAAATATAGCGAGATCAGGTGACCGCTTCGACGCCCTCGGGAAGGCTTCCTTCCCGGGTGGCCTCGGTGAGGAAAGACAGGAGCGTGGCGCGGAACGCCTGCGCCGCACGGGTCGGTTCGACGTCCTTGCGGTGCGCGAGCGCGATGGTGCGCGTCAGGCCAGGGAGCAGCGGTGTCCCGGCCAGATTGGGCCGCCCGTCCAGCACCATGGACGGCACCACGGCCACGCCGAGCCCGGCTTCCACGAACCGCAGCACCGCGTCCATCTCGCCGCCCTCGACCGCGAACCTGGGCTCGAACCCGGCCTGGCGGCAGGCCGCCAGGGTCGCCTCCCGCAGGTCGTAGCCGCGCCGGAACATCACCAGCGGCCGCCGCCGCAACTCCTCGATCCGCAGGTACGGCTTGCGCCCCGCCAGGTGCGCCGGAGCCGCCACCACCAGCGTCTCGCGCAGGATCTCCTCGGTCACCAGGGCCGGATCGTCACCCTGCAACGGCAGGATGATCAACGCCAGGTCCAACTGCCCGCGGGCCAGTGCCCGGACGAGATCGCGGGAGCCGCCCTCCTCCACCTGGAGCTCCACACCCGGGTAGTCGTCGTGGAACCGGGCCAGCGCGTCCGCCAGCAGCCCCGCGCACAGCGACGGCGTCGCGCCCAGCCGCACCCGGCCGCGCCGCAGTCCCGCGAGTTCGGCCACCTCGCGCCTGGCGGTCTCGGCGTCGGCCAGCATCCTGCGGGCCAGCGGCAGCAGCGCCTCGCCCGCCGGGGTCAGCGTCACGTTTCCCCTGGCCCGGCTGAACAGCGGCGCGCCCAGCTCGGTCTCCAGGGCCTTGATCTGCTTGCTCAGGGAGGGCTGGGCCACCCGCATACGTTCGGCGGCCTGGGTGAAATGCCGGGTCTCGGCCACCGCCACGAACGACGCGAGCTGCTGAAGCTGCACGTTTACCAAGCGTACGTGTTGTGAGATTGCTCGCACTGTCCCGGGTGGCCGGGACCCGGTACGGGCGGCGGGCCAGAGGTCATAGCCCCCGGCTATCGAAACCAGATCCTTGATGACTTGGACGACGCCTCCAGCGGCTTCCTACCGTCCGGAGTGTGACTGCCATCATCGAACGCGGCGCGGCGACCGCGCCCATCGAGCCGCCACCCTCGCATCCGCCGCGGCGGCGGGGGTTCTTCGGGTCCTCCACCGGCCAGAAGGCGGTGATGGCGGTGACCGGCGCGATTCTGGTGCTCTTCCTGGTCGGCCACATGGTCGGCAACCTGAAGACCTTCGCGGGTCCCGAGGCGTTCAACGGTTACGCGCTCTGGCTGCGTGAGGTCGGCTATCCGCTGGTGCCCAAGCGGGGGCTGCTCACCCTGGTCGAGGTAGTGCTGGTGGCCGCGGTCGTGCTGCACATCTGGTCGGCGGTCGCGCTCTACCGCCGCGCCGCCGCGGCCCGGCCGGTCCGGTACGCGACCCGCCGCAGGTCCCAGGCGGGTGGGTACGTCGTGCACATCATGCGCTGGGGTGGCGTGACCATCGCCCTGTTCGTCGTCTACCACCTGCTGGATCTGACCTTCGGTGTGGCCAACCCGGCGGGGGGCGCGGCGACGCCGTACACGCGGATGATCGAGGGCTTCAGCCGCTGGTACGTGACGCTCTTCTACGCGGTTGCGGTGATCATGGTCGGGCTGCATCTGCGGCACGGCCTGTGGAGCGCGTTCCAGACGCTCGGCCTGGCCAGGGGGCGGCAGGGACTTCGGGTGTTCGCGGCGTTGCTGTCGGCCGTGCTGGTGCTGGGCTTCCTGTCCGTGCCGTTCGCGATCATGATCGGAGTCGTGAAGTGAAATATCGCGAAGGCGAGCCGATTCGCGACACCAAAGCGCCAGAAGGGCCGATCGAGGAGCGCTGGGAGAAGCGTAAGTTCGCGGCGCGGCTGGTCAACCCGGCCAACAAGCGCAAGCTCAGCGTGATCGTGGTCGGCACCGGCCTGGCCGGGGGTTCGGCGGCGGCCACCCTCGGGGAGCTGGGCTACCAGGTCACCTCGTTCTGCTACCAGGACTCGCCCCGGCGGGCGCACTCGATCGCGGCGCAGGGCGGCATCAACGCGGCCAAGAACTATCGGGGCGACGGCGACTCGATCTACCGGCTGTTCTACGACACCGTGAAGGGCGGCGACTTCCGGGCCCGGGAGTCCAACGTCTACCGGCTGGCGCAGGTCAGCGTGAACATCATCGACCAGGCGGTGGCCCAGGGCGTGCCGTTCGCCCGCGAGTACGGCGGCCTGCTGGACACCCGGTCGTTCGGTGGCGCCCAGGTTTCCCGTACGTTCTACGCCCGGGGGCAGACGGGGCAGCAGTTGCTGCTCGGCGCGTACCAGGCGCTGGAGCGCCAGATCGCCGCCGGGACGGTCACCATGCACGCCCGGCACGAGATGCTGGAGCTCATCGTCAGCGACGGCCGGGCCCGCGGCGTCGTGGTCCGCGACATGGTCACCGGCGAGATCGAGAGCCACCTCGCCGACGCCGTCGTCCTGGCCACGGGCGGGTACGGCAACGTGTTCTTCCTGTCCACCAACGCCAAGGGCTGCAACACCACCGCGATCTGGCGCGCCCATCGCAAGGGCGCCCTGTTCGCCAACCCCTGCTACACCCAGATCCACCCGACCTGCATCCCGGTCTCCGGCGAGTACCAGTCCAAGCTCACGCTGATGTCGGAGTCCCTGCGCAACGACGGCCGCGTCTGGGTGCCGCTGCGGAAGGGCGACACGCGCCCGCCCGCCGCGATCCCCGACGACGAGCGCGATTACTACCTTGAGCGGATATATCCGGCTTTCGGGAACCTGGTTCCCCGGGACATCGCCTCCCGCGCCGCCAAGAACGTCTGCGACGAGGGCCGCGGCGTCGGGCCCGGCGGGCTCGGCGTCTACCTGGACTTCGCCGACGCCATCACCCGCCTCGGGCGCGAGGCCGTCGAGGAGAAGTACGGCAACCTCTTCGAGATGTACGAACGCATCACCGGCGAGGATCCGTACGCCCAGCCGATGCGCATCTACCCCGCCGTCCACTACACGATGGGCGGTCTGTGGGTCGACTACGACCTGCAGTCCACCGTCCCCGGCCTGTTCGTCGTCGGGGAGGCCAACTTCTCCGACCATGGCGCGAACCGGCTGGGCGCGTCCGCGCTGATGCAGGGACTGGCCGACGGCTACTTCGTGCTGCCCGCGACGATCGGCGACTACCTGGCCGACGCGCGCGACTTCGGGCCGGTGAACGAGGTCAGCGTGGCGGAGGCCGAGATCGCGGTCCGGGATCGGATCCACCGGCTGCTGTCCGTGGACGGGGACAGGACCGCCGACTCCTACCACCGCGAGCTGGGCAAGCTCATGTGGGACTACTGCGGGATGGAACGCACCGAGGCGTCGCTGACCAAGGCTTTGGAGCGTATTCCGGAGTTGCGGGAGGAGTTCTGGCGGAAAGTGAAGGTTTCCGGGACGAACGAGGAGCTCAACCAGGCGCTGGAGCGGGCCGGGCGGGTGGCCGACTTCTTCGACCTGGCCGAGCTGATGTGCCTGGACGCGCTGCATCGCACCGAGTCCTGCGGCGGCCATTTCCGGGCCGAATCCCAGGACGCCGACGGGGAGGCCCTCCGCGACGACGAACATTTCGCTTATGTCGCGGCTTGGGAGCACGCCCCGGAGGGCCCGGTGCTGCACCGGGAGGACTTGGCGTACGAGTACGTCACGATGAGCCAGCGGAGCTACAAGTGAACCTCACCCTCAAGATCTGGCGCCAGCACAGCCCCGACGAACCCGGCCAAATGGTGAAATATCACGTCAAAGACGTGTCGCCGGATATGTCGTTCCTGGAGATGCTGGATGTGCTCAACGAGGGGCTGATCCTGGCCGGGGACGATCCGGTGGCGTTCGATCACGATTGTCGCGAGGGCATCTGCGGCATGTGCGGCATGGTGATCAACGGGGTCGCGCACGGCGAGCAGAAGGCCACCACCACCTGCCAGCTGCACATGCGCCACTTCAAGGACGGCGACGTCGTCACCATCGAACCCTGGCGGGCCGCGCCGTTCCCGGTGATCAAGGATCTGGTGGTCGACCGGTCGGCGTTCGACCGGATCATTCAGGCCGGGGGGTTCGTGTCGGTTCCGGCGGGGGCGGCGCCGGACGCGCATGCCGTACCGGTGCCGAAGGGCGACGCGGACGACGCGTTCGACGCGGCGACCTGCATCGGGTGCGGGGCCTGCGTGGCGGCCTGCCCGAACGGCTCCGCGTCGCTGTTCACCGGCGCCAAGATCACCCATCTGGGGTCGCTGCCGCAGGGCCGGCCCGAGCGCGCGTCTCGGGCCAAGACCATGGTCGAGCAGATGGACCTGGAAGGATTCGGCGGGTGCACCAACACCGGGGAGTGCACGGCGGTCTGCCCGAAGGGCATCTCGCTGGACGTCATCGCCCGGATGAACGCGGACTTCCTGAAGGCGTCTCGTTAGTAATTACCGCGGCGGTGAGTCGCCTGGTCGGCGGCTATGCGGCTGGCTATGGGACGGGTTTCTGGTTAAGCGGGCCTGGCGCGCAGGGTTTCCGCGATCGCGCTCGGGTTGAGGCCGCGTTCGACGAGGATCTGCATGGCCAGGCCGCTGCCCTCCCGGATCAGGCCGAGCAGCATGTGCGTTGTGTTGATCTCCTTGCTCTTGAGCGCGAGAGCCTCCCGGAGTGAGAGCTCCAGGGCCTTCTTGGCCTTCGCCGACCAGGACAGGTGCCGCCCGCTGACCAGCGCGCCGCGCCTGGTCCGGAATGGCGCGCGGTCCAGCGAGCCAGGGCCGAAGCTGGCCTCGATCTTCTCCCGGACCGCGTCCAGGTCGATGCCGAGCGTGCCGAGCAGGTCGGCGTCCAGCTCCTCGCCGGAGGGCCGCTGGATCCAGGTCTTGATGGCGGCCTCGGCCTCGGTGTGATCGATGCCCCGCAGGGCTATCGCGGGGGGTGACTCCGGGTCGGCCAGCAGGGCGAGCAGCACGTGCTCGGTGCCGATGAAGCGGTGCCCCAGCCGCCGGGCCTCCACCTGGGCCTGGACGACCACCTGGTGGGCCTCCGGGGTGAATCGTTCGAACATCATTTCTCCCGTCTCAACAGGCCGCGGCCCCCGGCGTACTTCTTGTGCACGGCCTGCCTGCTCACGTCCAGGAGCACCGCGATGTCCTGCCAGGACCAACCCTGGTCCCGGGCGTTCTCCACCTGGAGCGCCTCCAGGCGGTCGACCAGGATCCGCAGGGCGCGAACGGCCCGCAGCCCCACGGCCGGATCTCTGCTGCTGGCGTCACTGGCCAGCTGCGCTGTCTCATTCATGTATGTCAATGTAGGTTGACATATGGGGATATGTCAACCCTGGTTGACGGTGCAAGATCTGTGCAAATCCGCGCCACGACGGGAAAATCATTTGCTGATTGACCTGCGGACTTGCGAGTCTTTGGGGGTCATGCGCGCCTTACCCGTGCCCGATCCCGGCACTCCAGACACCCGCAGCCCGTCCCGGTACCTGTGGTGGACCATGCGTACCCAGTGGCGGCCGCTGGTCATCGGCATCGGTTTCGCGATCCTGTGGTGGCTCGGGCAGGCGCTGGTGCCGTACGTGATCGGCGCGGCCGTCAACGCCTTCACGGCCAAGGACAGCGGCGCCCTGGTGCGCTGGTCCGCCGTGCTGCTCGGGCTCGGTGGGGTGCAGGCGGTCTCGGGTGTGCTGCGCCACCGGTTCGCGGTGATCACCTGGCTGAGTGCCGCCTACCGCACCGTCCAGGTCACCGGCCGCCAGGCCACCCGGCTGGGCGCGACCCTGCCCAAACGCCTGTCCACCGGCGAGGTGGTCAGCGTCGGCAACTCCGACATCGCCTCCATCGGCAACGCCCTGGACATCATGCTGCGCGGCAGCGGTGCGCTGGTGGCCATCGTCGTGGTGACCGTGATCCTGCTGTCCAGCTCGTTGCCGCTCGGCCTGATGGTGCTGATCGGCGTGCCTGTCATGGTCGCCGCCGTGGCCCCGTTGCTGAAACCTCTGCACCATCGCCAGCAGCGCCAGCGCGACCTGTACGGCGACATGGCCACCCGAGCCGCGGACATCGTGGTCGGCCTGCGCGTGCTGCGCGGCATCGGCGGCGAGCAGGTCTTCGCCGACCGATATCGGGAGGAATCCCAGCGAACCCGCCAGGCCGGCGTCCGGGTCGCCTCGATGGAGTCGCTGCTGGAGGGCATGCAGATCCTGCTCCCCGGCCTGCTGGTGGCCGCCGTCACCTGGCTGGGCGCGCGCTTCGCCCTCGACGGCCAGATCAGCGGCGGTGACCTGGTCGCCTTCTACGGCTACGCGGTCTTCCTGATCGCCCCGCTGCGCACCCTCACCGAGGCCGCCGACAAGCTGACCAAAGGCCATGTGGCCGCCCGCCGGGTCTGCCGGATCCTGAACCTGGACCCGGAGATCACCGGCGGCGCGCTCGCCGTCCCGGACGGGCCGCTGGCCGACCGGGAGTCGGGTGTGGTCGTCCGGCCCGGCCTGCTGATCGCGCTGGCCGCCGCCGACGCCGAGGACGCCATCGCCATCGCCGACCGGCTCGGCCACTACACCCCCGGCGACGTCACCCTGGACGGCATGCCGGTCGCCGATCTCGACTTCGCCGCCCTGCGCCAGCGTGTCCTGGTCGCCGACAACGCCGCCAAACTCTTCTCCGGACGCCTCCGTGACGAGCTCGACGTGCGCGGCGCCGCCCGTGACGACGACCTCGCCAGGGCCCTGCACACCGCGTGCGCGCTGGACATCGTCGAGGCCCTGCCCGACGGCCTGGACACCGAGATCGCCGAGGCGGGCCGGGAGTTCTCCGGCGGCCAGCAGCAGCGGCTCCGGCTGGTCCGGGCACTGCTGGCCGACCCGGAGATCCTGATCCTGGTCGAGCCCACCAGCGCCGTGGACGCGCACACCGAGGCCAGGATCGCCGAACGTCTGGGCAAGGCCAGGGCGGGCCGCACCACGCTGGTGTGCACCACCAGCCCGCTCGTCCTGGACCGGGCCGACCTCGTGCTCTACGTGGCCGACGGCGAGGTCAGGTCCGAGGGCACCCACCGGGAACTGCTCCAGGCCGACCCCGGCTACCGATCGACCGTCACCCGAGGGGAGGACTGATGGCGCGCCAGATCCTGCCCGTCGCGGACCGGGCGCAGGTGCGCGCCTACGCGCGGCGGCTGACCCTGAAATACCCCCGGCAGCTGGGCGGGGCGCTGGGCCTGCACGTGCTGGCCGCGATCTCCGGCCTGGCCGGTCCCGTGGTGCTCGGCAATCTGGTTCAGGCGGTCTCCGAGGGCACCTCCATCGACCTGGACACGCTGGTCCTGGCCTTCGCCGGTTTCATGATCGCCCAGGCGGTGCTGACCAGATTCGCCGTGTACGCCTCCTCCGCCCTGGGCGAGCGGGTCCTGGCCGAGCTCCGCGAGGAGTTCGTCGACCAGGTGCTCGCGCTGCCGCTGTCCACCGTTGAGCGGGCGGGCTCCGGCGACCTCATCACCCGTACCTCCCGGGACGTGGACGCGCTGTCCCGCACGGTCAGGCAGGCCGTGCCGGAGACCCTGATCGCGGTCGTCACCGGCGTCTTCATGCTGGGCGGCCTGCTGATCGTCGCACCCCTGCTGTCGCTGCCCTCGCTGGTCGCCGTACCGCTGCTGTGGATCTCCACGCGGTGGTACCTGAAGCGGGCCAGGGACGGCTACCTCCGCGAGAACGCCGCCTACGCCGACATGACCGAGGGACTGGCCGAGACCGTGGAGGGCGCCCGCACGGTGGAGGCCCTGGGGCTGCGCGAACGCCGCCGGGTCAGGACCGACACCGACATCGCCCGCTCGTTCGCGGCCGAAAGTTACACCCTGGGCCTGCGCATGGTCTGGTTCCCCGCCGTGGAACTCGGCTACGTGATCCCCATCGTCGCCACCGCCCTGGTCGGCGGCCTCCTCTACATCGAGGGCTGGGTGACCATCGCCCAGACCACCACCGCCATCCTCTACATCCAGCAGCTCATCGATCCGCTCGACCGGCTGCTCTCCTGGATCGACGAGCTCCAGGTCGGCGGCGCGTCCATGGCCCGCCTGCTCGGCGTGGCCAACGTCAGCGACGACCGCGTCGCCACCGGCGTCCAGGCCGACGGCGAGGACCTGCGCGCCACCGGCGTCCGGTACGCCTACCGCGACGGCCACGACGTCCTGCACGGCATCGACCTGGACATCCGCCCCGGCGAACGCCTGGCCATGGTCGGCCCGTCCGGCGCGGGCAAGTCCACCCTGGGCCGCCTGCTGGCCGGGATCCACCCCCCGCGCACCGGCGCGGTCACCGTGGGCGGCGCTCCCCTGGTGGAACTCCCGCTGGACGAGCTGCGCGGCCACGTCGCCCTGGTCACCCAGGAACACCACGTGTTCCGGGGCACCCTGAGGGACAACGTGCTGATCGCCCGTCCCGACGCCACAGACGAGGAGGTGCGCCGGGTGCTGGAGGCGGTGGACGCCTGGGAGTGGGTGTCGGCCATGGGCCTGGACACCGTGGTCGGCTCCGGCGGCGCGGCCGTCTCCCCGGCACACGCCCAGCAGCTGGCACTGGCCCGCCTGGTCCTGGCCGACCCGCACACGCTGGTCCTGGACGAGGCCACCTCCCTCATCGACCCGCGCGCCGCCCGCAACCTGGAACGCTCACTGGCCGCCGTACTGGACGGCCGGACCGTGATCGCCATCGCCCACCGGCTCTACACCGCCCACGACGCCGACCGGGTGGCCGTGGTCGAGGACGGCCTGATCAGCGAGCTGGGCTCCCACCACGAGCTGGTGGCCGCGAAGGGAGCCTACGCCGCGCTCTGGGACAGCTGGCACGGGAAGTCGCGCTAATAATCTGCGCCGTCACGCGGCGCTCTATTCACGCCTGTCTCCCCGTCTACTGCCCCCATTCACCCGGCTCCTCCTCGCGCTCGGTCAGCGCCCGTCGCGACCGCGTGGTCATGGAAGGGCTGGTCAGAGGTGTATAGATCTGGGCTGGAAATATTCCGAAGGCGGCTTCCCAGGTCAGCCGCCCGACGATGCCGTCATCGTCGAGGTCAACCTGCCGCTGGAAGGCGAGGCACACCGCGCGGGAGCGGGGGCCGTACCGGCCGTCCACGTCGAGCTCGAAGCCGTGTTTGGTCTTCATCTGCTCCTGCCACTGCCGGACGTCCGGCCCGGACATCAGGGGCGTCCCGGCAACTCCGGACGGGTACCGCAGCAGCCGCCCTGGCCAGGCGTCCGGGTCCGGCGGTGGCGACCCGGGCCGCCGCGCGCCCGCCCGTACCCAGGCGTACAGCGGACCGCCCGGGCAGTCGGTCGCGTAGCCGTCCCGATGCCCTTTGATCTCCCGCCCGGCACCGCCCTCTTCCCGGAGGTAGTCGATGGCGTCGAGCACGCCGTGCAGGAGGTCGTCGTTCGGCTCAACGAGTCCCTTGTTACCGAGGATCGCCAGCACAGAGTAGTGCTGGGTGTTGAGCCCGGACCCGTTGGCGGCCGTCAGGTGGTGGGGTCCACGTCCCATGATGACCCGGCGATGCACGCAGACCGCCATGCTGTAGGCGAAGTCCAGCCACCCGCGGCCGTCCATGTGGAACGCCTGCACGTCCCGTATGACCTTCAGGCACCGGTCGTGGTCGTCCAGGGCGGCCGGGTTGAGCGCGCCGCCCAGGTAGTGGACCTTCACGCCCTTCGCGGACGCGACCTGGGTGTAGGAGCCCTTCGGTCTCCGTGCGCCCCACTCGGCGCGGCTGATGATGTCGCTCATGGAAACTCCTCAGAATCGGGGATGAGGACAGATACATCACCCAGCTGTGTGACCTACCGTGTGAGGATCGCCACCTACCGCGATGGCCGATTCCACCAGCGCCCCCGGTACGGCTCCGGCCGCCCGGAGATGCGCAGCACCAGTCCGGCCAGCACCACCTGTACGATCGTCGCCCGCGGGATGATGCCAGGAAGAGCAGAACACTGCCCCGGTAGCCGAGCAGCAGGTCCAGGCGGCGGATCACAGCCGGACCGCCTCCCGCTCGCCATCGCTCGTCTTGCCACACACGCCGACCGGGCCGTCATGGCGGATCCACACCACGCGACGGCCGCCCACGGTGTCCCGCAGCGCTGGCGTCCAGTCGTCCTCGCCCGGCCGGGCACCGCGCGCTCGGCCAGGTACACGGTGCTGATGTCGGCCGGGCCATGGGCATACAAACGATCACTGGCCTCGGCACCTCCGAAGCCGAATGGGGCAGGCGTTGACGGAGTGGCAGGCAGTCACAAGTCCACCGGTCCGGCCGTCTCCGCGACGGTCCGCCAGATGGTCACGGTACGGCTCCCGTCTCGTCCTGGCGAAGCTCGCCACAACCACGGACCGGGAACAGCGGATGGTCAACGCCGCCCTCGTAGCAGCGTCCATGGTCAGGCGGGTAGAGGGTGGAAATCCCGCGGCATTGAACGGCCGACATCTCGACCAGGCCACCGGCCGCACGCTCAACTCCCTCAGGTCCCGAGCCCGTTCCGCTGCGACGACAACCGCCGCCCGGGCGCAGAGGCAACACCACAATGAGGCCCTAGCCGTGTACGCGAGCAGATTGGCGCCGTCCCGACGGGGTGGCTTGCGTCTCATCGCTGATCCACTGCACGTTGTCCGAATGCT
This sequence comes from Acrocarpospora macrocephala, assembly GCF_009687865.1. Classification (GTDB taxonomy): domain Bacteria; phylum Actinomycetota; class Actinomycetes; order Streptosporangiales; family Streptosporangiaceae; genus Acrocarpospora; species Acrocarpospora macrocephala. Next base: position 144,325 of record NZ_BLAE01000014.1, read on the forward strand.
TGGGAGTGATCCACGCACGGAGGCGACCGTCAGGGCGCTCGCTGCGGACCTGCTGCACCTGGGCAGTCCGGCTTCGTCCCCGCCGAAGTGACCGGCATGCACCCTAGTGCCGCGATCTCCCGCAGATCGGCACGCGGGCATCCGCACTGTCAACGCCGAAGGGCCCGACCAAGTCGGCGCCGACCAAACGAGAGTCGGCACGCGGAGCCGGCACGCAGAGTCGGCACGCAGAATCGGGCACGGACGGTTCCCGGCTTGGGGCGGGTGGCGCGCTCGTGCCGGTTCGGTTCAGCGTCGGAATCGTCCGGCGAAGCGGTTCCTCTTGCCGTGGTAGAGGAGGGTCCAGGTGCCGTCGTGGTTGCGGCGGGTGCGGTAGCGGTCGGGGTGGGTTGCTTTGTCGCGGTTGTGCCAGGTGCAGGCGGGGGCGAGAAGGTCCAGGTCGGTGGTGCCGCCCTCGGCCCAGCCCTTGATATGGTCGATTTCGGCCATGTCGGCGGGGATGGGGCAGCCTTCGCGGTAGCAGGTGGCGTAGCGGGCCAGGATGGCCTGCCGCTGGGCGGGCGTGGCCAGCCGAACCGCGCGGCCCATGTCCAGAACCCGTCCTCGCGCGTCGACGACCATACGGACCAGCCTTGAGGTGCGGGCCAGCCGGTGAACGTCGGAGATGGGCAGCAGCTGCCCGGTG
>NZ_BLAE01000014.1:145322-145949 GCF_009687865.1 Acrocarpospora macrocephala
ACCGGCCTCTCACCCGTGCCCGCGCTCCCGACACCCGCCCCGACTGAACCCGCTCCGGCTGAACCGATGCTCGTGCTGCCCGCGCCCGCTCCGGCTGAACCCGTGTCCATGCTGCCGGCACCTGTCCCGGCTGAATCGGTGCCCGCGCTGTCGGCGCCCGCTCCGGCTGAACCGGTGCTCGTGCTGCTGGGACCCGCTCCGGCTGAACCCGTGTCCGTGCTGCCGGTACCCGCTCCGGCTGAACCCGTGCCCCCAGTGTGGCGGGGACCGCCCGCGCGGCAGGTCGAGCCGTCACCGGCATGAGGTGTTCCGGGCCGGGTATTGCTGGAGCCAGTGGTGTCGGCGTTGGCGGTGTCGGCCGTGGCGGTGTCGGCGGTGCCAGCTGCAGCTGTATCGGGGTTGGCGGTGTCGGCTGCAACTGCGTCGGCCGCGGCGGTGTCGGCGTGTCCGGCTGTGCTCTGCGATGGCGGCACACCCGCAGCGGGCGTGGTCGGCGTGCCGGGGGTGCCGGGCGCCATGGCGGAGGCCGCATGGGTGGAGTCGGCGTCATGTGTGAGGTGGTCGGTGGGGAGGGATTCGGCGCGGACCAGGACCAGCAGTTCGGTGGTGACTTTCTTGGTCAGCAGC
>NZ_BLAE01000014.1:146247-211606 GCF_009687865.1 Acrocarpospora macrocephala
GCCGGGCGTAGGCGGCCAGGAACTCGCGCAGGCGGGCGCCGGCCTCCCGGGGCAGCCGGAACTCCCCCTCCACGCCGCCCGTACTGGACGGGCGGACCAGCAGGGAACGGGTGGCGTAGTCGGTTTCGGCGTCATCGGCCAGGGTGCCCGGGTCCAGCAGCTCACGCAGGTACCGCCCGGCCTTGAGAATCTCGGCCGGGGAGGCGCTGTCGGCCAGGTCCAGCAGGATCGGCTCGGCCAGCGCCGCCTGCGCGTCGTCCAGGTGGGTGGTGACCTGGCTGATCGCCTCGGCCGACCCCTCGGCGAGAGTGCCGCGCGCCAGCCGGTCCCGGACGACAGGCAGGCGGGCCAGCTGGGTGGCCAGCCGGATCAGACGAGAGGCACCCGCACCGCTCATCCCCGCCAAGGCGCGCAGCCAGGCACCGGTCGAGGCGTGCCCACCACTGCCGGCACTCCTGGCCTCACCGGTGGCATGGACGCGCCCCACCCGGGCGGCGATCGCCGAGCTCAGCCGGTCCTGGGCGAACAGCAGATCCTCCGTCTCGCCCACGCACAACCCGGCATCCTCCGGCAGGTCGGTCACCGCAATCCGGGACGCGAGCTGCCGGAACTCGGCCACCAGCACCCCCGAACCCACCGACTCGCCCCAGGCCTCCGGCCCCGCCGAGCGGCCAGCGTCAGCCGAGCGGCCAGAGTCGGGGGAACGACCGGCGCCGGCCGAGCGGCCAGGATCGGGGGAACGACCGGCGCCGGCCGAGCGGCCAGGATCGGGGGAACGACCAGAGTCGGGGGAGCGGCCGTGGAGGAACTGCTGCCGTGCGTTCTGCTGCGGAATGTTCTGCTGCCCTGCGTCGCCGTATGTGTCGCTGTGCGCGTCGCCGTATGTGTCGTCGGCGGAACGCTGGGGCGGGACGTAGCCAGGATCCAGCACGGTGCCCTTCAGGAACGCGGGCAGCTCGCGTCCGCGGACGCCCTCCGCGCGGGAGGGATCCAGCACCTCGATCGGAGAACCGAGCATGAAGGCGCCCCCCTTTCGCTTCGGCGGATCCGAACAACCACCCTCACGCTATCCAGCGGCTACGACAAAACCTGGCCTTGATCCACAATAAAACCGCAGGTCAAGCACCCCATGAAAAGATCTACCTACCCACCGGCATCCGAAGATCCATCCGCCACACCCGATCAGGAGCAGCACACCAACCCGCAGACCCTCAACCCGCGAAAAACGACCGGTGCAAGATCCGGACCGCTTCAGCTCCATCGATCCTCGCGATCATGCGCGGCTACGCGATCGGCGCGCTGGGCCCGCTCAACTTCACCAACATGGCTGACGAACCCACTGTGCCCGCGACGACTTTCATGACCCGCTGATCGCTCTCGGTCTCACGATCTGAGAACTCCTTCAGCCCTGGCCACAGCACGGCGGTTATCCCACCCCACTCACCGACCCGCGCCCGCGTAGCCCTGCCCACCCGCTACGGCTCTCGACCACCGCACGGCACCCGATTGATTGCCGTGGAACTCCCACCCGCCCAGCCCTTTGGTTTCCCCTCGGGCTCCGCCCGACCCCGTCATCGCCGTGGCTCCCACACGAAAGAACAGCCAAAGCACGGCGGTTATCCCACCCACACCGCACTCACCGACCCGCGCTCGCGTTGCCTGACCACGGATGATCCGGTGCTCAACCGGCCGGTGTCGAGACAGTCAACCGGGCTGAGTGGAGATGGTCAGCCTTTTGAGGTGAGGTGGGTGGCTTTTTGGCGGTGTTCTGGGGTTTTGATTAGGGAGGGGGCTTTGTTAGGGGGTGGGAAGAAGTTTTTGTTGTAGAGGGAGCGGTTGGATTTCAGTTTGAGGATTCGGCGTACAGATTGGTCTAAGCGGGTTTGGGTTATGCGGCCGGAGTTTATGGCGGTGAGGATGGCTTCGTAGGCTGTGGGGAGGTCGGGGGGCATGAGGAGGATGTCGGCGCCGGCGAGGATGGCGCGGACGGCTACTTCGGAGTCGCCGTATTTTGCGCGGACGCCTTCCATGTTGAGGGCGTCGGTGGAGATGACGCCTTTGAAGCCGAGTTCGTTGCGGAGGAGGCCGGTGAGGATCTTCTTGGAGAGGGTGGCGGGGTCGCCGGAGGAGTCGAGGCGGGGCATGAGGATGTGGGCGGTCATGATGGCGTCGACGCCGGAGCTGATGGCGGCGCGGAAGGGTGGGGCGTCGAGGCGTTCCCATTCGGCGCGGGTGTGGCGGATGACGGGGAGGGCGGTGTGGCTGTCGGTGGCGGTGTCGCCGTGGCCGGGGAAGTGTTTGGCGGTGGCGGCGATGCCGCTGTCGTGGAAGCCCTTGACGGCGGCGCTGACCATGTCAGCGACCAGGTCGGGGTCGGAGCCGTAGGCGCGGGGGCCGATGACGGGGTTCTTCGGGTTGACGTTCACGTCGGCGACGGGGGCGAAGTCCATGGAGATGCCGAGGGCGCGGAGTTCGGTGCCGGTGATCTTGGCGGCGGCGCGGGCGTTGGCGGGGTTGCCGGTTTCGCCGAGAGTCTGGGCGCCGGGGAGTTTGGTGACCAGGTCGCCCAGGCGGGAGACCAGGCCGTTCTCCTGGTCGACGCCGATGAGGAAGGGGACGTCGGGGGAGGCGGCGCGCAGGCCGGCGGTGAGCTGGGCCAGTTGTTTCGCGTCGACGATGTTGCCGGTACCGGGGAAGAGGATCATGCCGCCGAGGTGGAATTTCTTGATCACCTGGGCGGGGGTTCCGACGCCGAAACGGGCCCGGTTTTCCTGGTGGGGGGTGTCGGCGCGGGAGCCGTACAACACGGGCATGAAGAGCTGGCCGACCTTTTCCTCGATCGTCATGCGCTGGATGGCGGCGGAGATGCGCGAGGTGGCCTCGGATTCGGTCGGGGTGATGGACGGGCTGGATAACGCGGCCGACGGGGATGGGCGCGTGGTGCGCCCGGCCGAAGAGTCGCCCGGCGACGAACACGCGACGACCATCGCGAATGTCACACAAATCCCTGCGGAAACGCGCAAACGAGCGAACGTCGCACGCACGGGCATGGAGGTCGAGGCCGCCGTCCATGCGCGTGCGAGGGGAGCCGTCATGCGCCGACCAGGTCGCCCTACCGTGCTGTGCCCAAGCATGTTCTCACCGTAGCCGGACCCACCGACAACCGCCTCTAAGATCTGGTGCGCGCGGCTCCTCCCCCGGGCCCTGTTCCACCCGGAGGAGGAGCCGCACGCGAGTCAACGACCCAAGTCCAGGCTCGATCACAATACCCAGGCCGCAAGGCCTGAGAGGGCCCAACAGCATGAGCATTCTGCCGGGCCGCTCGCCGTTATCCGGCGCCGTTCACGCAGGTGATACTTCTCGCCGCACCGGCGCCAAGAGCGGTACGTCCGAGGTCGCGAGATCCGGTTCGCCAGACCCGGTTCACCAGACCCGGTCACCGACCCCAGTCACCGACCCCAGTCACCGACCAGATCATAAGCCCAGGTCGGCCAGGCCGGGGAGTTCGTTGCGGGCGGCGGATTTGGCGGTGGTGGCGGAGAGGGCGGTGCGGGCGGCGGTGGCGGCGGTGCGGCATTGGGTGACGGTGTGGCGGCTGAGGGCGGCGCGGACCCAGGGGAGGGCGGGGGAGCCCATGGACAGGGAGGTGACGCCGAGGCCGACCAGGACGCAGGCGAGGGTGGGGTCGGCGGCGGCTTCGCCACAGACGCCGCAGGATTTGCCGGTGGTGGCGGCGCCGGTGGCGGTGAGGGCGATCAGGTCCAGGACGGCGGGGTGCCAGGGGTCCTGGAGTTCGGCGACGCCGCTGACCTGGCGGTCGGCGGCGAGGGCGTACTGGGTGAGGTCGTTGGTGCCGATGGAGAAGAAGTCGACGGCGGTGGCGAGGTGGTGGGCGCGGAGCGCGGCGGAGGGGATCTCGATCATGATTCCGGCGTTGGGCAGGCCGGCGTCGTGGCACGCGGACACGAACCAGGAGGCCTCCTCGACGGTGGCGACCATCGGCGCCATGACGTACGCCTGCGCCTGCGTGCCGGCGGCCGCCCGCGCGAGCGCCCGAAGCTGACTTCCCATCATTTCCGGATATTTCCGGAAGAGCCGTAGGCCGCGCTCGCCCAGCGCAGGATTGGGCTCCTCGCCCGACGGCGGCAGGAACGCCAGCGGCTTGTCAGCCCCGGCGTCCAACGTCCGCACCACAACCCGCCCCCCAGGAAAAGCATCGAAAACGGCACGATAAGCCGCCTCCTGCTCCTCCTCCGTCGGCGCCTCCGCACGATCGAGGAAGAGGAACTCGGTCCGGAAAAGCCCGACCCCCTCCGCCCCGTGCGCCAGCGCGGACTCCAGATCCCGCGCTCCCCCGACGTTGGCCAGCAACGGCACCGCGTGCCCGTCCGACGTCGCTCCCGGACCCATGCTCGCCGCCAGCACGGCCTCCCGGGCAGCCGCCGCCCCGAGCAGCGTGTCCACGTCGGCCCGCTCCGGCGAAAGCCGTACAGAACCGGAAGTCCCATCCACGAGCGCCCAGATCCCTTGCGGCAGCGAGGTCGCCCCCGCGCAGCCCACGATGGCGGGCACGCCCATGGCCCGGGCCAGGATGGCGGTGTGGCTGGTCGGCCCGCCTTCCTCGGTCACGAACGCGGCCACCAGATCCTTGTTGAGCAGCGCGGTGTCGGCGGGCGCGAGATCCTTGGCCACCAGCACGTACGGCTCCGCCGCCGATTCCGGCACCCCCGGCATGGGCAACCCGGTCAGCAACGCGATGGTCCGATCCCGAATGTCGTCCAGATCGGCCACCCGCTCCGCCAGATACCCCCCAGCGGCGGCCAGCAGCTCCCGATACCGCCCGAACGCCTCGAAAACCGCGCGCGGCGCGGCCGTGCCCTCGTCGATGAGCTCGGCGACCCCGACTTCGAGCCCGGGATCGCGCGCCATCATGGCCTGCGCGCCCAGCACGTCCTGAGCCGCTCCCCCGGCCTTGGCCCCCCGCGCCTCAAGATCGTCGGCGACCCGCTCCAGCGCGTCCGCGGCCCGCTTCCGCTCGGCCGCCGCCTCCCCGTCATACCGCGAACCGGGCGCGGGTTCCGGAATCGCCCCGACCAGCACGTGTACGGGACCGTACCCGGCCCCCGGACTGACCCCCGAGCCCCGCAACACCACAGAGGTCGTCATGTCAGGTCGCCGACGCTATGGCCGCGAGCTGGTCGAGGACCGAGTCGGCCCCGTCCCCGTCGGCGCTGATGATGATGGTGTCGCCATGCCGGACGTCCAGCGCGAGCACCGACAGGATGCTCTTGGCGTTGACCGGGGTCCCGCCGCTGCCCATTTTCACGACGGTCACGTCCATCGGCGCTTTCGTCGCGGTCTGGACGAACGTCGCGGCGGGGCGGGCGTGCAGGCCCACCTCGGATTCGACGGTTACCTTGCGCTCGGCCACGGAAACTCCTCTACTACGCGGGCGGTCCAGACCACCCGGTTATTGGCCATTTCACACCAGTGAGATCGGCCACGACCAGATCTGCATGCGCCAATTCGCCGGGATGATGGGTGGTCGCGAGTCCCACGCATGTCATACCCGCCGCTCTCGCCGCGGCAATCCCGGCGAGCGAGTCCTCGAAAACCACGCAGTCGGCGGGTTCCACCCCTAACCGAGCGGCCGCCGTCAGGTACGCCTCCGGGTCCGGTTTCCCGGCCGTCACGTCCTCGGCGGTGACTATGGTCCGGACCAGGTCGTACACCCCGAGCCAGCGCAGCCGGTCTTCGGCCCACCAGCGGCGCGCGGAGGTGACCAGCGCGGTCGGCGCGCCGGAGGCGGCGACCGCGTGGACGAACTCGGCCGCGCCAGGCACGACCTCAACCTCGGGCAAGCCGGGCAGCGCCAGGTAAGAGTTGATCTCAACCATCAGCGCGTGCATGTCGTAACCCGGCAACATCTCGCCCAGCACGTCGGGCCCTCGGCGGCCCATGAACCCGCGCAGCACGTTCTCGTCGTGCTCGACGCCATGGCTGTCCAGCAGCATGCCCCAGACGACGAGGCTGCGCGCCTCGGAGTTGATCAGCGTGCCGTCCAGGTCGAACAGCGCCGCGGGCCTCATCCCCATTGGAACAGCTCATCTCCGGCATGTACGGGACCCGCAGCCACCCGCAGGACCGACGAGGCGGGCGCGTCCAGCGCCACCACGGGACAGATCGGCGAGCGGCCACCCGCTTCGATGGCCGCCGGATTCCAGGACACCACCGGCTGCCCGGCCGGCACCAGGTCGCCTTCGTCGGCCAGCAACTCGAAGCCCGCCCCCTTCAGCTGGACCGTGTCGATCCCCAGGTGCACCAGCACGCCGCGCCCGTCCGCGCCCACGATCACGTACGCGTGCGGGTGCAGTTTCACGATCGTCCCGGAGATGGGGGCGAGCGCCAGACCGGGCTCGCGCGCCGGGTCGATGGCCGCGCCCGGACCCATCATGGCCTGCGAGAACACCGGATCCGGCACGGCGGACAGGCTGATCGCCGCACCCGCCATCGGGGCCAGCACAGGTGTCAACAAGATCCCCCTCAGCCGATGATGTCCTCGATGTCGCTGGCGATCGTGTCGGCCTCCGGACCCACGATGACCTGGATGATGTTGCCCGCCGACATCACCCCGTGCGCGCCCGCGGCCTTGAGCGCGGCCTGATCCACCTTGGCGGCGTCCCGAACCTCGGTGCGCAACCGGGTGATGCAGGGGTCGATCTCGATGATGTTGTCCACCCCACCGAGACCGGCGATGATCGCCCGCGCGTCTGCCGCCATGGTCAGCCTCCTCGTTACGGATCCGTGACTCACCCTAATCGGTCTGGGTGACCTTGTTCAGGCCCCGCGGAGCGTCCGGATCGATCCCGAGCCTGCGCGCCAGCGCCTCGGTGAGCAGCTGCCCGGGGACGATGAGGCCGAGCGGCGCGACCCACTCCGGCAGGTCGGGCCCGTGCAGCGACGCCGTCGAGACGGCCGCCAGCCGGGCCCCGCCCCCAACCCCGAACGAGGCCGCGCCCGCTCCGGTCACCCGCTCGGCCAGCGCGATCGTCCCGGGCAGGGTCGGCCCGTCCTGGGCGGCGACCAGAATGGCCGGCGTGTCCTCGTCCACCACCGCGATCGGCCCGTGCAGCAGATCGGCGTAGGAGAGCCCCATGGCGTGCAGGTAGCAGGCCTCCTTGAGCTTCAGCGCCAGTTCCAGCGCCGTGGAGAAGGCGAGTCCCCGTCCCGACACCACGACACCCGGTTTGTCCGCCAGGCCTTCCACGAGCGCGTCGAGATCGCCGGGATTGTCGATGAGCTTGTCCACCGCGTCCGGCACCCGGTCCAGGTCGGCCGCGTTCACGTCCGCCCCCAGGCCCAGCGCGAGCACCGCCATCGCGGCCAGCTGGGTGGTGTAGGTCTTGGTGGCCGGAACCGCCTTCTCCTCCCCCGCGACCGTGCACAGCGCCAGATCGGCGGCGAGCGCCAGCGGGCTCTCCGGCCCGCCGTTGGTGATCGCCACCGTCCGCGCCCCGCAGTCCCTGGCCCACTCCAGCGTCTCCACGATCTCCTCGGTACGCCCCGACTGGGAGACCGCCACCGCGAGCACCCCGTCCAGGTCCAGCCGCCGCCGGTAGGTGGTGGCGATCGACGGCGCCGCCAGGGCGGACAGGCGCCCGGCGTGCGCCTCGATGAGGTATCGGCCGTAGACTGCGGCGTTGTCGGATGTCCCCCGGGCGATGAACAGCAGCTGACGGGTTTGTTCCCCCAGTCGCCGTACCTCCCCGACCTGCGGCAGCAGGGCGTCCAGTGTGGCCCGGAGCGCGGCGGGCTGTTCGGCTATCTCGCTACGCATTTTCGTCGTCATCTGGTGCTCATCCCGTTATAGGTCCGTACGTTGACAGAGAATTCGGGCCTGTGGTCTAGTCCGGACTAGACCAGTAGGAACCCTACCTAATACGAGAGGGGAGGCAACAGTGGCCCAGATCGATCCCGACAGCCCGGTGCCCAAGTACTTCCAGCTGCGCGAGATCCTGCTGGACCTGATCGAGAGCAACGAACTCCCGATCGGCGCGGCGATCCCGTCCGAACGTGAGCTATGCCAGCGTTTCGGCCTCTCCCGAATGACCGTACGCCAGGCGGTCGATCACCTGGTCTCCGAGGGGCGCCTGCATCGTGTCCCCGGCAAGGGCACCTTCGTCGCCCGGCCGAAGATCGAGCTGGCGCTCCAGCTCACCTCCTTCAGCGACGACATGCGCGCCCGGGGCCTGGAGCCCGGCTCCCGCGACCTGGATCGCCGGGTGGTCAGGGCCAGCGCCCATCTGGCCCGCGAGCTCGGCATCCAGCCCGGCGACGCGGTGCACTTCATCGAGCGCCTGCGCACGGCGGACGGGGAACCGCTGTGCGTCGAACGCGCGCACATCCCGGTGGCGCTCGCCCCCGACCTGGACGCCTACGACCTGTCCGGCCGCTCCCTCTACGCGCTGCTCGAATCGCGGTACGGACTCGTGCTGGACGCCGGAGAGCTGACCATCGACGGCGGCATCGCCGATCCGAGCGACGCCGACCTGCTCAAGCTGCCTCGCGGCGGCGCCGTGCTGCTCCTGGCCCGGCGTTCGTATGCCGGTGGGGCATGCGCGGAACTCGGGGTATCGACCTATCGTGCCGACCGCTACCAGCTCCGCACCCTCCTGGAGCCGAGGCGCTAACCTCCCCTCTCCCTGGAGGATCACATATGAGTTCCACCGTGATGAGCGTGCTCCAGCGCCTCGGCCGGTCGCTGATGTTGCCGATCGCCGTGCTGCCCGCCGCGGCGCTGCTGCTGCGCTTCGGCCAGCCCGACATGCTGGGCTCCAACGGCGCGGAGCCGGGCGGCTTAGCCGACGTGGCCGGGTTCGGCTGGATGGCGAACGTGGCGAAGGTGCTGGCCAACGCCGGGGACGTGCTGTTCGGCGCGCTGCCGCTGCTGTTCGCGATCGGGGTCGCGATCGGCTTCGCCCGCAAGTCGGACGGCTCCACGGCGGTGGCCGCGCTGGTGGGATATCTCATCTTCGACCGGGTCTCCAAGGGCCTGTTCTTCGACGCGCCGGCGGCGGATGTCGTACATCAGCGGGTGGCGCAGCAGGTCGTGGGGGCGGACGGCAAGCCGGTCGAAGCGATCAACTGGGCGGCGGGGAATCCGACGGGAGTGCTCGGCGGCATCGTCATCGGCCTGGTGGCGGCGCTGCTCTGGCAGCGGTACTACCGGATCAAGCTGCCGGCCTGGCTGGCGTTCTTCGGCGGGCGCCGGTTCGTCCCGATCGTCACCGCGTTCGCGGGCGTGCTGCTGGGCGTCGTGTTCGGCCTGGTGTGGCCGCCTATCGGGGAGGTGATGAACAACTTCGGCTCCTGGCTGGCCGACCACAACGAGGTCGGCGCCGGGGTGTACGGCACCGCCAACCGCCTGCTCATCCCGCTCGGCCTGCACCACATCATCAACTCCATCGTCTGGTTCCAGGTGCCGGGCTGCGCGGTCAACGGCACCCAGTTCACCGGCGACCTGACCTGCTACCTGCAGGGCGCGGACGGCGCGGGCTCCTTCATGACCGGTTTCTTCCCGGTGATGATGTTCGGCCTGCCGGCCGCCGCGATCGCCATCTGGCGGGCCGCCCCGCCGCACCGCCGGACGGCGGTCGGCGGCATCATGATCTCCGCCGCGCTGGTCTCGTTCGTCACCGGCATCACCGAGCCGATCGAGTTCGCGTTCATCTTCGTCGCGCCGGTGCTGTTCGTGGTGCACGCGCTGCTGACGGGCCTGTCCATGGCGCTGCTGGCGGCGCTGGACGCGCGGCTCGGCTTCGGCTTCTCGGCCGGGGCCACGGACGCGCTGCTGAACATCGGCAAGGGCAACACGCACAACTTCTGGCTGGTCATGCTGGTCGGGGTGATCTACGCGGCGGTCTACTACGTGGTCTTCAGCTTCCTGATCAGGCGGCTGAACATCATGACCCCCGGCCGGGAGCCGGAACCGGACGTGGATTCCGGCGAAAGCACCGAAACGACACAGTCCCGGGCCTAGCTTCTTCGCATACAGTGAGCCGCGGGGGTGGGTCCATGTTGACGATCCGGTTACTCGGACGCCCGGCCATCGAACGTGACGGCGTGGCGATCCGGCCGCCGCGCGGGCGCAAAGCGTGGGCCCTGCTCACCTACCTGCTGCTGACCGAACGCCCGCAGAGCCGCAGGCACCTCTCCGAACTGCTGTTCGCAGACGCCGACGATCCGCTGGGCGCGCTCCGCTGGACGCTGGCCGAACTCCGCAGAACCCTCAACATTCCCGACGTGCTGACCAGCGACCCGGTGATCACGGCGTTCGGCGACAACGTGATCGTGGATGTGAATCTCGTCACCCGCGACGACACCGATCCCGCCCCGCTGCTGAAGGCGGGCGGCGAGCTGCTCGAAGACATGAACCTGGCCTCCAGCTCGGCGTTCGAGTCCTGGCTGCTGGTGGAACGGCACCGCGTGTCGGCCCGGATCGAGGCGCGCTGCCGCCAGGTCGCCGTCTCGCTGCTGGCCGCGGGACAGGCCAGGGACGCCATCGGGTACGCGGCCCGGGCGGTTGCCCGCAATCCGCTCGAAGAGGGCAACCACGAGCTGCTGGTCCGGAGCCTGGCCGCCACCGGAGACCGGGTCGCCGCGCTGCGGCAGGTCGTGGTCTGCGAGGACATCCTGCGGCGGGAACTCGGCCTGGAAAGCTCCGCGGCGCTGCGCGAGGCGGCGACCGTGAGCACGGGAAACGCGGTGGCCCCGCCGCTGAGCGGCCGGGCGGCCGGATCGAGCCAGCTCGACGCGGGCCGGGCCGCCATCGTGGCCGGGGCCGTGGACGCGGGGCTGCAGTGCCTGCGCCGGGCCGTGACCGAGGCGTCCCGCTACGGCGACCCCGGCCTGCAGGGCCGGGCGCTGGCCGCCCTCGGGGCCGCGCTGATCCACGCGGTTCGAGGCCGGGACGAGGAAGGCTCGATCGCGCTGCATGAGGCGATCCAGCTGACCACCCTGACGGGCGACCGGGCGACGGCGGCGCGGGCCTACCGGGAGCTCGGCTTCGTGGAGGTGCAGGCGGGGCGGCGGGACACCGCCGAGGAGTGGCTGACCAAGGCCCAGGCGGCGGCCGAGACCGACGCCGAGTTCGCCGCGCTGCTCGGGCTGCGCGGGATGAACGCCTCCGACTTCGGCGACTACCCGGCGGCGTTCGGCTATCTGATCGAGTCGGTCGAGCGGGCTGCCCGCTGCGCGGACCACCGGCAGGAAGCCTGGTCGCTATCCATCCTGGCCCGCGCCCACCTGCTGCGCGAGGAGAAGAACGAGGCCGCCGCGGCACTCCAGCGATCGCTGGAGCTGATCTTCCAGCAGCGCTGGATGGCGTTCCTGCCCTGGCCGCAGACATTCCGGGCCCAGCTCGATCTCGACGCCGGGAACCTGGACGCGGCCGGGGACACGCTCGAACACGCCTGGGAGCTGGCGTGCCAGCTCGGCGATCCGTGCTGGGAGGGCATGGCCGCGCGCGGGCTCGGCCTGCTCAACGCGAGCCGCGCCGACTACGCGACGGCGCTGAAATGGCAGGACGAGGCGGCGTTCCGGTGCATCCGGGTGCCGGACCGCTACCAGTGGGTCCACGCGTACGCGCTGGACGCCGCGGTCACCACCGCGCTGAAGCACGAGGACGTGGCACGGGCGACCCCGATGCTGGACACCCTGGCGACCCTGGCCGCCCACTGTGACATGCGGGAATTCGTGGTGCGCGCGCACGTGCACCGGTGGCGCCTCGGGGACGGCGCCGCGCTGGGGACCGCGCGGCTGCTGAGCGCGAGCATCGACAATCCGGCGCTGGAGGACCTGCTGCGCTGATCGGTTGCGGTCGGCCGGTTCCCCGAAGCTGGTGCTCAGAAAGCGGGGAGCTTTGGTGGATCTTCGTGGCGACTGCGGGCGAATCGCCGTACCGACGGCTGCCGGGATCCGGAGAAGTTGGCGCGGGCATATTTCGCCGGGTGGGCCGGAATCTCTTGTAGGGGTCTGATTGTCCGACCCCCTCGGAGACTCGATGCCCCAGCCGATCCCCCTCCCCCGGCTCGTGCCCGTCCCCCCAGCCGACCCGCCGTACGACGAGCAGCCGCGAACCACCGGATCCCTGGCCCTGGCGCCCCAGCCCGTACGGGACCGGCGGCCGCTGGCGATCGGGACATCCGGCTCCATCCCCGACGAACGACGCCTGCGCGGCCTCGGCCAGGCGCTCGCCGAGATCCTCGCCGGTCGGAGACCACCCGAGACCATCCAGGACCGCATGTCCGAGCGCGCCTACACCGAACTGATCCGAGCCGGAAAGATGATCGAAACCCCGCGCGCGCCGATGGTCGGCGTCCCCCACGTGCAGTCCCCTCGCCCCGGAGCGGTGGAAATGTGCCTGCTCGTACACTGCGGCCCCCGCAGCCGCGCCCTCGCCATCCGCCTGGAGAAGTTCGGCGCCCAGTGGCTGATCACCGACTTCGAAACCGCCTGAGACGACGAAAGCCCGCGCCACCAGGGCGCGGGCTCCGTCAGAATCGTTCAGGCGTTCGCGTGCTTCGGGTCTCCGTGGCAGCGCTTGTACTTCTTGCCGGATCCGCACGGGCACGGCGCGTTACGCTCCACGTTCCCGTAGGCGGCCCGCTGCTCCGGCGTCGACCGCACCCGGTTGACCTCGACCTCGCCGCTCTCCCCGGGAGCGGAGTAGATCATCTCCGCGGGACGGGAGGGCCGGCGCAGCGCCCTGGAGATGATCGAGCTGGCTTCGGCGACGGCCGCGTCGCCCTCGCCCTCCTCGTAGCTGATCGGGTTCTCCTGAACCTGGATCTGCACGCTGAACAGCCAGCGGACCGACTCCTCCTTGATGCCGTCGAGCATCGCGGCGAACATCTCGTAGCCCTCGCGCTGATACTCGATCAGCGGGTCCTTCTGGGCATAGGCGCGCATGCCGATGCCCTCCTGGAGGTAGTCCATCTCGTAGAGGTGCTCGCGCCACTTCCGGTCGATGACCGAGAGCACGACCGTGCGCTCCACCTCGCGGATGACCTTGGTGCCGAACTCCTCCTCGCGCAGGTCGTAGGCGCTGAGCGCGTCCACCTTCATCTTCTCGGCGATGAAGGCGCCGTCCAGGTCGGCCTTGGAACCCCCGGCCTCCTCGATCAGCTCGGCGGCCGTGACCTTGACCGGGTAGAGCTCGCCGAACGCCTTCCACAGCTTGTCGAGGTCCCACTCCTCGGCGAAGCCCTCGGAGGTGGCGGCCTTGACGTAGTCGTCCACCACCTCGCCGATGAAGGTGCGGACCTGCTCGTGCAGGTCGGCGCCCTCCAGCACGCGCTGGCGCTCGGCGTAGATCACCTTGCGCTGGCGGTTCATGACCTCGTCGTACTTGAGGACGTTCTTGCGGATCTCGAAGTTCTGCTGCTCGACCTGGTGCTGGGCGGAGGCGATGGCCTTGGAGACGATGCCCGACTCGATCGGCTGGTCCTCGGGGATGTTCAGCCTGGTCATGATCATCTCGACCCGGGCCGAGTTGAACAGCCGCATCAGGTCGTCCTCGAGGGACAGGTAGAAGCGGGACTCGCCGGGGTCGCCCTGCCGGCCGGACCGGCCGCGGAGCTGGTTGTCGATGCGGCGCGACTCGTGCCGCTCGGTGCCCAGCACGTAGAGGCCGCCGATGGAGACGACCTCCTCGTGCTCGGCCTTGACGGCCTCCTTGGCCTTCTCCAGCGCCTCGGGCCACGCCTTCTCGTACTCCTCCGGAGTCTCCACCGGGTCCAGGCCGCGCTGGCGCAGCTCCAGGTCGGCGCGGAACTCGGGGTTGCCGCCGAGCATGATGTCGGTGCCTCGACCGGCCATGTTGGTGGCCACCGTGACCGCGGCCTTGCGGCCCGCCTCGGCGATGATCGCGGCCTCGCGGGCGTGGTTCTTCGCGTTCAGCACCTCGTGGCGCACGCCCTGGCGCTTCAGCATCCGGGACAGGCGCTCGGACTTCTCCACGCTGGTGGTGCCGACCAGGACCGGCTGGCCCTTCTCGAACCGGGTCTTGATGTCGTCCACGCAGGCCTGGAACTTGGCGTCCTCGCTCTTGTAGACGACGTCGGCCTGGTCCTTGCGGATCATCGGCATGTTGGTCGGGACCGGGACCACGCCCAGCTTGTAGGTCTGGTGGAACTCGTTCGCCTCGGTGGCGGCGGTGCCGGTCATGCCGGCCAACTTGCCGTACAACCGGAAGTAGTTCTGGAGGGTGATGGTGGCCAGGGTCTGGTTCTCGTCCTTGACCTTGACGCTTTCCTTGGCCTCGATGGCCTGGTGCATGCCCTCGTTGTAGCGGCGGCCGTGCAGCACGCGGCCGGTGAACTCGTCGACGATCAGGACCTCGCCGTCGACGACGATGTAGTCCTTGTCCTTCTTGAACAGTTCCTTGGCCTTGAGGGCGTTGTTGAGGAACTGCACCAGATGGGTGTGCTCGGGCTTATAAAGGTTGTCGATGCCGAGGATGTCCTCGACCTTCTCGACGCCCGCCTCCAGGATGCCGACGGTGCGCTTCTTCTCGTCGACCACGTAGTCGCCGGTGCTGTCCTGGCCGTCCTTGCCCTCGGTGCCCCGGCGCAGCCTCGGCACGATCTTGGAGAACTCGGCATACCACTTGCCGGACTGCTCGCCGGGGCCGGAGATGATCAGCGGGGTCCGCGCCTCGTCGATGAGGATGGAGTCGACCTCGTCGACGATCGCGTAGTGGTGCCCGCGCTGCACGCACTCCTCGCTGGACTGGGCCATGTTGTCACGCAGGTAGTCGAAGCCGAACTCGTTGTTCGTCCCATACGTGATGTCCGCGCCATACTGCTTGCGGCGCTCGTCGGGGGGCATGTTGGCCAGGATCACGCCGACCTCGAGGCCGAGGAAGCGGTGCACCCGGCCCATGGTCTCGGCGTCGCGCTTGGCCAGGTAGTCGTTGACCGTGACGACGTGCACGCCCTTGCCGGCGATGGCGTTGAGGTAGGCCGGCAACGTACAGGTCAGGGTCTTGCCCTCACCGGTGCGCATCTCGGAGATGTTGCCCATATGGAGGTTGGCGCCACCCATGAGCTGCACGTCGAAGTGCCGCTGGCCGAGCACCCGGCGGGCGGCCTCGCGCACGGTGGCGAACGCCTCGGGAAGCAGATCGTCAAGAGACTCGCCGGCCGCGTGCCGCTGCTTGTAGTCCGCGGTCAGCTCGCGCAGCTCGGCGTCGGTAAGGCTCTTGAAATCTTCTTCAATGGAATTGACCTGCTCGGCGAGGCGCTTGAGCTTACGCAGAGTCTTGCCTTCGCCGGCGCGAAGAATCTTGTCGAGAATGGCTGCCACGGTTAGTAAAGCTCCTCGCAGGTCTACCCCGGCTCATCCACCGGGGTTGAGGACAAGACATACTTCCCCGAAGCCATCGTAGGCGGTTCCACCACCGGACACAGCCACCCGACACAGCCGTCTGACGCCGGGTAGAGGAAGAGCGGAGGTCCCAGGGGCGCACCGAGGGGGCATGTCGCTAGGCTCAACCCTGACAAACGTACGAGCGAGGCTCCGTGTTCCGGCGGGGCGGGTCAGGTAGGTAGCGGATATGGCAGAAACTGCGCACCAGGGCAGTCACGGGGGCAGCGCCAAATCGTGGCTCGCCGTCTCCGTCATCCTGATCGGGTTCACCGTCGGCGGGGTGGCGCTGACCGGGCTCGGCGGGAACTCGGGCCCCAACTGGCTGTTCGTCTGGGTCGGCGTGGGCATCTGCGCGGTCGGCGGTCTGCTGGCGCTGATCTTCGACATCTTCTCCGACGTCATCGTGGACGCGCCCCGGGCGCTGGCGGCGCAGGAACACCACTCGCCGCACGAGGCCCGACTGGAGCAGGCTGAGCTTGAGCGTAAGGCCCTCGAGGCCAACTGATCCCTATAAATCCGGATTTGTCGGGTGAGCCGAAACCGGTGTAGCCGTTTTGTCGGTGGCGGGTTCTACCATCGGGCCTGTGACGGAATCGACGGTGCACAAGGCAGGGCCTGAGACAGTTCCCAGCATGGTGCCCGAGACGGCGCCCGACGCGGGGCATTCGTCCGGGTCTGAGCCGGTCCATCGGGCAGGGCCCACGACAGTTCCCGCGACGGGACATCCGACCGGGCTCGAGACGGTGCACGATCTGACGGCCGACGAGGCCCGGCGGCTCATCCTTCGCGCCCAGGGTTTCCTGGGCGCGGAAGGCCGCCGCGGCGGCGCCCCCGCGATGTTGCGCCGCCTCGGCGCGGTCCAGCTGGACACGATCTCGGTGCTGGCCCGCTCCCACGAACTGGTCGCCTACGCCCGCCTCGGCGCGATCGGCCGCGACACGGTCGAACGCGCCTACTGGAGCGGCGACGCCTTCGAATACTGGTGCCACGCCGCCTGCGTCCTCCCCCTCGAACACTGGCCGCTGTACGGCTTTCGCCGCCGCGCCTACCGCGATCGCGGCGTGCGCTGGCACGAGGTGCCCGCCACCATCGACAAGGTCCTCGACAGGGTCCGCGCCGAGGGCCCGGTGACCACCACCGACATCGGCGGCGCCAAGAACGGCGGCCCCTGGTGGGACTGGTCCGACTCGAAGATCTCCATCGAGTTCCTGCTCGACATCGGCGAGGTCGTCTGCGTCAAACGCGTCGGCTGGCGCCGCGTCTATGACCTGGCCGAACGTGTCGTCCCCGCGCACCTGCGCGAGACCGAACTCACCGACGCCGAAGCCGTGACCCGCCTGACCCGCGTCGCGGGCGAGTCCCTGGCCGTCGCCACCCGCGCCGACCTCGTCGACTACACCCGGGTCAAGGGCGAACACGCCGCCCACCTCGACCAGGCCCTCCAGAGCGGCGCCTCCGGCCTGGTCCCCGTCCACGTCTCCGGCTGGCCTCCCGCCCGCACCCGCGGCACCCCCGTGACCATGACCGGCCTCCCCGCCGCCCGCAGCCGCACCCCCAACGCCTGGGCCGACCCCGCCGCCCTCGCCGCGGGAGACCCCCGGGGCCGCCACCGCACGACCCCGCTCTCCCCCTTCGACTCCCTCATCTGGGACCGCGCCCGCACCGAACGCGTCTTCGGCATGACCCACCGCCTGGAGGCCTACGTCCCCAAACCCAAACGCATCCACGGCTACTTCGCGATGCCGATCCTCTCCGCCGGCAAACTCATCGCCCGCGTCGACCCCGCCCGCGAAGGCGACACCCTCATCGCCCGCCAGGTCACCCTGGAACCCGGCACCAAATCCCTGGACGCCGTCCACGCGGCCCTAACCGAAGCAGCCACCTGGGTCAACTGCACTCAAATCCGCATCGATCGGGTGACCTGAACCGGTTATCGCCCCTGCGCGAACAGCGAATCCACGATCGGGCCGATCCCCCGAGTCGAATCAAGCGCCTGCTGCCGTTCAGCGTCGGTCATCCTCGGACCCGGCTCAGCGTCGGTCATCCTCGGACGCGGCGGGAGTTCCACCAGCAGTCCGAGACGACGCGCCCGCGCACGAAGCTCCGCGACGCGCGCGGCGGGCGTCAGGTGATCTCCAGGAGGCGTTCGCGGACTGCGTAGACGACGGCTTCCATGCGGGAGTGGAGTTGGAGTTTCTCCAGGATGTTGCGGACGTGGTTCTTGACGGTGTTCTCGGAGATGAACAGGTCCTTGGCGATTTCGCGGTTGTTCATGCCCTTGGCGACCAGGCGGAGGACTTCCATCTCGCGTTCGGTGAGGCGGGGGACCGGGAGCTGCGGGGGGCGTTCGGCTTCCTTGCGGCTGATGCTGGCGAACTCGGTGATGAGCTTGGTCGCCATGGCGGGGTTGATGAAGGACTGGCCGCCGTGCACGCCGCGGACCGCGTCGGGGACCTCGTCGATCTGCACGTCCTTGAGCAGGTAGCCGGTGGCGCCAGCCTTGAACGCCTCGAAGAGGTCCTCCTCCTCGTCGCTGGCGGTGAGCATGATGATCCGGGCGGACGGCATGCTCTCCTTGATGCCCCGGGCGGCCTGGATGCCGTCCTTGCGGGGCATGCGCACGTCCATCAGGATCACGTCGGGCAGCAGGCGTTCGGCGAGTTCGGCCGCCTCCTGGCCGTCGCTCGCCTCCCCGACGACCTCGATGTCATCCTCCGCGGCCAGCGCCAGCTCCAGGCTGCGCCGGATCAACGCGTGATCGTCGACTATCAGGACACGGATCGGTTCGTTACGACCAGCAGAGCGGGCCACCTCGTCCCGCTCGCCGCGCTCACTCACAGCTCCTCCTCGTGGGGGGCCAAGGTCGCTGGATCGCCATCATGGCACGGCTTCCAGCCCTGGCGAGGATCTTCATTATCGATCTTCGTCGGTACCGCTGAGCGCCCGGCGCCCCGCACCATCAACGATGATGTGGGGCGCCGAGTTCCTGCATGAAGGGTAGGCGGGATCGGGGTCAGCTTTCGACGAGCCGCAGCACGCCGTAGTCGTAACCACGGCGCCGGTAGACGACGCTGGGCTGCCCGCCCTCCTTGTCGCGGAACAGGAAGAAGTCATGGCCGACCAACTCCATCTCCAGGAGCGCCTGGTCGATGGTGATCGGGTCGGCCTGGTGGAACTTCTCCCGGACGACAAGCGGGCCGTCGCCGTCCTGTTCGATCGGGATGATCGGCTCGGTATAGCCGTTGCGCTTCTGCGGTGGGACGTACTCGTACTGGGGCTCTGGCTCGGGTACACGAATCCGCGTCGAGTCGGATTCCTGGTTGACGTCGGCCAGCGCCGCGGTGAGCTCGGCCACCGAGGGCGGGCAGTTCTTTCCGTGATGGATCTTGCGCCGGTCGCTGATCCGGCGCAGCCGTGACTCGAGCTTGCCGAGAGCGATGTCGAGGGCGGAGAACCGGTCGTCCGCGGCCGCCTCGGCCCGGATCGCCGGGCCCTTGCAGTGGATGGTGAGTTCCACTCGCTCTCGCTGATCCGCCATCCGCGGATTCCGCTCCTTGGACACTTCCACGTCCACGCGGATGAGTTTGTTGTCCAGACGCTCGATTCTGGCCAGCTTGGTCGTCACATGATCACGGAAACGGTCACTCACTCCGGTGTGCCGTCCCTTGACGATGATGTCCACGCAAAAGCCCCCCTTCGCCTCTCGACTGACATGAAGGAGCACCCGTCCGGCCGACCTGGTCTTCGTCCCCACATCCGCCTGCTGAGGGGTTCGCGGCTCTGTGCCACTACTGCCCTTCTCTCCTGGCGGGGGCCATCTGGACCCCCGGGAAGGCAGGACTTACCTCTAAGCCGCACCGTGATCGGTCGACCAAGAGTCGCCTTACGTGGACCGTTTTGCCTGCGGCTGGCATCGGCTAGCCAGACCGAAACCCGGGTCACCCCCACGGTTGTGGGGAGGATGAGAATCGGTCCAGTGCAACCACGGACCCGAACGGGTGCCATGTCCTGAACGCTAGTCGCTACGGGGCCGAATGTCAGCCGTGCACTCGCGTGGAAGATCACGGTCGGTGATTTTCCCCGGTGGCGGGCGGGGTCAGGCGCTGCCGAGTCCGTGGGGGTCGCCTCCTCTATGTGAACGCCTGTCGATCAGGCTGACCTGGGGGGCTGCCGTGGTCACACCATGGAGGTGTGACCATCGGGCCGGACCGTTATTTAACTGTTTCTTTACCTAGGGTCACGGACCAAATTTTGATCATCCCGGGCGTGTCGCGTTGCGGTCACCCGCTTCCTCGTGGCTGCGACCGTCACCGCGATGGGCACCCGCACCCCCGCCGCGCGCAATGCCGCCGCGGCGGCCGCCAGCGTCGCCCCCGTCGTCACCACATCATCGACCAGCACGGCCGTCGGGCACCCAGACGGCCGTACCCGACCTGATGAGACCACGTACCCACCGGCGAGGTTCGCGGCCCGCTCGGGCGCGCTCAGCCCCGCCTGATCGGCCACCCGCCGCCGCTGCCGCAGCACCGGCGCGAGCGTGACCGGCCACCCGGACCCCCGCAGATCCCGTACGGCCACCGCCGCCATCCCCCGCACCGGATCATGCCCCCGGCGGCGGGTCACGGCCGGGGAACTCGGCACGGGCACCAACTCCAGCGCACGGCGCGACTCACCCAGCGCGGCGGCGACGCTCGCCGCCAGACAGCCACCTAACTGTGGCCCTAGCGCTACCCTCCCGCGCTCCTTGAAAGCGAGCAGCAACCGCCGCACCGCCCCCGCATACTCCGCCGCGGCCCAGCACTCCGGCAGCCCGGGCGGCGGATTCTCGGGGGGCCGAGGCGACGGCACGCCGCGCAGCAGCGCCGTACAGACCGGGCAGACCAGGAAGCCCGCGCGGCCGCATCCGGCGCAGCGCGGCGGCAGGATCAGGTCGAGCACCCGCCCACCCTCCCGGACGGCACCGACAGAACCTCAGCCCAGCGGATACAGCACGTAGGTCACGCCCGACTTGACGGGGGCGTTCCACTTCGTGCCGTCCCAGCGGCGGAGCGCGCCGTTCTCGTCGGCCGCGAGGATGGTGCCCGGCGCGGCCGTGATCGAGTTGATCCGGTTGTCCACCGTGGGCGTGTCCGGGGCGTCGCCGCCGGAGATCGAGTAGACGAGCAGCGACTGCTGCTTGGCCTTCTCGGTGAGGACCAGCACCGTGCCGTCGTCCTGCCAGGCGATGTCGAGGATGGTCCGGCCCTCCTCCGGCGGGATCAGCGTCTCCAGGCCGCCGACCCGGTAGTCGCCCATCCGGACGATGATCCCGATGTCCACCTGCTCGCCGGCGCCGTGGTCGGAGATGACCGCGGCCCTGACCCCGTCCCTGGCCACCCGGAACGCCTTCACGTTCGCGGTTTCCAGACCGGGCGCGGTGACCGGGATGGCCTGCCCGTTCACGCCCCGCCAGACCCTGGAGCCCAGGGCATCCTCCGGGCCGACCTTCTCGACCGACCAGACCTCGCCGTATCGATCCCAGGACGGCGGGGTCAACTTGCCCTCGCCGCTGATCCAGCGCTGCCACTGGCTGCCCTCGGCCAGGTCGGCCACCCAGATCCCGGGTTCCGGGCGCAGCGCGGCCACCCGGCCGTAGGGGAGCTCGGCCATGGCCGGATGGTGGAAGGCCTGGTTGGGCTCCCCGGCCGCGCCGAGCACCGGCGCCGGCGGCTCGTTGTTCTTGGTCTCCTTGACCAGCGTGCCGTCCAGCACGTAGTAGCCGGGCGGCTCCTTGGCCAGCACGGACGGATCGAACTCGCCGAAGTCGCCGCGCTGGAAGCGCACCGCGCCGCCGGGGAACGGCTCCCCGTTGACCGTCACAACGATCGGCATCTGCGGGGCGACCGCGGTGAACGTCCAGGCCAGCTGGGCCTTCACCGCGCGCAGGCGTTCGGGGGCGGAAGCCAGCTCGCCCAGCTGCGCGCTGAAGTCCATCACCACCGCGTTGTCCTCGACCCGGATGTCGCGCAGTTCGGTGCCGGGCGGGAAGGTGTTCCGCACGCCGTCGGAGAGCGGCTTGCTCGGCCCGAGCAGCAGCCGCTCGATCAGCGACTCGGGGAAGCCCCGGACCGGGTCGATGGGCAGCCGCACCCGATCGGAGACCAGGCCCTGGCCGGCGAGGTCGGGGTAGTAGAGGGTGACCGTGCGGTAGGCCCGGGAAAGGTCATCGGGCCGGAGCAGCAGCGCCGCGGGAGCCGCCGAGATCCGCCACTGCCCGTCCAGCTTCACCAGCGAGATCGGGTCCCAGGCGTTGTTCTCGGTGTCGGCGGGCGAGGCCAGATAGCGCCCCTCCGGGTCGATGGTGGCGATCTGCTTGCCCGTGATCGGCACCGCGTATTCCTTGGCGTCCGGGTCGGGCACCTCGGCCGGGGTGAACTTGCAGTCGCAGATGATCGTGTTGGCCTTCGCCGGATTCCATTTCGCCCGCGCCTCCGGGGTAAGGTACGTCCTGGCGATCGCCCGGCTGGTGTCGTCGAACCCGGCCATGGCCGCCTGGAAGCCCTGCACGATCTCCACCGGGGTGGCGTCGGGCTTGGGCTCGGTGGCGATGACCCGCACGTAGGGCTGGCTCAGCGGGTCGCTGCCGCCGTCCTCCTTCTCCACCGTGGTGGGATTGCCGCTGGACGGCACGATCGTGCACGCCGACAGCGCGCCCAGCGCGACAAGACCGGCCAGATAGCGTCTAGTCGACATCGAACACCCCCGACTCGCCCGCCGCGGCCGACAGCACGGGCGTGGCCTGCCCTCGCCAGGTGCGCCGCATCTCCACCTCGGGCGGCACCAGCGGCAGCGGCGAGCCTTTCAGCTCGCTGCCCGCGAGCCGGGGCAGCGACAGCCGGAACTGGGTGCCCTCCCCGGGCGAGCCCCACGCCTGCAGCCAGCCGCCGTGCAGGATCGCGTCCTCGCGGGAGATGGCGAGCCCGAGCCCGGTGCCGCCGATGGTCCTGGCCCGGGACGGGTCGGCCCGCCAGAACCGGTCGAAGACCATGTTCTCCTCGCCGTGCCGCAACCCCACGCCGTGGTCGCGGACGGCCACCGCCACCGCGTCCCGGTCGGCGCCGAGGGCGACCACGATGTCCTTGCCCTCGCCGTGCTCGATCGCGTTGAACAGCAGGTTGCGCAGGATGCGCTCGACCCGGCGGCTGTCGCACTCGGCCATGCACGGCTCGTTGGGCAGCCGCAGCTCGAACCGGGTGGCGTGCCGCTCGGCCAGCGCCTCGGAGTCGCCGACCGCGCGCAGCACCACGTCGCGCATGTCCACCGGCTCCAGGTCGAGGGTGGCCGCGCCGGCGTCGTAGCGGCTGATCTCCAGCAGGTCGGCCAGCATCGACTCGAAGCGTTCCAGCTGGGCCTGCATCAGCTCGGCCGAGCGGGCCGCCATCGGGTCGAAGTCCTCGCGGGCCTCGTACAGCAGGTCGGCGGCCATCCGTACGGTGGTCAGCGGGGTGCGCAGCTCGTGCGAGACGTCGGACACGAACTGGCGCTGCACCTGGGAGAGCTCCTCCAGCTGGTGGATCTTGAGGGCCAGGTTGCTGGCCATCTCGTTGAAGGAGGTGGCCAGCCGGGCCAGGTCGTCCTCGCCGCGGACTTTGAGGCGTTCCTCCAGGCGGCCGGAGGCCAGGCGTTCGGCGGCCTGGCGGGCCAGCCGTACGGGGGTGACGACCTGGCGGGTGACCAGCGATGCGATCGCGGCGAGCAGCAGGACCAGGCCGGCGCCCACGATGATCAGCAGCTGGAGCACCGAGGAGAGCGTCTCCTCCTCTTCCTGCAGCGGGAACAGGTGGTAGATCTCGTACGTGCCGTCCGGGCTGAACACCAGCGAGCCGACCACGAAGCCGATCTGGTTGGGCTCGGCGTGGTCCAGGTAGCGCAGCGTGGCGGGCTGCCGCCAGGAGAGCGTGGTGGAGCCGCTCTTCTGCAGGTCGCGGCGGAGCCGTTCGGGCACGCTGGCCACGTCGATGTTGCCGGTGGCGCGGTCCTGCCCGACCCGGCTCTTGTTCAGGATGATCACGTCGTACCGGGAGCCGGCGCGTTCGGCCAGGGCCCGGGCGGCGAGCTCGACCGGGGTGCTGACGGCGGTGTCCTGGTCGCCGCCCTTGGGCGGCACGTCGTTCTGCGAGACGGTGAAGTATCCGGCCACGCTGGACACGTTGGCCTTGGCCTCCGCGGTCGCCGCCCGGGTCCGGCCGGCGATCATCGCGTCGGTGATCGACTGGAACAGGAACACGCCCAGCACGGCCACCACGACCATCGAGACGACCAGCGTGCTGGTCACCACCCGCAGCTGGAGCGAGCGCCGGTAGGCGCCGCGCAGCCGCCCGGCCAGCCGCCGGGCGCGCCGCCGCACCCCGCGCGCGATCTGCCGTAAGGTGCGCCGCGGCCGCTTGCCACGCGCTTTCAGGGCGGAACCCGAGGGTTTCCGCCCTGACGCCGACGCCGAGGGGGGAGGCATGGCGGTTCGGCTACGCGGGGCCGGCCTTGTATCCCACGCCCCGGACCGTCACCACGATCTCCGGATGCTCGGGATCCTTCTCGATCTTCGCCCGCAGCCGCTGCACGTGCACGTTGACCAGGCGGGTGTCGGCCGCGTGCCGGTAACCCCAGACCTGTTCGAGCAGGACCTCCCGGGTGAATACCTGCCGCGGCTTGCGCGCCAGCGCGACCAGCAGGTCGAACTCCAGCGGGGTCAGGTTGATGGTCTCTTCGAACCGCTTCACCGAGTGCCCGGCGACGTCGATGGTGATGTCGCCGATCTGCAGGATCTCCGGCGTCGGCTCGTCGGTACGGCGCAGCCGCGCCCGCACCCGCGCCACCAGCTCCTTCGGCTTGAACGGCTTGACGATGTAGTCGTCGGCGCCGGATTCCAGGCCGAGCACCACGTCGATGGTGTCGCTCTTGGCGGTGAGCATGACGATGGGCACGCCCGACTCGGCCCTGATCCGGCGGCAGACGTCGATGCCGTCGGCGCCGGGCAGCATCAGGTCGAGCAGGACCAGATCCGGGCGGGTGTCGCGGAAGGCGTCGAGCGCCTTGTCGCCGTCGGACACGAACGACGGCTCAAACCCTTCTCCGCGCAACACGATGCCGAGCATCTCGGCGAGAGCGGCGTCGTCGTCGACGACCAGCACGCGTCCTTTCATGGCCCCTCATTCGTTCTTAGCGCAGGTTTGGGAGGTATTGGGTGGGGTTTCGGGTTTCTGGGAAGGTTACCCGCGACCACCCCATGGGTGATACACGACCATGACAAAGGATGGAGTTTAGGGGCTTGTGGTGGAACGCGCGATGATCTGACCCGATTCTGACCTGTATAAGGCCAGCGTCGCGGGAACTCCATAGTGCGGTCACGTTCCAAGTCTGCGCTTCGTCAGCGCGTTTCTGCCATCCCAGGTTCATGGTTTCCCCAGACGGAGGACTCCGGGTAGCCGTACATCATGCCAGGATTGGGACATGACAGACGGTCCCCCTGAGAACCCGCCGCCCGGGTGGGCAGCTCAGCAGCCCCCCGCGTACGGCGCGCCCGGCCCGGGTTCCTGGGCGGCCCCCGGTCAGCAGCCTCCGTTCCCGCCTCCGCCGCCGGGGTACGGTCCGCACCAGCAGATGCCGTACAACCCTTATGGCGCGCCGCCCGCGCCGAAGCCGGGAATCATCCCGCTGCGCCCGCTGACCCTGGGCGACATGTACAACGGCGCGGTGGCGGCCATTCGCGCCAACCCGAAGGCGACGCTCGGGCTCGCCGCGGTCGTGGTGACGGTGACCCAGCTGGTGGCGTTCGCGATCCAGGCGGCCACCGCCGAGGCGACGCTCAACCTGCTCACTATCAACGAGAGCACCGTGACGGACGACCCGGACGCGATCCTGGGGTCGCTGGCCGGGCTGCTCGGCGGGGCGGTGCTCACCCTGATCGTGTCCGTGATCTCCATGGTGGTGCTGACCGGGATCCTGACCAGCGTGGTCGGGCGGTCGGTGTTCGGCGAGTCGATCTCCATCGGCCAGGCCTGGCGGCAGACGGCGGGGCGGGTGCTGCCGCTGCTGGGGCTCGGCCTGCTGCAGACTCTCATGGTGTTCGGCATCATCGTGGTCCCGTTCCTGCTGATCGGCGTAATGGCCGGCACCTTCCTGGGGGCAGGGGCGGTGGTGTTGTTCTTCCTGCTCCTCGTCGGCGGCGTCATCGGCGCGGTGTTCCTCTACACCAAGATGAGCCTGGCCGGGGCGGCCATCGTGCTGGAGCGGATCGGCGTGTTCGCCGCCATCGGCCGGTCGTTCCGGCTGGTCCGGGGCGACTTCTGGCGGGTGTTCGGCATCCTGCTGCTGACCGCGATCGTCGCCGGCCTCGTCCAGGGCGCGATCGGCGCGCCGTTCCAGATCGCCGGAACCATAATCGGAGGGGACGCGGAGACCCTTCAGGAGGTGACCTCCGGCTTCTACCTGTCGATGGCGCTGGCCACCGTCGGGGCCATCATCGGCGGTGTGCTCGCCAGCCCGTTCTCGGCCGCCGTCAACACCCTGCTCTACGCCGACCGCCGGATGCGGGCGGAGGCGTTCGACCTGGTCCTGCAGACCGAGGCGCTGGAACGGCAGCGCGGCGGCATGCCCACCGGGCCGCAGGACCTCTGGCATCCGTCGTACGGCTCCGGTTACCGTCCGCCGGGCCCCTGGCAGCCGTGACCGGCTGGGACGTCCCGGTCGATCTCGGCCGGGAGGCCGCCAGGGAGGCGGCGATCCGCGAACTGGCCGACCCGGCCTACCCGAAGGAGTCCTGGACGGACCGGCTGCTCGGCTGGGCCGCGGAGTGGATCGACAACCTGCTCAGGGCGGCCGGACAGGTGCCGGGCGGCTGGCTCGCGCTGGTCGTGCTGGCCCTGATCGTGGTCGGCCTGGCCGTCCTGCTGCTGCGCACCGCGACCCGGGCGACCAGGGCGGCGTCCGGCGCGGCCGTGCTCTACGACGAGCGGATCAGGTCGGCCGCCGAGCACCGGGCCGCCGCCGACCAGCACGCGCAGCGGCAGGAGTGGGCCGCCGCCGTCCGGGAGCGGCTCCGCGCCATCGCCCGCGACCTGGAGGAACGCACGATCGTGGCACCGCAGCCCGGGCGCACCGCCGACGAGTTCGCCGCCGAGGCCGGGGCCGCGCTGCCCGAGTTCCAGGCCGACCTGGCCGCGGCCGCGCGCCACTTCGACGACGTCACCTACGGCGAGGCGCCCGGCACGCAAGGCGGATACGCCCTGCTGGCCGCGCTGGACGAGCGGCTGCAGCGGGCCCGGCCGATGCTGGTGGCCGGATGAGCGTCCCCACCACGCCGCGGATCCGGGATCGGTGGCGGACCTGGCGCGGCGTGCTCGGCA
Source organism: Acrocarpospora macrocephala (assembly GCF_009687865.1). GTDB lineage: Bacteria > Actinomycetota > Actinomycetes > Streptosporangiales > Streptosporangiaceae > Acrocarpospora > Acrocarpospora macrocephala. Next base: position 173,058 of record NZ_BLAE01000014.1, read on the forward strand.
CGCTGCTGCTCATCACGGCCTTCGCCGTGCTGATGGTGGGCGTGTCCACGCCACGCCCCGGCGGTTACCTGGACGCGGAGGGCACCGGGCCCGGCGGGACGCGCGCGCTCGCCGAGATCCTGGCCGATCAGGGCGTCCGGGTCGAGCAGGTGCGCACCCTGGCGGAGGCCAGGAGCATCGCGACGCCGGACTCGCTGGTGGTGCTGGCCCGCCCCGAATACCTGATGGACGACGACCTGCTGGACCGGATCGACGAGCTGCCCGGCGACCGGCTGCTCATCGCGCCGTTCGCCACGGTCCTCGACGAGCTGGCCCCCGGCGTCACCGAAGGATCGTACGAGGAGATACACAGCCGGGAACCCGGCTGCGGAATGCGCGAGGCCGTCCAGGCCGGAAACGCCCGCATGGGCGGCTCCTACTACCAGGTGACCGGCCCGGACGCCCGCTGCTACGGCGGCACCCTGATCCGGTTCCGGCCGAACGGCAGGACCACCACGATCGTCGGCTCCGGCGAGTTCCTCACCAACGGCAGGCTGATCGAGGACGGCAACGCGGCCCTGGCCGTGAACCTGGTCGGCACCCGCACCCACGTCACCTGGTTCGCCCCCCGGATCCCGCTGGGCAACGAGCCGCCCGCGACCCTGGAGGAGCTGCTCCCCGAGCAGCTCACCTGGCTGGTCTGGACCCTGATCGTGGCGGTCGGGCTGATCGCGATCGCGCAGGGCCGCAGGCTCGGTCCGGTGGTGACAGAGAAGCTGCCGGTCATCGTGCGCGCCGCGGAGACCGCGGAGGGCCGGGGCCGCCTCTACCGGGCGCGCCGGGCCCGCGACCGGGCCGGGCACGCGCTCCGCGCCGCCACTCTGGACCGGATCGTGCCCCGGCTGGGACTCGCTCCGGGCAGCGCGGCGGACACGATCGTTTCGGCGATAGCCGTACGGATCGGGCAGGATGCCGGACAGATCCGGTCGATCCTCTACGGCCCGGCGCCCGCCGACGACGCGCAGCTGGTCGCGCTGGCCCGGCATCTGGACACCATCGAAAGGCAGGTAAGAGACTCGTGACGAGGCCTCCCGAAAAGACACCTGACGCCTCCCGGGAGGCGCTGGCCGCGCTCCGCGCGGAGGTCGCCAAGGCGGTGGTCGGCCAGGACGCCGTCGTCACCGGCCTGGTGATCGCGCTGCTCTGCCGGGGGCACGTGCTCCTGGAGGGCGTGCCCGGCGTGGCCAAGACCCTGCTGGTGCGTACGCTGGCCGCGGCCCTCTCCCTCGACTTCAAGCGGGTGCAGTTCACCCCCGACCTGATGCCGGGCGACATCACCGGATCGCTGGTCTACGACGCCAAGACGGCCGCGTTCGAGTTCCACGACGGCCCGGTCTTCACCCACCTGCTGCTGGCCGACGAGATCAACAGAACCCCGCCCAAGACGCAGGCGGCGCTGCTGGAGGCGATGGAGGAGCGCCAGGTGAGCGTGGAGGGCTCGGCCCGCATGCTGCCCGACCCGTTCATCGTGGCCGCCACCCAGAACCCGATCGAATACGAGGGCACCTACCAGCTGCCCGAGGCCCAGCTGGACCGGTTCCTGCTCAAGCTGACCGTACCGGTGCCGCCCCGGGATCAGGAGATCGCGGTGCTGGACCGGCACGCCCGCGGCTTCGACCCGCGCGACCTGACCGAGATCAAGCCGGTGGCCTCGGCCGCGGACCTGGAGGCCGGGCGGGTGGCGGTCAGCCAGGTGCACGTCTCCCCCGAGGTGCTCGGCTACATCGTGGACATCGCCAGGGCCACCCGGCAGTCGCCGTCGCTCCAGCTGGGCGTCTCGCCGCGTGGCGCGACCGCGCTGCTGGCCGCCGCGCGGGCCTGGGGCTGGCTGTCGGGCCGGACCTACGTGACGCCGGACGACGTGAAGGCGCTGGCCAGGCCCGCGCTCCGGCACCGGATCCAGCTGCGTCCTGAGGCGGAGCTGGAGGGCGCCACGCCGGACGGCCTGCTGGACGGCGTGCTCGCCGCCGTCCCCGTGCCCCGGTGAGCCCGGCGTGGCACTGACCGGCAGGGCTGGGCTGATCGCGCTCGCGGGCGCGGTCCTGGTGGTGCTCGCGCCCCAGCCGGGACTGGTCTTCGCGCTGCTGCTCGGGCTGCTGGCCGTGCTGATCGGCGTCGACCTGGCGCTGGCCGGGAGCGTGCGCGCGCTGCGCTTCCAGCGGCAGGGCGACAACGCGCTCCGGCTCGGCGACTCGGCCGAGGTCACCCTGCTGGTGGAGAACCCGGGCACCCGGCGGGTGCGCGGGCGGCTGCGGGACGCCTGGGCGCCGAGCGTGCGGGCGACCCCCCGGGAGCAGCCGGTGGACGTGCCGCCCGGCGAGCGGCGCAGGATCGTGTTCCGGCTGAGCCCGCTGCGGCGCGGCGACCACCAGGCGGTGGCGGTCACCGTGCGGGCGTTCGGCCCGCTCGGCATCGCCGCCCGGCAGGGCTCGCACCAGGTGCCGTGGTCGGTCCGGGTGCTGCCGCCGTTCCTGAGCCGCCGCCACCTGCCGTCCCGGCTGGCCAAGCTGCGCGAGCTGGACGGGCGGCACCCGGCGCTGGTCCGCGGCCAGGGCACCGAATTCGACTCGCTCCGGGAGTACGTGGCCGGCGACGACGTGCGCTCGATCGACTGGCGGGCCACCGCGCGCCGCCACGACGTGGTGGTGCGCACTTGGCGGCCCGAGCGGGACCGGCGGGTGCTGATCGTGCTGGACACCGGGCGCACCTCGGCGGGCCGGGTCGGCGTCGATCCGACCTCGGGCGACCCGACCGGGTGGCCCCGGCTGGACTGGTCCATGGACGCGGCGCTGCTGCTGGCCGCGCTGGCCGCCAAGGCCGGGGACCGGGTGGACTTCCTGGCCCACGACCGGGCGGTGCGGGCCTGGGTGTCCGGCGCGTCCCGGACCGAGACGCTGTCGGCGCTGGTGAACGCGATGGCGCCGCTGGAGGCGGAGCTGGTCGAGGCGGACGCGCCCGGCATGGTCGCGGCGGTGCTCACCCGGGCCCGGCGGCGCTGCCTGGTGGTGCTGCTCACCGACCTGAACGCGGCGGCGCTGGAGGAGGGGCTGCTGCCGGTGCTGCCGCAGCTGTCGGCGCGGCATCAGGTGCTGGTCGCGGCGGTGGCCGATCCCCGGGTGGCCGAGCTGACGGCCGGGCGGGACGGCGCGGAGCAGGTCTACGACGCCGCGGCGGCGGAGAAGCTGCGCGGCGAGCGGCGGCGCATCACCGCGCGGCTGCGCCGCCACGGCGTGGAGGTGGTGGACGCGCTGCCCGAGGACGCGGCGCCCGCGCTCGCCGACGCCTATCTGGCGTTGAAGGCGGCCGGGCGGTTGTAGGTCAGCTCGCGGGGGCGTAGTCGGGGGCATTGTCGATGTCGCCGGTCTCGCCCGCGCGTGCGGCGCGGCGGCCGTAGACGATCACGTAGCTCAGGAACGCGGCCTCGGCCAGCACGCCGATGCCGATCCTGGCCCAGGTGGGCAGCGGGGACGGGGTCACCAGCGCCTCGATCAGACCGGCCACCAGCAGCACCGCGAACAGGCCGACCACCAGGGTCATCACCGCGCGGCCCTGCTCGGCCAGGACCTGGCTGCGCGGGCGGGGCCCCGGCGAGACCACCGCCCAGCCGACCCGCATGCCGGCCGCGGCCGCCAGCAGCACGGCGGTCAGCTCCAGCAGGCCGTGCGGGGTGATCAGGCCGAAGAAGACGTCGCCGCGGCCCGCGTCGATCATCAGGCCGCCCGTGACGCCCACGTTGGCGGCGTTGGAGTACAGGATCTGCGGGATGGGCAGGCCCAGCACGGCGGCCGAGATGATGCACTGCGCGGCCACCCAGGCGTTGTTCAGCCAGACGTGGGTGGCGAACGAGCCGGCCGGGTTCTCGCTGTAGTAGTTCGCGAAGTCGTGCTCGACCAGCTGCTTGATCTCCTCCGGGGTGCCCACGGCGGCGCGCACCTCCGGATTGCCGGCCACCCAGGCCGCGAACAGCATCGCGACCGCGGTGAACACCACCGCCGTCGCCAGCCACCACCGCCACGTCCGGTACGTCACGACGGGGAACGACACCGTCCAGAACTTCACGAACTCCCGCCACGCGGGCGCGTGCGCGCCGGTCACCACCGCGCGGGCCCGGGCCACCAGCGCCGACAGCCGCCCGATCAGCATCGGGTCCCGGGACGCCGACCGCACGATGGACAGGTGGGTGGCGACCCGCTGGTAGAGCTCGACCAGTTCGTCGATCTCCGCGCCGTCCAGCTCGCGCCGCCGCTGCACCAGCCGCTCCAGCCGGTTCCAGGTGGGCTGGTGCGCGGTTACGAATGCGTCGATGTCCACAATGTGGAGCCTAGTAGGGTTCGGGATGTGTCCGAAGTTGTGACCGGCGATGCCGTCGTCGTCGACGTTCAGATCGCCCAGCTGCCGATCCGGGCCGGGGCGCGTCTCATCGACGCGGCCATCCAGGCTGTGCTGCTGGTGGGGGCCGCCGTCCTGCTCGGCTTCCTCTGGGGCGACACCGGGTTCGACGACTCGATCATGAACGCGGTCGTCATCCTGTTCCTGGTGCTGCTGCTGGTCGGCTACCCGCTGATCTTCGAGTCGCTGACGCTGGGGCGCACGCCGGGGAAGATGGCCCTGGGCTTGCGGGTGGTGTCCGACGACGGCGGGCCGCAGCGGTTCCGGCAGGGGTTGTTCCGGGCGCTGTCCGGCACGGTGGAGATCTTCGCGTTCGGCGCCGCGCCCGCGGTGATCTGCTCGTTGCTGAACCCCCGGGGGAAGCGGCTCGGCGACCTCTTCGCCGGGACCATCGTGATCGCCGAACGCGGGCCGCGCCGGGACGGGCCCGCGCCGGAGATGCCGCCGCCGCTGGCCGGGTGGGCGGCCACGCTGGAGCTGTCGCAGCTGACCGAGGAGGCGGCGGCGATGGCGCGGCAGTATCTGGCGCGGTGGCACCAGCTCACCGCGTTCGCGCAATATGAGATGGGGATGCGCATCGCGGCCCAGGTCGCGGCCGTGGTCTCGCCGCCGCCTCCGCCGGGCGTGCCGCCGCACGCGTACCTGGCCGCCGTCCTGGCCGAGCGCCGCCGCCGCGAGTCGGTACGGCTCGAGCAGGCCAGACAGGCGGTCACCCCGATGCCTCCCCCGATGTACCAGACGCCATATCCGACGCCGTTCACCGAGCCTGCCCAGGCCCCTTACCCGCCTTATCCGGCCCACCAGGGCTACCCCGGTTATCCGGGCTATCAGCCCCCGCCCCCCGGAATGCCCCCATCGGGACCGCCCGTTCCGCTGCGGCCACCAGACGAGGTCACGCCCGGGCCGACCCCGGGGGGATTCGCGCCGCCCGTCTGAGAACGGGATGTTTAGCCCCATATCGCGGGGTAGCTGTGACGATCGCAGGCAACGGGGCACGCCTGCAGTGGGGTTGGGCGGGTACAGCTGGCGCGAGAGGGAGAGACACGCCGGCCGTACCCGCCCGTTTCACGCCGCGCCCAGGTGACTGGCCGAAAATGAGCGAGGCGCGAGTCCTTGACTCGTGTCGTACCCGCGGATCCCGCGCGCGGAACGACCCCCGCCCTTCCGGGCGAGGGCCGTCCCCATGGCTGATCTACCAGTGCCCGTGGCCGTGGCCGCCGCGCTCCTTGTAGGTGTCCTGCGTCTGGACGTTGAAGATGTCGAACTTCACGTCCTTCGCACCCTTGGTACGACGGTCGTTGATCTTCAGAACGTCGAATCCGCGAGTGAACTCGGACCCGTAGATGTAACCGTTGTAGTAGTAGGCCGACCAGTAACCGTCGCCCAGGTTGGCGCCGGGACCGCGCTCGAAGTAGCCGATCTCGTGCGGGTTGCTCGAGTCGCTGAAGTCCCAGATCGAGATGCCGCCCTGGTACCAGGCCTGGACCATGATGTCGCGTCCGTCGACCGGGATGAGCGAGCCGTTGTGAGCCACGCAGTTCTCGGTGTCCGCCTGGTAGCGCGAGATCTTGAAGTAGCTCTTGAAGGTCATCTTGTTGTCCCGGGAGACATCGAAGATGGCGTCCGCCCCACGGTTCGGCCCGATGGCCTCATTGCAGGTCGCGGCGCCGCCGCCGCCGAGCTCGTCGGTGAAGATGACCTTGTCGCCCCGGTTGTTGAACGTCGCCGAGTGCCAGAACGCGAAGTTCTCGTCATCGCGTACGACGTCCAGGACGCGCGGGGCTTCGGGGTTGCGGATGTCCATCAGGATGCCCTCACCCATGCACGCACCCGCCGCGAGGCCCTTGTCCGGGAACGCGGTGATGTCGTGACAGCCGGTGGTCGCCGAGGTCCGCTCCGGGTACGGCAGGGTCTCGCCGGGGTTACCGCCGTCGGGGAACAGGTTGGGCGTGGCGACGACGCTCGCGTTCTGCGGGTCACGCAGCGGGACCTTGATGATCGAGATCAGGTCATGCGGCGGCTGGCAGTCCGGGAACGACGCCGACGGGCTGTAGGAGGAGATGTACAGGTAGACGTTCTTCCGGTCCTTGCCCGGAACGAGCGTGTGGGTGTGCGAACCGCAGTTGGTCTCGATCGACTTGACGTAGCGCGGGTTGGCCTTGTCGCTGATGTCGAAGACCCGGATGCCCTCCCACGACTCCTTGATCGCGGCCGACTGGGCCACGCTGGTGCAGGAGTCGTCGCTGCGGGAGGAGTCGACGGAGCCGAACAGGAGGTTGCCGTAGACGGAGACGTCCATCTGCGACCCGGGACACAGCACCGAACTGACCAGCTTCGGCTTCTTCGGGTGCTTGATGTCGTAGATGGTAAATCCGCCATAGTTACCGACGTACGCGTAGTCGCCCTGGAAGGCGATGTCGGAGTTGATCGTGGTGAGCAGGGAGTCGGGTCGCGGCAGGTTGGCGACGTGTTCGACGTTATCGCTCATGGCGATAGCGCCTGGGGGCAAGATGTCAGCGGCCTGGGCCGGTGTCGTGGAGAGCACTAACGCTCCAGCGGCACCGAGCACGGCGAGCAGACGCCCCGCCCTGCGGAGGGGGGACATTGAGGGAACCTCCGGGTAAAAGGATGCCAAACACCCCTGATCGTTTCTTTACCGGAGCTGTCAGGCAAGCCGTCAGGATGTCACAAATAACTGACGATCTGTCGCCTTTACTGTCACAACCCCCGGGCCATAGGTTCCAGGGAATACGCGAGAGGGGGACGAGTGCGCACAACTCTCCTCGTCATGACCAGACACAATCGCTCCGCGACCATAGCCGTAAGGACCGAAATGCGCAGAGCTCCCCTCGTCATCACGACCGCTGTACCCCCCGTGCGCATGGCCAGAGCTCTACTGATCACCTTGGCGGCCGCCCTGCTCACCGCCTGCTCGGCTCCGGCCGACCCGCCCAACGTCATCACCGACGCCCCGGTCATCGTCCCCGGCAAACCCGGCGAGGTCGCCGCCACCCTCACCCCCGGCCAGACCTTCGCCCCCGTCCCCTCCCCCACGATCAACGCCACCGACGTCCGCTACGTCCAAGACATGATCGTCCACCACCGCCAGGCCCTGGAGATGGCCGCGCTGGCCCCCGACCGCGCCCAGTCCCCCCGCCTGAAGTCCCTGGCCGACCGCATCTACGACGCCCAGGGCCCCGAAATCCAGACCATGACCACCTGGCTCGAAGAAGAGGGCCTCCGCGAACCCGACCACCACGCCGACCACTCCACGATGCCCGGCATGGCCACCCCCGCCCAGCTCACCGACCTCCGCAACGCCAAGGGCGAACCCTTCGACACCCTCTTCGTCACCCTGATGATCGCCCACCACAAGGGCGCCATCACCATGGCCGAAACCCAATTGATCAACGGCTCCCACGACCGCGTCCTCACCTGGGCCCAGGACGTCGTCGCCGAACAAAGCGCCGAAATCACCCGCCTCCAACGCCTACTCGGCTAGCCGCACCGCCCACGCCGAGTCCCATCTCGCGTCGAGTACGACCTGACCAGCCTGCGCCTATACCTCGGCTATACCAGCATTTCCGATGCTCATCGTCGGCATGACCGGGATGACCCGGTCGCGCGGACGAAAGGTCGAGTAATGCACATGTTGGTACGCAGGACCGCAAGGGTCCTCCTAGGGCTCAGCCTTATCCTCGGAGGCGCCGGGACGTTGTCGAGCCCGGCGAACGCCGCTCCCGGTCCCAATCTTCAGACGGGCGCCGCGATAGGCGTCAACGCCGACGGCCGCCTGGAGGCGTTCGCGGTCAGCACTGGGGCGATGTGGCACATCGCGCAGCTGCCGACAGGCGGTTGGGGCATCTGGGACCTCATCCGTGACGCGCCCTCCGGCGTGGCTTTCGAGGCGCATCGCCCGGCGGTCGCCCGGAACAAGGGGGGATGGCTGGAAGTCTTCGCCGTAGGCAGCAATGGGGTGATGTACCACTCCTACCAGGCGAGTGGAAGGGTCGGCGGCTGGAGCCCCTGGTACAGCATGGGCGCCCCCAGCGGGCACAGCTTCGGTTTCGCGCGGGTCACGGTCGGCACCAACCGGGATGGCCGGCTGGAGGTCTTCGCCCTCGGCTCCAACCTTGAGCTGTGGCATGCCTGGCAGCTCACGGCCGGCGGCGCCTGGAGCGGCTGGGCGAGCCTGGGCGGACAGTTCCCAAGAGAAACCCTTCCGGCCGTGGGCATGAACGCGGACGGGCGGCTGGAGGTGTTCGTCATCGGCGGAGACGGCCGGCTCTGGCACCTCTGGCAGCTCTCGGCCGGCGGCGGCTGGAGTGGCTGGCTCAACGAGGGTGGGAGCCTCCGGGGAGGGGCGAACACCGGTCCCGCCGTCGGCACCAACCAAGACGGACGGCTGGAGGTGTTCGCGACCGACACCAACGGGCAGGTCGTACACAAGTGGCAGGGGTTCTCGGGCGGCTGGAGCGGCTGGGCCGGCGGCCTGGGCGGTGGCTCGTTCCCCGTCGTCGAGCAGAACCTCGGCGGCCGGTTGGAGGTCTTCGCCAACGTCGGCTCCCACATCTCCCATGCCTGGCAGGTCGCCCCCAACAGCGGCTGGCACGGCTTCGACAGGATCGGCGCTCAGGTCAATCCGTACAACTCGCCGAGCGCCGGCCGCAACGCCGACGGCCGGTTGGAGGTCTTCGCCCATGTGGGCCTGACCCCCAGCCGCGCCGGCATCGTCCATTCCTGGCAGCTGACGCCGGGCGGCGCGTGGTCGGGCTGGATCCCCCTCGAGGGCGCCTGAGGTAACCCGGTGAGGGCGTTCACATCCGTCGTCGCCGACCCGACGGTGAACGCCCTCACTCTGCTTTGTGCCCGCGCCGCTGTCGCAATGCTCGTCACACGGAGATGACCGATGACGGGACGCGCGGGATGGCGGAGTTTGGGTCGGCGCCGCCGAATGCCAGCCCGATCACGAAACCCGCGACCTCCTCCAGCTGGCGGGCACGAGCCAGCGACCCCAGCACGGCCGGCACCCCGCCGACATCGCGCACGAGCTCGCTGACGACGTCCAGCGCCGCCGGATCGTCGCCGCAGATCGCCACCGTCACGGCTGCGCCTGGAGATCTTGTCCACTGCTCGGCGGCGAAGAGGTGGAACGCCTTGACGACATGGGCTCCTGGAGACAGCCTGGCGATCCGCTCCGCCATCGCCTCCCCGGGGCCGGTGACCAGCACACCGACCCCATGCTCGACGGCATTCGTGGGATCGATCAACGGCGTCCCCGCCAGCAGGCCCTCGCCCGCGCCCGCGCTTCGCAGCATGTCCTCGACGCCTTCCCACAACACGGCGAGCAGCACCGCATCGCGCCCGGTGACCGCCGCACGGGGCGGGACAGCACGCACCCCTCCCCCCAGCCGCTCAGCGAGCTCCTGCGCCTTGGCCTGCGACCGCCCGGCGACCACCAGCTCATGCCCCGCCCGTACCCAGCCCGCACCCAGTCCCGCCGCCAGCGTTCCCGTGCCCAGGATCCCGATTCGCATGGTCTTCCCCTCTCTCGCGACAATCGCCTGACCGCTACGGTAGAGAAGGCATTACGCACCAATCGGTGCATGTCACCCGCGCGATAATGGCCGACAAGATGAGTGATCACTGCTACGAACTGGTCGCCGACTGCCGCCTCCGCGCGGCCACCGACCTCTTCGCCCACACCTGGGACCCCGTTGTCCTCGCGACTCTTAGCCTGGGCCCACGCCGCCGCCGCGAGCTACGCGCCGCGATCGGCGGCATCAGCGACAAGGTCCTCACCGAGGCCCTGCACCGCCTCCTCGCCAACGGCCTGATCAACCGCCACGCCCACGCCGAGGCCCCACCTCGCGTCGAGTACGCCCTGACCAGCTTGGGCCAAAGCCTGGTCGACGGCCCGATGCGGGCACTCGCGGTCTGGACGACCGAACACGGCGACGAACTCCTCGACGCCCAGGAAAGCGCGGCACGAACGAGATCCACTCACGGCTGACCATCTGGATCAGCCGGATCGGCGGCGTGACGCTCGGCACCTGACGACGACTAGCTGAAATAGCGCAGCCAGACGTACACCCAGGCCATCAGCGTGCTCAGGACGGTCACCAGGATGCCGTACTTGGTGAATTGCCAGAAGCTGATGCGGTGGCCGGCTCGGGCGGCGATCCCGAGGGCGACGACGTTGGCGCTCGCCGCGACCGCGGTGCCGTTGCCGCCGAAGTCGGCGCCGAGGGCGAAGGCCCACCACAGGGCCTGGCCGGTCTGCGGGTCGGGGGTTTGCGCGACCATTCCCTCGACGATGGGCGCCATCGTCGCGACGTACGGAATGTTGTCGAAGAAGGCGCCCAGCACGCTGGAACCGAACAGCAGGCTCGTGGCCGCGACGAAGTAGTTGTCGCCGAGCGCGTCGATGGCCCAGGTGCCGATCGTGGCGATGACGCCGGTGTGCACCAGCGCCGCGACCATCACGAACAGGCCCATGAAGAAGACCAGGGTGGGCCATTCGACCTCGCTCAGGACATCCGAGGTGTCGACGCGGGACACCAGCAGCATCACCCCGGCGCCCACCAGGGCGACGATCGAGGGTTCCAGGTGCAGGACGGCGTGCAGCCCGAATCCGACGACGACACCGCCGAGCACGATCAGGCATCGCGCCAGCAGGCGCGGGTCGGTGATGGCCCGGCGTTCCTGCAGCGCCATCACCGACGCCACATGCTCGGGGTTGTACTGGAACGAGTTGCGGAACAGCACCCGGGTGAACAGGACGAACACCACGAACACGACGACCACGATGGGCGCCATGTGGATGAGGAAGTCGTTGAACGTCAACCCGGCCCGGCTGCCGATGATGATGTTGGGCGGATCGCCGATGAGCGTCGCCGCGCCACCGATGTTGGAGGCCAGAACCTCAGCGATCAGGTACGGCTGAGCCGGGATGCGCAGCCGATTGCAGACCACCACCGTGACCGGCGCGACAAGCATGATCGTGGTGACATTGTCGAGAATGGGCGAAGCGATCGCCGTGATCCCCATCAACATGACCATCAGCCGGTACGGCCTGCCCTTGGACTTCTTGGCCGCCCAGATGGCGAGATAGTCGAACACCCCCGTCTGCTTGATGATCCCCACGATGATCATCATGCCGAACAGCAGAAAGATGACGTTCCAGTCGATGCCCTCGTGCTCGGAGAAGAACACCTCCTTCCCCGGGATCAGCCCCAGCACGGCCATCGCGCCCGCGGCGATGAGGGCCGTCTTGACCTTGTCCGCCTTCTCGGTGGCGATGAAGAAGAACGCCACGCAGAAGATCCCGAGAGCGATGACGGCACTCATCGGCCACGCCCCGGCGGTCCGGCCCGTCCGGTGCCCGAGAGCGGCGGCCTGGGCGTGCGGGAAATGGGCATGCGGGAGCGGTACACGGAAATCTCCTCCGGTCGAGGGCATACGGTCGCGTCAATGGCCGAGGAGAACTCAAAGGCCGAGGAGAGCGGGAAGGGGGAGCCGGTCAGTCTTCGAGGCCGGACAACGCCAGATTGGTGAGCAGCAGCTCCAGGGTGATCGCCCCGGCCAGCGCGCCGTCCCGGTCGACCACCGCCACCAGCGGGCTGTGCAGCCGCGCCATGAGGGCGGCCACCTCAAGCAGGTTCGCGTCCGCGGGCACGATCACCGGCCGGGCCGGCTGGCGCGGCAGGCAGTCACCCACCGTCAGCTCGGCCAGCTCCCGCCAGAACTCGTCGGCATGAGCCTCGTCGATCGTCCGGGCCAGCCCGGGATCCTCCTGGTACGGCACGGGAACCGCCAGGCGCAGCACCTGGGTCCCCGGCAGCACGGCCCGGGGCCTGGCCTTGTCATCCACGACGATCAGCCCCGGCAACCGGCCCAGCGCCATCACCCGGATGGCTTTCACGACCGAGTCGCCGACGGTCACCGTCGGGAGGCTCACAGCGATATCGCGTGCTTGCATGGCATCATCCAGTGCGGTCGCGGCGTCGTCGCCGGGCAGGGTCGTACAGGTCATATCCACGTCGAGGACGCCTCCGTTCCTGAAGCGATGGTGAATCAGGGCCCCGATCCGTCTTCAGTCTTCGCGAAGTCAGCGGCCGCCACCATCGGTCCCAGCACCCATCTCTGGGGGGTATGACATGCAGAGGACCTGCGGAGATGGGAGGCAGCCCGCATGGACAGCGGGACGCCGCGGCGAAAGGCTGGTGATATGAGCGACCGGACCCCTGCCCAAGCGCTGTTCTGGCGGCTGTTCGTGATCAACGGGCTGGTGTTCGCGGCGGGAACGCTCGTGCTCGCCCTGTCCCCGGCCACGGTGTCCTCGCCGATCCTGCTGACCGAGGTGCCGGTCCTGACGGTCGGGCTGGCGCTGATCCTGGCCGCCAACGCGCTGCTGCTGCGTACCAGCCTGGCCCCGCTGGACGCGCTGGCCACGCTGATGCAGCGGGTGGATCTGCTGCGAACCGGGGACAGGATGGCCGACAGCGGCAACAGCGACCTCACCCACCTGATCCACACCTTCAACGCGATGCTCGACCGGCTGGAGGCCGAACGCAGCGCCAGCAGCGCGCACGCCCTGGCCGCGCAGGAGGGGGAGCGGCAGCGCATCGCCCGCGAGCTGCACGACGAGATCGGCCAGAGCCTGACCGTGGTGCTGCTGGGCCTGAAGCGGGCGGTCGACCGCGCGCCCGACAGCCTCCGCGAGGAGCTGCACGCCGCCCAGGAGACGGTCCGCGCCAGCCTCGACGAGGTACGGCAGGTCGCCCGCCGCCTCCGCCCCGGCGTCCTGGAAGATCTCGGCCTGCACAGCGCGATGAGCTCCCTGAGCAGCGACTTCTCGCAGGTCAGCGGGATTTCGGTGACCCGCGAGGTGGATAGCGACCTGCCCGCCCTCGGGGCGGACGCCGAACTCGTGCTCTACCGGATCGCCCAGGAAAGCCTCACGAATGTGGCCAGACACGCCCACGCCACCCGGGTCGAGCTGTCGCTCACCGCGGACCCCGGCGCGGTGACACTGCGCATCCGCGACAACGGACGCGGAAACGTACGCCAGGACGGCGCCGGGATCCGGGGCATGCGCGAACGCGCCCTGCTCATCCACGCCCGTCTGACGATCGACTCCCCACCCGGCGGCGGCACCGAGGTGCGCCTGGTCATCCCTGCGGAGCGAGGCCTGTGAACAAGACACGGATCCTGCTGGCCGACGACCACGCCCTGGTGCGCCACGGGCTGCGGCTGATCATCGACGCCGAACCCGATCTGATGGTGGTCGCCGAGGCGGCCGACGGCGCGGAAGCCGTCGAAGCCGCCGCCCCCGACCAGGTCGACCTGGCCATCCTGGACATCGCCATGCCGCGCATGACCGGCATCCAGGCGGCCCGCGAGATCTCCCGCCGCGCGCCCGGCATCCGCATCCTGATGCTTTCCATGTACGACAACGAGCAGTACTTCTTCGAGTCGCTCAAGGCGGGAGCCTCGGGCTACGTGCTCAAGTCGGTCGCCGACCGCGATCTTCTGGAGGCCTGCCGGGCCGCCATCCGGGGCGAGCCCTTCCTCTACCCCGGCGCGATCACCGCGCTCATCCGTGACTACCTGCAGCGCGCCCGCCAGGGCGACCGCCTGCCGGAGAGCATCCTGACCCCCCGGGAAGAGGAGATCGTCAAGCTGATCGCCGAAGGCAATTCGGCCAAGGAGATCGCCCAGACCCTCGTCATCAGCGTAAAGACGGTCGACCGGCACCGCGCGAACATCCTGCAGAAGCTCGGCATGCGCGACCGCCTCGAACTGACCCGCTACGCCATCCGCTCCGGCCTGGTCGAGCCCTAGCTGCCGAGTCGCCAGGAATGCAGGTAGGACTCCTGCTCGGGGGTGAGGGTGTCGATGGTGATTCCGGTGGCGGCGAGTTTCAGGCCGGCCACCTGGGTGTCGATCTCGGTGGGGACGTCGTACACGCCGGGTGCGAGGCGGGAGTGTTCGCCCGTCAGCCAGGCGACGGCGAGGGCCTGGGCGGAGAACGACATGTCCATGACGGCGGCGGGGTGGCCTTCGGCGGCGGCCAGGTTGACGAGGCGGCCTTCGGCGAGCAGGAGGAGGCGGCGGCCGTTCAAGAGGTATTCATCCATGTTGGGACGGATTCCAGGGTGCACCTCCGACGCGAGGTCGGCGAGGGCGCGGACGTCGATCTCGACGTCGAAATGCCCGGCGTTGGCCAGGATCGTGCCGTCCTTCATCTCGACGAGGTGTTCGGCGCGGATCACGTCCCGGTTGCCGGTGACGGTGATGAAGACGTCGCCGATGGCGGCGGCCCCGGCCATGGATCGCACCTCGTAGCCCTGCATGGAGGCGTCCAGGGCCTTCACCGGGTCGATCTCGGTGACGATCACCCGGGCGCCCAGACCTTTGGCGCGCTCCGCGACGCCGCGGCCGCAGTAGCCGAACCCGGCGACCACCACCGTACGCCCCGCCAAAAGCGCATTCGTCGCCCGCATGATGCCGTCGAACGTCGACTGCCCGGTGCCATACCGGTTGTCGAACATGCGCTTGGTACGGGTGTCGTTGACGGCCACCATCGGAAACTTCAGCGCGTTCTCCGCGGCCATCTGGCGAAGCCGGATGATCCCGGTCGTGGTCTCCTCGCAACCGCCGAGCACCGGGATCTCGGTCCGCTCGGTGTGCAGGATGTTGACCAGATCGCAGCCGTCATCGAGCACCAGATCCGGCAAAATGTCCAGCGCGCGATGGATGTGCCGATAGTAGGTATCCCGATCCACCCCGGCACGGGCGTGCACGGCGATGCCATAGTCACCGAGCGCGACCGCCACGTCATCCTGCGTGGACAGTGGATTGGAGGCGGCGAGCGCGATCTCCGCACCCCCCGCCCGCAGCGCGCCCATCAGCACCGCGGTCTCCGCCGTCACGTGCAGGCAGGCCGCGATCCGTACGCCCTCGAAAGGACGCTCCCCGGCGAACCGCGCCCCGACCGCCGTCAGCACCGGCATCGACCGCGAGGCCCAGCCGATCCGCCGTTCCCCGGCCTCGGCCAGCGATCCGTCCACGACTCCCCCGTTCGAGGGGCCCCGCGAAGGGGCCCCTCAACGTTCTAGTACCGGTAGTGATCCGGCTTGTACGGACCCTCGACATCCACCCCGATGTACTCGGCCTGCTTCTTGGTGAGCGTGGTCAGCTTCACCCCGAGCGCGTCCAGGTGCAGCCGGGCGACCTTCTCGTCCAGGTGCTTGGGCAGCACGTAGACCCCGATCGGGTACTGCTCGGTCTTGGTGAACAGCTCGATCTGGGCGATCACCTGGTTGGTGAAGGAGTTGGACATCACGAACGACGGGTGGCCGGTCGCGCAGCCCAGGTTCATCAGGCGGCCCTCGGCGAGCACGATGATCTGGTGGCCGTCGGGGAAGGTCCAGGTGTGCACCTGGGGCTTGACCTCCTCCTTCACGATGCCCGGGATGCGGGCCAGACCGGCCATGTCGATCTCGTTGTCGAAGTGGCCGATGTTGGAGACGATCGCGTTGTGCTTCATCTCGGCCATGTGGTCGGCGGTGATGATGCCGAAGTTGCCGGTCGTGGTGACGAAGATGTCGGCGCTGCCGACCACGTCCTCCAGGGTGGTGACCTGGTAGCCGTCCATCGCCGCCTGGAGGGCGCAGATGGGGTCGATCTCGGTGACGATGACCCGGGCGCCCTGGCCGCGCAGCGCCTCCGCGCAGCCCTTGCCGACGTCGCCGTAGCCGCAGATCACGGCCACCTTGCCGCCGATGAGCACGTCCGTGGCCCGGTTGAGGCCGTCCAGCACCGAGTGGCGGGTGCCGTACTTGTTGTCGAACTTGGACTTGGTCACCGAGTCGTTGACGTTGATGGCCGGGAAGAGCAGCTGGCCGTTGTTGAACATCTCGTACAGCCGGTGCACGCCGGTGGTGGTCTCCTCGGTGACGCCCTTGATCTCGGCGGCGATGGCCGTCCACCGCTTGGCGTCGGTCACGGTGCGGCGGAGCAGGTCGAGGATGATGCCCCACTCCTCGGGGTCGTCCTCGCTCGCGGTCGGCACGGCGCCGGCCTTCTCGAACTCGGCGCCCTTGTGCACGAGCAGGGTGGCGTCGCCGCCGTCGTCCAGGATCATGTTGGGCCCGGTGCCGTCCGGCCAGGCGAGCGCCTGCTCGGTGCACCACCAGTACTCTTCCAGCGTCTCGCCCTTCCAGGCGAAGACGGGCACGCCCTTGGGCTCCTCGGGGGTGCCCTCGGGGCCGACCACGACGGCGGCGGCGGCGTGGTCCTGGGTGGAGAAGATGTTGCACGAGACCCAGCGCACGTCGGCGCCGAGCGCGACCAGCGTCTCGATCAGGACGGCGGTCTGGATGGTCATGTGCAGCGAGCCCATGATCTTCGCGCCGCGCAGGGGCTGGCTGGCGGCGAACTCGCTGCGGGTCGCCATCAGGCCCGGCATCTCGTGCTCAGCGAGTCGGATCTCCTTGCGGCCGAAGCCGGCAAGCGAAAGGTCGGCGACCTTGAAGTCCATCTGGGGTGTCCCCTCTCGTAACGACATCTGCGAGTTTAAGGGGCCGATCGACCCTCTCGCCTACTCGGAGGGCCGAACCTCACACAAGAATGTAAGAATAGGCGGATGCGGATAACCGAAGCGGCGGCGCGGCTGGGGATGTCCCCGCGCATGCTCCGCTACCGAGAAGCGCTCGGATTGCTGCCGCCGGTCCGCGAGAAGGGGTCGCACCGGCGGTTCGGCGAGGAGGAGCTGGCGGCCGTCACGCAGGCGGTCGAGCTGGAACGGCGCTTCGACGTGTCCCCCGCGGAGCTGGCCTTCGCGCTCCGGACGCTGTCGGAGCCGGCGGTGGCCCAGGCCGTACGCGATCTGGGCCTGCGGATCGGGCGGATCCAGGCACCGCGGCGGGCCCTGGACTTCGAGAAGGAGAAGGCGCTGCGGCTACTCCGCGGCCGGTAGCTTGCCGTTGGCGCGGTCGAGGTCGGGCTCCAGGTAGATCACCCGGGCGATCGGGACCTGGGCGCGGATGCGCTGCTCGGCCTCGTCGATGCCGCGCGCCACCTCGGCCGCGGTGTCGTCGTGGTCCACGGCGATCTTGGCGGCAACCAGCAGCTCCTCGGGGCCGAGGTGCAGCGTGCGCATGTGGATGATCCTGGTCACTTCGGGCGCGCTCTCCAGCGCGGCGCGGATCTGCTGCTCCATCTCGGGGCCCGCACCCTCACCGATCAGCAGCGACTTGGTCTCCAGGGCCAGGATCACCGCGATGATGGCCAGCAGCACGCCGATCATGAGGGTGCCGATGCCGTCCCAGGTCCCGTCCCCGGTGATGACCGCCATCGCCACGCCGAACAGCGCGAAGATCAGGCCGAGTAGCGCGCCCAGGTCCTCCAGCAGCACCACCGGCAGCTCGGGCGACTTGGACCTGCGGATGAACGACACCCACGACTGCGTGCCGCGCACGTGGTTGGACTCCACGATGGCGGTGCGGAACGAGAACGTCTCCGCGATGATCGCGAAGATCAGCACCCCGAACGCCCACTGCGGCGAGGTGATCTCCTCCGGGTGCGAGATCTTGTGATAGCCCTCGTACAGCGAGAAGACCGCGCCGATGGTGAACAGCACCACCGCGACCACGAAGGCGTAGAAGTAGCGCTCCCGGCCGTAGCCGAAGGGGTGTGCCGGGGTGCGGTCACGGGCCGCGCGCCTCCCGCCCACCAGGAGCAGCGCCTGGTTGCCCGAGTCGGCGACCGAGTGCACCGATTCCGCCAGCATCGACGACGAACCCGTGAACAGGAACGCCACGAATTTGGCCACCGCGATGGCCGCATTGGCGGCCAACGCCGCGATGATCGCCTTGGTTCCGCCACCCGCGCTCACTCAACACTCCTCAAGAACTCGACCAAGGCGATCCTATTGGCCAATTCTTGCCCTCAGTTCGGCTATCGCCGAGACAGGGGCCGGATCGATGCCGTAACCGAGGGAAAGATAGACGGCCGCGTAGTCGCCCAGGCCGATCACCGTGGCCAGGCGTTCCAGCGCATGGCCGGGTTCCGCGGCGATTTCGGAGACGTGCACGCCGCGGTCCTGCGCGAGCCGTACGGCCAGCTGGCGGGCTTTGGCGGCCTGCGGATGTTCCTCCGCGTCGCGGAAAACAAGCAGCCGCAGCGAGCGGGACGGCTCGTCGGCGAAGATGTCACGCTGGGCGATCGGGCCGTCGAAGGCGGCGACCTGGTTGTGCCCGGCCTCGGGGAGCTCCCCCCAGAGGGCGGGATAGCGCGCGGTCTCGTTGAGCCGGGTGGCCAGCCGGTGCGCGGCGACGGCCATCAGCCGGGACGAGCCCCAGATCATCGGGATCGTCTCGGCGATCTCGTCGGCGAGCGTCTTGCCGGGGTTGATGAACGACTCGCTGGACGGGCGGCACCGGTGCGCCACATCCTCCAGCCGTTTGGCCACCGACTCGAACAGATCGACACCCGCGTCCACCAGGCCGAGCGAGGCCGCGGCGGTGAGCAGCGGGACGGCATAACCCCACAGGCCCTGCCCGGGGGATGTCGGCACGAAAGGCGCGTTCCGGCGTGTAACCAATGCCTGCAGGGACGAGGCTTTACTTCCGACGGCCAGCAGGCGGCAGCCACGCCGCGCGGCCTCGGCGGCGACCGCCAGGGTCTCCTCGTCGTCACCGGCCGCCATCACCAGGTCGGCCGCGCCCACCCACCCGGGCAGCCGGTAGCCCCGGACGGTCGTGATCGGCACCGACGAGCCATACCCGCAGACCGCGTCCAGCACGTCCCCGGCGAGCCCGGCGGCGCCCATCCCGGCCACCACGATCGCCCGTGGCCGCCCCTCGGACGCGATCGTGTCCACACCGGCCTCCACGGCGGCCCGGTGCGCGGTGCGGATCTGGGCGGCCGAGGAGGCGACCGAGACCAGCATGCCCGGGCTATCCCCTCCGGCCAGGTATGCCTGGTCGTCGAGCTGCTCAGGCTGCCAGTTCATGCCTTGCGGGCCTCGTCCACGAGGAGCACCGGAATGTCGTCACGCACCGGATAGACCAGCCCGCAGGATTCGGAGGTGCACGCCAGCTCGTCGCTGTCGGCGGACGCCCGGAGCGGGGACTTGCACGAGGGGCAGGCCAGGATGTCCAGCAGCCAGTCGTCGATCTTCAAATCCCTTGTACCTCTCTCAGAACCTCGTCGCGCACCGCAGCCATCGAGGCCGCGTCCGCGCCTTCGGCGTTCAGCCGGAGCAGCGGCTCGGTGTTGGACGCGCGCAAGTTGAACCACCAGTCGGGGCCGGTCACGGTGAGACCGTCCAGCTCATCGAACGTAACACCGTCGCGGACCTGGAATACCGCGCGCACCTGGGCGATCGCGGCGGCCTGGTCCGCCACCGTGCTGTTGATCTCGCCGGAGGCCGCGTACCGGGCATAGCCGGCGAGCACCTCCGACAGCGGGCGGTCCTGCTCGCCGAGCGCGGCCAGCACGTGCAGCGCGGCCAGCAGGCCCGAGTCGGCGAACCAGAAGTCCCGGAAGTAGTAGTGCGCCGAGTGCTCGCCGCCGAAGACCGCGCCGGTCCTGGCCATCTCGGCCTTGATGAAGGAGTGCCCGACCCGGGTGCGGACCGGAATCCCGCCGTGCTCGCGCACGATCTCCGGCACCCCGGTCGAGGTGATCAGGTTGTGGATGATCGCCGAACCCGGGTATTTGGCCAGCTCGCGGGCGGCGACCAGGGCGGTGATCGTGGACGGTGAGACCGATTCGCCGCGCTCGTCGATCACCCAGCAGCGGTCGGCGTCGCCGTCGAAGGCGAGCCCGATGTCGGCGCCCTGGTCGATCACGGCCTGCTGCAGGTCGCGCAGGTTCTCCGGCTGCAGCGGGTTGGCCTCGTGATTGGGGAAGTCGCCGTCGAGTTCGAAGTAGAGCGGGCTGAGCGCGATCGGCAGCCCGGCGAACACCTCGGGGACGGTCAGCCCGCCCATGCCGTTGCCCGCGTCCGCCACCACCCGGAGCGGCCGGATGCCGGCCAGGTCCACCAGGGATCTGAGATAGCCGGCGTAACCGGCCAGCAGGTTCTTCTCCGTGACGCTGCCGGTCGGGTCGCCGAGCGGGCGGCCCAGCAGCTCGGCGGCCCGGTCCCTGATCTCGGTGAGGCCGGTGTCGCCGCCGATCGGCACCGCGCCCGCGCGGCACATCTTCATGCCGTTGTAGCGGGCCGGGTTGTGGCTGGCGGTGAACATCACGCCGGGCAGGTCCAGGCTGCCGCTGGCGTAGTAGAGCAGATCGGTGGAGCCGAGCCCGGCGTTGATCACATCCGCGCCCCTGGCGGTCGCGCCGCGCGCGAAGGCGGCGGCCAGCGGCCGGGAGGAGTCCCGCATGTCATGGGCGATCACCAGCGACGTCGCCCCGGTGACCTCGGTGAAAGCGGCCCCCACGGCTTCGGCGATCTCCTCGTCCAGTTCGCCGGGAACCACGCCGCGCACATCGTACGCCTTGAAGATCGTGGCGAGGTCGCCCACTCAAGCCCCTAAGAAATTCGCGAGTACTACGGTTCGAGCCTATCGGGCCGAACCGGTCAGCGTTCGCGGTTAGGTTGGGCGGACTTGAGCACGCGGAGGTGACCGCGGCGGCCCACCTCGACCGCCTGCCCGGTCGGCTCCCCGGCGGCGGGCGCGGGTCGCGCCGCCTCGCGCACGGCGTTGGCGAGGGCCTCCAGGTCGTCTCCACTCGGGGCGCCCGGCTCGTACGGCAGCCGCACCACCTCCCAGCCTCGGGGCGCGGTGAGCCGCTCGGCGTGTTCCGCGCACAGGTCATAGCAGTGCGGCTCGACGTACGTCGCCAGCGGGCCCAGAACTGCGGTCGAGTCGGCGTACACGTACGTGAGCGTGAAGACGGCAGGCTGCCTGCAGGCGGTACGGGAACAGCTGCGGACGGGGCTCACGGAGGGACCGTATCCGGTCCGCGTGCACATTGCCACCACCCCGCGCCTCTTAACGAGCGTGTCGCCACAATCCGGACACCTACGGAGGCCGTCCGTGACCTTTCCGTGGCTCAAATAAGCTGGCCGGATGAGTCCTCGACGACGCGACCGCCACGGCCGGGGCATGCGTGGCCCGCTGGCCCCCTCACACGTGCCGATCGCCAAGTCACGCGGCGAGCGTTTCGACGACCTCGTGCTGGACGCGGTGGACCGGTTGCGGGTGCGCTGGTCCCGGGAGCTGTCCGCGGTGGAGTTCGGGGTGGAGGAGGTGCCCCAGGCGAGCGAGCTGATCGACGGCCCTGGGCGGCTGGCCTCCGATCCCATCCCGTTCGGGCGGGCCGAACCGGCGGCGCGCGGCGAACCGGCCATGATCGTGGTCTACCGGCGGCCGATGGAGGCGCGCGCCCGGGATCGCGAGCATCTGGCCGGTCTGGTGCACTCGGTGGTCGTGGAACAGGTCGCCAACCTGCTTGGCCTCACCCCGGAGGTGGTGGATCCGGGGTACGACGACAGCTGATCACGGCAATACGGTTCGCGGTGAATCGGTGGTCGGCGGGACCAAGGCCCAGGTTCTGGCCATCTGGAGCGGCTGGGCAGTGACGAGCTGGCCTGAGGAGGTCTTCTCCTCGATCACCCGGCCGCCGTAGACCGGCCCCGAGCCCGGCTGCGGGGTGATCACGACGCTGAAGCCCTTCTCGTCGCCGGCCAGTTTGATCTCGCGGGTGCGCCCGGCCGGGATCGCGACCTCGGTGGGAGCCGGGGGCGCGCCCTCCTTCGGGAGGAGCTGGACCTGGACGCTGGCGGCTTCGAAGGGCGCGGACAGGATCAGGCGCGAGGTCTGGGTCTTGCCCGCCCTGCCGTCGGCGACGACGCTGCCGAGGTCGATGGAGGGCGCCCCGGCGGTGAACGCGACGTCCCGCAGGTCGCCGGTGCCAGTGATCTCCAGTCCGGCCACGATCGGGACCTGCGAGGTCAGCACGAGCGCGGCCGGCTGGCCGCCGATGCCCGTGGACAGGTCCATGGTGGTGGTCGAGCCGGCGGGCACGCTGACGTCCTCGCGGTTCTTCAGGGCGTACGAGCCGTCTTTGAGCACGGCCTTGACCTGGACGACGGTGTCCTGCTCGCCGGGGACGGTGATGTACAGCTTGCGCTGGCCCGCGCTGCCGGGCATGCCGGGGACGACCACGCGGGTCGCGGGCTCACCGGCCAGGGGCAGCCAGTCGGCGCCCTTGCCGCGGCCGAGCAGGACCTCCACGGCGGCGGTCACCCGGCCCCGGGTAGCGATCACGTGCAGGCCCATGACCAGGGGTGAGGTGGTCACGTCGCGGAGTTTGACCGTCCGGTGCTCGCCGGGTTTCAGGACCATGCCGGTGGACTGTTCGGTGACGACCAGGCCCTCGCCCGCGTACACGACGAAGGAGACGTCGGCGGGGGCGGCCTCCACGTTGGACAGGTGCAGGGTGAGGTCGGCGGCGGCCGGGCCGGGGCCGACGAACCAGGCGCTGGCGCCCGGCTCGACGCAGCGCACGCCGGACAGGCCGCGGGCGTCGCCGGTCAGCGTCCTGCTGATCCGGGCCGCCTCCAATCCTGAGGCCATCGCGCCGGTGGCGACCACCCGGATCGGGTCGGCGTCCTTGGCGGCGGTCTTCTGCCAGAGCCGCCCGGCTTCGGAGAGGGTGACGGGTTTGTCGCCGTCCAGGACCTCGGCCTTGCCGGAGCCGCGCGGGCCCGGCGGGGTCACCGCGCTGATGGTCGCGCCGCCCGGGTCGGGGCAGACGGTGGAGACCGACTCGATCGCGGCCTTGACCGGCTGGACGGGCGCGATCCTGGCGGGGGCGGGGCGGCTGACGAACGCGCCGCCGTACACGGCGGCCAGCGCGATCAGGACCAGGGCCAGCAGGCCGAAGCGGTTCTCGATCAGGCGTCTCACACCAGCACCCGCTCTCCGGCGACCTGCTCCTCGAACTGGACCTCCGGCTCGACGGGGCGGGCGCCCGGCGCGGCCAGGATGAGCACCAGCACGACCAGGCCGCCCTGCGCCCACAGCCAGCCGCGCTGGAAGGAGTCCAGCGGTGGAGGCGGCGCAGGCGGCGCCACCGGGACCACCATCCGCCACAATCCCAATGATTTGGACAGGATGACCCGGGTCAGCGCCGGTTCCGAGTCGAGGGCGCGGCGCAGCAGCGGGTCGATGGGCGCGGGCACGGTCACGAACAGCACGCCCCGGGCGGCGAGCGCCCTCGCGTCCTGCCCACCCCGGCCGGAGGCCAGCCCGGCGACGGCGGCCGTGACCTCCTGGTCGGCGGCTGCGGCGTCGGATTCGCCGATGAGCAGGCTGCGGCCGCGCAGCAGCGTGTACGACAACGCGCCGCCCGAGGATCGCAGCACCAGCGTGCCCTCCCCGTCAGCGGACTTGGCGGCGGCCAGGGACGGCAGCGGGTCCCGGATGTTCCAGGTCAGCGGGCCGCGCGCGCCCACGTAGATCCACAGCCCGGCGGCGGCCAGCGGGGTCGCGAACGCCACCAGCGAGATCAGCAGCGCGCCGAACCTGCGCCAGCCGCCGGCCTTGCGGAACTCGGCGACCCGGTGCGCGGCCAGCGCGGTGCACACCAGCAGGCCGGTGGCGGCGAACGCCAGCGGCACGCCCGGCCACGCCGACAGGCGGCTGACCACGGTGGCCACCAGCACACCGAAGATCGCCACACCCCAGCCGACGGCGACGATCAGCTGGTGGCGGCGGAGCAGCAGCGCGCCCAGGGCGACCGCGAGCAGGCCTGCCGTGGTCCACAGCGGTGGAGTGCCCGGTCCGCCCGGGTTGAGGGTGAGGAGGGCTTCCGGGGGCAGGCGGGGGTCCGCTGGCAGGGGGAGCCCGGCTTCCTGGAGGATTCTGGTTGGATTCGCGGCGAATGTGGCCAGCCACGGGAACAGCAGCAGGATCGGGACCGCCAGGCTGATCGCCAGCGAGACGCCGACACCGCGCCGTACGCCGCCGAAGGAGAGGGCCGCCAGAGCGCCTAGAACGAACACGAAGCCGTACAAGAGCGGGACGAAGGCTGTTCCAACCGCCAGCAGCAGGCCGAGCCCCCAGGCGGCTCTGCGGGCCGGGCGGCCCTCGTCGGAGAGCACCCGGGTGGCCAGGGACGCGTAGGCGGGCAGCAGCACGATCACCACGGCCGAGCCGATCCGCCCTTCGGCCACGACTCCGGTCGCCACCGGGAGCAGCGCATAGGTGGCGGCCAGCCAGACCCTCGCCGGGACGTACGGAATGATGCGGCGTGTCGCCGCATACGCGGAAAATCCCGCCAGTGGGACGCAGCCGAGCAGCAGCACCGCGACGGCCAGCCAGATCTTTCCGAAGAACAGGGTGGACAGCGCCGCGAGGACCGCCACGTAGGGAGCTTGCTCCCCTTCCAGGTAGAGATCCCACAGATCGGACGCGCCACCCACCACCGGGACCAGCGCGCCCCCGCCGAGCAGGCCGCCGGTGGCCATCCGCCAGTGCGCGGCCACCGTGACGGCGGCCAGGAGCAGGCAGAGCCGTACCCCCGGATTGCCGAACACCCTGCGCAGCACGCTGCCGTCGTCGTTGAGCAGTTCCTCGCCCTCCTCCTCGGGGGAGGCGGCGACCGCGTGGTGGCGTCCGGCGGAGTCCATCGGACCCGCGCCCGCGAGCTGGCCGCGGATCATGTCGAAGATCCGGCGAATGGCCGCGCTCGGCGGGGTGAACAGGGGTTTGACGAGGGCGTAGCCCTGCTTCCGGTTCCGTTTCCTGGCTTTGCGAGCGCGTCGCAGCTTGCCGGGATGGAAGAGCACCGAGCCGAGCGCGACGATCTCGTCCAGCGCGTGCGCGGGCTGCTTGGCCAGCAGGAAAAGCACGGTTCTGAGCAGGGAGCCGAAAGTGTTCCTGAGCATCGACCAGAGCATCGCCAGGAACGGCAGGTTGATCATGATCACGAACAGGGCGTAGCGGCGGGCCAGGCGGCGCGGGTGGTCGTCGCTGGCCGCGATCCGGCGACGGCGGCGGCTGGACGCCTCCGCGTGGTACGCCATGGCGCTGGTCACCGCCAGCACCCGGTGCCCGGCCGCGCGGGCCCGCCAGCAGAAGTCCAGGTCGTCGCGGAACAGCGGCAGCTTCGGGTCCAGGCCGGACAGTTCATCCCAGACGTCGCGGCGGATGAGCATCCCGGCGGTGGACACCGAGAGCACGTCCCTGATGCCGCTGGTGTCGTGGTCGTGCTGGCCCTGGTCGTACTCGCGCGGTTCGAGGCCGGTCTCCCTGCGGCCCGACCTGGCGACCGTGACGCCGATCTCCAGGAGGAGCTTGCGGTCCAGCCAGTCGCGGAGTTTCGGACCGAGGATGACGGCTTTCTGGTCCTGGTCGGCCGCCCAGAGCAGGGTCTCCAGGGCGCGCGGGTCGGGGGCGCAGTCGTCGTGGATGAGCCAGATCCACTCGGTGCCCTGCACGGCGGGCGGGAGGCGGCGCATGACGTCGTGAACGGCTTCGGCGAAGCCGGTCGAGCGGGGCATGCTGACGACCGCGTTGGGGCCGAACGCCTGGGTGAGAAGCTTGGCGCTGTCGTCGCGGCTGCCGTTGTCGACGCCGACCATCCGGTCCGGCCGATAGGTCTGGCCCAGCACCGCCGAAAGCGTCTCTCTGAGCCAGCGTGCGCCGTCATGCGCGACGACGATGGCGGTGACCGAATGCACCGGGGTTTGCACGGGGGTCCTTGGGATGTTTCGGGCGATTTATCCGGAAATTTCCGGAAATGTTCGGGGGTTTGTCCTGCTTTGCGGGCCTACCTTATGCCAACCCTGGTTCGGCCCGTGGCCCGAAGAACCCGAAAGGCCCTGGAACCCGTGGAGTCCAGGAAGCCCGCGGGGGCCACTGGTTCGTGACCCCCGCGTCATGCATTGCCTTCGTGCTTCGATCAGACTTCGATCATGTTCAATCAGACGGCCTGACGCTTGATGCGCCGTCGCTCCCGCTCCGACAGCCCGCCCCAGATACCGAATCGCTCGTCGTGTTCCAATGCGTATTCAAGGCACTCCGCGCGCACTTCGCACGCTCGGCACACCTTCTTAGCCTCTCGGGTGGAGCCGCCCTTCTCTGGAAAGAACGCCTCCGGATCGGTCTGAGCGCACAGCGCGCGCTCCTGCCAACCCAGATCTTCACCGTCGAGCGCCTGTGCCATGACCGGTTCGGTCACTGCACACCTCCCTGTCGCCCGCCCGTCACCAACAGCACCTGGTGCCCCCCTATGGACGCCGTCCTCATACCCACCTTGAGGAAGGCGTAACAACACAGCTGTAATTACACGCGTGTCTCAGGTGTGGCGTCAAGCGGCATACCGATACCCGGGGAAAGACATGCTTGCCCCGGTATCTGGCGGTCTAGATCAGTGGTCTCGGCGGTCGGAACCGTACCAATGCGGGTTGCCATCGGCCCCCTGAGCTGCTTGTTCTCTACTCACACCTTCCTCGGGCTTTGCCTGCTGGCGCTCCGGCTTGTAGATCGCGGTGGGGTCCAGCAATTCGTTGCCGGGCAGCGGATCGTTCAGCGGATCGCCCTGGTAACGCGCTCGCTCGGGCCCGCTGAGCGGATCGCCCAGATAACGGCCAAGGTCCGGGCTGCTGAGTGGATCACCCTGATAACGCGAAAGATCGGGACTACTGAGGGGATCGCCCCCGTAACGGATGGTCTGCTCGGGCCCGTTGAGCGGGTCCCCCTGGAACCGATCCTGCTGGTACGGCTCACGCGTCTGCGGATGCCCGAGCGGGCTGTTGTACACCGGCTGCGCGGGCTGCTGAACCGCCTGCGGGAGCGCCTGCTGAACCGGCTGCTGCTGAACCGGCTGCGGCTGCTGAGGCGCCGTGGGGGCCTGCTGGTAGGACTGCGCCTGCTGGTACGCCTGGGCGAGCTGCTGCTCCCGCAGGTCGCCCTCGTAGGACGGCTCGTACGCCTGCTGCGCGAACTGCGGCCCCGAATACCCCGAGAACGGCGACCCTCCGTAATTGCTCTGATTCGCCGGGTATGCCGCGGGATTCTGGTAGACCGGCTCGTTGTACACCGGCTCCTGATACACGGGCTCGTTGTACACGGGGGCGTTGTAGGTGGTTTCGCTGTAGGTCGGCTCGTTGTAGGTCACCGGCGGGAAGGACGGCGAGTCCCCGGCGTACCCGTGCTGGTCGAACACCGGCCCCTGCGGCGGCGCCTGCTGGGGAGCCTGCTGCGGGGCCGCGTTCACAGGCGGCCGGTACGGCTCCCCGAAACCGTTCCCAGAAGGCTGAACGACTTCGTGCCGGGACGCGTATCCCTGATCGTAGACCGGGGCCGCATAGGCGTCCTGGGTGCGATCGGCGGGATCGTCGTACACCAGGCCGGGCTGTGCGGGATGTTGTTGGTGCGGCGCGGCGGACAACGCGGAGGGGACGGAGGGATCCTGAACGGGACCAGCGGGAACGGGAGCGCCATTGGGCTCCGGGGACGGGTACGAGCCGTAACCCTGGAAGCCGTCGTTCTGGTAGCCGCCGAAGAACGGCTCCTCGTTCCTGCCCTGAACTCTCGCCGGCTTGGCGACCGCGGGAGCGAGCGTGCTGAGCACGTACACCGCGGCCACGGCCATCAGCGCGATCTCGGGCAGCGCGGTCAGCAGGACCAAGATCTTGCTCCCGAAGCTCAACTCGCCGAACAGCATCAGCACCGCGCCGAGCAGACCGAACGCCACCGCGATCGCGAGCGACCCCGCGGCGATCAGGCCGATCAGCCGGCTCCTCGGCGTCGGCGCGCCGAACCGGGTCGTCAACACCACGGCGCCCACCGCCAAGGCCGCTCTGGTGGCCGAGCTGAGCGTCTGCAGCACGGTCCCCGAGACCAAGCCGAACGGCTCTCCGGACCCGCCTGTCACGAACGTCAGAAGGCCGAATAACACGCCCGAGCACACCACCGCGAGCATGATCCAAGCGGCGGGCTCACGCAGCCTCGCCGGTTCAACCTTGATCACAGTGACCCCCTGATAGCCAACGGCATGCAAAGGGCATACCAAGACGAGTTTCGCACATGCCTGACTTTGCCGTCGGCTGACCCACCAAGCTCATGTATCCCCCGAGTGTCGTATGCCTCACAAATCCCGACATGTCATCGCAGGTGGAGCGGGTGGTGGGGTGGGCTGTGCGGATGCCGGCGAGCATGCCCTCACGCCGTCCGCACGCGGGTGGCGGGGGCGGTGCGGATGCCGGTGGGTATGCCCTCGCGTCGTCCGCACAGCGGTGCCGGGGTGGCGGGGGCGGTGGGGATATCGGTGGGCATGCTCTCGTGTCGTCCACGCCGTGGTGCCGGGGTGACGGGCCGGGCGATGGGGATGTCGGTGGGCGGTGCGAGGATGGCTGTCATGCGTATCGTGTCCCTCGCGGGCGGCATCGGCGGGGCCCGATTCCTCCGCGGCCTCCAGGCGGCAGCTCCCGACGCCGAGATCACCGTGATCGGCAACACCGGCGACGACATCACCCTCTTCGGACTCCGGGTCTGCCCCGACCTCGACACGGTGATGTACACGCTGGGCGGCGGCATCAACGAGGACCAGGGCTGGGGCCGGGCCGCTGAAACGTTCACCGTCAAGGAGGAGCTCGCCGCCTACGGCATGGAACCCCAGTGGTTCGGCCTGGGCGACCGCGACTTCGCCACCCACATCATCCGCAGCCAGATGCTCGCCGCCGGATACCCGCTCTCCCAGGTCACCGAGGCCCTCTGCGCCCGCTGGCGCCCCGGCGTGCGCCTGCTCCCGATGTCCGACGACCGCACCGAGACCCACGTCGTCATCACCGACGACACCGGCCGCCACGCCGTGCACTTCCAGGAATGGTGGGTCCGCCTACGCGCCTCCGTCCCCGCCGAGGAGATCGTCCTGGTCGGCGCCGCCGACGCCAAACCGGCCCCCGGCGTCCTGGACGCCATCGAAGCCGCCGACGTGGTCATCCTGCCCCCGTCCAACCCCGTCGTCAGCATCGGCACCATCCTCCAGATCCCCGGCATCCGCCCCGCCCTGGAAAGAAAGCCCGTCGTCGGCGTCTCCCCCATCATCAACGGCTCCCCCGTCCGCGGCATGGCCGACGCCTGCCTCACCGCCATCGGCCGCGAAACCACCGCCCAATCCGTCCTCGACCTGTACGGCACCCCCCTCCTCAACGGCTGGCTAGTAGCCGAAGAAGACGCCTCCACCACCCACCCCGACATAACAGTCGAACCCCACCCCCTCCTCATGACCACCCCCGAAACCACCCGCACCCTCGCCCAAGCCGCCCTAACCCTCGCCCTCAACCTGGCCAACAAGCCCACCCACCCGTGACCAGAGGCCCACATGCCGATCACACAGGGCGAACATTGACACGACAGGGCCAGGGCGAGCGACGGGCAACCAGCGTCGCCGACATATGCGGATTTTGAGGAGAAGCAATGATTCAGATTGAGGGCATTGAGGGTCTGCCGGAGGTTGGGGCGGGGGATGACATCGCCGAGTTGGTGGCCCGGTCTGGGGTGAAGGTCGCCGATGGGGACATTTTGGTGGTCACGTCGAAGATTGTGAGTAAGGCAGAAGGGCGGGTGCGGCAGGGGGAGAGCCGGGCTGAGTCCATTGAGGAAGAGACACAGCGGGTGGTGGCGCGGCGCGGGGATCTGGTTATCGCGGAGACGCGGCAGGGTTTTGTGATGGCTGCCGCTGGGGTGGACGCGTCCAATACCGAGCCTGGGACGATCCTTCTGCTTCCGGAAGACGCCGACGCCTCAGCCCAGCGGATTCGGGCGGGGATCCGCGAGCGCCTGGGGGCCGATGTCGGCGTGATCGTCTCCGACACCTTCGGGCGGCCTTGGCGTCAGGGCCTGACCGACCTGGCGATCGGTGCGGCCGGAGTCCGCCCGCTCGAGGACCACCGCGGCCAGTCGGATACCTACGGCAATCCCCTCAACGCCACCGTCACCGCCCTGATCGACGAGATCGCCGCCGCCGCCGAACTGGCCAAAGGAAAGCTCGCCGGGATCCCGATCGCGATCGTCCGCGGCCTCCCCCACCTAATCACCGAAGACGACGGCCCCGGCGTCACCGCCCTCCTCCGCCCCGCCGGCGATGACCTGTTCCGCCACGGCTCCGCCGACGTCGTCTACGCCCGCCGTACCATCCGCGACTTCGCCCCCACCCCCGTGGACCCCGCCGCGGTCCACCGCGCCGTGGCCGCCGCCATCTCCGCCCCCGCCCCCCACCACACCACCCCCTGGCGATTCGTCCTCCTCGAAAACCCCACCACCCGCACCGCCCTCCTGGACGCGATGCGCGAAGCCTGGACCACCGACCTCCGCGCCGACGGCTTCACCGAATCCTCGATAGCCAAACGCCTCCGCCGCGGCGACGTCCTGCGAAACGCCCCCTACCTGGCGGTCCCCTGCCTGGTCATGGACGGTTCCCACACCTACCCCGACCCCCGCAGAAACACCGCAGAACGCGAGATGTTCATCGTCGCCACCGGCGCGGGCGTCCAGAACTTCCTCATCCAGCTGGCGGTCGAGGGCCTGGGCTCCGCCTGGGTCTCCTCCACCATGTTCTGCCGCCCCACCGTCCGCCAGGTCCTCGACCTCCCCGACACCTGGGACCCCATGGGCACGGTAGCCATCGGCCATCCAGCCTCCCCACCCCGCGACCGCGCGCCCAGAAACCCAGCCGACTACACCGTCATCCGCTGACCAATCTGCCACAAGCCCACCATTGCGCGAGAATTAGCGTTAATTTGCCATACCTTCCGTGGGCCGACCAGCCGATGAGGGCACATACCAACCAGAAACCCGTCCCAAAGAGAGTCGCATACCCACCGACCAGACGATTCGCCGGTGTCGGCAGCGGCACCCGGCTGTTGGAGCATCTGGGCGGCCGGTTCTCGCTCGAGCGCACGCAGGTGGTCGCTACTCCGAACGCCACCGGCCGCCAAGATCACGAATTTGTAAGTAATAGATACTCATAGATCGACCGGTGTGAGAAAAGCCCGGAAAGAGACCAGCACCATCAGATTGCGGGTGGTTAAGTCATGAAATCCGAGCAACTACTCAGTTCATCAGCTCCGCTCCACCTGGACTCCGGAGAGTCCAGCCACTTCGTCGGGTTCGACACCCCCGACTCCGAGCGCACGATGCTCCTCCGAGTCGTCGACTTCGGCCACAACGGCTCCCGCGCCCCCCAACGACCACCGATGATCAAACTCAAGGCCGACTCAGGCCCATCCGTGACCCTGACGGAATTCCCCAACGCCCAGCCCATCGTCGACCCCGACGACCATGTCGTAGGCTCCGCAACCTGGCTCAGAAAAGAATACGACGTATACCTGGTACGCATCTCTCTCGACCGCCCCGCCAACAACTGGCAAATCCAGATCACAAACGACGACTCAACCCCACACGCCTTCCAAATCATCAGCCTCGGCGAAACAAGAATCCGCAACGCGAACGGCGCCCCAGGCTCCAATTCCCTCTACTGCGGCCACTTCCCATGCGCCTGCACAATCCACGAAGGCACCCCAACAATGGCCTGCCCCCATTGCAACCACTACGGCCGCCCCGGCTAACCACCAGCCCATAGCGCCAACGCCCCCGCACCCAGGCTTGGCATGCCCAACAGATGTGACGTCTGACGAGGCATGGCCCTCGGCACGTCGCCAGGCAGGATCAGGTCATGCGACTGCCTGAGGTGATCATCGCCATGGACTGAACCCGCCCAGTTTCCGATGCTCGGCGCCGAGCTTGTGGGTTGGTGGTCTATCAGAATGTGTTCTGACTTACGATGATGGCATGACTGCCAGCCATGCCGACGCTGTGACGTTCTCGGACCTGTCAAGGAACCCCCGAGCAGTTGCCGAACGTGCCGCCAGCCTGGGCAGAGTGCGGGTCACTCACCGCGATGCCCCGGACTTCTACCTGACGACCGCCGACCGTGAAGATCAGCGAGACCAGACACTGGCCACGGCATCCCGCCTGTTCCTCGCCTTGATCAAACACGATCCGACTGCCCGTACCCTTGTCATCGCGATGCCCGAGGTCTTTCCCTGGGCACGCCACCTCACCTCCGACGAACTACGTGCCTTCACCCTCGAACTGGTCGAGGCGCTCTCCGACGCCGCGGAACTGGATGCAGACGCCAACACCCAGGAGGTCATCACTGGCTGGCGGGCAACCGCCCGAATCAAGGCCGATCCCTCGCACTACGCCAAGGCGCGCAAGGCCACAAAGGGCGACTTTGGCCCTGTGGAGGTCTCAGCGTGAGCTCAAGCGGGCAGACCGGGTCAACGCCCCACCCCCGGATGGTCAATGGGATATCCGGTTTCGATACCACCGACGCGACCGACCTGGGCGATCGGCACGGCCCGGCTGACCATCAGCCATCACAAGCCCATGGCGCCGATCCCCTCGCGCTCACGACCATCAGCCAGGAAAGAAGTTCGAAGGATCCACCCCGGCATTGCCGAGATCATGGAATGACGGACCGCTTGGCCGTCAGACCCTGCCAACGGCCCTCAGGCTCTATCCACCGTGATTCCCAAAGCGGTGAGCAGGCGCCATACGTCAGTAGATGGGTCACGCAGGAGGATCGGGCAGTCGGCGGCGTGGCCCGATCGGGCCGACCACTCTTCCGGAGTCACGGGGTCAGCCTGGTCGCTGATTGTTTCGGCGGTCGCCCTCTTGGATGCGCACGACCCATGCGCGCAGCAGTTAACCAGGCTGCGAGCGTTCGTGATCGCGATGTTCTCTCGTCCACGCAGAGCGTCACGCCGAGTAACTCTGATGCTCTTGTCGCCGCGCTTGTCATAGTCAGTGAATGCCTCGCTGGCCTGACGAAGTTTCTCGATCACGATTTTGCTGCTGCCGCTCTGCCGGCCGCTGAAGGCCTGAAAGTGGAGGAGCAGCCATAGATCGAACGATGGATGCGAGAGAGCGAACTCGATCCTGGAATCGGCTGCGGCTTTGACCGCTGCTGGGATGTCGATCCATTGGTCACGGTCGAACAGCGCCCAAGCCTCGTCCTCGGCCGCCGCCTCCTGAACGGCCGCGACGACGCCGGATGGGGTCATCCCGTTCTTGCGGCAGACAGGTTGAATTCGGAACGGCTGCCTGGCCGCGCCGTCACCGTCTCCGAACTGCTCGTTCAGATACTGCAGATAGTCGGGTTCGGTGGATTCGCCCTCGCAGGCGACATAGACCACCCGAACCTCGCGCGAGCGTGAGCCAGATCTCGGGAGCAGTGGTCGCTCGTCTTCCAGTCGTCCGCGCCGTTTTCGCCGGTCTGGCTTCTGCCCCGACTCCGCGCGCCGGTTCACGCCTTGGCCTTCGTTTCGTGCCGGGATACCTCGCGGGCGATTTCGCCTGCTGTGACACGTGGGACGCCGCCGTACCTGCCGCGGAGGTATCCGCGTTCAAGGTTTTCTTCCTTGCGCGGCTTCGCTTCGGTGAGCGGGTACCACTCCGTCTCGCCTGAGCGATTCTTGGTGGTGATCCACACCTGGTCGCGGCCGAGCGGACGGTCCAGCACCGCGTTGCCGAGCAAGGTCGCGTCATGGGTGGTGAAGATCAACTGTGCGCCGTTCGGGTTCGCCTCGGGGTCCTGGAAAACTCGGACGACCTCGGCCGCCAGGGACGGGTGCAAGCTCGAATCCAGCTCGTCAACCAGCAGTACCGTGCCGGCCTCCAGCGTCATGAGCATGACTCCAAGAAACGCGAACCAGGCCTGGGTTCCCAGCGATTCTTCACGATAAAAGTCGAGAGGTGCCTCTCCCCCGTCAGAGGTTCCGTGCCACAGCCTGATTCTTCCGGTCTCGGGGTCCTTGTCGAGGTGCGTGATGCCGAGGTCAGCTGACCTCAGGAGTTGGACAACCCGCTCGTGGTGACGCTCGGCGAGAACCGGCGCGGTCGCCACCACCGTGGTGAATGCTACGCGTTCGACCGAATCGGACCCGGACCCCACTGGCCGAATCTCTCGGACAAACCACCTGTGTATCTCCGATAGCTGAGGATGATTGAGGGCCGCGCCGACAGACAAGAACAACGCGTTCGGACGCGTCAGTTTGACCAAGGGTTCCCGTTCGCCCTTGAACCCCTCGCCCTTGAAGATGAACTCTCCGCCATCCGATTCCGGACGGCCCGCCTCCCGATCGAACCAGACATTGCGCCTGCCATGCGGATAGGCGTGCAGCCACTCCGCTTCCACCCGATCATCCGACAGCTCGAATCCATAGGTGTAACGAACGGGGTCCTCGCCCAACACCAGGTCGACTTCGAACAAGCTCGTCTCGCCAAGGGAGGCCGAATCGAGTTTGAAGGGCTCCCTGGGCACCCGCTCCGGAGTCTTCGCCCAGTCTGCGAAAGACTCCCGCACCGCATCCTGCATGAACTGAAGGGCACTGATCAGATTGGATTTTCCGGAGGCGTTGGCCCCGAACACCCCCAGCACAGGCTGAACGGAAACATCTCGCCCCTTGTGCTGAAGACCTGTCTTCCGTGCTGTGCCCTCGTCGAACTCAGTGGCGATCAGCGACAGCTCATGCTCACCCCGGATAGACCGATGGTTCGCTACCCGAAAACGGATCAGCACCGTCGACCTCCTGTCCAGACGGGGACATGCGCCTCATCATCTAGAGTCTCATGCAGAAAGCCTGCACAGAACAGATTATGACACCCTTACCAGGAGAGTCGACGGACATGAGCCTGGCACAGATCAGGCAATCCGAACGTCTGAGGGCACATCTCCGTCGATCACACCATCGGGAGGACCCGTCGCACGGTGCCGCACACTCCGTCGCTGGCCCGGGCCGCGGCCTGCCTTTCTGCGGAGGGGATGCCGTAGGAGGTGGTGCGTTGGCGGAGGGGGCGGCCGGTGGGGGCGACCATGGCGGCCAGTTCGGTGATGGTTTTGTAGGAGCCGTTTTCGGAGCCGGCCATTCGGCTGATGGTTTCTTCCATGAGGGTGCCGCCCAGGTCGTTCACTCCGGCGGTGAGGACGGTGCGGCAGAGGTCGTCGCGGAGTTTGACCCAGGAGCACTGGATGTTGGCAATGGCGCCGTGGAGGAGGATTCGGGCCAGGGCGTGGACGGCGATGTTCTCGCGGGAAGTGGGGCCGGGGCGGGCGACGCCGGCCAGGTAGATGGGGGAGCTGTGGTGGACGAAGGGGAGGAGGACGAACTCGCTGAAGCCGCCTGTTTGTTCTTGGATGCGGCGGATGAGGCGGATGTGCTGGACCCAGTGGCTGTGGGTGTCGACGTGGCCGTACATCATCGTTGAGGTGGTGGGGATGCCGAGGCGGTGGGCGGTGGTGATGACGTCGATCCACTCGCGGGTGGGGAGTTTGCCCTTGGTGAGGACCCAGCGGACGTCGTCGTCGAGGATTTCGGCGGCGGTGCCGGGGAGGGAGTCGAGGCCTGCTTCGCGGGCGCCGGTCAGCCAGTCTTCGATGGACAGGTTTGTACGGCTTGCCCCATTGATCACCTCCATCGGCGAGAACGCGTGCACGTGGATGTCCGGCACGCGCGCCTTGACCGCCCGCGCGATGTCGAAGTAGGCCGTGCCGGGCAGATCCGGATGAATACCGCCCTGCATGCACACCTCGGTGGCCCCGGCCGCCCAGGCTTCCTCGGCGCGGTCGGCGACCTGGTCAAGGCTGAGGGTGTACGCATCGGCGTCGGTACGCCGCTGGGCGAACGCGCAAAAGCGGCAGCCGGTGTAGCAGACGTTGGTGAAGTTGATATTCCGGTTCACGACATAGGTGACAT
This sequence comes from Acrocarpospora macrocephala, assembly GCF_009687865.1. Classification (GTDB taxonomy): domain Bacteria; phylum Actinomycetota; class Actinomycetes; order Streptosporangiales; family Streptosporangiaceae; genus Acrocarpospora; species Acrocarpospora macrocephala. The sequence goes on from NZ_BLAE01000014.1 coordinate 209,278, forward strand.
CGTCCCCGGCGGCTTCGTGGCGCAGGCCGTCGGCGATCCTGGCCAGTTCGGCCAGGCCGTCGTCGTCGGCGCCGATACCGTTCTGGTCGCCCGCGAGCCCGAGCAGGGCCAACGCCTGCGCGTCGGTGAGCGCGGCCGGATCCTTCTCGGCCTGCCGCAACGCCTCCCGGACATCCCCGCCCACCGGCGCGCTTCCCGCGGGCAATCGTTCCCGCAGCGCGTCCCAATCCCCGTAAACGTGGTCGAAGTCATCCCTGCGATCGTTGGTACGTCCTTCGGAGTCCACCGCCGTATGCAGATCCGTACGCCCGATGGAAACGAACCCTCCATCCGGTTCCTGCCACGGACGCCCGACCGGAACCGCGTCCTCGCGGGCCAGCCCGGTCGCCGGATCGGCGAGCGCGGCCACGTGCTCGCGCAGTCGAGGGTCGAGCCACGGCTCCCCGGCGAGCACATATTCCGGATAAATCGTCAGACGTTCCCGGAGGGTGAATCCGGCCTCGGCGCTGCGGGTGGCCAGTTCGTCGATGTGCGGCCATGGGCGTTCGGGATTGACGTGGTCGGGGGTGAGCGGGGAAACGCCGCCCCAGTCGTCGATTCCGGCCCGGAGCATCAGCGCGTACTCCGCGCCGATCAGGTTCGGCGGGGCCTGGATGCGCGTCCGAGGGCCGAGGACCAGGCGGGCGACCGCGATGGTGGCGGCCAGTTCGTGCAGGTCGGCGTCGGGCAGGCCGCGCATGGCGGTGTCGGGTTTGGCGCGGAAGTTCTGGACGATGACTTCCTGGATCCCGCTGTACTCGCGGGCGACCCGGCGGATCGCGAAGATCGACTCGGCGCGGTCCTCGATGGTTTCGCCGATGCCGATGAGGATTCCGGTCGTGAACGGGACATTCGACCGCCCCGCGTCTTCCAGGACGCGGAGCCGTACCGCGGGATCCTTGTCGGGGGAACCGTAGTGGGCTGCTCCCTTTGTCAGGAAGAGGGCCTCTGAGGTGGTTTCCAGCATCATGCCCATGGAAGGGGCGACCGGCTTCAGCCGCTGCAAATCGCGCCAGGTCAGCACGCCGGGGTTCAGATGCGGGAGCAGGCCGGTCTCCTCCAGGACGCGGATGGCCATCGCCCGGACATAGGACAGCGTGTCGTCGTATCCGTGGGCGTCCAGCCATTCCCGCGCCTGGTGCCAGCGATCTTCCGGGCGGTCGCCGAGCGTGAACAGGGCTTCCTTGCAGCCGAGCGCCGCACCCTGGCGGGCGATCTCCAGCACCTCGTCGGGCCCGAGAAACGCGCTCTCCAGCCGATGTGGCGCGGTCGCGAACGTGCAGTAACCGCATCGATCCCGGCACAACCTCGTCAGCGGGATGAAAACCTTCCTGCTGTAGGTGACGACGCCGCTCCGCCCGGCCGCCGCGAGACCCGCGTCCCTGACCCGCCCGGCGTGTTCGAGCAGCACGTCCAGATCGGCCCCCCGGGCCCGCAACAACACGGCGGCCTCGGCGACATCGAGCGTCTTCCCATCGCGCGCGCGAGCCAGCGCCCGCCGCATCGCGTTCCCATTGGTCCGGTCCCCTGGTACGTCAGGTCGCTCTGGCGTCATAGGCCGCACCCTACGCGGTCGGCCGCGACCGCTTTGGACCAGCCTGGGGTTAAAAGGACCGATAGTCGCGGGCCGCCATCCGCGGACCACGGGCGGGCGGGCGGATCCCGCTGAGTTCGATCAGCCGGATGACCCGATGGCGATGCCCGGCGAAGGGTTCGAGCAACTCCAGCATGCCCGCGTCGTCGGTCTTCTGGCCGGTGAACGCGTAGCCCACGACGCTCGGCAGATGATAATCACCCACACTCGGCGCATCCGGGTCACCGTGCGCACGTTGCCGCACCTCAGCCGAAGTCCACACCCCGATCCCCGGGAGCGCCCGCAGCAACCGATCGGCCTCCGCGCTCGACCCGCCCTCCAGCTTCTCCGCGTGCTGCGCCGCGTTGATAATCGTCCTGGCTCGTACGGCTTCCGCCCCCGCGCGATGCCAATCCCACGACGGAACCCGCCGCCACACCTCAGGCGACGGCATCACGGTCAACCCCTCCGGAACCGGCCCCGGCGCTATATCCCCATATTTCCGGACAAGCCAGCGCCAAGCCCGCCAGGCCTCCCGCCCGACCACCTTCTGCTCCAGCACCGCCGGAACAAGCGCCTCGAACACCCGCCCCGACCGCCCGATCCGCAACCCCGCATGCCGCGCGGCCAACTCCCCCACAAACGCCGCCCGCGCCCGAACCGACCCATCCCCCGCCCCCGCAGCCCCCCGAACCAACTCCCCAAACCCCGAAATAT
>NZ_BLAE01000015.1 GCF_009687865.1 Acrocarpospora macrocephala
GCCCATTCCCGCGCCCATTCCCGCACGTGCACCAGCGGAGCCGGAGAGGTCAACCGGTTGGCCACCAGCGTCTCGATCACCTGTCCGTGGGTGAGTCCGGCCAGGTCACGCACCGGGCAGGCGGCATCGACCACATCACGGATCTTCAACCGGGAGCAGAAACCGGCCACCACCGGCAACGCCCCCAGCAGTTTCTCGACCGACGGGATACCGAACTGCGCGGGTTGTCTCACACGCCAGCAGGCTGCCGACTGCTGAGCCCACGACCAACCCGACACACCGAAGAATCCCAAAGATCCTCATGTGCGGAAAACGGGGCTAGACTGTGGACCCCTGGACCCGCAATCGCCCGGTGGCTTATCGGCTTGAGCCGATCAGTCGTGGACCTGGGCGCGTGGCCTGCCTGATGAGACGTGGGGGTCGCGGCTCTCGGCGATGTCGCTCAGCACCTCGGAGGCAGCGAGCTCGTCGCGCGCGGCGAGCTGGTCGAAACCGCTGACCGCGGGGTAGATGTAACGGCCCAGTGTCGCGATGAGGATGGCTCCGATGACGAGGATGCCCATCAGTACCGGTATGACCGGGTCGTAGGAGCCCAGCTCGTCGTACCCCAGCCCGAGGAGCAGCGGCCCGAAGGCGGAGCCGAGGAGGAACACGGCCTGGACCTGGCCGAGGATCCTGCCGAAGTTGCGGGTGCCGAGATACCGGGTGATGAGGAGGGCGAGCAGATCGCCCTCGATGCCGAACGCGATGCCGATGAAGGCGACCGCAACGGCGGCGCTGCTGAACGGCGGGTGCAGGAAGAACATGCCTGCGATGGGGGCGAGCATCACGATCGGACCGACGACGGAGCCGTGGACGCGGTCGATGATGAAGCCACCGACGACCCGGCCCACGAGCGACGCCAGGCCGAAGACGACCAGCAGTGAGCCCGCCTCGTCGTTGCTCAGCCCGCGGTCGGTCATCATCGGCACGAGGTGCACCTGAAGGCCGTAGACGACGACCCCGACCAGGCCCAGCCCGAGTGCGATGCCCCAGAACTGCCGGGTGCGGACCGCCTCGCGGAACGTCAGGCCCGGGAGCTCGAGGCTGACGTCACGGCCCTCCACCGTGGTCTCCTGGACGAGCCGTCCGCGGACGTGTCGTTCGGCCCGGGCCCGCACGAACAGGACCACCATGGTGACCGACACCACCGCGGAGACCAGCGCCATCGATCCGTAGGCCAGTCGCCATCCGACGCTCTCGATGAGCGCTCCGGCCAGCAGCGGAGCCAGCGCCGCGCCCAGGCCGATGATGCCCGTCACGATCCCGACAGCGAGGGCGCGATTGTTGTCGAACCAGCTCACCACCGCCCGGGCGGCGGGGACCGCCGTCCCGGCCCCGAAGAACCCCACGAAGAAGCACGGGACGAGATAGACCCACTCGATCGGCGGCACCAGCCCGATCAGCGCCATCGACACCGCGAACAGCACGAACCCCGGCACGAGGATGTAGCGCGCGGCGAAGCGGTCGACGAGCTGCGCGACGATGACCAGACCGATCGCCATCCCGACCCCCGCGACCGAGAACGCCCCTGTCACCGTCGTGCGGCTGAAGCCGGTCTCCTCGGCGATCGGCAGCACGAACAGGCTGATGGTGGCCAGGTACATCTGGGGGCCGACGGCACCGGCCGTGCCACCACCGACGACCACCCACCAGGGGCTTCGTCGCTTGGCGATGGGACGGGTGACAGAACTCATGTGACGGCTCCTGTGGCTCGCGGTTCTCGGGGCGGGAATGTCAGGCGGTCGGGAAGGAGGTCTTCGTCAGCGCCTCGGAGATTCGCCAGATGCGTGCGGCGTCGTCGCTGCTGCGCAGCGGTGGGTAGAGCCGCTGCTCGGCGGGCGGGCCGCCGAGGTTGCCGGGTCCGCTGGGGCCGTAGAAGGCGCCGGGCTTGGCGCCGGGGTCGGTCGCCGCCAGGAGGGCGGGCAGCTTGGCCGTCTCGACGGTGCCCAGCAGGATGCCGCGGGCCGAGAGCGTCCGGATCAGGCGGACCTGGGGCGTGTCCTGGCTGCGGCCGAGCTCGGGGCGGGCGGCCAGGAGGCTGGTGGGGGCGACTCCGGGGTGGGAGAGGTTGCTGGTGATGCCCCACCCATGGGCCTTGCTGCGCCGGTCCAGCTCCAGACCGAACAGCCCGAACGCGATCTTGGACTGGCTGTACGCACGCATCCCGTGGTAGCTGCGTTCCCAGTTCAGGTCGTCCCAGTTGATGGTGCCGCGACGGGCGGCGACACTGACCTGCGAGGTCACCCGGGCGCGGCCGTCGCGCAGCAGCGGCAGGACATGGCCGACCAGAGCGAAGTGGCCAAGGTGGTTGGTGCCGAACTGCAGCTCGAACCCGTCGGCCGTGGTCTGCCGGTTCGGCGGCCTCATGACGCCGGCGTTGTTGATCAGGAGGTGGATCGGGCGGCCCTCCTCGCGCAGGGCGTCGCCCAGGGCCGCGACGGACTCCAGCGAGGACAGGTCGAGGCTGCGCAGCGAGACCTTCGCGCCGGGCGCGGCCCGCCGGATCGTGGTGATCGCGGCCTCGCCCTTGCGCGGGTTGCGGACGGGCATGATCACCTCCGCGCCGGCCGCGGCCAGGCGCGTGGCCATGCCCAGGCCCATGCCGTCGCTCGCTCCAGTGATCACGGCGCGCTTTCCGGACAGGTCGGGGATGGTGATGTCGATCTGTGTGCGTGGCATTGGTTCTGCTCTTTCATGTTGTGGCCGTGGGTTTGTCGTCGAACTCTGGTCACGCCGCCAGCGTGGCCGCCCACCGCGTGAAGATCTCGGTGTACCGGGGCGGATCGAACTGGTGCATCACGTGCAAAGCGTCCGGCACCGACTCGTAGTCGACCTTCGACTCCATCAGCAGCCTGGCCCGAGCACCCTGCTCGTCAGAGAGCGCGCCGAGCAGGGTGCCGGTATCGGGGTCGATCGCACGCATGTGGTGTGTGAGGAGCACCGGTGCCTTGATCTCGGTCAGCAGGCGCTCGTGCGGGCAGTGCAGCGCGACGGTGCCCTCGTAGGTTGCCCGCGACGACGACGGGGCGCTTCACCACGAGGGGCGATGAAGCGGACCAGGTCGTTGCCGAAGTTGTCGAGGCTGTAGCGCTTCGGGGTCCAGCTGCTGCGCCCCTGTCCCCGCAGGTCGACGGCGTAGACGTGGAAGTCCTCGGCGAGGAGGGCCATCGTCTCCTCATACCCCCACCACGAGCCGGACTGCTCGGGGATCAGCAGCACGGGAGGCTTGTCCGGGTTGCCGGCCTCGGCGTAGTTCATCGTGATCTCACCGAGGTCAACCTGCTGCTCGGGATAAGCGTGCGGAACGTAGACGTCGCGCTGGGCAGGGTCAGTGGTGCTCACTGGATCGCTCCGCCCGCGACGAGCAGGGACTGGCCGCTGACCCAGCCAGCCAGTTCGCCGGCGAGGTACTGGGCGGCGTCGGCGACATCCTCAGGGGTGCCGCCGCGTCCCCCGAGGGGACGTATCTGGGCGTTCATTCGGTGAAACTCGTCCCCTTCAGTCACGTCGGTGAACACGCCGGCACCGGCGGTCGCGGTGGGCAGGATGGTGTTCACCGTGACGTTTCGCGGGCCCAGCTCCAGCGCGAGGATCCGCACCAGGTTCTCGGCGACCGTCTTCGACGACGAGTACAACCCCATGCCCGGGTACGGGCTGACGGTGGTGCTCGATCCGATGTAGATCAGCCGCCCCCCGTCGGAGACCAGCTGTGCCGCCTTCTGCAGCGTGAAGAACGCACCCTTGGCGTTGACCGCGAAGACACGATCGAACTGCTCCTCGGTGGCCTCTACCACCGGCTGGGCGATGACCTCGCGCCCGGCGTTGGCAACCACGATGTCAAGACCGCCGAACGCCTCGATCGCGGTCGCGTACAACCGGTCCAGGTCGGCCGGCGACGACGCATCGGCCCGCACCGCGATCCCTCGCCCCCCGGCCGCCTCTACCTCAGCCAGCGTGCGCCGCGCGTTGTCCTCGTCCGCAGAGTAGTTGATCACCACGCTCGCGCCCAACGACGCGTATCGCAGCGCGATCGCCTTCCCGATCCCGCGTGCCGAACCGGTCACGACAGCGACCTTCCCCGACAGATCAGTCATCTTCCGCTCCTTGCCTACTCGGGGCCTGCTCGGGCCATGGCATCGATCCTCAGCGGACCGCCCGGGCGTATCCAGGACCTTCCGATCACAGGCTCGCCAGGCCACCGCTCCGCTCCGGATGGGGGGATCGACGGGCCGTGGCTACCTCCGCCCGCAGGCGCTAGAAACGAGGCAGTACTCGAGAAGGAGGATCGTCGTGATCGATCGCACCGGGCTGGCGAAGTTCCTCCGCAATCGCCGAGAGGCACTGCAACCCGAGGACGTCGGCCTGCCGCGCGGGCCGCGTCGCAGGACCAACGGGCTACGGCGCGAGGAGGTCGCGTCGCTGTGCCACATGTCGGCCGACTACTACTCCCGCCTGGAGCGGGAACGCGGCCCGCAGCCGTCGCACATGATGCTCGCCTCGATCGCCCAGGGGCTGCACATGTCGCTCGACGAACGCGACCACCTGTTCCGCCTCGCCGGGCACAACCCACCGGCCAGGGGAGCGTCCACCGAGCACATCAGCCCCGGCCTCCTGCGGGTGTTCGACCGCCTGAACGACACACCCGCCGAGATCATCACCGAGCTCGGCGAGACCCTGCGGCAGAGCCCGATGGGCGTCGCACTCACCGGCGACACGACGCAATACACCGGGCCCGCCCGTAGCACGGGATACCGGTGGTTCACCGACCCCGCCACCCGGCAGATCTACGCGCCGGAAGAACATCCGTTCCTCACCCGGATGTGGGCCTCGGGACTGCGCGAGCTCGTCACCCTCCGCGGTCCCGGCTCCCGAGCCGCGCACCTGGCCGACCTGCTCCTGGACTGCAGCGAGGAGTTCCGACGCGTGTGGGACGACCACGAGATCGGGATACGCCCCCACGACGTCAAGCACTTCAACCACCCCGAGGTCGGCGCGCTGGAGCTGACCTGCCAGCGGCTGGTCGACCCGGGCCAGGCCCACTCGCTGCTCGTCTACACCGCCATACCCGGCAGCGAGAGCTATGAGAAGCTGCAGGTGCTGTCCGTCGTCGGAGCACAGACGTTCCGCTGAGACCCTGGGGACACCCACACCCGGCGCAGTACGGCTGCCCGCCGACAGCGTCGACGACTTCCTGCTGATCGGTCTGGTCGAGCGTCGTGGCCCAATTCGCGAGAAACTCACCGAGATCGGCAACCTCGACTGAGCCGCGCCCCGCGATCGCATGACCAAGGACCATGTCCCACCGGACCTGAGTCTTCGCACCCACCAACACCTCACCGCCTGCCGGATCACCGCGGCCGGATTCAGGGGCGGTTTGTCCGTGGATACCGGTGACCGGTCTTCGTCAGGCCAGGCACCCGCGCCCGGCCGAGAGGACTGGGTCGGCGCGTTCGCGCCGTTAGGCGGCCAGGACGTCGCGGTGGCGGGCATTGGCGTTGCGCCAGCACAGGTAGGTGTGCGGGGCCCGGGTCCCGGTTCGGGGACCGAGTACACCGCTGAGCGACTTCTGGCATGCGCCTGAGGTACGGCCACTCCGCTTGACCTGTACGAAACTGTATCGTACCGTTACGGGATGCAGCAGGACTCCCCACCCCGTTCCCGCATGTCGCCCGAGCGTCTCGCCGAGTTGTTCGAGGCCGTACGTGCGTTGCTGTTGGAAGCCGGCTACGAACGGTTCACCTTTGATGCGGTGGCGGCCCGTGCTCGAACGAGCAAGGCGACGCTGTACAGGCATTGGGGGGGCAGCAAGGCCGACCTGGTCATGGCCGCCCTCACATATCAAGGTCCGGCCCTGCCTGACTACGCTGCGGCGACCTCGCTCGACGAGGTGTTCGCGCAGATGGCTCGCGACGGCGCGTCGGCCAGCGACCTGCGCCTGGGATTCATGCTGCTGCACGCGGCAGCGACCGACCCTGACCTAGGCACCGCGCTGCGCAGGGAGATCATCGCGCCGATCGTGGACGCGCTGGCCGCCGGTTTCGAGGCTGCCGCCGACCGCGGCGAGGTCGTGCGCGACTCGCCACTGTTCCGGCGGCTGGCCCACCTGATCCTCGCCGACCTCGCCTTCTCCCCCCTGATCAGCGGCCGGGAGGAGAACGCGGCGTCTCGACAAGAGCTGTTCCGGACGATCGTCCGGCCAGCTCTCACCTTCACCGATCCCAGCAGAGGGTTGTCATGAAACTTCTTGTGTACGGCGCCGGGGTTGTCGGCAGCCTGTTCGCCGCCCGCCTGCATGAGGCCGGGCACGACGTCTCGCTCCTCGCACGGGGCGAGCGCCTGGCCTCTCTGCGGCGGCATGGCGTGCAGCTCGCCGAGGCGGACGGCCCGGCTGTCAGGCGGGTACCGGTGCCGGTGGTCGAGCACCCGGCCGGCGGGTATGACCTGATCGCCGTCTTCGTCCGCACCCATCAAGTCGACGCGGTGCTGGAGTCACTCGCCGGTGTCGAAGGCGACGTGCTGTTCATGCTCAACTGGGCGGCCGGTGCGCAGCCGCTGGGCGCGGTGATAGGCCACGAGCGGGTGCTGCTCGGCTTCCCCACGGCCGCCGGCACGATGGACGGCGACGTGGTGCGCTACCGCGCGACCAACTTCATGACCCGCCGGGTCGCGATGCCGTTCGGCGAACCCGACGGCCGTACCACCCCGCGACTGGAATGGATCGTGGAGGCGTTCCGCGCCGCCGGGATCAACGCCAAGGCCGAGCCGCGGATGGATGCCTGGCTCAAGACGCACGCCGCGTTCGTGGTGCCACTCGGGCAGGCGGTGCTGGCGGCGGGCGGCCCGGTGGCGCTGGCCGACGATCCGGACGCGGTCCGCGGCATGCTCCGCCTCATGCGGCAGAACCTGGCCGCCATGCCGACGCCGCCGGTTCCTCGCGGGTTCGCCGCGTTGCGGACTCTGCCGGAAGGGCTGCTCGTGGCCGTGCTGCGGCGCTTTCTGCGGAGCCCGACGGCCGCACACAGCGGACTCAGCAACGCCTCGCCCGCGGAGGCGGCCGAACTCGAGCGGCTGGCCGAACAGATGCGTGCCTATGCGAGGGTCCGGTAGGCGACAGGCGGCTGTGCCTGCTCGGCCGAATCGCACGTAAGTGCTGCTGGCCCACTCCGGGCACTCCTCCGTTCGCCAGCCTCGCCCTACACCCGCGTCTCGCCCCACGCCCTCATCCACTGGCAGGCCCGCCGACCCCCACCGCCGACGCTGATCGCTCTGTCAAACGCCCTAGTTGAACTGAGGAAACGTCACAGATGTCGGTCGGTGGTAGTTGTCTTACAGGCAACCCGACCACCGTTACTCGTCGATGGTGGCGTCCGGGTCGCGCAGGGGTCGCAGGCCGCCGGGCAGGTCCGGGAGCTGGAAGGAGTACCGGCCGCGTTGTCCGGCAGGCGGCCCGCCACCTCCCGGTAGGTACCGTCCAGCAACGCGGCCCGCGCCGCCAGGTGCTCGCCCGTCCGAACTGCTCCAGCACGCAGAACCCGTACTCCATGCCTCTCGGACATTGCCCACCAGCCGCGACAAGCGGCTCGACCCCGGAAGTAGCGCCCTGCGCTCGCGCAGCCACCCACACAGTTCGACCGAAGTCTCGACGAAGTCCCGCCAGCCCCCGGCCTCCTGGATCTCACCCGCGTGGGTGCGGGCGTCCCGTCCCGCTCGCCGTACTCCTTCAGTGACCTGCGCGCGGTCCGGCATCTGAAACAGTCGACCCTGCGCAACTACTCCGAGGCCATCCGGTCGTTCTGCGCCGTCCTCACCGATCCCGCCTACGGCTGGGCCGCCGAGTGCGAGCGCCGGTTTGGCATGCACCCCATCCAGGTCTGTCACGAGCGGAACACCGCCACCCACCTACAGGAGTCCGAAGCCGATCCGGCCAAGCGCGCCTTCACCCGCGATGAACTGCAAGCCTTCTTCGACCATGCCGACGAGCAAGTCGAGCGGATCAGCGGGGCCGGCCGCAAGGGATGGCTGCCCGCCTTCAGAGACGCCACCTTGTTCAAGACCGCCTACGCCTACGGACTGCGCCGACGGGAAACCCGGATGCTCGACTTGGCCGACTTCGGCCCCAACCCTCACGCCCGCGTGTTCGGCGACTTCGGCGTCTGTTACGTCCGCTTCGGCAAGGCCATGAAAGGCTCCCCGCCCAAGCGGCGCAGCGTGCTGACGGTCGGCCCGCGGGACGACGTCGGCGGGATGGACTGGATCGTGGAGATCCTCACCCAGTGGACACAAGAGGTCCGCCCGGCTTTCACCCACGCGGACTCGCCGGCGCTCTGGCCCTCCGAACGCAGCCCGCGGATCGGGTTCTCCCAGATGAACACCCGCTTCGCCGCCTACCGCGACGCATTAGGCCTCGACCCGGGCCTGGACCTTCACTCCTTCCGCCGCTTTCTCTCTGCTTAGTCGTCGTGTTGCGATTCGGGATGGACGGGCTGGTAGGGGCGGGTTTGGGGCTTGTCCTGGACCGTGTTGTGTTTCTACGGTCTGTCCCCATGATCTTGAGCTTCTTCTCGTCTCGGGGCTGGGAGTCCTGGGGCGGACGCCGGGACCGCCAAGGTTCAGCGCAGCGACCGGGAGGTGCTCAACTTGCTGACCAAACGTGCCAACACCCTGCACCTCGGCACGGCGAACTACTGCTGGTTCACCGACCCGTCCCGGGCCCTGTGCTTGAAACTCGCCGGCACTCCGAACGCCGACAAGCCACTGGCCGGGATGTGTGACTCGGCCCGCTGTCCGCAAGCCACCCACCACCCCGGTCACCGGCAGGTCTGGGCCGAGCACGCCGACAAGACCAAGACCTTCCTCGGCGACCTCGGCCCGACCCGAAAAACTGAGAAGGTTCGGCTCCAAACCGAGTACGACCGGGCCGTTCGTGTCCTGGCCGAGATCGACGCGGCCGCCGTCACGGGAGAGCAGACATGCGGCTGACCGCCCAGCAGCGCCATCACAACGAGACCCGGATCAGGGCTCCTTAACGCGATCGGCATCCCCGCGGCCGCCGCCCGGGGCGCCGCCATCCGGCAGCAACTCCTGGAGATCCCCGCTCCCGTTGTCGCCGATGCCCTCGGCTACCACGAAGCCACCGTCGCCCGCATCCTTCGAGAAAGCGGCGGAGTGTGGGACCGCTATGCCGCAGGAGACCACGAAAAGTCACCCTCAGGCCTTCGAGGATCGACAACTCGCGATAGTTGAATAGGCGAACCCACTAGTAAACGCCGTGGAGAACCCGGACGAACCCGATGTCATCCGGCCTGAGTTCGACGCGGAGGACGGGATGCATCCCAACAATGCCGGCGCCCGCGTCCTGGTCGCGACCGTGGACCTCGCCGACCTGGGGCTGTGAACCGAAACGTCGGTCGTGATGGATACCTTCACCTACCATGAGCACCCCATACGCGTGGTCCACCCTCTTCCCGGAGCGGGACCGGGTACCCGAAGGTTCTGACCCGTCACCGACGGACACGTACGCCCTGCGCCCCCCGGCCGGCGAGGCGGACGTCCGCCGGCTCGAAGAGCGGCTGGGCATGGAGCTGCCGCCGAGCTACCGGCAGTTCCTCCTGTTCGCCAACGGCTGGGGCAACGCCGACGACGAGTACTGCCTGCGGTCCGCCGCGACCGCCGGCTGGCTCCGCGACATCGAGTCCTGGTTCGTCGAATACTGCTTACCCGAGGGCCACACGCCCCGGAGCGTGCCTGACGAGCTCTACTTCGTCTATGGCGAGAAGCAGGACTGCATCAACCTCAGGGAAGAGTACTTGCCCGACCTCCTCATGGTCGGGCACTGGGACGACGGGTGGACCCTTCTCAATCCCCGCGTCAAGAGCGCCGAAGGCGAATGGGAGGCCTGGTTCCACGCGCCCTGGCTGCCCGGCGCGAACCGCTACAGGTCGTTTTGGGACCTCATGGAGTACGAGGACCGGGGTTGAGGAACGAGCGGAATCCGCAATCAGGCCCACTTCACGCTTCCGCGCGCACCTGCTGTTTGAGAGCGACCTACTGGCGCAGGGATCACAGAAAGTCACTACGGCGGCCCTCGGCATCGAGAACTCGCGATAGTTGAATACGTGACTCCACCAGTATTAAGTCGCTACGCGCAGCGGCGACGAGGCCGTGGGGTGCCCACGTCTCCACCGTACCGACCGATGTCCGGTTTGCCCGGATTTTCTGGAGTTCAACTTGCGGAACTCGTGTTCCCATGAGTTCGGAAGACGCCCGTTGATGAGGGCCTGAAATGGGAAAACGCTCTACTTTGCGGCTCACCGGAGTTTCGGGAGTGCTGGGCCGAATCGGCGGTCAACGCAGGGCTCGTCCCGGCGGTGGAACTGATCGGCAGCGGATGGCGCGCGAGCCTGACCAATATCAACGACGAGATCGAGCGGCAGGCCACCGCCATGGCCACCGCAGCCGCCGACGTACCGCTGCTTCTCTACCTGTTCCGCACCGCCCCCACCGGCGGAATGAGCGTCGGGACCGTGCTGAACAAGCTGGCCGAGACCGCCAAGCACGTGGGCGAGTTCGCCCGCGAGTTCGGCGAACAGAACTGGGTCGACATGGACGAGGACGAGACCGGACTGGCGCAAGGCGCACGTCCTGGTGGAATGCGGCGATCCAGGAGGGATAAGCGTGGTTAGGCTCGCGGCATGATTAACGGTGCGCATGTCATCCTCTACAGCCGCGATGCCGAAGCCGACCGGGCGTTCTTCCGGGACGTGCTCGGCTACCCGAACGTCGACGCGGGCGGCGGCTGGCTCATCTTCAAGCTGCCACCCGCCGAGGTCGCCGTGCACCCGGGCGACACCCAGGCGCACGAGTTGTACCTGATGTGCGACGACGTCGAGGCCACGGTCAGCGAGCTCACGGCCGAGGGGATCGAGTTCACCAAGCCAGTCACCGACGCCGGGTGGGGGCTGCTGACCGCGTTGCGGCTGCCCGGGGGCGGCGAGGTGGGCCTCTACCAGCCACGCCACCCGACCGCCTACGACCTTTAACTCACAACCCCATTCCGCAAAGAAGATCCTTTGTGAGCAATCGTCAAGTTCTGTGGATCAGGTTCTTCTAAGCAGCGGCGGATGATTCCTGGTCGTCGGGCCGTTCGAGGAGTTTTGCCGTTGACGAAGGTTGCCGGCGCGGACCAGGGCGACCAGGTGGGGTGCGTTGACCGCGCGCCAGGCAGACGATGATCACGGGATTGACATAGCCGGGCACGAGGTCGAAAACCTGATTGCACTGCCTCCTGAGCGGGAGGTAACTCGATTCGGCCTTCTCCGGTTCCCAAGGCTGGCCGTGCTTGAGCGAGCAGGCTTCTTCGATGTCCCACGCGGGTGTTCGGCTGGTGAGAAGATCGGGGGTGCTCCGAATAGCAAACGCCGTACTCGCAAGATTGCCGGAACCGCTGCACGCGCTTGCGCCGAAGCACCGTGAACTGCTGAAGTTCGTGGTGGTGGGTGGAACAGCGTTCTTAGTGGACAACGCGCTGTTCTATGGGCTGAAGCTGACCATTTTGGAACCGAAGCCGGTGACCGCGAAGATCATCGCGGTGCTCGTGGCGACGATCGTGTCCTACGTGTTGAACCGCGAATGGTCGTTCCGGACCAGGGGCGGCCGCGAGCGCCGTCACGAGGCGGCGCTGTTCTTCCTGGTCAGTGGCGTCGGTCTAGTGCTCAGCTCCGCGCCGCTATGGATTTCTCGGTACGTATTTCATCTGGAGACCCCGGATGTGAGCCTGGTGACCCAGGAGATCGCCGACTTCATGAGCGCGCAGATCATCGGCACGCTGATCGCCATGGTCTTCCGCTTCTGGGCGCTCCGGAAGTGGGTCTTCCCCGACGAGAAGGCCCAGTCCGGCAGCGTGCGACTGGCTCCCACTCCCGATTCCGCGGACGAGGCGGCTTGATGGCAGCGAATCCAGAAGCCGTTTCGGTGGCTGGACCGCTTCATGCCACTGCTGCGCCCCACGAGCCCGGCCCCGCAGATGACCGCCGAATAGATAGCGAACAAAAGTTCCGTAAGTCCGACATCACGGAGCGTTATCAAAACGCCGCTCGGCGGCGCCGGTTGGGCGCTGTCGGTCGGCGGTTGCGCGACGGCGGCCAGGTGCCGTTCCGTGGCCATCGGGACCCCGCTCCCCTCAGTTGTCAGATAACACGCATAAAGGGGTGTCGCCGCCGGAGCCGCTGACGCTGAACAGCAGGCCGCGGACTTCGTCGAGCGGGTGCGGGACCGGCCGGGCAAACACGCCACCGGACAACGACGCGAAGCTGTGGGGTACTACGGGGACCCCACCTCGACATCGAGGGTGTGCCCGACCCGGAGCACGTCCCCTGGATCGACCCGACCCACCCGGCCTGACGAACGGCCTGGTGTCAGCGGCTTCACCGATCAGAAATCCTCCGCCACGTCGTCAGTTCTGGTAGCCCCTCGCACCTGTGGAAGGATTGATGACCATGACCGACGCCAGACTGCTGGGCGCCGACGAGGCCACGTTCATCGCCGCGGTCCGCTCAGACGACACGGCGAGGTTCGCGCTCCTCACGGAGCGCCACCGCCGTGAGCTGCAGGTGCACTGCTACCGGATGCTCGCGAACTACGAGGACGCCCAGGACATGACGCAGGAGACGTTCCTGCGAGCGTGGAACAAGCGGGAGTCGTTCAAGGGCCATGCCGCGCTGCGGACCTGGCTGTACCGGATCGCGACGAACGCCTGCCTCGACTTCCTGGAGAAGCGCAACGACCGCACATCCGTACCATCCGAGCTGCCGGACCCCAGCTCCGAGGTGCTGTACCTGCAGCCGTACCCCGACCGGATGCTCCCCGAGGACCCGCAGGAATCGGTGGTGGCGCGGGAGACGATCGAGCTGGCGTTCATCGTCGCCGTCCAGCACCTGCCGCCGCGGCAGCGGGCGGTGTTCATCCTGCGCGACGTCCTAGGCTGGCCGGCGTCGAAGACCGCCGACGCACTCGAGCTGACCGTCGCATCGGTGACCAGCGCACTGCAGCGGGCGCGCGTGACGATGCGCGAGCAGCTACCCGACCGCCGCCTCGACTGGCGGAGACCCGCCACCCACGAGCTGTCGAATGACGAGCGCGGCGTGGTGAAGTCGTATATCGACGCCCATGAGCGCAACGACCTCGACGGGCTGATGTCCCTACTGCGCGACGACCTGCGCTTCGCGATGCTGCCCGAGCTGGGCACCTTGATCATGACGGCCAAAGACGCGGTGGACGGCTGGGTTTCCGGTGGGCTCTTCCAGCGCGGCTACGACGACTGGCGCTGTATCACCACGACGGTCAACCGCATGCCTGCCGCCGCGCTGTACCGCCGCACCCCCGACGACCCGGAGTACCGGCTATTTACCATCGCGGTCCTGCACATCGTCGACGGGAAGATCGCCGAGCTCACCGGATTCGACGCCACCGACAAACCATGGCTGGGCCTGCCCCCGACACTGTGATCAGACAAAAGCCCCATTGTCGACGAGTCCAGCGCACGGGCCGCCGTCACCGAAGTCACCGCGGAATGAGCACCCCGACCAGCTGAACACCAACGCGACAACTCGAACACCACCGCCCCGCCGGCGTTGCCGGCGGGGCATCTTTATGCCCCCGAAGAACATCGTCATGATCAACGACGCCGTCGTCCTCATCTCCAGCGAGTCGGTCAACAGCTCACTCGGAACGCAAGGAAGGGGCCGGGGAAGGTTCCCTCATAGCCGAGGGTCACGGTGAGCACACCAGGAAGGATTTCGACCCGGCCTCACGAGCCGAGCATTTGGCCCGTGCTCATCGCTTCGTCTCGTATCGAGTCAGCACCACGCCGCCGGGAAACGTCCGCGTCTCCACCAGGGTCAGGTTCACCCAGCTGTCCAGCGCCGTGAAGAACGGCGTGCCGCCGCCCACCAGGACCGGGTAGGTGGCCAGGGCGTACTCGTCGATCAGCCCGGCCCGCATGGCCGCCCCGGCGAGCGTTGCGCCGCAGATGCCCATCGGGGCGCCGTCCTCGGCCTTGAGCCGGGTGATCTCGGCGACCGCGTCGCCGGTGACCAGGCGGGTGTTCCAGTCGACCTTGTCGACCGTCGAGGAGAACACAACCTTCGGCGTGTCCCGCCAGTTCCGCGCGAACTCGATCTGCGCCGGGGTAGCGTTGGGCTGCTGGTCGCCGGTCGGCCAGTAGGAGCTCATCGTCTCCCACAGCTTGCGCCCGTACAGCGACAGGCCGCTCGCCCGCTCCCTGTCGAGCCACCACTGGAACAGCTCGTCGCTCGGCGGCCCGCCCCAGCCGATGTCGTCGCCGGGCGCGGCGATGTAGCCGTCCAGGGTCACGTTCATGCCGAAGATCAGTTTCCGCATCGTGCCAGCCTCTCGTGAGTCGATCTCACACGTACAGACGGGCGCGGCGCGGAAACCTAATCGGTGCGCGATCTGCGTCCGCAGATAGTCCCCCGGGTTCCGGACTCAGCACGGCGTACCCGGCGGGCTCGAGCACCACCCACCGGATCTCGATTTCACCCTCGCACGGGCAGCGGCGCACCCATGGCCAACTCTCCCCGACCGCTGCTGCCGTCGGACGGCCTTCCCCCGCCCCAACACCTCGGCCGGTACGCCGAGCCATCGCCAGGCCCTCGGCTCAGAACAGGGTGTCGCGCACCCGCAGCGGCCGGTATCCGGTCGGGCCGAGCTGCGCGAGTTCGCCTTCGATGTCGACCTCGATGGCGCCGATGGCGTTGAGTTCCCGCAGGATCTCCACCGCTTCCAGCAGTCCGGCCGCCGCGGTCCCGCCAGGAACCGGACGGCGGCCTGGAACCGGCGCCGCTCGGCCGGGAGCACCGACAGGTCCAGGGCATCGGCGCCCAGGCCGCGTAGGAACGCCAGCTTCGCGACCTCCGCCTTCATCGCGGCCGGGGACGCCTCGACCGGGCCGGTGGCCAGCCATCGCAGTCGTGTGGCCTTGACCTCGGGTCGGTGACCTGCAGCCCGTCCAGCGCGGCGCGCCGAACGTCGGTGAACTCGTGCGCCAGCCGGGCGAACGTCTCCCGCTGCGCTTCCTCGCGGGCGTGCGCGACCCGCTTGACCACGATCACCGGTCCAGGCCGGATCACCCGCGCGGAGATCAGGTACTCGCACGCCAGCCGGAACAGCAGCGTCGGCGAGTCGTGCTCCATCGCTCGCGCGAGCAGGAACTCGTCGAGCTCCTTGAGCTCCAGCGTCGACGGCGGGCGCCACCCCAGGTACTGCGCGACCAGAGGTGGGGCCAAATCTCGCTGAACAGTAACCACCCGGCTACACAGTGGGGCCATGAATCGCTCTTAGAACCAGGCGTTCGCCGGCCGCGCCCAGGCCCTGTATCCCTGGCAGGTGCGGGTAGCGCCTCAGCACCGAGGAGTTGGGTCAGGCGTTGACGTGACCCATAGCCATGCGGCAGGGCCGAAGCGCTCACCCGCTCGCCACCACAAGGACTGGGACAGTAGGTCATAATATGTTCACCTGTATAACCCTGCATCATCGCAGAGGACGCGGTGAGTCAGCGTGCGGTGAGCGTGGAGGGGTGAGAATGTCCGGTGCGGGTGCCGGTCCGAAGACCCGACCCTAGTCAGGTACCGAGCAATGGAGAAGACGGCATGGACACGAACGGGAAACACCCGATGACGCGTGGCCATCCCGCCATACCCGTGGCGGGTAGGTCGAGTCCCAGCGCACCCGGCCGTGCGGTGATCCGAAGCCCGGGTCGATGCGGCGACCATAGACTGCGTCATCGACGGCCGTGAACCGAGGAGATCGGAAGATGAGTGACGGCTTTGAAGGATTCTGGCATCAGGCTGACCCGGTACAGCTGGGCGCGAAGACCGCTACCTCGGGCGCTCCGGACAAAGCGGCCGAGGAAAGAATCCTCGAAGCCGCGGAACGCCTGATACAGCAGATCGGCGTCAGCAGAATGAGCATGGCCGACGTGGCGCGCAGTGCAAGGGTCGCCAGAGGGACGCTGTACCGATACTTCGAGTCGCGAGAGGTGCTCCTGGAGGCGCTGAGGCAGCGTACGACGGACCGGTTCTTCGCAGACGTCGCCAAGGCGATGGACGGCCGGTCACTTCTCTCCGAGCAGTTGGGAGAGTTCTCGGAAAGGATCATCCGATCGATCCATCCGGAAACCGAGGACCCGCGCAATAACCAGATCGCCATGGTCCATATGCTGGCCACGCAGAGCACGCAGGCCTTGCGCCGGACGGCCAAGTTCATCCGGCCCTATATCGAGGCGGCCCGCGAACGCGGAGAGGTCCGCAAGAACCTCGATGTGGGCGACGCGAGTGAATGGCTCGCGAGAATCCTGCTCTCGTTCACCATCTTCCAGGCTTCGATAGCGCACGCTGGCGACGATCCGCACTCGGTCGGCCTGTTCGTTCAGCGGTACGCCATCAGCGGCCTGACCTGAGATCGACGGCCGGGTTCCTTTCTTTCGCAGCGTCTTATGCCCAAGAACAGCGACGGCCGGGCACCCACACGTCCGAGGACGTGCGCGTCGTGGCGACGGCGTGCACGTCCCCGCGAAAAGCTGGCAGACGGCGTTGCTGTGACAGGTCGGCCGCGTTCACGTGGACGCCGTCGAGCCGGCCGTAGGCACGTGTTCCGCTGCTCGACCGAGACACCGGTCGCGGCATTTAGGACAGGGCGCGGGAGTTCGCGACGCCCCGGCCCGCAGGCTAGTCGGCCACGGGCGGCCGAGCTCTCATATCAGCCACACGGGCACCCCGGTCGCCTGCTGCGGAGGCATCCGGACAAGGCCGTCGGCGAGCGTGCACAGGGAGGAGACCGTGAGGTCGCCAGGGCCGAAGATCACGAAGCCGACGCCCTCGGTCGGAACCTGGGCCCACAGCCGCGTGCTTCCGGGGGTGGCGGCCGGACGGCGCACGAGAATGGAGCGGCCGTGTCCCCAGGTGGCGAAAAACCAGCCGTCCCCCTCCTCAGAGATGGTGCCGTGCAGCGCCTTCACCAGCAGGTCCTCGGCCCGCCCGAGGTCCGAGGCGGTGAGTCCGAACCACGCGACCTCGCGTGGTTCCACGCCGGCGGCCGGGAAGTCGGCCGGCCGCCCGACTTCCGCGTGACGGGCGATGGACTCCTCATCGCTTTCCACGATCTGCACCAGCGTGCCGATGCCAGAGTGCTTGGGATGTACGAAGGCCTCCCGCCAGACCGGGATGTCCGGCCGGCCGCCAAAGGCCTCGAAGCCGAGACGGGAGAGCTCCCGCCTGGTCGTGTCGAGCGAGGAGACCTTGAAGGTGACGTGGTGGGCGGACGGTCCATGGCGTTCCATGAACCGCCACATGAAGCCGTCAGGTGCGTGCGGCGAGATGAACTCCAGCCGCATGCCCGCGCCGAAGACGAGCTGGTAGGGGGCGAAGTCTCCCGCCGGTCCCCCGTAACCCCACCTGCCGCCCAGTTCCCGCACAAAGCGTTCGTAGGCGTCAGACCATTTCCTGACGCCGATCGCCAGATGATCCAGCACCGGCTGTTTGGCGGTGCGGGGGTGCGCGGTCGCCGCGGCGGCGGGGAGATCGTCGTCGGGCGCGTGATCCTTGATGAGCATGCGTGTCCTTCACTGGCTGCGGATGAGGGCGGCCACATGGGCTAGTGCCGCGCGTGGGACGAGCGTGCTGCCGAGGTCCACGTCTCGGCGAACACCGCCAGGTCCATGACAGTCCTGGCTCGCAGGGCACCCCCATCCGGCCGTACCCGCAGGTCGACCGGGACGGCGGCACGGGCGGCACGGGCGGCGAACGCCAGCGAGTCGTCCAGCAGGGGGTCGTTTCCCGCGGCGAGGAGCTGGATCGGGGGCAGGCCGTGCAGGTTCGCGTAGAGCGGGCTCAGCAGCGGGTCGGTCGGTGGCGTGCCACCCGCGTACCGCGTGACCTGCCGTTGTAGTTCGGCGACGTCGAAGGTGGAATCGGCGCCGGCGTTGAGCAGCAGGCTCGGCGCTCCCAGGGTCAGGTCGAGCAGTGCCGACACCAGCACCGCGCACCGGGGCGGCGCGACGCCCAGGTCGCGGAGCCGGATCAGCAGGGCGGCCGCGAGCCCGGCTCCCAACCGCTCGCCGACTACCACCACGGGAGCCATGGCCCGGCTGTGGTCGTAGGCGACGTGGACGTCGTCTAGAGCGGCGGGGAACTCCGGCCGGTAGCGGGGACAAAGCACGGCGGCTCCCGTCCGCAGGGCCAGCCGGCCGGCGAAATCGAGGCCCGGCTCCGGTGCGCCCGACATGTCCCGATTGCCGTGCAGATAGATGACGGTGAACTCGACGGGGCCGGGCCGGCGCACGATCGGGCCGACAGGGCTCTCCTCGACCAGCACGTCACTCGCCGCGGCGCTTCCTCGCTCGAAGGCCTGCGGCACCTCGGTTCGCGCTCCGGTCGGATCCTCGTACGCAGGGGTGATCATCATGTTTGTCCTCCGATCAACTGGGGCTGCCCACTACGGCCAAGGCGACCTGCCGAGGCAGCCACACCGGCAGTGCGAGCTCAAGGCGTTGGCGCGGTCTCAGGCGAGTCGGCCGTCTTCGGCTGCGGCCGCCAGAACGCCGCCAGCATTCCGGCCGTCGCGGCGAGAGCCACTCCGATGGCGATACCGCCCCCCGCCCAGCCGGTGACGGCGATGGCGGCGGCGTCGTCGATCGACCAGCGTCCGGGGCCCAGGATTGCCAGGGCGAGCGAGGTCACCGCGAGCACCAGCACGTACTCGTAGCCATCCCTGAAGACGAAGAATCCGTTGGGGCGGTGGGCGAGGAGCCCCGCGATCAGCATCACGGCGATGACCGCGGCGCAGGCCAGTGATGTGAGCAGGCCGACCAGCAGCAGCACGCCGGCGCCGATCTCGGTGATCACGCTCGCCCAGGCCTGCAGCCTCCCGTGGCGCAGGCCCAGGCCGGTGAACCAGTCGGCGGTGCCCTCGACGCGGCCGCCACCGCGCCAGTGGTTGACCCCGTGCGCGATCATCGTGACGCCCACAACCACGCGCACCAGGAATAACGCCAGAACATCGGCGTCGGTCATCTCGCTCTCCCATCCGCGCGGCCGTCTCCCGGCCGCGCCCGACGTGCGGGAACGGGACGTCCCGGCTGGCCGCGGTACCCCCGCGGCAGGCTCGGCACCCGTTCGCCGGCTGCTCTCCTCGCCCAGTTCCGCCGGTCGGCACCGCGCGGGCGGCTGCCGCCGGACACTGGACACTCATACACATAGTGTTCTACTGTCCTGGCAACGGCAAGGGCAATGAAGGCGAAAGGGCCGAAGGTCGGCCCCGACGAAGACGCCGGTATCGACCGCGGGCAAGCGCTCATGCCGATCCTGATGACCTTGACCGGGGACGCACCCGCCCGGCGGGCGTCGTGCGGATCCGACCGCCGAGTGACCCGCCCCAGCACGAGAGGGGATCCCATGACAACGGTGGACAGAGCCATCGACTGCCTGGTGAACGTCAGCATGGGAGACGCCGAGCCGCCCGACTGGCTCGTGCGGGTCAAGGAGGACTACTTCAAGGCCGGCACGGCCATGTTGCAGAACACCGACTTCGACGAGATGGTCGACGAGATGGACCGGCTCGGCGTGCGCCGCGCGATCCTCGTCAGCACCATCGGCTCCAAGCGGGCACTGGAGTTCGCGGAGCGGGCACCCGAGCGCTTCTCGCTCGCGATCGGCGGTCTGGACCTGCTGCGGCCGATGCCCACGCTCCGCACCCTGAGCTCGATCGTGGCGAGCGCGCCGGTCTCCTACGTCTCGGTCGGCCCCAGCTTCTGGGGCGATGGCAACTACCCCCCGAGCGACGCGGTTTACTACCCGCTCTACACCAAGGCGTGCGAGCTGGAGCTACCCGTCTGCATGAACGCGGGGCTGCCCGGACCGCCGCTTCCCGGTGAGGCGCAGAACCCGATCCACCTCGACCGGGTCTGCATGCGCTTCCCCGAACTGAAGGTGTCCATGATCCACGGAGCGGACCCGTGGTGGGACATCGCCATCCGCCTGATGATCAAGTACAAGAACCTGCACCTGATGACGTCGGCCTGGGCACCGAAGTACCTGCCGCAGTCGCTGTTGCACTACATGCGGACCCGCGGCAAGACCAAGATCATGTTCGCTTCTGACGCGCCGGTGCTGACCATGACGCGCACCGTCTCCGAGGCGGCGCAGCTGGATCTGGAGCCCGAGGTGCTCGACAACTACCTGTACCGAAACGCCGAGCGTTTCTTCTTCAACGGAGGAGAGCCGAAATGACGATCACCGCCCCCGAACAGCAGAGCAACGCGGCGACGTACGCCCTGCCCTTCGACTGCGACAACCACTACTACGAGAAGATCGACGCCTTCACCCGGCACCTGGACCGCGAATACCGGCACCGCGGCATCGAGGTGATCAAGCGGGGGACGCACACCGAGCTGCTGGCGGGAGGCCGCCTGTTCGAGTTCGTACCCAACCCGACCTTCGACCCCATCATCGTCCCGGGTTGCCTGGACCTGCTGTTCCGCGGTCAGATCCCCGACGGGGTGGACCCGCGCAGCCTCACCAAGGTGCAACCGCTCAACCCCGCCTTCCAAGACCGCGACTTGCGCGTAGAAGTGCTGGAGGCGCAAGGCCTGTCGGGCGCGCTGCTCCTCCCGACGATCGGCTGTGGCGTGGAGGAGGCGCTCAAGGACGACATCGGCGCCCTGATGGCCAGCGTCCAAGCCTTCAACCGCTGGCTGGAGGACGACTGGGGATATGCCTACAAGGGCCGGATCTTCGCCACCGCGATGTTGTCGCTGGCCGACCCGGACGAGGCCGTGAAGGAGGTCGACCGGCTCATCGGGCAGGGGGTGCGGATCGTGTCGGTGCGCCCGGCCCCGGTGCCGGCGCCCTACGGCCGCTCCAGCTCCCTCGGGAACCCGATGTACGACAAGGTGTGGGCCAAGCTGGCCGAGGCGGGCATCCCGGTCGCCTTCCACCTGAGCGACAGCGGCTACAACCGGTTCGCCGCCGCCTGGGGCGCACCCGACCGGTTCGTGCCCTTCCGCAACCCCAACGTGCTGGCCTCGCTGGTGGTCTCCGACCGGGCCATCCACGACACCATCGCCAGCCTGATCATCGACGGCGTCTTCACCCGCCACCCGGCGCTGCGGGTGGCCAGCATCGAGAACGGCTCGGACTGGGTGCACCTGCTCATCAAGCGGCTGCGCAAGCAGGCCAACCAGACGCCCTGGGCCTTCACCGAGGACCCGGCCGACACGATCCGCCGGCACGTGTGGGTCGCCCCCTACTACGAAGAAGACGTCCGCAAACTGGCCGACACCATCGGCGCCGACCGCGTCCTGTTCGGCTCGGACTGGCCGCACGGTGAGGGCTTGGTCAACCCGATCGACTTCCGCGACGAACTCGACGGCTTCACCGAGTCGGAGACCGACCAGGTCATGCGGACCAACGTGCTGGACCTCCTCGGCATCGACCACTGACCCACCGTCGGCCGGGACGCGGACCGGAGCGTCCCGGCCGCGATGGGCTGCCGACCGAGTCGCAGGCCGCGATCGCCGGTGGCGGCAGCCGGATCCAGCGCAATATCATCGCTGCACGTCTGCTGGGGCTGCTTCCCGACCGAGCGCCCCGGATCTGGAAGACAGCCGCTCACAGAGCAGCGCGCCCGCGCGGCGGCGCTGACGATGTTCCCCCAGTCAGCCATCGGAGTAGCCGGCGTCGCGTCGGCACCGCACCCGGCCAGAAGGGCAGCCGAACCAGAAGGACGCGACACACACCGGCCGACAACATCGTCCCTTCGTCTCACATCAAGGCTGTGTGCGCTCAAGGAGGAGCTCAGTCGTGGCCAACTTCAGTGTTCGTGCCGGCGACGGCGTATTCGTCAGTTCCTACGACACCGATCCGCGCCTGCGGGCTCTGCTCGGTCCGGGCGCATCCTTCGAAACCGAGGAGATCGAGGTCGACGGCGTCACCGTGCGGTCGTTCGTGCGGGCGCTGGACACGATCGTGGACGCCTTCCAGTCAGCCCAGGCACACGCGGATAAGGTGCACCTCGTCTTCGAGGACGAGCGGCTGACGTTCGCGGATGTCCGCCGGCAGGCGCTCAGCGTCGCGCAGCGGTTGAAGTCCGACTTCGGGATCGCCCAGGGCGATCGCGTCGCGATCGCGATGCGCAACTTCCCGGAGTTCGTGGCCGCCTTCTGGGGAGCGGCGGTGCTGGGTGCGATCGTGGTACCGCTCAACTCCTGGTGGACCGGGTCGGAGCTGCACTACGCGATCCGGGACTCCGGCGCCGAACTGGTGTTCGCCGACGAGGAGCGGATCGAACGCCTCTCCTGCGCCGAGGACGCCGCCACGGGCCTGGCCGTCGTCGGGGTGCGAACGCAGGCCGGTGACGTGGCCTTCGAGAACCTGGCGAACGGCCGCCGGCTCGGCGAAGCCGAGTTCGCGGTGCTCGGCCCCGACGACCCGGTGACGATCCTTTACACGTCGGGGACGACCGGGCGCCCCAAGGGTGCGCTGGGCACCAGCCGCGGCACCATCGTGAGCATCATGAACATGGGGTTCATGGCCGCCCGCGCCGCCCTCATCGGCGGGCACACCCCGGCCTCGGTCCAGCCGGCGTCGCTCGCCGTAGCGCCCTTGTTCCACGTGGGCGGCATCGCCTCGATCGTCGGCGGCGCGATGTCCGGGCTGAAAATCGTGCTCATGCGCAGGTGGAACGTCGAAGAAGGGCTGGCCCTGGCCGAGCGGGAGCAGGTGACCAGCCTCGGCGGAACCCCGACCATCGCACGCCAGATCCTGGAGCATCCGGACCTTGAGAAGTTCAAGCTCCAGGTCAACGCGTTCGCGATGGGCGGCGCCAGCGTGCCGCCCGACCTGCCGCAGCAGGCGCTGGAGGCCTTCGGCGCGTCCGTCCAGCTCCTCAACGGCTACGGCGCGACCGAGACGACGTCCGGCGTGGTGGGCAACGTGGGCTCTGAGTATGCCGAGCACCTGGACAGCGTCGGCAGGCCCAACCCGACCACCGACCTGCGCGTGGTGGACCCGCACGGGTGTCCCCTCAGCACCGGGGAGATCGGCGAGCTGTGTTTCCGGTCACCGCAGATCGTCAAGGGGTACTGGAACAATCCGGCCGCGACGCGGGCCGCCTTCGTCGACGGCTGGTACCACTCGGGCGACCTCGGCTACGTGGACGGCGACGGGTTCGTGTACGTCGTCGACCGGCTCAAGGACGTCGTCATCCGCGGCGGTGAGAACGTCTACTCCGCCGAGGTGGAGGCCGTGCTCTTCGAGCACCCGGAGGTCGCCGACGTCGCGGTCGTCGGCGTTCCCGAGCGCGCGATGGGAGAGCGGGTCTGCGCCGTCGTGGTGCCGCGCCCCGGCTTCCAGCCGCGACTCGACGAGCTGCGGTCGTTCACCGGCGCGCGCCTGGCCGCCTTCAAGTGCCCGGAGGCCCTGTACCTGACCGGGGACGTCCCGCGGACAGCCACGGGCAAGATCGCCAAGAAGGTTCTCCGGGAAGAGGTGGCGAACAACACCGCGAAGATCCAGCAGCTCTGGTGAAGCACCCGGGAGGGTAGCTGATGCGGCCGGTCCGCCGACGTCACGGCGGACCGGCCGAGCCCATGACCGATCAAGCGGACAGCGCGACCGGCGACGCGTCCTGCCCGTCTCCCGCGTCGCCCCGCGCCGCCCGGCGACGCTGCGCGCGACGCCGTCGCTGGGCCTGCGGATCCGGCAGTGGGACCGCGTCGAGGAGCGTACGGGTGTAGGGATGCTGCGGATCCCGGTACACCGTGGCGGTCTCCCCTCGTTCCACGATCTCCCCCGATCGCAGCACCACGACGTCATCGGCCAGGTTGCGCACGACGGACAGGTCATGGGTGATGAACAGGTATGTCATCCCCATGTCCGTCTGGAGGTCCCTGAGCAGGTTCAGCACCTGGCTCTGGGTCGACACGTCCAGCGCGCTCACGGCCTCGTCGAGGATCACCAGCTCGGGCTCGATCACGATCGCGCGGGCGATGGCGATGCGCTGGCGCTGCCCACCGGAGAACTCGTAGGGGTAACGGCCCAGGTGGTGGGTGCTGAGCCCGACCCGCTCGAAGGCACTGGCCACGAGCTCGCGACGGCCTGCGGCGTCCAGATCGCGACGATGCACCCGCAGCGGCTCGGCCACGCTGTCCCCGACGGTCGACGACGGGTCTAGTGAGGAGTAGGGGTCCTGCAGCACGATCTGCATGTCGCGCCGCCGGCGGCGCAGCTCCCGCCGGTCGAGGCTGAGGATGTCGGTGCCGTTGAGCAGCACCCGCCCGCCGCGCGCCTCGACGAGGCGGAGAATCGCACGGGCCGCGGTGGACTTGCCCGAGCCCGACTCCCCCACCACGGCGAGGGTCTTCCCCCGCTCCACCGAGAAGGAGACGTCAGCGAGCGCGTGCATGGACGTGGACCGCCTGCCCCGCCCCCCGTAGGTCACCGACAGCGACTGGACATCGAGCAAGGGCTGGTTCACAGGTGCGGTCCTTCCAGGTCAGCCGCGGTGGTCCGCAGACAGCGGCTGGCGGCGTCCGCGGCGCCGACGGGGATGAGCGGGATCGGCCCCTGGGTGCAGTCGGAGCCGGCCATGGAGCAACGCGGGGCGAATCGGCAGCCGGAGGGGAAGTCCCATGGCGCGGGAGGAGCGCCCGGGATGGCGAAGAACGTCTCGGTCGCCTCGTCCGCCCGCGGCATCGACCGCATCAGGCCGCGGGTGTAGGGGTGCGACGGGCGGGCGAACAGCTCGTCGGCCGAGGCGGTCTCGACCAGCTGCCCGGCGTACATCACCGCGACCCGGTCCGCGATGTCGGCGATGACGCCCAGGTCATGCGAGATGAAAAGCAGCGCCATGCCGAACTCGGCCCGCAGGTCGTGCAGCAGGTCCAGGATCTGGATCTGGGTCGTCACGTCCAGCGCGGTCGTGGGCTCGTCGGCGATCAGCATCCGCGGCGAGCAGGCCAGCGCCATGCCGATCATCACGCGCTGCCGCATACCGCCGGAGAACTCGTGCGGGTAGGCCCTGGCGCGTTCGCGTGCCCGGGGGATGCCGACGGTGTCCAGCATGTTCACCGCGCGTTCGGCGGCCTGCTTGCGGGACAGTCCGTCGTGACGCCGGACGACCTCGGCGATCTGCTCACCGACGGTGAAGCTGGGATTCAGGCTCGTCATCGGCTCCTGGAAGATCATGGCGATCTTCTTGCCGCGGACGTCCTCCATCTCCCGCCAGCTCAGCCTGTCCAGGCGGACGCCGTCGAGGGTCACATGCCCCCCGCTGACGCGCCCGGGGTGCTTGATGAGAGCCATGGCGGCGAGACTGGTCACGCTCTTGCCGGAGCCGGACTCGCCGACGAGGCCGACCGACTCCCCCTCACCGATGGTCAGCGACAGGGAGTCGATGACGGTCACCCAGCCGTGCTCGGTGAGGAACTCGACGCTGAGGTCCTCGATCTGCAGGACGGGTGGACGGGTGGACGCCGGCGTCCCCGCGAGGGCGGTGGACGGTGCGGTGGATGGTTGCATCACTCCGACCTCACTTCTCGGCCGATCGACTCGCGCAGCCCGTCACCGACGACGTTGCAGGCGAGCACGGTCAGCGCAATGGCCACGCCAGGGAAAACGATCATGGTGGGGCTCTGGCCGAGGCTGGAGAAACCTTGCGACAGCATGGAGCCCCAACTTGCCTGCGGAGGCTGCACCCCGAGGCCGAGGAAGCTCAGCGACGCCTCGGCGAGGATGGCGAAGCCCGTGGCCAGCGACACCTGCACGATCAGCGGCGGCAGCGCGTTGGGGATGATGTGCCGCACGATGATCGACGGCGCCGCGACACCGATGCTCCTCGCCGCCTCGATGTAGGGCTCTTCGCGCAGTGCGAGGACGACGCCGCGCACCAGCCGGATGAACCGCGGGGCGAACACCACGCCTAAGGCGAGCATGGCGTTGGTCAGGTTGGGGCCGAGGGCGGCGACGATGGCCAACATCATGACCAGCGGCGGGAAGCTCATGAGGGCGTCGGTGAACCGCATGACGATCATGTCGGTGACGCCGGAGAAGTATCCGGCGAGCAGCCCGAGCGGCAGGCCGATCGCCAGGCCGACGACCAGGGCCTGCACGGCGCCGAGCAGGGACACCCGTCCGCCGTCGAGCACGCGGCTGAACAGATCACGGCCCAGCTCGTCGGTTCCGAACCAGTACTCGGCGCTCGGGCCCTGCAGGACCGCCGCCAGATGCTGTTCGAGCGGGTCATAGGGTGAGATCAGCGGGGCGGCGACGACCGACAGGACGAGCAGGGCCAGGAAGCCGAGGGCGACCATCGGGGCCCGCTGGCGGCGGAACCGGCGCACCATGCGGCGGATGGCGCCGGCGTGCAGGCGGCGTTCCGGGCCTCCGCTTCGCGGTTCGGGCCCGGTGGCGGTGCCGGTGGCGGCGTTCTTGGTGGTCATGCCGGGCGCACCTTCGGGTTGAGCAGCGGATACAGGGTGTCGACGATGAGGTTCGTGACGATCACCACCACCGTGGCGACGATCACCACCCCTTGGATGACGGGGATGTCGCGTACGTACACCGCGCTGATCGCGAACTGGCCGAGGCCGGGGATCCCGAACATCCGCTCGATGATCACCGTCCCGCCGAACAGGTAGGCCACCTGCAGACCCGTGACCGTGATGGCCGGTACCGAGGCGTTCTTGGCGGCGTGCTTGAAGATCACCGCTCGCCGCCGCAACCCTTTGGCGGTGGCGGTTCGCGCGTAGTCCTGCTCAAGCTCCTGGATCATGGCGCTGCGGATCTGCCGGGTGATCTCCGCCCACCCGGCGACGCCGAGACACAGCGCCGGCAGGAGGAGGTGCAGGAACCAGTCGCCCGGGCTCTCGGTGAACGGCACGTATCCCACGGCCGGCAGCCAGCCCAGCCCGAAGGCGAACAGCAGGATCAGCAGCATCCCCAGGAAGTAGTTGGGGATGGCCACGCCGGCGGAGGACACCAGCGTGATGGCGCGGTCCCAGATCGACCCTCGTCGAGTCGCGCTGATGACCCCGGAGGGGATCGCCAGCGCGGCGGCGAAGAGGACGGCGAGCACGGCCAGGCCGAACGTGACCGGCACCCGCTCCAGGATGGAGTCGACGACGGGACGCTGGTCGTACAGGGACTCGCCGAGGTCGCCCTGCAGCGCGCCGCCGAGCCACCGGCCGTACTGGACGTAGATCGGGTCGTTGAGGCCGAGCCGCTCACGGGTCTGGTCGACCTGCTCGGGGGTGGCGTTCTCCCCGGCGAGGGTCACGGCCGGGTCGCCGGGGACCAGCAGCGTGACGCCGAAGGTGAGCAGCGACACGATGAACAGCACAGGCAGCGCGGCGAGGAGCCGCCGACCCACTAGGCGCGGCATTTCTTTACCTCCGGACTCGTGTCACTGCTCACCCTCATCGCGGTGTCAGCCCTTGGTGGTGAGGCCGAGATCGCGCAGATTGATGTAGCCCGAGATCCACGGCTCCATCCCGACGACCTTGCCGGTGTAGGCCAGCGGCGCGGTGTAGTAGTAGATCGGCACGTCGAGTGCCTGCTCCATCAGTTGCCTGGTGACGGCCTGGACGGCCTTGGCCTCGGCGTCCTGGCTCTCCTGCGGCTTGTTCGCCTCGGCCAGCAGCTTCTCCACCTCGGGGGTGGTGTGGCGGCCGGGGTTCCCGTAGCCCTGGGACGTGAACAACTGGGAGAACGTCTGGCGGGCTTCGGGGCGGCCGGTCCACTGGAGGATGCCGACCGGGATCGTCGTCTTGCCGCCGAAGAAGGTGGGGGCGAACTGCGTACCCTCGACCGTGTTGATGTTCACGGTGACGCCGATCGCGCCGAGCTGGCTCTTGACCGCCTCGGCGATCTTGACCGACCCGGGCGTCGCCGGGACGATGACGTCGAAGGCCAGGTTGCCGTTGAAACCGGCCTCGGCGAGCAGCGCCTTGGCCTTGCCGGGGTCATAGCCGTAGAGGTTCGCGGCCTCCTCGCTGTAGGCCCAGTAACCCGGCGGGAAGGGCTCGGTGGTCGGCCCGCCGAAGCCGAATCCGAGGGCGTTGAAGATGGCCTGGCGGTCGATCGCGAAGTTCATCGCCTGGCGGACCTTGACGTTGTCGAACGGCGGCAGGGATCGGTTGAGGTGCAGGTGGTAGTAGCCGAGGCCACCAGTCGCCTTGATGGTGAAGCCCAGGCTCTCGGCGTTCTTCGCCTCGTTCGGCAGGATGCTCGCGATGTCCAGCTGGCCGGACCGCAGGGCGTTGAACGTGGCCGTGCTGTCGCTGTTCAGCATGAGCTCGATCCGCGCGGCTTTGGCGGCCTTGGCGGAGTCCCAGTAGCCATCGAACCGCTCGAAGACCATCCGCCGGCCGGTCTCGTGCGTCGTCAGCTTGTACGGACCCGTGCCGACCATCGTGGTGTTCAGGTCCGCGCTCTTCAGGGCCGCCGGGCTGACCATCATGCCGGCGATGTTCGACAGGATCAGGGGCAGTGACGCACCCGGTTCCTTCAGGTTGAGCTGGACGGTGCGCTCGTCGATGGCGTTGACGCCTTCGATGGCGGCGAGGTCGCCCTTGACGGTCGACTCCGGCAGCGTCAGGGCACGGTCGAGGTTCGCCTTCACCGCCTCGGCGTTGAACGGCGATCCGTCGTGGAAGGTGACCCCGTCCTGCAGGTGGAAGGTCAGCGTCTTGCCGTCGGCGGAGAACTCCCACGACTTGGCCAGCCCGGGCACCGGTCGGCCGCCGGCGTCGCGCGCGACGAGCGTCTCGTAGACCGGTCCCAGGTGGACGATCTCGCAGGCGCAGGTGGTGCGGTGCGGGTCGATCGCGGCCGGCGGCAGCGTCGCGTAGCGAATCGTCGCGTTCGGATCCAGCTCGGTCGACGCGGCGGAACTGCTGCCTGCCTTCGGTTCGCTCGCGCCGCCCCCGCACGCCGCGAGGCTCACGCCGAGCAGAGCGACCAGCAGCAGGGGCAGCATTCGAGTCGGCTGACCCGTTCGGAGCCGTGGATATGTCTTCAACGGGATCTCCAGAGGTGAGGGGTGGCACACGCGGTGCGTGGCGGAGGCGGATCACCACCCGTCAGGTGGGCGGTGGTGAGAAGCCGTCAGGTGGTGCCGGGGGAACCGCCGGCCGTGGTGCTGACGGTGCTGATGGACGTGTCGGGTCGGCGGTGCGGGATGGCAGGGGCGCTGCTCAGGGAATCGGGCACCCGGGCTGCCGGATGACGCCGGAGATCTCGGCCGACTTCAGCCGCGAAATCTCGATCTCCTCCTCGCTCAGGCGGAACCGCTCCTCCCACCCGGGCGGGGTCTCCGCGCCGAGACCGCGGATGCAGAAGCGGATGAACCGCTCCTGCGCGAGAGGCGCGCCGCCGACCGCGCTCCCGAGGTAGCGGTCGTTCTGGAAAGCCAGGTAGCACCGCGTGATGGTGCCCGCCAGCTCCTCCGGATCGCCCGGCTCGATGCATTTCGCGTCGACCAGCGGCCGGATCAACGCCGCAAAGGCGGCGATCAGCGGCCGGCGCGCCCGCCCGACCGCCTCCCCGGCGTTGACGCTGACGCTCAGGATGAGCCGGGTCATGGCGGCGTTGTAGGACGCGTCGGTGTGCTGGCGCGCGTCCGTGGCGAAGAACAGGGCGGCACCGAGGCGGTCCAGCGGGTCGCTGAAGCGCTTGGCATGCTCGCGGACGAGCCGGGCCAGAACGAGGTTCGTCTCCTCCACCAAGGCGACGAGGAGGTCGTCCCGTCCGGTGAAGTGCCGGTACAGGATTCGTAGCGATACGCCGGCCTCGGTCGCGACATTCTGCACGCTGAAGTCGGCGCCGCCCGAACGCATGATCAGTCGGCTGGCCGCCGCGATCAGCGCCCGGCCGCGTTCCACCGCCTTGTCCGTCGCGTCGCCCAGGGAGTGACCCACCACGCGCGACCGCCAGTCCCCCGCCTCGGGGGATCGGCCGTCGCCGTACCAGGTCGCTGCCTCGGCCAGCAGCGGGTCGCGTTCAGTCATGGCTGGAAGGCCCGGTATCTGGGCGTAAGGAAGAGGTCATTGGATCCACCTCTCGTCGTGCCGGCATCGATGCCGGGTTCCTGCGTCACACTGCGGTGAAACAGGATTCTCGATAGAGAGTATGTTGGAACTATATTCACGTCAATGACGTGTGCGGGTTTGGACACATCCGGTTTACAACGGTAATACGGCAGAGGACGACGGCTTCTCCGCCGTCGTCCAGATCTGCCGTGTCGCTCAGCGGGCGACCGGCTCCACCCCGGCACTGTGGCGCGCACCCGGGACCTCCCGGCGGCCATGACGCGCGTCGAGGAGCGGGAGGCCCAGGACGTCGGAACCCGGCACGGGCGCCGCGCCGGCGATCTCCTGGAGCCTGGGCAGCGGCTCCTGCGGCTCCGAGAAGAGGACGTGGTCCACGCCCGGACTGCCGTCTCCGCGCCCGAGCGCCGCACCCGCGCCGCCGTCGAGCAGGAGCAGCCGACGGCCCGGCGCCCATTCGAGGAGCACGTGCCGGCCACGGCCCGAGTCGCCGCTCATCAGGACGGTTCCGCCGAGGACCCCGGTGAACAGGGCCATGGCCCGATCGAGTTCCGGCACGACGAGCGCGACCCACGCGACCCGCAGCGCGGGCCTGGAGGGGGCGGGAACCTCGGCGGGCCGCGGCGTCGTCACGCTGAACCGCTCGTGCTCCTCGATCGCCTGCAGCAGCGTCCCCATCCCGCTGGCCCGGGGGTGTACGAAGATCTCCGTGCGGCCGGGGACGTCGAGGTGGGCAGGCAGCAGGTCGTATCCGAGCTCGGCACATGCCGAGCTGAACTCGGCCATGCTGCGCACCTTGAAGGTGAGGTGGTGCGCCGCCGGGCCGCGCTCGGTGAGGAACCGGCTCACGAAGTTCTCACCGGCGGACCCCGGTTGCAGGACCTCCACCGTCATCTCCTCGGCGAACCGGAACTGGCCTGGCGAGAACGTCTCCGTGACCCCGCCGAGGCACCAGGCGCCGCCGAGTTCCTCGACGAGCGCCGGGTACGCGTCCGACCACCGGCGGACGGCGATCGCGACATGGTCGAAGTGGGTGTGGTCAGCCATGATTTCCTTCCGTGCTCCCCACACCCTGCGAAGGTGCGGCCAGCCCTCGTGCCGTCCCTCAGACGCGGTGATTCCAGGTGTGGGCCGCCCGCACGACCTCGGCGAACGGTTTCGCCTGATCGAAGCTCGGTTCACGGGGCAGTCCGAGCACCCGCTCGCCGATCCCGTTGCGCTGCATCTCGTTGGTGCCGGATGCGATCGCCACCATGCGGCCGTTGAGGTAGTTCATCGCCACGTCCGAGGTGTCCTCGTCGCCGGGCCAGAGGACCGCCGCCGCGCCGCCGATCTCCGCGGCGATCCGGGCCCGGACCGGCGCGAACGTCCCCGAGGCGAGCTTGGCGTACCCGGCCACGGCGGGGTTCGGGGTGTCCGAGCCGGCCAGGCGCGCCCTGATGCGTTCTCCCAGGCACGACAGCGCGACGTCGATGGTGTGCGCCCGGGCGATGAGCTGGCGCACCAGGGGGTCGCCGGTGCGGTCCACGGCGCGCGCGAGCGCGACCAGGTCAGGTGCCAGCTCAGGCCGGCCGGACGCCGTCAGCCCCGCCATCGGGGTGCCGCCGCCACGCTCGTAAACGAGCATCGTCTGGGCGACCGTCCACCCCTGGCCGAGTTCGCCGAGCATGTCGTCGTCGGTCACGATGACGTCGTCCAGGAACTCCTGGCAGAAGCCCGCGTTCCCGTCGATCTGGGTGATCTTCTGGATCGTGACGCCGGCCGCGTCCGTCGGGATGACGAACCAGGTCAGCCCTTGGTGCTTGGGGACGTTCCAGTCCGTTCGCGCCAGGCACATCGCCCAGTCGGAGTAGTAGGCCCCGGTCGTCCAGATCTTCGAGCCGTTGATGACCCACCGGTCGCCGTCGCGTTTCGCCGTCGTCCGGATTCCGGCCAGATCAGAACCAGCCTCGGGCTCGGAGTAGAACTGGCACCAGACCTCCTCACCGGACAGCATCTTCGGGATGTGCCGCCGCAGAAACGCCGGCGAGGCGTGCGCGAGCATCGACTGGGCGATCGCCGTCATGGTCATCGCGCCCGCGCCGCCGAGGTCCGGCAGCACGAACTCGGCGGCCTCCGCGCGGAACGCCCGCTCGTACGCCGGCGTCAGCCCCTGCCCGCCGTACTCCTTCGGGAAGGTGATGCCGGCGTAGCCGCCCTCGAACAGCACGCGCTGCAGAGCGCGGTTGCGGGCGATGTCCTCCGCGCTCCTGGTCTCGCTGCGGACGATGGGCGACCGGCCGCCGGTGGCGCGGCGCGCCAGGTTCCCGGTGAGCCAGGCGCGTGCGTTGCTCCGATACTCCCGCAGGTCAGGATCTTCTGAATCCATCGGGCCGACCTCCCGTCCGGCGCTCACAGCGGCCGTCCCTCGGCGTCGAGGTAGTCCTCGCTGAGGTGGCCTTCTCGGCGCAGCCGCTCGTATTCCTCATCCGTCACCTGAAGCACTTCCTTGTAGAGGTAGTCGTTGTCCTCACCGAGGCCGGGCGAGGCGCGCTCCCACCGGAAGGGCGGTCCCGACCAGCGCACCGCGTGGGCGGGGTACTCGTGCTCCCCGGTGTGCGGCGACGACATCGGCCGGAAGAACCGCCGGTGGCGCAGCGACGCGTCGGCGAACAGATCCGCCTCGTCGGTCACGGGAGCCGCCGCCACCCCCTCGGCCTGGCAGCGCTGGAACACCTCGTACCGGTCGAGCTCCCCCGTCCACGACGCGATCCGCTCGTCGAGCTCGTCGTGTGCCGCCATCCGGCCGCTGGCGGTGCCGAACCGCGGGTCCTCGGCCCACGCAGGCGCACCCATGGCACGTCGCAGGCCGTCCCACTGGTCGTCAGAACCGACGCTGATCGCCGCCCACCGGTCCTGCCCCGCGCATGGGTAGACACCCTGCGGCGCGTGCTGGGCATCGCGGTTGCCCAGCGGCCCGATGTCCTGTCCCCGGGCGGCGGCCAGCACGACCTCGCCGATGTGGTGCATGAGGTTCTCCAGCTGAGGCAGCTCGACCAGCCCCCCTGCGCCGGTTCGCCGCTTGCGCCGCAGCGCGAGCATCACGGCGTAGGCACCCGTGGTCCCCGCCGCGGCGTCCATGTGCAGGGACATCGGGCTCGCCTCCGGCGGCGTGCCCGGCTGGCCGCGGATCGAGCGGAGCCCGACGAGACCCTCGAAGCTGCTGCCGAACCCGATGAAGTCGCGATAGGGGCCGTCCAGGCCGCCGGAGGACATCCGGAGCATGACAAGCCCGGGATTGCGCTCGGCGAGGCGGTCGTAGCCGAGGCCGAGCCGGTCCAGGGTGTTCGGCGCGTTGTTCTCCACCAAGACGTCGCTGAGCTCGATCAGACGCAGGAACACCTCCTTGCCGTGCTCCTGGCGCAGGTCGAGCGTCATCGAGCGCTTGTTCCGCCCGTGCCAGTTGAAGATGGCGCTCCGGTTCCACGGCCGCTCCCCGGGGTCGAGGTCCGGGTAGCCCGACATGTTGAGGTTCGTCGCCGCGGCCACCGCCTGGGCGGATGGCCGCGGCATCACACCCCTCGTGCTGGTCGGGAAGATCCGCGGGTTCTCGACGCGGATCACCTCGGCGCCGAAGTCGGCGAGCAGCATCGTCACGTACGGCCCGCTCCACGCCACGGTCATGTCGAGCACGCGCACCCCGTCGAGAGGCAGCTTTCTCATCGAATCCCCTCAGATAACGCCGGCGGCGCGGTACGCGGCCAGTTCCGTCCGGCCCAGCCCCAGCTCGCCGTACACCTCGTCGTTGTGCTCACCGAGCCGGGGCGCGGGACGCCGGAGCTGCCAGCCGCCGGCCAGCCGGATCGGCGGGCCGAGCTGGGCGATGCGCCCTGCCTCCGGGTGCTCCGCCTGGAAGACGGCGCCGCGTGAGCTGAAGTGCGGGTCGTCGAGGAGCTCCGCGGGCGCCTGGATGGCGGTGACCGGCCACCCCAGAGCCTGCGCCTGGAGCATGGCCTCGCGCTTGGTGCGGCCTCGGAACCAGCGCGCGACGATGTCGTCGACCACGGCCGCGGTGCCGGGCTCGGCCAGCCGGGCGGGATCGGAGAAGATCTCCGCGAGGACCGGGTCGTCGACCACCTTGAGCATGCGGGGCACCCACTGGTGCACCGTCGAGACGGTCACCGTCCCGTCGGCGCACGCGAAGGCGCCGTTCGGGAGCGGTCCCAGCCCGGTCACCTGCGGGCCGGCCGAGGCAGGGGGCGGGGACGAGGTCCGGCCGTTGTAAGCGTGCGCCGTCAGGAACACCATCGTGCTGTCCGCCGAGGCGGCTTCGGCCGCCATGATCGATATATCCACGTGCTCGCCCTCGCCGTTCTCCTCGGCGGCGAGCAGGGCGCCCATCGTGGCCGCGGCCGCGAGGCAGCCGGCGTGGTACTGGCTCAGGTTGCCGCCGGGTGCGACCGGGCGGCGGTCGGCCCCCCGGGTCGCGTTCATGCCGCCCAGCGCGGCGTACACCAGCTCGCTGCCGCGATAGCCCGCGTAAGGACCGTCCTGGCCGAAGGGGGTCACGCTGGTGAGGACCAGCGAGGGGTTGATCTCCCGGAGCGCCTCGAAGCCCAGCCCCCACCCGGCGAGCGCGCCGGGCGCGAACGACTCCAGGCAGATGTCGGCGGAGGAGACGAGACGCCGGATCAGGTCCTGGCCGCCCGGCGTGCCGGCGGCGACCGTGACGGCGCGCTTGTTGGCGTTGAGGTGGAGGAACAGCGCACTCCACTCGCCATCGGGAGCCGAGTCTAGGAACGGGGCGCGGCCGCGTGACTCGTCTCCCTCGACGGGCTCTGCCTTGATGACCTCGGCGCCGTAGTCCGCGAGCAGCTTCCCCGCGTACGGGCCGGCGATCCCGGTGGCGAGTTCGAGGATCCGCACCCCCGCCAGGGGCCTTTCCATCGTTTCTCCAGTCACGGGAAGAGCGCGTCCCGCTCCTTGACGGCGGCACGCACGCCGTCCTGGCGCAGGCGCCCGTTGAACTCCGCCGCCTCGGGTGCGTTGTGGCCGAGCACGTCGTGGATGGCCGCGATGGCCTGCATCGTGCCGCGCCCCATGAGCTCGACGCCCAGGTTGACGATCCGCTTGTTGTGCACCAGAAGGTCGTGCCCGATGTGCGACATGCGCGTCGCCAGCGCGAGCACGTGGTCGTCGAGCTGCTCGGCGGGCACCGATTCGAGCACGAGGCCGATCTCAGCGGCCTTCGCCCCCGAGATGGTGTCGCCGGTGAGGAGGAGCCGCTTGGACCACTGCGGTCCGGCGTGGTACACCCACATGTGGGTGGGCGGCCCGCCCTGCGAGCGGACCGGCGGGAAGCCAAGCTTGGCGTCATCCGCGGCGATGACCATGTCGCAGTGCAATGCCAGGTCGGTCCCGCCTGCCACGCAGTACCCGTGCACCTGGGCGATGACCGGGACCCGGCAGTTCCACAGCTTGCCCCACTTCTCGCCGAAGGTCAGGCACAGCGCGACGTCTTCCTCCACGGTCATCGGCGGGGCGTATTCGCGGCCCTGACCGGCCTTGTTGGGGTTGATGTCGTAGCCCGCGCAGAAGGACGGGCCGGCACCGCGGATGATGATCGCCCGGATGTCCTTGTCGAGCTGGGCCACCCGGACGGCGTCGACGAGCTCGTCCTGTAGCTGCGGCGAGAGCGCGTTGCGGCGCTCCGGGCGGTTGAGCGTGAGCCGCCGCACCTTCCCGATGCGCTCGATCACGAGCGTCTCGTACGGCTGCGCGACCTCTTGGTCCTGCTGCGCGATCTCGGTCATAGCCCTCGTCCTGAGCAAATCGCGGTGCGCGAGCGGCCTGGGACGCCGCGCGAGACCGCTAATCGTATAATCTCGATGACCATATGTTAGAACGTCAATCTCGTCAATAAACAACTGAATTCTTGCTATGTGGATCGGCGTTTCCTATTGTTGCAGACCGGACACCCGGACAAGGTGCGACATATGGGGGCATAGCATGACCGACGCTGAGGCCGAGCACGCCGATCACCGCGCGGCAGCACCGATCGCCCCCAGTACTGAGACTCAGGTCGGCGTCACGCGGTGGGCGTGGTTTCTCACCTCACCCCGTGGCCGCGGCATCCGCGCGCTTGGCTACCGGCCGTTCCGCCGGGTGTGGGCGACGTTGTTCGTCGGGCAGCTCGGCTTCTGGATCGCGATGGTCTCCATGCAGACGTTCATGGCACGGCTGACCCACAGCGACCCTCGCTGGCTGGGACTGCTGTTCTTCATCAGCTTCATCCCGATGCTGGTGCTGACCTCGTTCGCCGGGGTGCTGGCGGACCGCGTGGATCGCAAGGTGATCCTGATGGCCGGGTTCGGCGCGACCACCGTCACCATGGGCACGCTCAGCGCGCTGCAGTTCGCGCGACTGATCACGCCAACGCTGCTGCTGCCGTTCGCCTTCATGGTCGGTACGGTGTTCGCGTTCAATGCGCCGGCTCAGCAGGCCATCATCGCCGCGACGGTGCCGGCGAAAGACCTGACGAGCGCCGTCTCGCTGATGTCCGTGGCCTCCAACCTCTCCCGCGTGGTCGGGCCGACGCTGGCGGCGCCGGTCATCGTGCTGGCCGGCGAAACAGTCGCGTTCACGCTGTACGCCCTGGCCGGCCTCGGCCAGCTGGCGATCCTAGCTCGGGTACGGGTATCCCCGTACGAACCGGAGCCGGCGGCCCCCTTTCTCCAGCAGCTCAGCGACGGAATCATGCACGCCCGGCGGCGGCCGCCCATGGGGGCGGCGCTGACCGTGGTCTGCCTGTCTTCCCTGTTCGCCGGTGCGTACACCGCGCTACTCCCGGTCGTCGCCGACCGCGCCTTCGGAAAGGGACCGGACGGGTTCACCGCCATGGTCGCCATCGCCGGGCTCGGCTCGATGGCCGGGGCGCTGTTCACCGGGTTCCGGGAGTCGGCCCCGACGCTGCGTACGGGGGCGCTGCTGACCGGAGGCTTCGGCGCGACGCTGGCCCTGTTCAGCCTGACCTCCAACTGGCCGCTGGCGCTGTTGCTGCTCGCCCTCAGCGGGGGCACCTACTTCGCCGCCATGACGACGCTGAACACCCTGATCCAGTTGCTCGCGGCCGAGAACAAGCGCGGGCGCGTCATGGCCCTGTTCATGATCGGATGGGGCGGGCTCGTGCCCTTGGGCGGCCTGTGGCAGGGCCAGGTGGCCACCGCGCTCGGCACGATGCAAACCCTGGGGCTGGCCGGCGCCGTCACCACGGTGGTCTCGGTGGGGATCGCCGTATTCTCCCGGCGCCGGACTCCCCTCGCCGACTGAGCACTCGCCCGGTGCCCGCGTGACACGAGGCGGCACGAAGCCGCATGGCCCTCGTGCCGCCCCGAGCGTGAACGGGTTCACCGGAGACCGGAACGGCTCACTGCGCCGGCTCGGCCCCGAGGTACTCGATGACGTTGTCACGCATGATCTTGCGGACGTCACCGGCCGAGAAGCCGGTCAACTCCTTGGTGAACGAGACCGGGTCCGACAACCCCTCGCCGTGCGGCCAGTCGGAGCCAAAAAGGATCTTGTTGGCCCCGATCGTCTGCGCCAGCATGGGCAGGTCCTCCTCGTAGTAGGGCGACACCCACACGTTGCGGCGAAGGACGTCCAGCGGGTCCTCCGGGAAGAAGGACGGCGCCTGGTTCGCCTTCTTGCGCAGCCGTTTGGCGAGGATGGCCACCCAGTCGGACCCGTTCTCGATGCTCGCGACCCGCAGTGTCGGGAACCGGTGGAAGACACCGTGCACGATCATCGACGCCATCGTGTCGTAGATGGCCCGGTCGTCGACTAGGACCTGGTCCAGCGCGTCGTGCTTGCGGCCGAAGGGGTCCATCTCGGACTCCCCGCCCCAGGCCGCCGAGTAGTGCATGTACCCGCTGTCGCCGAGGTGGAAGGCGACCGGGATGCCGGCCTCCGCCAGCCTGGCCCAGACCGGGTCGTGGGCGGGGTGGCCGAACGAGCGCGGGCCGGCGGCCGAGGGCACCGGGGCGGGTCGCAGGTGGATCAGCTTCGCGCCGCGCTCGATCAGCGAGTCCAGTTCCGCCAGGGCGGCGTCGGGGTCGGCCAGCGACAGCAGCGGTGCTGCGAAGATCCGGCCCTGGTAGGCGAACCCCCAGTCCTCCTCCAGCCACCGGTTGAACGAGGCGAGGCAGTGCGTCGCGGCTTCGGTGTCGCTGATCAGGGCCTGCTCCACCCCGACACCCAGAGTCGGGAACATGAGCACCGCGCCGAGCCCCTGCTCGTCCATGACCCGGATGCGGGCGTCACGGTCCTGGTACTCGGCGTGGATCGGCTCGACCTTTGACAGCGACGCCGGGTCCACCCCCTCGGGCACCTGCCCGCGGAACATCAGCTCGGTGCTCCCCGGCACGATGACCGGGTTGAAGGTCGGGTTCGCGATGAAGCGGAGGATCTTGCCTCCCACCAGGATGTACGCCCGCTTGCCCTCCCGCAGGACCTGCACCCCGCGGCGCGCCATCGCCTTGGCCTGGTACCGCGTGAACGCGTCCAGGCTTTCGTAGTAGTGGTTGTCGGCGTCGAACGGCTTGTAGTCCAGTTTCATGCTTACCTTCCGGATGTGTCCACACCGCCGCGCGTGTCCCCGCCGGCGGTGCCTGGATAACGGGATGTGCGTGCCCCGGTCCCCGCGGCTGCCGCTCCGAGGACCGGGGCCGCCGGTGGCTAGATCCGCTGGATGCGCTCCGGCTCGTCGGCCACGAGCTTGCGCAGCTCGTTCTTAGCGATCTTGCCGGTGGCGGTCTTCGGCACCTCGTCCGTCACGATCAGGGCCTCGGGCGCCTTGAAGTAGGCCAGGTACTGCGTGAGGTAATTCCGCAGGGCCGCGAACTCGATCTCGGCGCCGTCGCGCGGCACCACGACGGCGCAGACCCGCTCCCCCATGACCGGATCGGGCACGCCGAGGACGGCCGCGTCGGCGATGTCCGGGTGCTTGAAGAGGATGGCCTCGACCTCGGCGCAGTACACGTTCTCGCCGCCGCGGATGACCACGTCCTTGAGGCGGTCGACCACGTACACGAAGCCGTCCTCGTCGACGTAGCCCAGGTCACCGGTGTGGAACCAGCCGTCGACGATCGCTTCCCGCGTCGCCTCGGGGTTGTTCCAGTATTCCTTGACGATCTGCGGCGAGCGGAAGCAGAGCTCCCCGATCTGGCCGGGTCCGACGGGCAGGCCGTCCGGGTCCTCGACGCGCAGGTCGGCCGTCAGGTTGGGCCGGCCGATGCTCCGAGGGTGCTGGGCGTACTCGTCACCGACGTTGGCCACCACCGCGGAAGAGGTCTCCGTCGAGCCGTACCCGTTGAGCAGCTGCACGGAGCCGAAGGCCTCCAGGGCGCGGCCGGGAAGGTCCGGGGGCACCGCGGCGCCGCCCATGGTGAATCCGTTCAGCCGGAGCTTGTAGTCGGACAACCTCGGGTAGTCCAGGATCTGACGAGCCGTGGTCGGCACACCGCCGAAGCTGGTCACGCCTTCCTTCTCGGCCAGCGTCAGGGCCTCCACGAGATCCCACTTGCGCACGAGCACCGTCTTCGAACCGTGCAGCTGCCCGCCGAGCGCGATGGCGACACCACCGATGTGGAACAGCGGTGCTGAGCCGATGCTCGCCGGCTGCCTGGGCTCCCCGGTGGTGCGGCCGGTGATGATCATGTCGCGGGCGGCCATGAAGGACATGTTCAAGAAGCTCGCGATGTGGCCCCGGTTGGTACCGAGCGCCCCCTTGGGGTGACCCGTCGTCCCGGACGTGTAGAGGATCGTCACCGGGTCGTCCGGCCCCAGGTCGGCGAACTCGCTCTCAGCGAGCGGTTCGCCCGCCATCAGGTCGGCCGCGTGCACGAGCCCGTCCCCGGCGGACCGGTCGGTCCGGACGGCCACAACCGCGACGCCCGAGGTCTCGACGCCGGTCGAGGCCAGGCGCTCGATGCGCTCCTGGTCGGCGAAGACGACCTTCGCCCCGGCGTCCTTCAGCGCGTAGGCCAGCTCGAACCCGGTCCACCATGAGTTCAGCGGGACAATGACGGCTCCGAGCGCGGCGGTGGCCCAGAAGCCGATGAAGAACTCGGGGTAGTTGCGCATCGCGATGGCGACGCGGTCGCCGGGCCGCACGCCGTAGCGCGTCTTCAGTTCTCGCGCCGTGCTAAGCGCCCGGCGTCGCACGTCCGCGAACGTCCACCGCTCGTCGTAGTACACCAGGTGGACGAGGTCGGCGTGCGCCTTGCCCAGCTGGAAGATCTCCATGATCGTCCGGGGCGCGCGAACGAAGGACCGCACAGGGACGCCATCGAGGATGATCTCCTCCACCTCGAACGGCCCACCGGGACCGATCAAGGACTGGAGTCGAGGATCAGAGAAGTAGGGGTCGACTGCCATCGCGTCCTCGGCACCCGTTTGGGTCATCACTCCGACCTTTTCCCTTCGTGCACCTGCCTGGCGCAGTGTCACTTGTCGCTGAGGCGGCTAGCCGGCCGACACCGCACTCACGTAGAGGTGGACCGGGGTCCGGCGGCCAACTTGGGATGATTCGGAGGCTACCTGCTACTGCAAAGGATGTATACGGTTATAGAGAACATAGTTTCTGCAATGCCACCATCACATCGCCAGATTGCGCAAAGACGATCCTCTCAGCGCGGCGCGCAGGTGCCCTGCGATCGGGAACTCCACCAACACGCCCAGGCGCGTCGAAGGGCCCGGATCGCCATGCGGCACAGGGTGATCTCCCGAGCCATCGCCACATGGCATGACAGCCGTCCGCCCTGTGGACTTACGTTTCTTATTGATGAGAACGTGGTTATCAAGTAGCGTGCACGCAGCAGGACGTCAGTGCCGTTGGAGCCCGACGTCGCACCTACACCGCAGCCTCCAGCGTCTTTGCGACCCCCGCCATCACCGGAATGAGGGAAAGTTATGGATCGTGACGTGACCCAGGACCAGCGGTACCTGCTCGATGCCTCTGCCCGCTTCATCGAGCAGACGTACCCGCTGGAGCGGGTGCGGGAGAAGCCCTTCCGCGACGCGGACTGGGCAGCCGACTACCGCCGGCGGGCGGCCGAGCTCGGCTGGTTCTCGATGCTGGTCCCTGACGAGTTCGGTGGTGGCAGCGTGTCCGGCAACGGTGCCGTCGACGCGACGCTCGTCGCCTACCTGCGCGGCGGCATGCTGCAGCCGGGTGCCTTCGTCGCGACGAACGTGGTCGCCCACGCGCTCAGCGTCGCGGGGAACGAGGAGCAGCGGGAGAAGGTCCTGGCCGCCCTCATGTCCGGCGAGCAGTCGGCGGCCTGGGCGGTGGGCGCGCCTGCCGTACACGGCCCGGTCGGCGGCACGGTGCAGGCGAAGGCCACCGGCTCCGGATACGAGCTGACCGG
Organism: Acrocarpospora macrocephala; assembly: GCF_009687865.1. Lineage (GTDB taxonomy): Bacteria > Actinomycetota > Actinomycetes > Streptosporangiales > Streptosporangiaceae > Acrocarpospora > Acrocarpospora macrocephala. Next base: position 41,563 of record NZ_BLAE01000015.1, read on the forward strand.
GTCCACTAGCTTCATGGTGGACGCCGACACGGCGTCCTGGCTGCTCGTGACGGCGGAGGTCGAGGACGGCGTGTCGCAGTTCCTCCTGCCCGCGGGCCTGCCGGGCGTGTCCGTGACGTCGCTGGAGTCCCTCGACATCACGCGCGCGTTCACCGAGGTGCGCTTCGACCGCGTCCAGGTCAGCGCCTCTGATGTGGTCGGCGAGCCGGGGCGGGCAGCGGAGCCGGCCGCCCGGCAGCTGGCGATCGGGTGCGTGCTCACCGCCGCGGAGTCCGTGGGTGCCATGGATCACGACTTCTCGATGGCCGTCCAGTACGCCAAGGACCGCATCGCGTTCGGCCGGCCCATCGGGTCCTTCCAGGCGATCAAGCACCTCCTGGCGGACACCAGCCTCCTGCTGGAGATGAGCAAGGCGGTCACACTCAGCGCCGCCGAGAACCTCGGCACGGACGACGGCTACGCCCTGGAGTCGGCCAGCATCGCGAAGGCCTTCGTCGGCGAGCACGGCGTCGATCTGGCGCAGAACTGCTTCCAGGTGTTCGGCGGGATCGGCTTCACCTGGGAGCACAACCAGCACCTGTACCTGCGTCGTCTCACGACGGACGCGGCGCTGTACGGCGATCCGGCCTGGCACCGCGAGCGGCTGTGCCGACTGTCGGGTCTGTGACGAGGAATCGGAGATGACAAAGCATATGGTCGACCTCGATGAGTTCCGGGGTGAGGCCCGGACGTGGATTCGCGCCAACCTCGAACGCCGGCCGCAGTCCGACGCCCGAGCGGCCGGGTCCGACGACAGGACCCCCGAGGAGATCGCCGAGAGCCGGGTTCTCCAGCGCAAGTTCTTCGAGGCGGGATTCGCCGGAATCTCCTACCCCGCGGAGTACGGAGGACGCGGCCTCACTCCGGCGCACGAGCAGGTGTTCCGCGAGGAGGCCGCGGGCTATATCACCCCGGATTTCGGCGGCGCCGGCCACGTGATGTTCACCGCGATCGGCCGCTCCCTGCTCGCGCACTGCACCCCTGAGTTCCTGCGGCGCCACATCCCGAAGATGCTGGCCGGCGAGGAGCTATGGTGCCAGTTCTACTCCGAGCCCGACGCGGGATCCGACCTGGCGGGCATCCGGACCCGGGCCGGCCGCGAGAACGACCGCTGGGTGCTGAACGGCGCCAAGATCTGGAGCACCGGGGCCCACCACGCGGACTACGCCATGTGCCTGGCCCGCACCAACTGGGATGTCCCCAAGCACGTCGGTCTGACGTGGTTCGCCGTACCGACGAACGCTCCGGGAGTGCTCGTGCGGCCCATCAAACAGATCACCGGGAGCACGGGGTTCTGCGAGGAGTTCCTCGACAACGTCGTGCTGACCGACGACGACGTCATCGGCGAGGTCGACCAGGGGTGGACGGTCGCCCAGACCATGCTGGTCTACGAGCGAGGGGCCGGCTCGTCCGGATCCGCACCGATCGAACCCCGGATCCTCGCCTCCGACCTGGTCGCGGCCGCCCGCCAGGCCGGACGTGCCGACGATCCCGTCGCCCGGCAGGCCATCGCCCGCGCGCACGTCAACGACTACGCGCAATACCACCTCGGCAAGCGGATCTCCGCCCTCCTGCGGACGTCCAGCAAGCCGCAGCCGGCGATCGCCGCCTACGGCAAGCTGGCGTCGGGCACCCTCGGGCCGATCCGGGCCCGTCTCGCCGTGGAGATCGCCGGACCGCTCGGGCTGCTCTGGCGGGAGGACGACGAACTGGGCGCGGCGACATCGGCCGGCTACCTCAACGGCCGGGTGAGCTCCATCGCCGCGGGCACCAACGAGATGCAGCGCAACGGCATCGGTGAACGAGTCCTCGGCCTGCCCCGGGAGCCCAGTTTCGACTCGACCAAGCCCTTCTCCCAGGTAGTCCGGGACGCACGGAACTGGAGCCACCGGGTCGGCTGACGGCGGAGGACGGACGCGACGAGTGGTGTCGCGCCCGTCCTCACTGTCCGGAAGCTGCCTGCGGCGTTCTTGACGAACTCAGTCGGCCCGGCGTTTCCGAGGACGGCTCGTGTAGCGTTCGACCTTCTCCTTGTAGGGCACGATATCCTCCTCGCTCAGCCGGAACCGCTCGTTCCAGCCTTCCTCGACCTCGACGCCGAGCCCCGCCAGGCAGAAGCGGATCAAGCTCTCGCTGGAGGGCAACGGACCACCCATGAAGTTCCCGAGGTAGATGTTCGTCTGGTAGTTCACGTACGTCAGGAGGAGGTTGACCGCTGCGTTCTCGGGGTCATCGGCCCTGGCGAGGCCGGCTCGCATCACCTTGTCGATCAGCTCGGCGAAGAACTGGGTCACCGGACGCCGCGCCCGACCGAGCTGTTCGGGTGAGACGACGGCGGCCTGCATGGTGTAGGACGCCATCGCGCGGTTGAAGCCCTCGTCGGTGTGCAGCCGCTTGTCGGTCGCGAAGTAGAGCGCCGCGCCCAGCCGGTCGAGCGGCTCGGTGTACTGCTCGACGCGCTGCCTCATCAACTGCGTGAAGGTCCGTTCCGCTTCTTCTACGAGCGCCACCAGCAGGTCGTCCTTGCTAGCGAAGTGCTGGTACAGCACGCGCAGCGACAGACCCGCCTCGGCGGCCACCTTCTGCATCGTGAGGTCCTTGGCGTCGCCCCCGCGGATGAGCCGGCTCGCCGCGCTGATGAACGCCTGGCCGCGCTGCACGGCCTTGTCGGCGGCGAGGCCGAGAGATCGGTTGACAACCCGGGAACGCCAGTCCCTGGCGGCGTCCTCGGACGCGGCGGGCACAAGGGCGGCATCCGCCGAACCCTCAGGGGGCGACGACGACGGGGGCGATCGGCGGAAGGCGGTTCGATCGTCCCCACCCTGCGTGCGCGACTGTGTCACCGTGCGAGTTTCCTTTAGCTCGAGGTTGTAGAACCAGGATATCCGCTGGCGTGAGTCGCGTTGGTCGCAACCGGGAATCGGCTCGCATCCGCATGATGCTCCACGGCAGCCGGGGAGGCGGGCGCCGGCCGGGTGTTCGCGGCAGACGCCGGCCCCGGTCTGCGCCGCGAGATCCATGGCGGTCTCCAGGTCGTGGAGAAGTGGAACAGCGCGAACACTCCCACTCCCTGTTACTGCACTTCTGTCCCACTCCTCACAGGGATACCAGGAGAGGAGAGCAGTCTTTGGACGACGTACGCATGGCTCTGTTGGAGGGGCGTATCGACCTGCCCCCCATCGGCGAGGTTCGGGCAGGGGATCGTCCCTCCATGCCCTACCTGGTCGTCGACGCCAATGGCACCGAGGTTGACCCGATCAGTAAGTACCTGCGGGATCTCGTGCTCGGCGACGCGAGCCCACTGACGTGCCGGTCCTATGCGCAGTCCAGGGTGGACCACACGGGTCTTGGACTCCGACAGCCGCAACCCCAGCGGGGCGAGCACATCGGCGACCTCTTCCCACAGTGCGTCCGCGTGAGCTTTGGCACCACACACCATGATCGCGAGGAGAGTAGGCCGGGGGAATCGCACTAATAAATAACCTCTGAGTTCCCTGGGGTCGCTCCAGCCTGTCGAGCCCCTGGAGCAGGGGGTTCTTGTCCGAGTCATGCTGGTTTTGTCCTCTGAAGAGATCTCGGGATTCCTGAGGTCCTATCGTCTGGGTTGCCGGTCTTGCTGGATCGGTGAAGACGAGGGGGCCCGGTTGAGCCTGGCGGTCGTGCGGGATCTGCGTGAGGTGCGTGCCCCGGCAGGGCCGCAGGTGCTGGCGGCGTTCGAGACCGATGTGCTGGCCGGGTTCGTGCTGGCCCGGGCGGCGGCGGGCATGGCGGATACGACGATCCGCTCGGACGCGCTGCACCTAGAGCAGGTGAGGGCGTGGTTCGGTCGGCCGTTGTGGGAGATGGAGCCCGCTGACGCCGACCGATACTTCGGGAAGGTATTGCGGGCGACGGCCAAGGGCACCCGGCTGGCCCGTTCGCAGGCACTCCGCACGTACTTTCTGTTCTTGGAGATCCGCCACAAGATCGAGATCCATCAACTGACCGGCCGAGTCGTGCAATGCCCGATCGATGAGATGAACCGGCCTCGGGGTGCCGGCCGGGCGGCGTTACGGATCCCGCCCTCGGCGGCGCAGGTGGAGTTGCTGTTCGCCGGATGGCGCCAAGAGCTGGCGACCTGCCGGAAGTACGGGCCGGCGGCCCGTAATTACGCGGCGGCCCGGCTGATGGCCGAGGTCGGGCTGCGGGTCAACGAGGCCAGCCATCTCGACCTGAACGACGTGAAGTGGGAGCTGGGCCGGTTCGGGAAACTGCATGTCCGCAAGGGCAAAGGAGCCCGCGGGTCCGGGCCCCGTGAACGCATGGTGCCATTGATCAACAATGCGGGGGCGACGCTGCGCTGGTTCGTCCAGGACGTGTGGTCCTGCTTCGACGACGATCACGCCCGGCATGGCGCCCCGCTGTTTTGTTCCGAGCGTCGCGACGCTGACGGGAGCGCGGCCCGGGTCGGCAATGAGACATTGCGGGCCGCGCTGGCCGCGGCGGCGGTGAGGCATCTGCCGGACTGGCCGGACCGGGTGACGCCGCACGTCTTGCGGCATTTCTGCGCCTCGCAGCTCTATCTGGGCGGGATGGATCTGGTCGCGATCCAAGAGACCCTCGGCCATGCCTGGGTCGCCACGACCATGAATTACATCCACGTCCATGCCACGCATGTCGAGGACGCCTGGATCGCGGGGCAGCAGCGGGCGGCGACTCGTTTGAAAGGGCTCAGCCCGTGAAGTGGAACCTGCGGCTGGCCGCCGCTCAACGCGGCATCTGGAAGGCCAGCGAGTTGCAGCGAATGCTCGCCGAGGCGGGCCTGGTGATCAGTGCCGGGAAGATGTCCGGCCTGTGGTCGGGCAGCCCGGCCAGCATCAAACTCCAGGACCTGGACGTCATCTGCGCCGTGGTGGGCTGCGGGGTGCAGGAGCTACTGATCGCTGAACCGGTCCAGATCGCCCAGGCCGAAGACCGGCCCGGCCTGGGCGACGTCGGAGAACAGACGGGCTCCTCCCCATCTGCCGGCAGGCCTAGGCCACCGGTTACGCCGCAACGCCGTGACCGACGCTCCCTTCCGCCCGCCTGATGGCTGGACGGATCCGCGCCGACACTCCGATCGGCAGCTGCCCGGGCTGCTTTTCCTGGGGATTCTCCTATGGATCGCAGTCCTACTGCCGGGCCTGCTACGACTTCGTCCGCCGTTACCGCTCCCGCGAATGCGAAGGCTGCGATCGGATCATCGCGATCAAGAAGGGGTACTGCCGTCTGTGCTGGCTGCAGGCCGGCCTCACCGCGACCGGCGGACGCAGACTCGCCCTAGAGGACTTCAAGCCTGCCGGCTGCTGGCAGCTGTCCTTGGCCGGAATGAACCGCCTCGGCAACACCGGCCCGGCCCCCCAGATCTCGGCGGCCGAACCCGCTCTGATCCTCGACCCGGCTATCGGGACGCAGCTGGAGCTGCGTGCTCCCGGTGAGTCCCGGCATTTCGACGCACGGCATTGGGTCGCCGCCACCATCGTCAACGACGCCCTGTCGCAGACCAGGCGCATCGCAGCCGAACTCGCCGAGACCCGCGGCTGGAACAGCCGGATCGTCATCGAGACCGGCCGGGCGCTGGCCGTCGTGCTCGCCGACCACCAGGCCGGAGACCTGATCGCCTGGAGCGGGTTGTCGGCGACCTTGCACTCCCGGGACCTGAGCGTCACCCGCACCGCCCAGATCCTGGACCTTGCCGGGCTCCTGGACGACGACCGGATCTCTTCCTTCGCCGCCCTGAGGCGGGAACGGCTGCAACTCCTGCCCTCGCCGATGGCCGCCGATGTCGAGCACTGGCTGCTCACCCGCAGCAAGGGCGGACCTCGCAGCCGCCCCCGCAACGAACACACCGTCCGCATGAACCTCAACCGGGTCCACCCGCTGCTGCTGGACTGGGCCGGACAGGACTACCTGCACTTGCGTGAGGTCACCGCCACCGACGTGGTCGCGGCCACCGAGTTCCTGCCCTCGACCCGGCGCCGCCAGACCCTCACGGCCCTGCGATCGCTGTTCGGCCACTGCAAGAAGACCGGCAGGATCTTCCGCGATCCGACCCGAGGCGTCCACGACGGCCAGCGCCCCCTGATTCTCATCCAGCCGCTGCGACCCGAGGAGATCGACCAAGCCACGGCCGCCGCCCTCACCCCTGCGGCCCGTCTCGCTCTGGCCTTGGCCGCCGTCCACGCAGCCCGGCCCAAGACCATCCGGGAACTGCATCTTGATGACGTCGACCTCGGCAACCGGCGGCTGACCCTAACCGGTCGAGCCCGTCCGCTCGACGACCTGACCCGCACCCTGCTCCTGGCCTGGCTGCAGCACCGCAGTCTTCGCTGGCCCGGCACCGCCAACCCGCACCTGATCATCAACCAGCAGACCGCCATGGCCACCCGGGCCGTCAGCGAGAACTGGCTGACCGAGAGCTGCCGCGGTCTCACCGCCACCCTGGAAGCGCTCCGGGTCGACCGGCAACTCGAGGAAGCCCTCACCCACAACGGCGACCCCCTCCACCTGGCCGCCGTGTTCGGGATCGACGACACCACCGCCATCCGCTACGCAACCATCGCCCGACAGCTCCTGGAAACCACCGCCGAACAGCACGATCCCGCCGGTTCCCGCGAACCCAAGGGTCAGAACGGCCCATAGAGCATGAAGACCCTCGGGTTCATCCCGAGGAACCTTCAGTTCGCCCGAACTCTGGGGAAACCCCCGGCCTCTCGCAGAACCGGACGTAAACCTCTCGGCTTATCCGGCTCCCATCGCCCAGCCGTCAGGACGCGCGTCGAGTCGCCAGTGCGCGAACAGGCGGGGAGATCGCCGAGCGATCTCGGCCAGCCATACCATCGCGCGCCGTTCCCGGCGTTTGAGCCGCTTGTATTTCCGGCACGCCCAGCCCACCAGGAGGGTGTTGAGGTGCCGGAGGAAGGAGAGCAACCGGGACCGGTAGAAGCGCCCGTAATAGTTGATCCACCCCTGCACGATGCTGTTGAACATACGGGCAAGGTCGTCCAGAGACTTGTCACTGCGCCGGGACAGATGCCAGGAGCGGACCACCGCTCCCATCGCCTTCATCGCCTGCGTGCTGACCGCGGGCAAGAACGACACGAAGTGCTTGCCGTACTTGTTCTTGGCCAGCCGGGGCCGGAACTCATACCCCAGGAACGTGAACCGGATGTGCTCATACGAGCCCATCCGATCGGCGTCCTTGCAGTAGACGATGCGGCCGCATAGCGTTCGTCGCAGAGGTCATGCAGGGAGATGTGACAGGCGCTGACGCGCTGGTCGTCAGCGTGGGCAGTAGACGGAGTGGTAGATGCCGCGGACGGGGTTTTGGGCGTATTCCTCACCGGCGTGTGCGATCCATCCGGTAGATCGGGCGATTGCGAAGATCGCCTCGGCCGCGCCCGGCACCATCTGGCCGACGTTCGCCAGTACGGTCAGGACGAATCCGATGTTCGGGGGCGGCAGGCTCGAAAGCGGTGCGCGGTGCAACGCTGAGTTCACGGGGTCCAGAGCGTCGGGGTCGACGCCGGTGAGCAGGTTCAGGAGAATCCGGGCCCGTGGGTCGCCGTCCGGGTAGGACGCGTGACCGAAACCGGGGACAGGCTCCCCCGTGCGCGGGCGATAGGGGTCGGCCGCGGACCGGGCGCCGTCCAGCAGCGCCGACAGCCCCAGGACCGTCGCGCTCTTGACGGGGCCGCCGTTGATGTCGAGACCGAGGCGGACGATGCCGGAGATACCGACGCCGGCCCGGGCCGCCATACGGACGACCCGCGTCGACTCCGGAAGATCATGGTCGGCGAGCAGGATGAGGGCGGCGTCCAGGACTCCGACCACCGCCGGAGTCGGCTCGCGGGAGCTGAGGCGCGACCACAGCATGGACGCGAACCGGCTCTCGTCACCCGGCCCCTTGCCGGACGCATGAGGCAGCGCGCGTACGGCGGTGGTCAGGAACTCGGCCGCATAGCGGCGGCTGTCGGCGGACCAGCCTTCACCCCGAGGCGGCTTCAGCATCGAGCCCGCACAGGCGGCGGTCATCCGGAGACGATCGAGCGGAGTCGCGTCCGCCGGCAGCACGCGGGCCGCCGCGCGGCACTTTTCCACCAGATCGGCGTCCGCCTCCCAGGGCCCTGCGCTCTCGTTCTCCTCGTCGTCCCACAAGGTGAGCGCAACCTGTTCGAATGAGGAGTCGCGGACCAAGGTCGAGACCTCATGGCTGCGGTAGTAGAGGCAGCCGTTCTTGATCAGTGTGATCGCGGACTCCACCGGCCGGGGGATGTACGAGCGCCGCCAGGCCGTGAGGCTGGCGAGGTGCTCCACGTCGTCGGCGCGCACCTCGCTGCCCCGGCCACTGGTGGACCTGCGGCTGCGCAGGCGGCCACGGCTCACGTACGAATAGACCGTTTCTCGCTTGATGCCGAGCCGCTGGCACGTCTCCTCCATGGTCAGCCACTCACCGTCGATCGTCTTCGCCACTGCGACTCCCTCCTCCATATCGAGTCAGCGGGGCTGGCCGCGTTCCAATCGAACGGGAGGTCCGGGTCAGCTCGCCGCGGCGCGGGGGGCGATGAGGCCGCGGCGCTCAAGCAACTCGATGACGCCCCCGCCGAGCATGATCTCAAGGGGGGTGTCCGCCGCCGGAGTCACCGGAAGGACGTTGCCGTCACGATGGTTGGTCACGGTCCAGTCATCGATGTCCACGGTGATCGAGTCGCCTTCCTGGACCAGGCTGGAGATGCCAGGACACTCGAACGCGGGGAGGCCGAAGTTCATGGCGGTACGGTGAAAGAGCGTGTTGATCGATTCGGCGACGACCACGCCGATCCCGCACGTGCGGAGGGAGAGCGCGGCCGGGCGGGACGAGCCGATTCCGAAGTTGTGTCCCGCGACGAGCGCGTCGCCCTGCTTGACCTCGTCCACCCAGCCGGGGCGATTGGCGGAGAAGACCACTTTCGCGCGGTCCGCTGGGGACCGCCAGAGGTAGGGTCCCGGCAGCATCAGATCAGTGTCCATGTTGTCGCCGAACACCCAGGTGCGGGCGGTGAACTGAGCCCTGGCCATGTTTCAGTCCCTCTCGAAGTAGCCGGAGGCGCGCGCGATACGCCCCTCGATGGCCGACGCGGCGACGGTCGCCGGAGACGCCATGTAGATCTGCGCGCTCGACGCGCCCATCCGCCCCTTGAAGTTGCGGGTGCTGGCGGTGATGCAGACCTCGTCCGGGGCCAGGACGCCGAGGTTGCCACCGAAGCACGCGCCGCAGGTCGCCGGGGTCACAATCGCTCCGGCATCCATCAGAACCTCGACGATCCCCGAACGCACGGCCGCGAGGTAGACCGCCTGGCTCCCTGGAGTGACGATCAGGCGGGTGCCCGGCGCGACCTTGCGGCCACGCAGCACCTGCGCGGCGGCCTCGAGGTCGTCGAGCATGCCGTTGGCGCAGGACCCGATGAACGCCTGGTCGATCCTGCGGCCCTCGACCTCGGCGATCGCCACCGTCTGGTTGAGCACCCCGTCCGGCAGGGCGACGAGCGGTTCCACGGCGCCGAGGTCGATCTCACGGCGCGCCACGTAGCGGGCATCGGGGTCCGGCATCGTCGGACGGGGCACGGCCCCGGGATTCCGCTCGGCGAGGTAGCCGAGCATCAGGTCGTCCGGTTCGAAGACGCTGAAATTGGCCGAGAGCTCCGTGCCCATCGTCGCGATCGTCCTGCGGGCGTTCATGTTCAGTGACGCGATACCGGGCCCGCCGTATTCGATGTTCTGGCCGGTGTGCGCGCCCCAGCGGCCCGCGATCATCAAGAAGACGTCCTTGGCGGAGACTCCGGGGCGGAGGCTGCCGTGCAGGTCATAGCGTACGGTTTCACCGGCGACGAACCAGGTCTGTCCCGTCACCGCGGTGTAGACCATGTCAGGTCGCCCGACCGCGATCGCGGCGCAGTTGAACGCGCCGAGAGCGCAGGCGTGGGAGTCACTGTTGACCAGCACGGTTCCCGGGATGGCGTAGCCGTTCTCGGCGACGATGACATGGGAGATGCCCTGGTCCGCGCCGACGTCGTGTAGTCGTGTGATTCCGAAGCGGGCGGCGAACTGCCTGGCGAGACGGTGGGCTTGCGCCGTCATCTCGGTGTTCGCGGGTACCAGATGATCGAGGACGATGGCGATCCGCTCGGGATGCCGGACACTGATCACGTCGTCCCAGCGCTCTTCGGAAAGCCTGGCCGGCTGGAACGTGGAGTCGAGCATCACGATGGTCTCCACGTCCACCGTCACCGTGTCGCCGGCTCTGACTTCCTGCACCCCCGCGGAACTCGCGAGGATCTTCTCGGTCATCGTCATGCCCATTGGCGTCACTTCCTGTCAGTAAATCGAAGTCGATCTCAATTTACTTGTCATGACGACAAGTAAATTTAGCATGCTTATGCCACCGTTGACCAGCATGTTCTCGCCGGTGAGCGGGGCTTAGATCTCGCCGTACGCCTTGACGCGGTCGACGAATTCGCGAAGAGTCTCGTGGAGGAGTCTGCGCCGGTCGCCCGGCATGTCGGCGGCGGCTCGCTCGATTACCGTGCCCTGAAGCACGCGCATCGTCGCGAACAGCGACTGGCCCTTGGGAGTGACGCGGACCAGGATCTGACGGGCGTCGCCGCCGCTTCTCCCGCGAACGACCAGACCCTCGGCGACGAGCCGGTCGACCAGCCTGCTGACGGAGGACGGCGAAAGGCCCATACCCTGGCCGAGCTGGGTCTGAGTCCGGGGGCCGTGCCGAAGTCGGCGCAGCATCCGAGCCTGAACCAAGGTGATGTTGGCGCGCTGCTCCAATTCGTACTGGAACGGCTCGATCAGAGTTACCGCGTCCAGATAGACCCGGAGCAGGTCCCTGCTGGTGAGCTCGCCCTCGGCCGGCTCCGACATGACCGAATCATACGTCGTCACGCCTCGACCCCCATCGCAGGCTCAGGCCGGTGTGGCACGGCCGAGCCTGAGCAGGTTGCGGGCTCGCTCCGCGACGGGCGCGTCGACGAAGTCACCGGCGGGCGTCCGGGTGGCCGCCTGACCGGCCGCGTCGAAGGCCCGTACGATCTCGCGGGCGTGCGCGAGTTGCGACTCGGACGGGGTGAAGACCTCGTTGATGACGTCGACCTGACCGGGGTGGACGGCCACCTTGCCGAAGAACCCCAGTTCGCGGGCCGCGACGGCCTCCCGGCGCAGCGCGTCCAGATCCCGGATGGCCGCGAAGGCGCTGTCGACGGGGGGCACGGCCCCGGCCGCGCTCGACGCCATGACGACCTGGCTTCGCGCCAGGAGCATGGACTCCCAGCCCGTTCCCGACCTCAGATCCCTGCTCAGGTCCTGGATACCCATCGAGAGCCCCGCGACGCCGGGCGCCGCCGCGATCTCCCGAGCGGCCAGCACGCCACGTGCGCTCTCCAGGATCGGGTGGAGCCGAGCGTCCGGCGCGCGGGCGGCGACCCAGGCCAGATCCTCGGCCGACTCGACCTTGGGGACCTTGATGTCCGCGCAGAGACCACCAATGGCTTCGAGGTCCCGCTCGGCCTGCTCGGTCCGCACCGCGTTGATGCGGACGTACGCGGGGCGGCGCCCGAGCACCTCGGCGACGAGCTTGCGCGCCTCGGCCTTGCGCTCCGGCGGGACCGCGTCCTCCAGGTCGAGGATGACCGCGTCCGCGCCGCAGTCGAAGACCTTCCCGAGCAGCTTCGCCGAATGTCCCGGCGCGTAGAGATAACTTCGATGCACGGCCAACGCTCCCGTCTCAGAGCACGTCGACGGAGGCCGTGCCGGCCATGACGACGGTGCCCTCCCCCGTCACGCAGCTGACCGCGAGCTGGACCCGGCTGCCGGGCGCGCTCTTCGCCAGCCCCGTGACCTCGACGCGTCCGGTGATCGTGGCACCCGGCCTGACCGGGGCGAGGTAGGCGACGGAAAGAGCGCCGCTGGTCAGCCAGGAGCGGGGAAAATGGCGAAGCAACAGATCGTCGACAAGGGCCAGGGCGAAGGGGCCGGAGGCGATCGGCCCGCCGTACTCGCTCTTTCCGGCGAAGTCGCCGCTGTAGTGGATCGGGTTCCGGAAACCCAGCGTGTCGGTGTACTCGACCATCAGGTCCTGGGTGATCTCGCGGGACGTTCCCTCGATCACGGTCTCGGCCTCGCTCTCGTTCGTCGTTGTGTCTGCGGTGACGGCCATAGTGAAATCCTTCAGCTCGGCCAGATACGGGTCCGGCGTCCCCAGATGACCGGGCTCCCGACGTTCCTGGTGGTCTGCGAGTCCATGACCACGTACAGGCGCCCGCGCTTCTCGTACTTGGCGTGCACGGTGGTCCGGGTGGTCAGGGTGTCGCCGACGTAGCACGGTCCCTGCATCCGGAGCTCCTGCTTGGCGTACACCCCGCCGGGAGGCAGCAGCACGCCAGGGACCGCCGCGACGAACTGGTAGGCGGCGGCATACGCCGGCGGCATCACCGCCTGCTCGTGCCCGCTCGCCCGGGCGGCCTCGGAGTCGACGGCGACCGGTGCGGTGTAGGCGAGAATGCGAATGACGTCGCGGTAGCGCTCTGGGGTGAGCTCGAACTCGGCCACGAACTCCTGGCCGATCGTGAAGTCGTCGTAGTGGTGGACCTTGCTTTCGGCCGGAATGGCCGTCGGGGTGTTCACAGGTGGGGATCCTTCCTGCTCGTCTCTTGTCGTTTGTTCGCGGAGCTCAGTCCGCCGCGTGGACGGTGCCGTCGGCGATCAGCTGATCGATCTCCTTCGCGCCCAGACCGAGAGAGCCGAGGATCGCCCTCGAGTGCTGGCCCAGGTCAGGAGCGCCGACGCGGACCCGAGCCGGGGTCCGGTCCATGGTGAACGGTGGGGCGAGTTGCCGGATCGGGCCGGCAACCGGGTGGTCGGCATGCGTGGTGAGCTTCGAGTGGATGGCCTGCGGATCCTCCAGGGCCTCGGCGATGGTGTTCACCGGACCGCAGGGGCAACCCGCACGGTTCAGCGCGTCGATCCACTCCGCCGCGCTCTTCGTGATCAGCACGTCCTCAAGAGCGGAGATCAGCTCGCGGCGGTGCGCGACCCTGCCCCCGTTGTCGCGGAAACGCTCGTCCGCGATCAGCTCGGGCTTGCCGATCGTCGTGCACAGGCGGGCGAAGGAGCGGTCGTTGCCGCACGCGAGCAACATCGGGCCGTCGCCAGCTCTGACCAGCTGGTACGGGGCCAGCACACGGTGCGCGGAGCCGTTCGGGTTGGCCACTTGCCCAGTCGCCCACAGGTATGCGGTCTCGGTGACGGTGAAGGCGAGCCCGGCACGCAGGAGCGACGTCGCCACCCGTTGGCCCAGGCCGGTACGGGTCCGCTCATGCAGGGCGGAGAGGATGGCGATACAGGCCAGCATCCCGGCACCGAGATCGGTCAGCGGGACTCCGATCTTGGCCAGTTCGCCGTCCTCGGAGCCGGTCATGCTCATCAGTCCTGTGGCGCCCTGGGCCACGAGGTCGAAGCCGGGGCGGTCGCTCGACGGGCCGTCCTCGCCGAACCCGGTGATCGAGCAGTAGATGATTCCCGGGTTCCGTGCCTTCAGCGCGTTGTAGCCCAGGCCGAGCCTGTCCATCACCCCAGGCCGGAAGTTCTCCAGGACCACGTCCGCCCCCGCGACAAGGTCGAGGAACAGGGTACGGCCGTCGCCGGTGCGGATGTCCAGTGCCAGACTGCGCTTGTTCCGGTTCACCGCGTGGAACTGCGGAGAGGATCCCGCGATGGAGACGGTGCCGGCGCTGCGCACGTCATCGCCGCCGCGGGGGCGCTCGACCTTGATCACATCTGCCCCAAGGTCGCCCAGCAGGGCTCCGGCGTACGGACCGGACAGGATCTGGGTGCAGTCGAGGACGCGGACCCCGCTGAGGGCCCCGTCCGGGAAAGCCGCTGTGTTCAAGGTGAAGTCGTCTCCTTCGGACGCATCGGTGCCGGTGAACTCGGCTGCCATCACGAGGCCCGCAGGTCGCGAAGCTCCGACAGCCGGGCGGCCGGCGTGATCAGGTCGGGGTCGAGGACGGCGTCGATGATCGTGACCCCGCCCTCGTGGTGGCCGAGCCGCAACGCGTCAGCGAGCGCGCCGCCGTCGTCCACGCGGATGCCTCTGGCCCCGAAGGCGCGGGCGTACTGCGACAGATCGACGTCGCCGATCGCGGTCGCTGCGGGCTTGACGCCCCGCAGCGCCTGATGCATGGCGATGGTCCCGTGGAGGCCGTTTCGCATCACGAGCACGGTGAGCGACAGGTTCTCACGGACCGCTGTTTCGATCTCCTGGCCGGTCATCAGAAAACCACCGTCGCCCACGACGCTGATCACGTGCCGGCCGGTCGTCGCCAGCGCACCGGCGACGCCGGCCGGCACCGCGTACCCCATCGCGCCGTTCGTCGGCGCGAGCTGGCTGCGCGGGTGATCGAAGGTCCAGAAGCGATGCAGAGATGCGGCGAAATTGCCCGCGTCGCTGGCCACAATGGTGTCGCGTGGCAACACCGCCGTCATGGTCGCGACGACCTCCACCGGATCCAGACCCACCGACGCCCGGCTCGGCGCGGGGCGGGTGGACGCCACGAACGCCGACCGCTCCACGTCCCAGTCGCGCGGCGTCGCCGGTCCGCCGAGGCGCCGGAGCGCCCGCACCGTCTGCCCGACGTCCGCGACCACGGCGAGATCGAGCGCGGCATGGGCGGCCAGCGTGGCCGGCTCGGTGTCGACCTGGCAGACGTAGCTGGTCGGCGCTGGGAGCGTGAACCGCTGGCTGGTCACCTCGGTCAGCCGGGTTCCTAGCACGAGGACGACATCGGCGCTCCGCAGGGCCGCCAAGGTGCTGGGGACCGGCGCCAGACCGAGGTGGCCCAGGTAGTTGGGGTGGTTGTTGGGAAAGGCATCTTGACGCCGGAACCCGGTGTAAACCCCTACCCCGAACTCCGCGGCGAACCCGACGAGGTCGTCGCGGCAGGCCACGGCGCCTTCGCCCACGATGGCCACCGGCGCGTGCGCCTGCCGGAGCCTGGCGGCCAGTGCGGACATGGATTCCGGATCCGGGGCACCCGGGGATGTGGCCGGCACGGGCAGCGAGCTGATCGTCGCGAATTCGGCGTCCAACACGTCCTGCGGGACGGTGATCGCCACCGGCCCCGGGCAGCCGGACGTCGCGACGCGAAGCGCGTACGAGGTCAGCTCGTCGAGCCGGTCCCCCCGGGTGGCCCGCAGGGCCATCTTGGTGATCGGAGCGTACATCGTGGCGAGATCGACCTCTTGGAACGCGCCGCGATAGCTCAGGTCGGTCTCGACGTCGCCAAGGACCACCAGCATCGCGGTGGAACCCTCGTGCGCGGTGTGCACGCCGATCGACAGGTTGCAGGCACCGGGCCCGCGGGTCGCCATCGCGACCGCGGGTGCCCCGGTGAGTCTTGCGTCCGCCTCCGCCATGAACGACGCCCCCGACTCGTGCCGGGTGGAGATCAGCTGGATCTCGTCATGATTGTCCGCTGCCTCCAGGAGCGGCAGAAAACTCTCGCCGGGCACTGTGTAACAACGCCGCACCCCGTGTGCGGCCATGGCTTCCACCATGGCGGCACCGGCATTCTTCTTCGTCAATTCATCTCCAGAAAGTCCGTTGCCGACTGCGCGACGGCTAGTTGGCCGACATCACGATGGGTTGTTCCGCCGGTCCCGCCGGTCCGTCGTCAGAGGTGCGGTGGCGTCGCCTGCGCAGTGCGGGCATGATCAACTGGAGGACCAGGATGGCGAGCACGACGATCACCACGATGAGACTGAAGGGCCGTTCGACAAAGATCAGCAGGGATCCGCTGGAGATGAGCAGGGACTGGCGGATCGCCGACTCCGCCAGCGGGCCGAGCACCATGGCGATCACCGTAAGAGCCGGCGAGTAGCCGTTGACACGCATGAAGAAGCCGATGACGCCGAACACGTACATGATCAAGACGTCGGCCACGCTGGTATGCGAAAGGTAGGCGCCGACGGTGGCGATGACGACGACGATCGGCCCGATGTACTTGAAGTGCACCCGGACCACCCGGGCAAGCAGCGGAATACCGGCGATACAGATGATCAGCAGGACCACGTTGCCCAGGTACATGCTCGCGATCACCCCCCAGGCGAACTCGGGGTTCTCTCGCATCAGCAGCGGGCCAGGCTGTAGCCCAACCACCAGGAACGCGCTGAGCAGGACCGCGGTCGCGGCCGAACCTGGAATCCCGAGGCTCAGCAGCGGCATCATCGCGCCTGACGTCGCGGCGTTATGCGCTGCCTCCGGCGCGGCGAGCCCCTCGACCGCACCCTTTCCGAAGCGCTCCGGACGCTTCGATACGGACTTCTCGATCGAGTAGGCGCTCAACGACGCGACGGTCGCGCCGGCCCCGGGCATGGCGCCGAGCGCGAAGCCGATGAGCGTCCCGCGCAGGGTGGCGAACCGCGAGGATTCGACCTCCTCCCTGCTTGGGCGGAAGGTCAGCTTCGGAAGCGCGGCTGCCGCCTCAGGCCCTTTGCGGTGCTGGCCGGTGTAGATCGAGTAGAGCACCTCGCCGATGGCGAAAAGGCCGACCGTCACCGGGACCATGTCGATTCCGCCGAGCAGGAGCGGGTTACCGAAGGTGAAGCGCGACTGCCCGGTGACGAGGTCGATCCCGACGGTGGCGATGGCGAAGCCGAAGAGCGCCGAGAGCAGGCCTTTGATCTTGTCGTCCCCCACGATTCCGGTCATCAGCGCGAGTGCCAGGATCACCAGCATGAAGAACTCGGGCGGTCCGAGTGAGCCGGCCAGACGCGACCCGATCGGCGCGAGGAGGCACAGCAGTACGAGGCCGAGCGTGCCGCCGAGGAACGAGGTCACGGCGTGGATGACCAGTGCCTGCCCTGCGCGGCCGCGTGCGGCCATCGGGTAGCCGTCGAAGGAGGATGCCACCGCGTTGTCGTGGCCGGGCATGTTGATGAGAATGGCGCTGACGCTGCCGCCGTACATCGCCCCGTAGTAGACGGCCGCCAGCATGGCGATGGCCGGGAGCGGGTCAAGTGTGAACGCCAGCGGAAAGAGCAGGACCATTCCGGCGATCGAGCCGAGGCCCGGGATCAGCCCGATCATCATGCCCACCATCACACCGATGGCGAGGTAGCCGAGATTGGCCCAGGTCAGCACGTCGGAGAAGCCGTGCAGAAGGTTAGACATGTGGATCCTAAGGAACCGCGCGGGCGGTGGAATCGAAGTTCGGCTCGGTGCGGCGGCCGCGAGCCTAGAAGGAGATCAAGGCGCCGTTCGTCAGGGCGTTGAGCCCGAACACGATCACGATCGGGATCGGCAGGACGATCAGTATCGACCTGATCCGTCGTTCGCTGACCAGGAACATCACCGCGGCGACGCAGAACAGGATCGTGGCGATGAGAACGCCGGCGGTGAAGAACAGGACGATATAGCCGAGGGCGAGCGCGGCCAGTACGGCGCAGTCCCTGGCGTGGACGCGCGCCGTGCCGGAAGCTTCCTGCCCGGCGGACTGGTCCGAGCGGGCTCGGAGCAGTTCCTTGACCAGGCCGGCCAGCGCGAAAGCCGAGAAGAGCACACCGAGAATGAGCGGGAAGAAACCCGCGCCAGGCTGGTCGTCAGCCCAGAAAACAAGCGTCGTACTGAGCAGCGTGTAGGTCACCGCGACGGCAAGGACCACCCCGGGGAAGATCGCCCGCAGACGGCGGCGTGACGGCCCTATCCGCCGCACCGGGTCCGTTTCCGGCGCCGCCATCTCAGAGCACCCCCGCCTTTGTGAGAACGGTCTGGTAGGTCGTCTTCAACTCGGTGATTCGGGTGCCGAAGTCAGCGGCGTAGGCCTGTTCCGATGTCACAAATCTGGCCGACAGGTATTCCTTCCATTCCGGCGTCTGCGCGATGAATTTCATCATGTCGACCCAATAGGTCTGCACCTTCGGGTCAGTCTTCGGCGGCAGCACGATTCCGCGGGGAGCGTAGGCGTCGACGGCACCATAGCCGGCTTCGGTGACGGTGGGGACGTCCGGGATTTGAGGTAGGCGACGTGGTCCGCCGAAGACAAGCGCCCGGATATCACCGGATCGCAATTGCCCGCTGATTTCACCGGGGTTTGTCACTATCGCTTCGAGGCTGTCCGACAGCAAGCCGGTGGTCAGCGTTCCTGACGTTTCGAAGGGGACGAAGTTGGTCTTGCATCCGGCCGCGCCGCACAACTCCTGGGTAAAAATGAATGCTGCGGAGACCTTACTCGTGCCACCCACGGAAAGGGCTGACTTACGGGCCGCGGAGAGGAAGTCGTCAAGCGTCTTGTAGGGGGAGTCACGTTTGACCGCAAGGACGTAGTCGTCCCGTCCCATCAGTGCGACCGGCGTGAAGTCGGTGATGCTCCACACGGTGTCGGCCTGCAGTGGAACCGTGATCGTGCTGCTTACGGTCGGGCTGAGCACGTACGGATTTCCCGCGCTCTGGTAGAGCTTCGTGTAGCCGGTCGCACCGCTTCCGCCCTCGACGTTGTCGACCTCCATGGGCTGCGGATATTTGCCGTACTTGTTGATGATATTGACCATCGTCCGGACCATGAGGTCGGCGCCGCTGCTGGAGCCGTATGGGACGAGCCACTGAAGTTTCTTGGAGGGGTAATTGTCCGGATTGGCAGCTGTGCTGTCGGGTACGCCGCAGGAGGTCACCGCCACGATTCCGAGAAGAACAACCGGAAGCGCCTTCGAAGATCGGGACACGACGCTATTTTTGATGCGATTGATTGATGACTTCATATAACTGATCTTTCCTTCCAGTGCTCAGCCAATTTGCGGCCGCATTCCGGTGAGCGGCATAAAATCCGCCTGGACGGCCTCGTTTGAATTCGGGCCTTAGTGCCACTCACCGGGCCTGGAAACATATGGTGTTACCAACAAGTGAACGGGTCAAGATTGATCGGCGCAATCAATGTTTCGCCACTCTAACACCACGCCTAGACGAATGGTGATCAACGATGTGGGGCTTCGCGGTGGCCCGGGGTCATCCCTGCCTCCCCGCGAGACGGCGGGTCCGCCGTGACAACGCCTCAGCTACGTGCGGCCAGGGCCGTCGCGGAGCCGGTCGGCCAACCTGGAATTTCCGGTTACTCGGTCCGGCCTAGCGATCACGGACCGCCCACACGATGCCGGCGCACGCGTTCGAACGGGACTGGTGCGCCGTCGTTTCGTTCGGACTTGGGACGAGCGCGATGCTCTCGTCGGCGAGCAGTGGCGTTCAGCGCGTTCCAGGTCGAGGTCCCGCGGCGAGAAGTCCCTCGCGATCTTCCAAGACGCGAGGGACCTCCGCCCAGACATACGCGGGTACAAACCCCCGGATGGTGTTATTCAAAAGTTCGCCCCTGATGGCGTACGGCGCGTCACGGCAATGAAGGCAGTCCGCCACCTGTCTGGAGCGACCGAGATGGCAGCATCGGTAGGTTGAGCCGAGAGTCGAACACCACATTATGCTGCACGTCGTACACGCCATTTTCCAGCGTGCTCAGCTGTGGCTCGTTCGGGAAGGCGCAGGTGGAGACACCCGGATCCCGACAAGTGTTCAGGTCCGACTGAGTTGTCAGAACCAGTCGCAGCCGGTGTCCGGGCTTCAGCGCAAACATCCGGGCATTGAACTGGATGTCGTACCGGGTGACTTTTCCAGGTACGACGGGCACCGCTTGCGTGTAGGTCTGGAATGGCCTGATGCTATCGCCATTCGCGTCGAACCACGATCTGGTGTGGTCGACCGTGCGCATCGAGCCGATCATCGCACCCATGGTGAGCCGCGCCGTGGTTCCGTCTGGAGCGACGTCGAATAGTTCCGCGATAAGTTCCAGATTCGCGTTGCTCGAACTGGCGTAGATGGTCGCGACAGGCGATCCGACGAGGGTGACGCCATGAGTCAGCGGGTCGCTCGTGTATTGAAGGACGGCACCGGTCTGTGGTGCAGCCCAAGCGATACGGTCACTTCCCGCCGCAGGCCTTGGCTTGGACTTGGTCAGCCTGCCATCTGAGTTAAGATACAAAGGTTTGTAGTCGGTAACCGTCGGATAGCGAGATGGCGCATCGACCCACCGATCTGTGCCCATCTCGTAGAGGTGGACAGGTGTCGCAGTCTCACTGAGACCGTCGCCAATGCCCTTCAGCCAGAAATCGAACCACGCGAGGACCGCCGGGTCGTTCGCGAATGCGCAATGGCGCTCGGGACCCATAATCAACTGGTACCGCGGTGTCGCCTGCCGGCCAGGACGCATCGGGGCCCAGACATCCCTGCCCGCCGCAGCGTTCTGGAGCATCGAATATGTCTCGACTGAGCTCGAACTGTAGTACTCGTCGTACCAGGACGACCTGATCAATACGGGAATTCCGCTCCTCACGACGTCTTCGATGACATAGGCAGGCTCGCGCTCCTGCCACCATTGCCGGTTGAATGAGCGATCTCCGCCGGTGTCGAGTTCCGCACCGACTTGCAGTCCCAACTCGGCGGCCGAGGCACTGCCGGCAAGTGCCCCCCAACCTGCGATCAGCGTCCGCACGGTGCCGTTTGGCATCCCCCCGAAGAACTCCGCCTGGCGATACAGGAACCCGCCGGCGCCGGTCGGCACCATGGCCTTCACCGGCGAGCCGGGGCCGAGCCTCGCAGCGGTGAAGTACTGGTTCAAGCCCATGTATGAGCAACCGGCGAGCCCGACCGAGCCATTGGACTCGGCGAGGCGGGAGGCCCAGTAAACGAAGTCAACGCCGTCTTGCTTCTCTCGATCACAGAGGAAGCAGTTCACACCGCCGGCCCCCCACGAGCCGCGGGCCTGCCCGACGACGTATATGTAACCGCGGGATACCAGAAAGCGTTGGTACGCGACTGGATCCGGCGCCCGGCGGGCTGCGGGGTTATACGGGGTTACCTCGACCAGCACCGGAAACTTTCCCTGCGCCCGCTGCCCGGTGCTCGAGTTCGTCGGGTACCAGATATCCGCATAGAGAACGACCCCGTCGCTCATCTCTACTGGAACGTCGGTTTGGTACCCAACCCCGTACTGCTCTGGACGCGGCTGGGGATCACCTGCCACCCGAGAGTCGGCCGCGCGAGTGGCCGCCCCGTTCTCGGGAGCAAGAGCGCTCCCCATGGCGTTGGCCGGGACCGCCATGATGGCGGACATCGTCAGCAGAAGGGCTACGAGGCATAACCTCGTGCGGCGCCCACGCCGAGCCGCCCGTCTCGGCCGTTTCGCGTTGTTTCCTATGACCTCGAACTCGATCATTGGCACATCCCGTTCCTGTGCAAAGATTGTAATCTATGTAATCATCTAACAGATAGGAGAAGACAGGTCAAGATACCTGCTGAGCGAACAGGGCTGTCGACCGCGTCGGGATCACAGGGTTCGCTCAGAGCGGCTAACGCGAGCTGGTCAGGCGATTCTCCGGAACCGCGCCCAGCGCCTGGACAGGCTGCCGAGCGGCACCGCCACCGGGCCGGTCACCATCGCCCGCTGCCCAACTCCACCCGGCGGAGGCCGCATCCTATAGCTGATTAGTACTCTGTCCGATCAGGAGGTGAAGATCGCCACAGCAGCGGCCACTCCCGGTACGCGAACTGGAGCTCTGTCCGGCCGCCAAGAGATCTCTGAGTCGACAGTTCGAGGATCGCCAACCTCGTGAAGCGTGCCCCTACACGGCCATCTCCCCGGGCTCGCTCGAGCGGATCGGCGGGAGGCGGCAACCCGCCGCGCGGCGCGACCCGCACTCGCCCTGGCAACGCGGATCGAACGAGAACACCAACGGCCAGTACTTCCCCAAGGGCACCGACCTATCCGTCCACAGTCCCGAGCACCTCGCCGCCGTTGCCGCACGCCTCAACGGCCGACCACGCAAAACGCTCGGCTGGGAGAATCCCGCCGAGCGTCTCGCTAAGCTTCTGGCGACAACCAGTTGATCACTTGTGTTGCAACGACCCCTTGAAACCGCCGAGGAGCGTTCGGGCCGAGATCGCGGCCCGAACGCTCTCCCTTCCTGACGCTCAGAGCGTCGAGGGTCTCACCGCGCTGCTGACTTCGGCGGGGAAGCGCTGAGGTCGAGACGGTTACCGCTCCCGGACTTCGTAGGTCAGGTGGGTCACCCGCTGCGTCGGCTCCGCGCGGACCGGCTCCAGGGCCACGCGGCCCGCGTCCACGCCCTCGAACAGGCGGATTCCGGAGCCGAACAGCACGGGTGAGAGCGCGATCGAGAACTCGTCGATCAGGCCGGCGTTCACGTACTCCAGGATCGTCGCGCCGCCGCCCGCGATGCGGACGTCTCGGTCGCCGGCGGCCTCGCGGGCCTGGTCGAGCGCGGTCTCGATGCCGTCGTTGACGAAGTGGAAGGTGGTCCCACCCGGCCGCTCCCAGGGGTCACGCTTCTCGTGCGTCACGACGAAGACCGGCGTGTGGAACGGCGCCTCCTCCGGCCACATCTGCTCGCCGGCGTCGAACATGCGCTTGCCCATCACGCTCGCGCCGGTGCGCTCGAACGTCTCCCGCACGATGTCGTTGTCGCGGCCCTCCTCGCCGCCCTCGCCCAGCTTCAGGTTCTCCCGGATGAACCGCAGCGGGAACATCCACTGCTGCAGCGCTATCCATTGCCGCCCCATCAAATCCTCGAGGGACTCGGGTGCGATGAAACCGTCCAGCGACATCGACACGCTGAAGAACACTTTTTTGGCCATTAGTTTTCAACTTCCTTTCGAACGATCTCGGTGACGTAGGCAGCCAGGTTGCTCAGGGTCTGCTGGCCGCCCTCGATCGCGTGGTACTTCTCGACCGCCTCGTCGCGCAGCTCCTTGGTGGGGAACACCGTGCGCATCTCGATCCGGGTCGCCGCGCCGTCGGGCGCGAACGTGAGGACCGACTCGAAGGCGTTCGGGTCGCCGCGGGACTCACCGTGCAGCAGCGCGATCCGCTCCGGCGGGGCGATCTCGGTCCAGGTGATCCACTCCTGGTAGTCCGTCCCGTCCGGTCCGTGCATCACGAAGTCCCACTCCCCGCCGACCCGGAACTCGAACGCCCGCGTGGTGGTGGTGAACCCCTCCGGTCCCCACCATCGCGACAGGTGCCGGACTTCGGTGAACGCCTCGAACACCAGCTCTCGTGGGGCGTCGATGACCCGGGAGATCACGATCTCGCGGTCGGCTGTCGCTGACTGCGCCGGCGCGTCCCGTCCTGTCGCTGCCATCGGTTACTCCTCCTGCCTTGCCTGCTTGAGGTCCTGCACGTACGCGTCCAGCCGGTCGAAGCTCTCGTTCCAGAACCGCTCGAACCCGCCGGTCCACTCGTGGATCGGTCGCAGCCCGCGGGCGTCAAGGCCGTACAGGCGCTGCTTGCCTGCCTTGCGGTCCCGCACCAGCCCCACCTCCCGGAGCACCCGCAGGTGTTTGGACGCGCCCGGCTGGGTCATCCCCAGCTCCTGGGCCAACTCGGTCACCGGCCGCTCACCCGCCCGCAGCAGTGCCAGGATCTCCCGGCGCTGCGGCTCGGCGATCGCGTTGAAGACGTCCGACGTCGTCGCTGCTCGTGCCATGGGCAGCATCATATGCCGATATCGGCATGCGTCAAGCCGGAGGAATCAGGCGGGTCTTGTCCGATGACGATCGTGACCCTTGTCAGCGGGCTGCGGAAACGCGCATCCCGGAGACGGCACGCGCGACGGCGGCGGACAGGGAGGTCGAGGGGAAGTTAGGAGAGCTCCAGCGAACTCAACTCAGGAACTGTTGCGCACCCAACTCCGCCACGCCCACGCCACCGAACTCATCAACAACGGCATCTCCATCGAAGCCGACGCAGTGCGCGGTCTGACGCCCGCATCCAGCGCTTCGGCGGCTACGCCACCGACGAGGTTGCCCACGCGCCCGAGCCGTTCGACGCCCGCCACCACTGGTCAGGATCTTCGCGATCGACCTGGTCCACGAGCTTGTCCGCGCTGGGCGCGCTTGAGGAGGTGGAGCGCAGTCGCTGCGACACTGTCGTGCTATCGGATCGATGACGACCGGCGTCCGGAAATTCTTCAAAGAAGTCCGGGAGGAGGTGTCGGATCGGGGCGGTGGTGTTCGTAGCAGGGGTGAAGCCGCCCGCAAGGGGCGGCGCCAAGGCTAAGGAACCGCGATCATGAAGCTGACGACCGTGACTCAGGTCACCATCGATGGAGTGATGCAGGGAAACGGCGGTGCGTCGGATGAGGACCGCAGGAACGGATTCGAGCGCGGCGGATGGGCCCTGGGGGCGGGTGACGACGAGACCAGGACGTTCATCACGCAGACCTACCAGCGCGCCGAGGCGTTCCTGTTCGGCCGGCGCACCTACGAGTTGTTCGCCGGCTCCTGGGGATCAATCGACCAGATGCGCGCACATCCCATCGGCGTGGCCTTGAACGAGGCCCCCAAGTACGTTGCCTCGACCACGCTCACCGCGCCGCGTTGGGAGGACACGACCGTTCTCCGCGGTGACCTCGCGGCGGCCATCAGCGAGCTGAAGGCCAAGCCCGGGGGTGAGCTGCAGGTGCACGGAAGTGGCGCCCTGACCCGGTGGCTGCTGGAGAACGATCTGGTCGACGAGATGATTCTGATCGTGATCCCGGTGATCCTCGGCCAGGGCGCGAGACTGTTCCCGGAGACCGGTCCGGATCTTGCGCTCGATCTGGTCGAGTCGCGGGTCGACTCGAAGGGCGTGACGATCCAGATCTACCGGCCGGCCGGGCGCCCTCGGTATGCAAGGGCCTGAAGTCCCTACCACCGAACCACGCTGTCTTGACACCACAGGAGATGATCTTCAGATGCAGTATCTGGTTTCCGTGATCGATGACAAGAGCAATCCCGGCAGCACGGACAGGCGGCCTGCCATCAGCGCGTTCAACGAACGACTGATCGCCGAGGGCTACTGGGTTTTCGCGGGCGGACTCGCGGACACCGACGCGGCCACGGTCATCGACAACCGGGGCGAGCAGGCGGTGTTCAGCGACGGGCCTTTCGTGGAGTCGAAGGAGTACCTCGCCGGCGTCTGGGTGTGGGAGGCCCCCGATCTGGATGTGGCGCTCAAGCTCGCCGCCGAGGCGTCGAAGGTCTGCGATCGGAAGATCGAGGTGCGGCCGTTCCAGTGAGCGACGTCGAGGAGGCGATCACTCGGGCCCACCACGCCGAGTGGGCGCGGGTGGTGGCCGCCCTGACCAGGCGCTTCGGCGACCTCGGCAGCGCCGAGGAGGCAGCGGCCGAGGCGTTCACGACCGCCGTCGAGCGGTGGCGGGCCGACGGCCTGCCCCCCAACCCGGGCGCGTGGCTGACCACCACCGCCAACCGCAAGGCCATCGACCGGATCCGGCGCGAGAACAAACGCGACGACAAGCACAAGGAGGCTCAGGTGCTGCACGACCACACCCCACCCGAGCCGCTGGGCGCCATCGACGACGACCGGCTCCGGCTGATCTTCACCTGCTGTCACCCGGCGCTGGCGGTGGAAGCGCGCGTGGCGTTGACGCTGCGCATGGTCGGCGGTCTGACCGTGCCCGAGATCGCCCGTGCCTTCCTGGTGCAGGGGACCACCATGGAGCAGCGCATCACCCGCGCGAAGGCCAAGATCAAGGCGGCGCGCATCCCCTATCGGATGCCGTCCGCCGACGATCTGCCGGCTCGTGTCTCCGGCGTCCTGGCCGTCCTGTTCCTCGTCTTCAACGAGGGCTACCTGGCCAGCGGCCCCGACACCGATCCCGTACGACACGACCTGACCGCCGAGGCGATCCGGCTCACCCGCCTGATCCGCGCGCTCCTGCCGCAGGACGGAGAAGTGGCCGGCCTGCTGGCGCTGATGCTGCTCATCGAGGCCCGCCGTCCCGCCCGGGTCTCGGCCAGCGGCGAACTGGTCGCGCTCGACGAGCAGGACCGCGGCGCCTGGGACGCGGAACTGATCGCCGAAGGTCATCGGCTGGTGCGCGAGCGCCTGGCTGCTGCCGCTGCCGGGGTGGCTCCGGGTCGCTATCAGATCCTCGCCGCGATCAACGCGGTGCACACCTCCGCCCGCGACATCCGCGACACCGACTGGTCGCAGGTCCTCGCCCTCTACGACCAGCTCGTCCGCCTCGACCCCTCGCCGATCATCGCCCTCAACCGGGCCATCGCCGTGGCCGAGCTCGACGGGCCGGAGGTGGCACTGGCCATCGTTGACCGCCTCGCCGAGGCGTTGGCCGGCTATCACGCCTACCACGCCACCCGCGCCGACCTGCTGCGCCGGCTGGGCCAAAGTCAGCAGTCACGCGCGGCCTACGACCGGGCCATCGAGCTGGCCGGCAACACCGGTGAGACCGCCTACCTCACCCGCCGCCGCGACCAACTGCAGGAGCGCCCGCGACCGTCAGAACCCCACCAGTGAACAACCGGCCATCCTCGCCGCGTGGCTGACACCCCCATTGAGTGGATCTTGAAAGGCGTTCCTGCTAAGCAGGGTCGGGCTTGGTGAATGCTTGTCGGCTGTGCACGAGCAACTCACGCACTGCGGGGCTGCGCGTGCTCTTCCAGATCAGGGCGAGCAGGGCCGGTGTTTCGACGTCGTCGATGGCGAGGGCGGTGAGCCGGTCGCGGTAGCGCGCGGCCATCGAGTCGCTGAGGATGGCGACGGCGAGTCCGCGGGTGGCGAGGTCGGCGATGGCATCCGCGGCGCTGGCCTGCAGCGCGATCACCGGTTGGAGGCTCTGTGCGGCGCAGGCCTGGTCGAATACCGTGCGCAGGCCGGTGCCGGGTGGCATGCAGACGATCGGGTAGGCGCCCAGGTCGCGCAGGGTGATCCGCCGCTGTTTCGCCAAGGGGTGTCCGGCCGGGACTGCCGCGACGAGCCGTTCGCTGATGATTGTCAGCGCGTTCAGCCCGTCGGGGGTGGCGGTTGCGGTCCCGACGAGGGCCAGGTCGATGGTGCGAGCGCGCACCCCCTCGACGAGCCGGTCGGAGTTGTCCTCCAGCAGCGAGATCTCCACACCGGGATGCGCCCGGTGGAACGCGGCGAGGGCGTCGAACAGCGGCGTGACGGTGCAGCCGATAACCATCCCGACCGTGAGCCGACCCCGGATCAGGTCGGTCACCTCACCGACCGCCTGGCTGATCGCCCCAGCGGCGGCGAGCGCGGCGCGGGCGTGTTCGAGCGCGGCTTTTCCCGCGACGGTAAGGGTGGCGGCGCGCGCCGACCGATCGAACAGCTCGGCACCGAGTTCACGTTCCAGCTGGCGGATCTGGGCGCTGACGCCGGACTGGCTGATGTGCACCCGCTCGGCCGCCCGGGTGAAGTTCTGCTCCTCGGCGACCGCGACGAAGTATTCCAGCTGCCTCAGGTCCATGACTGGAGATTCTAGCTTCTAGCAGATCCATCTGTTGGACTTCTGATCAATGGGCGATCACGCTGGGAAGTGCTGAAGCCCAACGCCAGGAGGAATCAATGCCGGAGTACGAGAAAGCCATGCGGCCCGAAGACATCACCCGCTTGTTCGTCGAACGATCCAACGCCGGTGACGCGGCCGGGGTCGCCGCACTCTACGAACAGGACGCGGTGCTGGCCTACCCGCCGGGCGGCCAGACGGTGGGCCGGGATGCGATCCGCGCGCTGTGGGAAAAGGTGCTGGCTAACCGTCCCCGCTTCGAGCCGGAACAACCATTGCCGACGCTGATAAGCGGCGACATCGCCCTCACCTCGACTCCGCCGAAGGACGGGACCGGCGCCCGCGCGCAGGTCGTCCGGCGCCAGCCTGACGGAAGCTGGCTACGCCTGCTCGACCAGCCCGAGTTCGTCCCTCCCACCCGCTGACCCACCCGCCACCACCGCGAGAAACGAAGGTATCGACATGCGCAAGTGGCTGCCGCTGATGACGGTCTGCCTGGGCACGTTCATACTGCTGATCGACGTCACGGCTCGGCGGTGACCTGCCGCGACCCGGTCACCGCGTCGCCAGAGCGGGTGAATGGTGATGGGCGAGCCCGACAGCCGGTGCATTGGCGGGCTACGAAAACGGGCGTCGAGCTGTGATTCCGATAACTCGAAATACATCCGATCTGTAGTCCACCTTATCGGGATCAACCGGTCAGAAATCAGCTCCCACTCCTGGAAACATCGGATGCAAAGCCTTGTTTCGGGGGTGTTTCGATGCTATTTCCTTGATTGACCCCTCACCTGACCGGAGGACCCCGTGCGCCGAAGATTAGGCATTGCCGGACTGGCCGCGTTGGTCATGCTCACGGGCATGACCGCGATCACCCAAAGCCAGGCGGCGGCGCTGGCGCTTCCCCCGACCGACGACCTGACGTTGTGGTACAACTCGCCGGCGACGAGCTGGGAGACCCAGGCGCTGCCGATCGGCAACGGCCCGCTGGGCGCCAAGTTGTTCGGCGGGGTGGCCTCCGAGCAGATCCAGTTCAACGAGAAGACCCTGTGGACCGGCGGCCCCGGCGCCTCCGGCGGCTACAACCACGGGAACTGGACCTCCCCCCGCCCGGGGGCCATCGACAACATCCAGGCCCAGATCGACCAGAGCCAGCGGATCGCCCCGCAGACCGTCGCGAACGCCCTCGGCCAGGGCAAGACCAACTTCGGCTCCTACCAGACCTTCGGCGACCTGTTCCTCGACTTCGCCAACCCGCCGTCGAGCACCACGGAGTATCGCCGGGAGCTCCGCCTGCGCGAGGCGGTCGCCCGGGTCGGCTACACGGCCGGCGGTGTCGAATACACCCGCGAGTACTTCGCCAGCAACCCCGGCAACGTGATCGTGGCCCGCATCTCGGCCAACCAGACCGGCCGCGTCTCCTTCACACTGCGGCACACCTCACCGCGTACCGACAAGACCGTGACCGCCTCGAACGGCCGGTTGACCATCAAGGGCGCGCTGGCCGGCAACGGCCTGAAGTTCGAGGCCCAGGTCCAGGTCGTCAACCAGGGCGGCACCCGCACCGACTCCGGCGACCGGGTCACCGTCACCGGCGCCAACAGCGTGATGCTGGTGCTGTCGGCGGGCACCAACTACTCCGATCAGTACCCGACCTACCGGGGCACCGACCCGGCGGCGGGCGTCACCTCGCGGGTCACCACGGCGGCGGCCCGGAGCTACGACGACCTGAAGGCCGCCCACCTGGCCGACTACAAGAACCTGTTCGACCGGGTGACGCTGAACATCGGCCAGACGAACCCGACCGTGCCGACGAACACGCTGCGGAGCAACTACGCGGGCGGCTCGTCGACCCAGGACCGGGCGCTGGAGGCGATGTTCTTCGCGTACGGCCGCTATCTGCTGATCTCCTCGTCCCGGGAGAACGACATCCTCCCGGCCAACCTGCAGGGCGTGTGGAACAACGTGGTGAACCCACCCTGGGACGCCGACTACCACGTCAACATCAACCTGCAGATGAACTACTGGCCGGCCGAGCAGACCAACCTCCGCGAGACCACCCGCCCCTACGACCGCTACGTCACCAGCATGATCGCCCCCGGCCGGGTCACCGCCACGAACATGTACGGCGCCCGCGGCTGGGTGGTCAACAACGAGACCAACCCCTACGGCTTCACCGGCGTGCACAACTACCCGCAGTCGTTCTGGTTCCCCGAGGCGGCCGCCTGGACGACCCAGCACCTCTACGACAGCTACCGCTTCAACGGCGACCTCAACTACCTGCGCACCACCGCCTACCCGGCGATCAAGGGCGCGGCCGAGTTCTGGCTGGACTTCCTGCACACCGACCCGCGCGACAACCGCCTCGTGGTCTCGCCCAGCTACTCGCCGGAGAACGGCGACTTCTCGGCCGGCGCGTCCATGTCGCAGCAGATCGTGAAGGAGGTGTTCACCAATGCCCTGAACTCCGCCCGCGCGCTGAACGTGGACACCACGCTGCAGAGCGAGCTCACCACCGCTCTGTCCCGCCTGGACCCGGGCCTGCGCATCGGCCGCTGGGGCCAGCTCCAGGAGTGGAAGACCGACTGGGACTCCCAGACCGACACCCACCGCCACGTGTCGCACCTGTTCGCCCTGCACCCGAGCAACCAGATCCTCCCGGGTACGGCCGAGGCGAACGCGGCCCGGGTCTCGCTGAACGCGCGCGGCGACGGCGGCACCGGCTGGTCGAAGGCCTGGAAGATCAACTTCTGGGCGCGGCTGCTCGACGGCAACCGCGCCCACAAGCTCCTGTCCGAGCAGCTCAAGTCGTCCACGCTCGACAACCTGTGGGACACCCACCCGCCGTTCCAGATCGACGGCAACTTCGGCGCGACCTCCGGTGTCGCCGAGATGCTCGTCCAGAGCCAGCACGACACCGTGCACGTGCTGCCCGCCCTGCCCGGCACGTGGGCGAACGGCTCGGTGACGGGTCTCAAGGCGCGTGGCGACATCACCATCGACACCACGTGGAAGTCGGGCGCGGCCGAGACGGTCACGCTGCGGACCGCGAAGACCGCCCCGGTCAAGGTCCGCACCGCCGCCGCCACCGGCACCTACCTGGTCAAGGACGAGACCGGCGCGACCGTCACCGCCTCCCGGACCGGTGACACGCTGAGCTGGGGGGCGACCGCGGGGAAGACGTACACGATCAGCTTCACCACCGCCGGCGGGGGGAACAGCCAGACCGTCGAGGGTGAGGCCTTCACCTCGCAGTCCGGCGTCCAGAGCGCGGGCCACGCCACCGCCAGCGGTGGCCAGACCGTCGGCTACATCGACAACGGCGACTGGGCGGCCTACTCGCAGGTCAGCACCGCGGGCCTGCGCACCTTCAGCGCCCGGGTGTCCTCGGGCGGACCCGGCGGCACCATCCAGATCCGTTCGGGGTCGCAGACCGGCACCCTGCTCGGCTCGGTGGCAGTCGCGCCGACCGGAGGCTGGGACACGTTCACGACGGTGTCGACGACGTTGACCGGCTCGGGCTCGGGCCCGCTGTACCTGGTCTTCACCGGTGGCTCGGGGAGTCTGCTCGACGTGGACACCATCACCGTGTCCACCTCCGGCGGCGGTCCGCAGCCGCAGACCGTCCAGGGTGAGGCCTACACCTCGCAGAGCGGGGTGCAGCCCGCCGACCACCCGAACGCGCAGGGCGGCTACTCGATCGGTTACATCGAGAACGGCGACTGGGCGGCGTACTCGGGGGTGAACACCTCGGGCCTGCGCAGCTTCAGCGCCCGGGTGTCCTCGGCCGGATCCGGCGGCAGCATCCAGGTGCGGTCGGGATCGGCCACGGGCACGTTGCTGGGCTCGGTCGCGGTGAGCCCGACGGGCGGCTGGGACACCCACGCGACCGTCTCCACGACGTTGACCGGCTCGGCCTCCGGGCCGTTGTACCTGGTCTTCACCGGAGGCTCGGGCTTCCTGTTCGACCTGGACTCGTTCACCGTCTCCGCCTGAATGGAAAAGGGGGCGCCCTGGTGGGGCGCCCTTTCTTCTTACTTCTCGGTACGAGCGACCCGGGGCGGATGTGGAGACGTCCTATCGTTAGAGCCGTTGAGTGTCCGCGCCGGTGCCAAGGTGGTCGAGTCGCGGCGAAGTAGCGCATCGGTCGCCAGTAAGGAATCACGCCATGACCGCCCCGCTGGAGCCCACCCCGATCCATGTGCCCGACAAGGTTCTCGATGACCTGCGCGCCCGTCTCACCTTGACCCGGCCGCCGCTGGACGAGGGGAACGGGGACTGGTTCTACGGCGTCCCGGACAGCTATCTCCGTGAGCTGGTCGCCTACTGGCGGGACGCCTACGACTGGCGCAAGGCCGAGGCCGCCATCAACGCTTACGAGCACTACCAGGTGAGCGTCGCCGGTGTCCCGATGCACTTCATGCGCAAGCTTGGCCGCGGCCCTCGCCCGATCCCGTTGATCCTCACCCACGGCTGGCCGTGGACGTTCTGGCACTGGTCGAAGGTGATCGACCCGCTCGCCGACCCGGCCGCGTCCGGCGGTGACCCCGCCGACGCGTTCGACGTCATCGTGCCGTCCCTGCCCGGCTTCGGTTTCCGCGGGCCGCTCACCGGCTTTTCTGACGTCAACTTCTGGAAGGTCTCCGACCTCTGGCACACCCTGATGACCGAGACCCTGGGATACGAGAAGTACGCCGCTGGGGGCTGCGACATCGGCGGGATCGTCTCCAGCCAACTCGGCCACAAGTACGCCGACGAGCTGTACGGCATCCACATCGGCTCCGGGCTGCCGCTCGACTTCTTCACCGGCCACCGCGCCTGGGACTTCGCCCGGAATCGGCCCCTCACCGACGACCAGCCCGCCGACGTCCGCGCCCGCATCATCGAGCTGGACCACCGCTGGGCGTCCCACCTCGCCGTGCACATGCTCGACGGCGCCACCCTGGCCCACGGGCTGAGCGACTCACCCGCCGGATTGCTCGCCTGGCTGCTGGAGCGCTGGAACGCCTGGAGCGACAACGGCGGCGACATCGAGTCCGTCTTCACCAAGGACGACCTGCTCACCCACGCCACGATCTACTGGGTGAACAACTCCATCGCCACGTCGATGCGTTACTACGCCAATGCCAACCGCTACCCCTGGACCCCCGCCCACGACCGCACCCCGGTCGTGCAGGCCCCGGTCGGCCTCACCTTCGTCACGTACGAGAACCCGCCCGGCATCCACACCGCCAGCGAGCGCGTCCGGGCATTCAAGACCGGCCCGCAAGCCGATTGGTTCAACCACGTCAACGTCAACGCCCACGACCACGGCGGCCACTTCATCCCCTGGGAGAACCCCGACGCCTGGGTGAGCGACCTGCGCCGCACCTTCCACGGCCGCAGGCCCTGAACGACCCTGCGGACGGGGACGCCAGGGCGGGGAGTCCGGCGGTGACGGTCTTGGCGCATCATGGTGTCCAGGGCCGCCGTGACTCGGGCGGACCGCAGGGGAAGGACCGATGCGATGCCCCGGTTAGCGCGGACGCTGGGTGCGCTCGTCCTCTTGGCCGGCGCGGCGGCCTGCGTACCCGCCGAGGCCGGAGAGGCCATCCCCGCCGGCCGGTCGGACCACACGATCGTGGTCGGCGGCCAGACCCGCACGTTCCACCTGTACCGCCCTGACAGCCTGCCCGCCGCGGCGCCCCTGGTGGTGATGCTGCACGGCGGGTTCGGCAGCGGCGCGCAAGCCGAGCAGGACTACGGCTGGGACACGATGGCCGACACCGGGCGTTTCGTGGTCGCCTACCCCGACGGGTTCGGCCGCGCCTGGAACGCCGGCGCGGGCTGCTGCGGCCGGCCCGGCACCCAGGACGTGGACGACGTCGCATTCATCGCCGCGGTCGTCACCCGGATCCGGCGCGACCTGCCCGTCGACCCCTCCCGCGTGTACGCCGCCGGCATGTCCAACGGCGCCATGCTCGCCTACCGCCTGGCCTGCGACACCGACCTGTTCGCCGCGATCGCCCCGGTCGCCGGCACCCTGCTCGGGCCGTGCCCACGGCCGAGACCGGTCTCGCTGCTCCACATCCACGGCACCGCCGACCGGCGCGTCCCGTACGACGGCAGCCGCGGCAGCGGTCACGTCGCGATCGACGGTCCGCCCGTACCCGACCTGATCACTCGCTGGCGTACGGCCGGAAGCTGCGGCGCGGCCACCGTACGCACCGAGGGTCCGAGCACGATCTCCACCGCCACCTGCGCGAACGGCCGCGCCATCGAACTGATCACGGTGGCCGGAGCAGGCCACCAATGGCCGGGCGGCGCCGGCGACCGGGTGCTCCTCGACAAGCCCTCGGACGCGTTCGACGCCACCGCGACCATCTGGTCCTTCTTCGCCACCCACCCCCGAGCCGCCTAAGGCTTCGGTGGATAATGCCCGCAGACGCCCCACTATGAGGGACCGCGCAGACCCTGTGGGGGATGATGTTCCGTACGCTGATGAAGTCGAAGATCCACCGCGCCACCGTCACGCACGCGGACCTGCACTACGTCGGGTCGGTGACGATCAGTGCGGACCTGATGGCCGCGGCCAACCTGGTCGAGGGCGAGAAGGTCGACATCGTCGACATCGACAACGGCAACCGTCTGTCCACGTACGTGATCGAGGGCCCGGCGGGCTCCGGAGTGATCGGGATCAACGGGGCCGCGGCCCGGCTCATCGACGTGGGCGACCTCGTGATCATCATCGCGTACGCGCTGGTGGCCGAGGAGGAGATCGGTGCGCTGAAGCCGAGCGTCGTCTTCGTCGACCAGCGCAACCGGCCGGTCCACGTCGGCAGCGATCCGGCGGCCGTGCCGGACGGCGTGGGCCTGATCCGGGGCGACCTGGCTCCCGGGACGCGCTGAACCAGCTTCAACGCTGCGGGAGCGCCAATAGCGTTCGTGGCCGATCAGCGTCTGGTCGTCGCGGGCGACCGAGGCCACGCCCACGGCGAGGTCGGCCTCGCGGAGGATCTCCGACAGCACCAGCGGCGGCAGA
Organism: Acrocarpospora macrocephala; assembly: GCF_009687865.1. Classification (GTDB taxonomy): domain Bacteria; phylum Actinomycetota; class Actinomycetes; order Streptosporangiales; family Streptosporangiaceae; genus Acrocarpospora; species Acrocarpospora macrocephala. The sequence goes on from NZ_BLAE01000015.1 coordinate 76,049, forward strand.
TCGGCCATCTACCGCCCTCGAGAAGATGGTCGCTCCGCGCGCAGATCCTTCGGCATGCAAACTTTTCCGCTGAAAGGCGCGTCTCACCCTTGTGGGAATATTGTTTCGCGGCACCGCTGCAGCCGTCGCCTTTTTCGTCGCTGCGGGGCCGGCCGCCGCCCACGCCGTGGCGTCGGCCGGTCAGTGGAGTGTCGTCCATGACGACCGCCGTGACTCCTACGACGCGGTGACGGTGACGCCGGGTGGGGCGGTCTGGGTCGCCGGGACGAGGCGCCTATCGAGCGGCACCGAGTCGCTCCTGCTCAAGGGCGGCCGCTCCACCTTCAAGCGTGTCACCGGGCCGGGCTTCCGGGTGAAGCGGCTGGCGTCGGCGTCCGACACCAGGGTCTGGGCGTTCGGCGCGTCGCGGTACGCCCGGTGGGATGGCAAGCGCTGGCAGGTCAAGCGATGGCGCTATGGCCGAGTGGATCGGGCGTACTCCATCGGCAGGAACCTGTGGGTCATCGAGAACTCAAATGCGTTTCCCGCGGCCGGTGACGCCGGGTGGAAGGCGCGGTCCACGCTGCGGCGCCTGGTCGGGTCGGTGTGGCGCAAGGTCCACACGCCGATCGTGGTCAAAGGACTCGACGGCAAGTGGGCGGCGGGCTCGGTGCGGGGTACGGCGGCGCTGGCCCGCTGGACCGGCACGGCCTGGCGCGCGGTCGCGCTTCCAGCGATTCCGTCCGCACGCTCGGGCCAGATCTCGGAGCTGACGGATGTCGCGGTCGACGGTGAGACCGGCCGGGTGATGGCCGTCGGCTGGGTCGCCTGGCCGTGCGGCAGTGCGAAGTCCTCCTTCTGCGGGGAGACATTGCTGCTGTCCGGCTATCTGGGCGGCTTGAACTTCGAGGTCCGTGGTGAACCGGGTATCCAGCCGCGCGCCCAGGCGGAGCCCGACGGCAGAGGCGGGGCCTGGGTCGTCTACGACGCCAAGGGCGGAGGCAGCGGGTTCCTGCACATCGGCGCCGATAGCGTCGAGCCGGGCGCCTTTCCGGCTCCGCCGAACCAGAACGCGTCCGTCCGTGACCTCGCCATCCAGCCGGAGAGCGGTTCCGCCTGGGCGGTCGGCGCGGCACCTTCTGGCCGCGGCGGTTTGATCTGGGCCCACGGCCGCTGAGCCGGCTGGGCATCGGGGCCGCCGCTCACGGCTTCAGCTTCAGCCTCTTCCTCGACGCACCCGGGAACACGACGACCAGGTGCTCCTCCCCTGCGTCGCCGATCCGCACGTAGACACGGAGCCGGTAGCGGCCCTTCCCCGCGATCGCCAGGTTCGGCATCGGGGCACCCGCGCCCACGTCTCCGCCCTCGCCCATCTCCGGCACGGTGAGCCGGCCGCTGCGGCTGACGATCGGCACCTCGTTGACTTGATCCCACCCGGCCGTCCGCGGTGGCGGCGCGGTGCGGAAGGCCTTCACTGTGAGGCACAGATCGACGACGTCGTCGATGTGCCCGATGAGCGCCGCGCTGCCGGCCACCCCGATGAGGGCGCTGTCGTCGTACATCTTGTCCGTCGCCTGCTCCGCCGCCTCGTCGGCCGCTTCGTCTTCGGGGTCGTGGACCAGATAGCCGGGATCGCCGTCGACGAACAGGAAGTAGTTGGCCGTGGCCTGGACGACACCCTTCGTCCGGGGCCACGGGTCGCGGCACTTCGCGTTCTGCTCGGCGATGTAGGCGGTGTTCGCCGCCTCCGTCTCCGTGGTCGACCGCAGCAGCTCGGGATGGGTTGCGCCGACGATCTCCGGGCAGATGTAGACGAGGTCCCACAGGTCCGCGCCCCAGGCGGGCCGCTCGCTCCCGGCCCGCGTCAGAATCGCCTTCTGCTCGTCGCCGTCCTTGGTACGGCACAGCGCCCGCCCGTACGCGAGGATCTCCTGGTCCGACAGGCTGTCCGGGAACATGGGCGGGACCCCGCTATCGGTGCTCCGCGCCCGGCACAGGAACGCGGCGTCGCGTTCCTCCGGTTTCAGGTCGCCGAAGCTGGGCCGGTCATAGCAGTCCATCGACCAGCCGGTGTAGGTGAGGTGCGGGGTCTGCTCCGGGTGGAGCAGTGGGATGATCAGCAGTACGGCCACGGCCGCCACCGCGACACGGATCATGCGCCGCCGCGCGGGCGGAAGGTCCGCCGGGCGACCCTCAGCGGGCAGTTCACGGGCGGTCGCCGCGATCCACACAGTGCTGACGAGCCCCACCGCGTCGATCATGACCGGCATTGCCAGACCGTCGCTGAAGATCATTCCGAGGAGAATGTTGAGCGGGCTCACCAGCACGTAGAAGCCCACCGACAACCACCCGGCGACCTGCGTGCCGCGGCTCCACCGGCCATCGCGCCGCTGCCCGACGACCGTGATGATGATCGCCGCCATTCCACCCAGCATCAAGCCCAGTCCGACGATGCCGCCCGATCCGAGCTCTGGGAGGTCGAGTTCGTCGAGCAGCTCGTTGGCCATCCCGGCCAGCTCGACCGCGAACAGCACTCCGGCCGCCGCACGCAGCATGCGGGACCGCCAGCGGATGACGAGCAGGTAGAGGACGTCGATCGCGGTCCACAGCGCGAGCAGGAATGCCGCGTCGACCGCGTCGGGGAGCAGCGCGATCGGGAACCACAGCACGAGGATGTACGCCACCGCCAGATACAGCAGTCGGCGCAGCGCCTTCGCCCGGCGGTCCAGCGGTCCCGGCGCGGGGGCACGCAGGATCAGCCACAGGAACGCGGCCTTCACCAGGGCGGCCACGAGCAGCGCCACAGTCGTCCAGGTGTCAAACCCGCCGCGCGTGTAGAACCCCGCAAAGGCCGGCGGCGACCATTCGACGGCCACCCAGAGCCAGGCGTCGCCGAGCACCAGGCCCGCGACCGCCGCCGCAAGGACCAGACCTACTAATCCAATCCTGATAATCCGCCAGAAGCCATCCGAAAGCACGGGACGCGATCTTAGCGCGGCACCGCCGTACCGGCGGACACAGCGGAACGAGCGGTCCCACCCCGCCAAGAACGCACCCGACAGGGTTCGGGCTCACCAGGGGATGACGCCGTCGTCCTCAAAGAACGAACCGGTCGGGCCGTCGTCGGGCAGCGTGGCGAGCCGGATCGCCGTGGCTGCGCCCTGTTCAGGAGTGCGGGGCCCGTGGAAGCCGGTGAAGTCGGTCGCGACCAGGCCCGGGCAGGCGGCGTTGATCAGGATGTTCGTACCGGCGAACTGCCGGGCGTACTGCACGGTGACGGCATTGAGGAACGACTTCGACGGCGAGTAGGCCGCCATGATCGGGCCGATCTCGATGTCCGGGTCCGCCTGCCGGGTCAGGGAGGCGACGCTACTGGAGACGTTGACGATGCGGGGCGACGTCGAGCGCCGCAGCAGCGGCAGCATCGCGTTGGTCACCCGGATGACACCGATGACGTTGGTCTCCACGACCGCGCGGACCACGTCGAGGTCGAGCGTGGTCGGGTCCTGCACCCACCCGGGACCCATCTCTCCTGAGATGCCGGCGTTGTTGACCAGGACGTCCAGGCGCCCGGCCTGCCGTTCGATCAGTTCCGCGGCATCGGTGACGCTCTGGTCGCTGATCACGTCAAGGGGCACTCCGAATGCGTCCACCCCGGCGGCGCGCAGCTTCTCAACGGCGGTCTCGCGCCGGGCCTCGTCACGGGCTCCCACGCCCACGCGGTACCCGAGGGCGCCAAGGCCGGCCGCGATTTCGTACCCGATTCCCTTGTTCGCGCCGGTCACCAGCGCGATCTTCGTTTCGCTCATGCCGTTGATGTTCGCTCGCGGACGAGCGGTGCATCCAACACCGATACGGTGTCCTGTCATACCCGGTAGGTATCACCGGGGTAGGCTGTGGTCGTGGACGCCTTGGAGACCCGCGAGTTGAGGTACTTCGTGGCCGTCGCCGAGGAGCTGCACTTCGGCCGCGCCGCCGAGCGCCTCGGCATGGCCCAGCCGCCGCTGTCCCGGGCGATCCAGCAGCTCGAGCGGCGCCTCGGCGTCTCCCTGCTGGAACGTAACCGCCGCGGCGTCTCCCTGACCGGCGCCGGAGAGGTGCTGCTGCACGAGGGCCGCGCAGCCCTCGACGCGACCACCGCCGCCGCTCGCCGCACCCGTCGCGCCGGTGGCGCCGACAGTCCGGGTGGCCCCCGCAATCGCCTGGTGCTGGCGGTGAAGGCCGCCGGGTCGCATGAGCTGCTGCAGAAGCTTCTCGACGCTTACGCGGCCGAGCACGATGCCGCCGAGATCGAGGTGCTGCTGTGCGGCATTTGCGAGCAGGAAGGGCTGCTGCGCGATGGCCGCGCTGATGTGGCGCTCATGCACACGCCGTTCAACTCCCTCGCCGGGTTCGACAGCGAGGAACTGCTGACCGAGGGGCAGATCGCTATCCTGCCCGCCGGGCACCCCCTCGCCGCGCGCAAGACTCTGTCCCTGGCCGACGTCAGCGACGTCCCCGATCTTCCGCTCGCCCGCTGGCCCCGCTACGGCACGTACGCACCCGGCCCTGGTCCCGAGATCCACGACCAGACGCAGCTGGCCCAGCTGATCGCCCTCGGACGCACCGTGGCCGTCGTTCCCGACTCCGCCCGCGCCTGGCTATGGGCCGAGCACACCGCCGTCCCCTTGACCGACGCGCCCCCCGTCGTCACCCACATCGCCTGGCCCGCGCACAGCCGCTCCCTCGCCCTCGCCAGGCTGGTCCGCACGGCCACATGCCTTTAGGCCACGTCGGGGAGTTTGACGATGTTGAGTTGGCGGAGCATGCCGAGGATGTCCTCGCCGAACCAGGCTTCGGTGATCTTTCCGTTGGCCACCGTGTAGATGCCGATGCCAAGCCATTCGGCTGGTAGGCCGCTGGCGGGCGCGCCCATGAACGGCCCGGTATGAGTCCCGCTGTTGGTGAAGCGGACGACGACCTTGTCACCGGTGGCGACGATGTCCTGCTCCCGGAGGCGCATTCCGGTGAAAGCGCCAGAAATGCTGGCACCCAGGTACTGCTTGTAGGCGGCCAGGCCATGGATGTCGCCCAGGCTTCCGCCGTGCCAGCGCAGGTCCTCCGACCACAGGTCGTCGAGCACGTCCAGGTCACCCCCGTTGACGACCTCGCTCAGGAATCGCCGGACGACCGACACCGGGTCCGTGGCGGCCTGGCCGAGCGGGTCGCGCTGGCGGGGCGTGGCGTCGTCGCGGTCGGTCGAGCGGCTGAGTTCCTGCCAGGCCTGGTCGCGGGCGGCGAGCGTCCTGGCGGCGGCGCTGGCGCTGGCGAGGGCATCGGAGCCGAGGAGCAGCCGCAGCGGCGGCTCGTCCATGTCGGCGAGGCGGGTCACCACGTCGGCGACCTTCGCCGGGTCGCCCAGGGCTGCGTCGGTGCCGTCCTTGAACAGGTCGCTGAGGAAGCCGATCGTGCCGGCGTACGGAGGTGAGGGCGGGGGGATGGTCATGGAGGACCCCGCCCAATCGGTCCGCATCCCGCCCGGCTCGATCGCCGTCACCTTGATGCCGAGCGGACCGACCTCGGCCGCCAGCACCTCGGTGAAGCCGTTCACCGCCCATTTGGCCGTCTGGTATGCCGACAGCCCGGGGGTGGCGACGCGTCCGCCAACCGAGGTGACGGTGATGATGTGCCCACTGCCCTGCCCGCGCAGGACCGGAAGGGCGGCCTTGGTGACGTTGACGACGCCGAACAGGTTCGTCTCGATCTGTGCCCGGAAGCTGTCGAGGGTGGTGTCCTCGACCGAGGCCAGGTCGGCGTAACCGGCGTTGTTGACGATCACGTCCAGGCGGCCGAACTCCGCCACGGCCGTCTGGACGGCCGCTGCGGCCTCATCGGCGTCGGTCACGTCCAGCGGCAGGGCCAGCAGGCGACCGGGGTGGGCCGCGGACAGATCGTCCAGCCGTCGCGGGTTCCTGGCGGTGGCCGCGACCCGGTCACCACGCTCCAGCGCGGCGGCCACGATCTCGCGGCCGAGACCACGGGCACTGCCCGTCACGAACCAGATTTTCTGGGTCATCGCAGATTCATCCTTTCCGGGTGCTTCAAACAGGGGATCAGGCGTACGCCTTGCGGAGCAGGTCACCGATCATGGTGATCGCCTCACGGGCGACCTCGACCGGCTTGACGTGGGTGAAACCGTGGTCGACGCCGTCGAACTGGCGGTGGGTGACCTGGACGCCCTTGGCCGCCAGGTCGGCCGCCAGGTCGTTCATCTCATGCCGCAGCGTGTCGTACTCGGCGGTCATGATGAGGGTGGGCGGGAACTCCGCAAGCCGCTCGTAGCGCGCCGGGGAGGCCAGCGGCGAGGTGAGGTCGGCGCCGACGAAGTAGGTGCGACGGACCAGATCCATCATCTGCGGGGGGACGACCGGGTTCGGCTTGGCCGAGGTGCGCGTGGAGTCCGGACGGGAGATGTCCGCGGCGCCGAACTCGGCACTGATCGCGACCGGCACGTATCCGCCTTCGTCGATCGCCTGCTGCGCGACGCTGAGCGCGAACTTGCCGCCCGCGCTCGGACCCCCGACGGAGACACGTTCACCGTCCCAGCCGCGGGCCTCGCCGTTGCCGTGGATCCAGCGGAAGACGTCGTAGGTCTGCTCCTCCGACACCGGGAAGCGGACCTTGGGCGCGGTGTCGTAGTCGGGGATCACGACGTAGCAGCCGATCTCGGAGGCGAGGTAGCGGGCCACGTTGTCCTCCTGCTGGGGCACCCGGACGATGAACGCGCCGCCGTGGACGATCAGGTGGACCGGGGGCCGGCGGCCGGAAGCGTGCCACGCGGCGATGTGCTGCGGCGTGGGGGCGTAGACCAAAGCCTTGAGCGTGCCGTGCCGGGTTGGGATCGTGATCCGCGCAGGCTTGGCGATCTTCTTCGTCGCGAACTGCAACTCCGGTGAGGAGTACCGCAGCCGGAACATCGGGCGGAACAGAAGCTGGAAGGTGCGGGCCGACAGGGCCGCCCGCCAGTGGATCTGAGGATCGTTGCCGAGCATGGGGGGTCCCCTCATTCACCTATCTTCTAACTGGTTAGTTAGAACGTAGGCCGGTATGGCCAGCTTGTCAACTAACCGGTTAGAAAAATATGATGAGGGCATGCAAAGGGATGCCGAAGCCACCCGCAAGCGCCTGCTGGAGGCAGCGATCAAGGAGTTCGCCGCCTACGGGATCGCGGGGGCCCGCGTGGACCGGATCGCCGCGGCGGCCGACTCGAACAAGGCGCAGATCTACCACTACTACGGCAGCAAGGATCAGCTCTTCGATGCCGCCTTCGAAGCCATCGTCACCCAGGTCGTCACCCGGACGCCGCTCGACGTGCACGACCTGCCTGGATACGCCGCGCTGCTCGCCGCCCTCTACGACGAGCACCCGGAGATCATGCGCATGTCCGACTGGCAGCGGCTGGAGCGGAGCGGGGACGCTCCCGTTCCGCTCGCCGCCGCCAGTGTCCAAAGCAAAATCGACGAAATCGCCCGAGCGCAGGCGGAAGGGATACTGCCCGGCCACTACCCGGCCGGAGTTCTGCTCGTTCTCGTCCTGCAGCTCGCGGCCACATGGGTCTCGATCGGTCCGGAGTTCGCCGCTGCCAAAGGCAGCGAACGAGGCACGTATGTCGCCGACGCCGTCCATCGCCTGCTCGGAGGACGCTAGAGGCCCCGACCATCCCACAACAAAGATCGTCCGGATCAGGCTCGCCTAACGACTCCTTTTGAAGATCTCGCGACGAAATCAGCCGCGGGTCGCCTCCGCACGGTCGGGAGCCGGCAGCTCGCCCGGCTCCTGCGGGACGGCGGAAGGCAGGAAGCGGCCGATCAGCAGTTGGTAGAGGCCGGCGCCGGCGAGTCCGCCGATGATCGGGATCCAGAAGTACGGATACCCCGTCTGATCGCGGAACGCGCCTTCGTAGCCGGTGAGGAAGCTGGCGAGCCGCGGCCCGAAGTCACGTGCCGGGTTGGTCGCGTATCCGGCGTTCGTGCCCCACGCCATGCCGATGCCGACGACGAGCAGGCCGATGACGAACGGCACCAGGTGGGCGGCCGGGGTAGTGCCCGTGGCGTCGGTGATGGCGATGATCAGGAACAGCAGGATGGCCGTGCCGATCACCTGGTCGCGGAAGGCGCCCCACTAGCCGACCGGCAGCGTGCCGTTGCCGGGCAGAGTGGAGAAGACGCCCTGGGTCTTGATGGTGAGACCGGGGTCCGCGGCGTGCAGGACCTCGGTGTAGTTCCAGCGCACCAGCAGCGCGGCGACGAACGCGCCGAGGAACTGGGCGATCGAGTAGGGAGCCACCTTGCGCCACTCGAAGCCCTTGAAGGCCGCGAGCGCGATGGTGACGGCGGGATTGAGATGTGCGCCGCTGATCCGTCCGGCCACGTAGATGCCGAGCATCACGCCCAGGCCCCAGGACCAGGCGATGCTGTCGTGGTCACCGATACCGCCGCCGGCCACCTGGGCCACCACGCCGAGACCGAACAGGATGAGAATCATCGTGCCGGCGAACTCGGCCGCGAGCTCGCCGATCAGACCCGGGGCTTTCCCTCGTTCTGCCATGGGCCCTCCCTGAGCCACCGCACGCGCGAACCTCGGGTACGCCCTCCGTTCCCGAACGTGTCCCCAGCCGCCAGGTAGCTGAGTGAGTGATCACGATTGCGGTTCGTGGTCGTTACGGGCGGGTGAATGCGGCTGGTTGGTGGGGGTTCCTGCTTGATCGTGTTCGTGTTGGAGACGGTCGGGTCGGGTGTGGAGGGTGGGGGTTCGGGTGCGTCGGGAGTGGGAGCCGGAAGAGCTGATCGCGGCGTGGACTCTGCTGGACGGCGACTGGGAGCTGGTGGGGAACAAGACGGGGGCGACGCGCCTGGGCTTCAGCCTCTTGCTCAAGTTTTTCGAGCAGGAGGCCCGGTTCCCGCGGCATGTGGGTGAGCTGCCGAAGGCTGCGGTGGACTACGTCGCCGGTCAGGTACAGGTCGATCCGGCGCTGCTGGCGGAGTACGACTGGTCGGGCCGGTCGATCGAGCGGCACCGGGCGCAGATCCGGGAGGCGTTGGGGTTCCGGGAACCGACGCGGGCGGACGAGGACGCGCTCATCGTGTGGCTGGCCACGGAAATCTGCCCGATGGTCCTGACGGATGAGGGGGTTGCGGGCGGCGTTGCTGGCCCGCTGCCGGAAGTCGGGGATCGAACCGCCGGGCCGGGTCGAGCGGATCATGGGGGCGTGCCCTCAAGGACCCCGCCTGGCAGCAGCGCCTGACCGACGCCGACAAGCGCGGCCTGTCGCCGCTGTTCTGGTCCAACGCCAACCTGTACGGCACGATCGACATCGACATGGGCCGCCGCCTCGACCTGGGCCTCGCGGCCTGACCATCAGGGTCGGGTTCTTCGGCCAGGTCGCCGTCGTCCTGTTCGCTTGATCATCCCGTCCGAGCGGGCGGGGTGCTCTGGTCGGGCAGCAGGCCGTTCAGCGCGGTCCGTACGGCCACTCGGCTCACCCCGTGCCTGCGGGCGAGGGCGGCGATCGAGGCACCCTCGTCGCGGAAGGCGGCGCGGACTTCCTCAAGCTTGTCGCCGGACAGGGCGGGCGGCCGGCCCCGGTACCGGCCTTCGGCTTCGGCAGCGGCGATCCCCTCGTCGGTCAGCTCGTTCTGCAGGTCTCGCTGGAACTGGCCCACGGCCGTGATGACGTTGATGAGCAGGTCCCTGGTCGCGTCCTTCGCCGCGAGGTCGGCGAAGTTCGACAACGGTCCCGACAACACCCGCAGGGCGACTCCGCGGGCCAGGCACCAGGCCCGCACGTGGTGGATGTCGACCAGGTCCCGGCACAGGCGGAACAGCTCCGAGACCGTCATGGTGTCGCCCGGGTTCGCGGCCGCGGCCAGCCTGGCGAACGCGGGCCGCTCCAACGCAGGGATCTTGGAGGTGGTCGCGGCGTCTTCGAACAGCAGCACGCCAGGGGCCGAGTGGAACCCCTCGGTGACGCCTTCGGTCCGGACCAGCAGACCGGCCTCGGTCAGGATGTGCCGCTGCCGTAGGAGGGACTGGGTCGCGGTCGACGACCGGGAGTACACGATCTGCACGGGCGCTCCTTGAGCGTCAGGCCAGGCGGAGGCCGGTCAGCCGATGAGGTTGACGGTGCGGCGGAAGGTGGTGGCGGCGGCCTCCAGGTCCGCGACGACCTTGCGCCAGTCCGCGGCCTCGTCCTCGTCCTCGTCCATGTCGACCCAGTTCTGGGTGCCGAACTCGCGGGCGAACTCGCCGACGTGCGCGGCGGTCTCGGCCAGCTTGCTCAGGACCGTCCCGACGCTCATCCCGCCGGTGGGGGCAGCGCGGAACCGGTAGAGGTAGCTGCGGGCGGGCCCGAGGGACTGCTCCCGCTCGGTGTCGGTCAGCTCCTCCCAAGCTGGAACGTAGCCGGTCCCATCGTGGGCGAGCTGCTGGCGGGCTTTGGCCAGGGCCAGGACGCGCAGGTCATCGAGCGGGATCTGAGCCAACGGCACGGCGCACTCCTCCAAGAGGGTTCGGGGCCCCTATTTGATGTCGTTAAACCATGTCGTCAATCAAGATGCGAATCCGGCACCCAAGGACAGCTTTTCATCCACTGGTGTCCGATTTTCCGGGTGTCAGCGAAGGCCTGTCGAGAAACCTTCGTTTGCCGACAGGGAGGCCGCCCGTATTGCGGCGCGGTGCACCAGGCCGTCCAAGATAAGGGTCAGGCCGGCCTCGAACGCCGACTCGTGGTCGATCACAGGCATGTCCGCCGGTGGATCCGAGCCGTCGCCGGAGTCGGCGTCCGCCTGTTCCTCCAGGACGCTGCCGACCGTGAAACGGCCGGCGGCCAGCATCGCCATCTGGGCGTCCCGCTCAGGCACTCCGGAGGTGACCAGGAAGTCCATCTTGCGGCGGATCCGGTCGAGGTCGTTGGCAGGAGTGCTGCCTGCGTGGAGGCGTGCGCCGTCCCGGCGCATCAGCAGGGTGCGCCGGAAGCTTCGCATGTTATCCAGGAACCAGTCGCGCCAGTCGTCGTCGGGCGTCGGCAGCGGGGCGGCCGCATGCGGTGCCATCGCCGCCTCCGCCATGGCGGCGAGGAGGTCCTTCTTGGTGCGGAAGTACCAGTAGAGCGAGGGCTGTTCGACGCCCAGCCGCTTCGCCAGCCGCCGCGTACTGACCGTGTCCAGCCCGACCTCGTCGAGCAGGTCGAGCGCTTCGGAGACGACGATCTCACGGTTCACCTTGGTCACGTTGACAAATCTATCACTGATAGGTGACTCTGGAAAGGAATCATTCACTGATAGATTTTTGGGGTGATGGGCATGGCAAACGGATCGGGAGCGCACCCCCTGCGGGTCCTTGTTGCCGGCGGCGGGATAGCAGGCCAAGCGCTGGCTTTCTGGCTCACGCGGGGCGGCCACAGGGTGACCGTCGTCGAACGCTTTCCGGCGCTGCGGGCCACCGGGGCGCAGGTCGACCTCCGGGGGCAGGGCATCGAGGCCGTCGAGCGGATGGGGCTTCTTGACGCCGTCCGCGGCAAGCTGGTGGACGAGGCGGGTGTCGCCTTCGTCGACGCGCGCGGCAGGGCCAAGGCGACGATCATGGCCAACACCTCCGGCCGTGGCCGGCAGACTCTCACCTCCGAGTACGAGATCATGCGCGGTGACCTGGTACGCATCCTGCACGACGCGTCGAAGGACGACACCGAGTACGTCTTCGGCGTGAGCGTGGACGGCTTCGAGCAGGACGAACAGAAGGTCATCGCGCACTTCTCCGACGGCTCCTCCGGCGAGTTCGACCTCCTGGTCGGCGCGGACGGGCAGGGATCGCGCATCCGGCAGGCGATCCTCCCCGCGGGCTTCGACCCGTACTGGCGGGTCGGCATCCACATGGCCTACTGGTTCATCCCGCGCATCGCGTCCGACAGCAACATCCGGGACACCTACATGGTCCCGGGTGGCCGTCAGATCATGCGCCGCAGCCACAACCCGACCGAGACCCAGGTGTACTTCGTGATGCGGGAGGAGTCCGAGGAGGCCTCGGCGATCCACCGGAAACCCGTCGAGCGCCAGCGGGAGTTCTGGGCGAGTAGGTTCCGCGACGCGGGCTGGCAGACAGAGCGCTTCATCGACGGCATGCAGACGAGCCCCTTCTTCTACTCCCAGGAGATCGTCCAGGTCCGAATCGACACCTGGTCCAAGGGCCGCGTGGTCCTGGCCGGCGACGCCGCCCACTGTGCCTCCCCTTACAGCGGCATGGGCATCTCCGGCGGCCTGGTGGGCGCCTACGTCCTGGCCGGCGAGATCAACCGGCACCCTGGCGACCTGCCGACCGCACTGGCGAACTACGACAGCGTGCTGCGGCCCTTCGTCGATGAGATTCAGGGCGAAGTGAATCCGCGTCTCCTGCGCCTGGGCATGCCGATGACCCAGCGTGCGATCGACGCCTTCCAGGCCGCCACCGCACTGGCCTGCTTCCTGCGCGTTCCCGATCTCGCCGCGCGCTTTTCGAAGGAGGACCGCGGCGGCAGCTGGCAGCTCCCCGAGAGCCCGGCGCCGATCAGCGCCGTCTGAAAGCGGCCGGACATCGGGGACCGATGGCCGTCGCGAGTAGCACCGCAAGGATGAAGGCGCTGGCCCGCAGAGTGATCAGCGCCCTGTCGCCTAATCCCGGCACCCTTGATCGGCTACTTGGCGGCTGGGGACACGTTCGGGAGCGGAGGGCCGGGTAGAGCTGGTAGATGGCGGCGTTGCGCCACCAGTCGCGATTGTCGACGGTCACGGGACCTGCTTTCGGTGTGAGTGAGGGTCCCGGCCGGGGACCCGTGGTGGGGTGGGGGTCCCAGGCTGAGACCCCCACCGGGTGGGTCAGAATCCGCTGTTTCCGGGGCCACGGATGATCGTGTAGCCGGACGGGTTATTGAGGCCGCCCGAGGCCGCGCCGGTCACCGTCACGTACGTGAAGGTGGCGCTGCCCGCCGCGTTGAGGTCGATGCCGTAGCTGCCCGCACCGTTGAACGTCACGTGGTCGAGGGTCAGGTTGCTGATGGTCTTCTGCCAGCTCAGCAGCAGACCCTGGTAGGTGCTGTCGGTGACCGTCAGGTCCTTGAGCAGGACGGGCGCGGTGATGTCGCGCCCCTCGGCGTAGATCCATACGGCGCCCTGGCTGCTGTTCCAGTCGTTGTTCCAGCCCCCGGTACGGGTCAGCGTGTTGCGCTGGACCACGGTGGTCCCGCTGAAGGGCAGGGCCCCGTGCCACGTGCTGACGGTGACGCCCGCGGCGGTGTAGACCGTGTCGGAGAAGAGGTTGTCCTCGATACGGTTGCCGTTGCCGCCGTAGATGGCCGAGGTGTTGGCCAGCATCGGGAGGGTGGCGGTGTTGAAGGTGAACGCGGAGTTGCTCACCGAGGCGTTCTTCGACCACATGGCCAGCGCGTCGTCGCCGGTGTTGCGGAGCACGCTCTGTTCGACGCGGGTGTTGCTGAGCGGGTCGTTGCGGTTGGCCTCCTCGGACGCGGTGTTGAGGTTGACGCCGTAGGCGAAGGTGTTGCGGATGCGTACGCCCGCCACGTAGAGGCCGTCGGTTCCGTTGTTCGCCCACAAGCCGACCTTGGAGTGTTCGACCCAGACGTTGTGGATGAGCGATCCTGACCCGAAGTTGCCCTCCATGGCGGCGTCCGTGGTGACGACGCCGTCGGGGTCCCGGTAGCGTACGTCGCCGGCGAAGGTGAAGTCGGCCAGCTGGACGTTGCCGCCGACCGCGTAGAAGCCGCCCCGGCCGTTGTTGCCGCGGACGGTGGTGTGCCACATGCCGGCGCTCCTGATGGTGACTCCCGCCACCTCGACCCGCGAGGTGAGGTCGAACGTGCCCGCGGGGATCCACACGCTCCTGCCCTGCGACTTCGCGGCGGCGATGGCCGCGTTGATCGCCGCCGTGTCGTCACCGGATCCGGACGTGGCGCCGTACGCGGTGATGTCCACGGAGTTGGCGAGTGCGGTGAACGTCGGCGGCACGATCTCGGTGTCGGCGAGGTCGATGCGGAGAGATCGCCAGATGTGGCGTTTTGACACCTCTCACGGGTAACCGCTATCTATTGGCCAACCGTTAGGGGATGGGATGCAGGACGCAGTGCTGGCGATGCTGGCCAAGGAGCCGTCGCACGGGTACCACTTACACGCCCGGCTGCGGCGGAGTCTGGGTCCGCTGGGCGAGTCGATGAACCGTGGGCAGATCTATGTGACGTTGGCCCGGTTGGAGCGAGCGGGGCTCGTTGTCGGTGAGCGGGAGGACGGCCTGCCCGAGCGGCCGGAGCGCAAGGTCTATGCGCTGACGCCGGCCGGGCAGCAACGGGTGGCCGCCTGGCTGGCCGAGGTGGGCTGGCCGAAACCGGACCTGGCGGAGTTCCATCTCAAGCTCGCCGCTGCCGCCGCGGCCCGGCTGGCCGACCCGGTGGAGCTGGTGGCGGCGCAGCGCCGTGAGTTGCTGCGCCGCTTGCGTGAGGCGCAGCAGGCGGCGCTGGCCGAGCCGGCGGGGTCGGGCGCCGGCCTGCTGCTGGAAGGGGTCGCGCTGCGGTTGCGGGCGGACCTGCGCTGGCTGGACGCCTGCGAGCGGGCCTGGTCCAAGGCCGATGACGAAATCGAGGGTGGATGAACGTGTCAAGCGCCGCAGTCCAGGCCTGCGGCCTGGTGAAGACGCATGGTCAGGGGCAGAGCCGGGTCCACGCGGTGGACGAGGTCGACCTGGAGGTGCCGCAGGGGCAGATGCTGGCGGTGATGGGGCCCAGCGGCTGCGGAAAATCCACGCTGCTGCACCTGCTGGGTGGCCTGGAGCGGCCAACCGATGGAGAGGTGTGGGTGGCCGGGCGGCGCATCGACACGCTGAGCGAGCGAGCTCTGGCGCGCATGCGGCGCCGGTCGGTGGGGTTCGTCTTCCAGGCCTTCCATCTGGTGGAGGAGCTGTCGGCGGCCGAGAACGTGGAGCTGCCCGCGCTGCTGGCCGGGCGCTCGCGCCGCCAGGCCAGGCGGCGCGCGAGCCTGCTGCTGGACCGGGTCGGGCTCGCCGCGCGCGCCCGGCACCTGCCGTCGCAACTGTCGGGCGGGCAGCGCCAGCGGGTCGCCATCGCCCGCGCGCTGGTCAACGACCCGCTGGTCGTCCTGGCCGACGAGCCGACCGGCAACCTCGACACCGCGGCGACCCTCGAGGTGCTGAGGATCTTCGAGGAGCTGCGTTCCGCGGGGCAGACCTTCGTGATCGTCACTCATGACGAGCGGGTGGCGGCCACGGCGGATCGGCTGGTCTCGATGCGCGACGGGATGTTCGTCGACGACACCCGGCTGGCCGGCTCCCACCCGCGCGGGCTCGGCGGGCTGATCGGGCTGGAGGGCTGACCGTCATGGGCTCCATCGTGCTCGTCGTGCGTCTGGTGCTGGCTGACGTGCGCCGGCACAAGGTCCAGGTCGCGATCCTCCTGCTCGCGGTGACCGTGGCCACCGCCACGATGGCCCTGGGCGTGTCCCTGCGCGGCGCGAGCGACACCCTGTACGAGCAGACCCGCGCGGCCACCGCCGGGCCGGACGTGGTGGCACTCTCCGGCGACCGAGGCCCCGCCGTGACCTCGGCCCTGGCCGCGCTGGCGAACGATCCCGACGTGGTCGCCCACCACGGCCCCTATCGCATCGTCTACGCCGACCTCACCACGCGCGATTCCACGTCGTCCCCCGTGGTGGTGCACGGCTTCGCCGAGACGCCCGGCGCGGTCAACCGGCCGCTGGTGACCTCGGGCCAGTGGGTACGCCCCGGCGGCATGGTCCTCGAACGCGGCTTCGCCACCGCGCTGGGCGTCGGCGTCGGCGACCACGTCACCATCGCCAGCCGGTCGTACCCCGTCGTCGGGATCGCCGTCACCGCGGCCACCTCCATCTACCCCTGGGCGGCGCAGATCGGCCCGGGCGGCGGCCCCAGCGACTACAGCGGCCTGGCCTGGATGACCCGATCGGATGCCCGGACGCTGGCCTCGTCCCACGATCTCCCGGTGACCTTGGCCATGGACCTCAAGCTGCGCGACCCCGCCGCCACCGAGGCCTTCCGCGAGGGCCACCGCGTCTCCATCATCAGGATCAACTTCCACTCCTGGCAGTTCACAGCCGTCCAGGACATGGTCATCCTCCGGGACAGCCAGCCGATCCTGGTCGTCGGCAGCTGGCTGCTCAGCTTCCTGGCCAGCACCGGAGTGACCGCGCTGGCCGTGGGACGCGCCGCCGAGCAGACGCGCCGGGCCGGGCTGCTCAAGGCCGTCGGCGCAGCCCCGGGGCTGATCGCCACCGTCCTGCTCACCGAGTACCTGGCGCTGGCGCTGGTCGGCGACGCGCTGGGGCTGGTGATCGCCCGCCTGACCGTGCCCGCCATCGCCAGCCCCACCGCCAGCCGGATCGGCGACGCCGCCGGGCTGACCGGCGCCACCGTTGCCACGGCGACCGTGCTCGCCGTGGCGGTGGCGGTGCTGTCCACGCTGCGTCCGACGCTGCGGGCCATGCGTACGGCGACCGTCACGGCGCAGTCCGCCACCGCGTACCAGCCCCGGCACCGCCCCTGGCTCACCGCGCTGTCCGCGCTGCTGCCCACGCCGCTCCTGCTCGGGGTGCGGCTGACCGCCCGCCGGCCGGGCCGCGTCGTGCTGCAGGCGTGCTCCACCGCCACCATAGTGATCGCGATCGTCGCCCTGCTGATCCGCTTTGCCCAGCCGGAGCGGGGCTACGGCCTGGATGGCTCCGCCGCCCTGCCCAACCTGCGGGGCGAGCACGACCGCCAGCTGATGCTCGCCGTCGCCATCCTGCTGATCGCACTCGCCCTCGTGAACACCATCACGCTCACCTGGACCACTGCCATCGAGGCCCGGCCGAGCATGGCCATCGCACGTACGCTCGGCGCCACCCCGGGGCAGATCTCCGCGGGGCTGTCCACCGCCCAGCTCCTGTCCAGCCTGCCCGGCGCCATCCTCGGGATTCCCCTGGGCCTCGGCCTGTTCTCGATATTCGCTCTCGGGAACTGGACCGTGCCCCCCTTCTCCTGGCTGCTCGGTGCCGCGCTCGCGACTCTCCTGGCGACGGCGGCACTCACCGCCCTGCCCGCCCGCCTGGCGGCGCGCCAGCCCGTGGCGCAGGCCCTCAGCGCTGAAACGGCTTGATCGACGGCGGGGTGGCGCGTCCACGCTAACTGTTATAGAACTCTTGGATAGAGTTATAGAACGATCGGAGCGTGGTATGCGAGACGTGTTGCAGTGGCGTGAGCCGGTCCCGCTGGGCGGGACGATGGGCGAGCCTCGAGCGCGGGGCCGATTCGGCGAGTACGGCGGGCGGTACGCGCCGGAGTCCCTGGTGGAGGCGTGCCGCGAGGTGGACGAGGAGTTCCGGGAGGCCTGGGCGGATCCGGGGTTCCGCGGCGCGCTGGCGCGGCTGCTCGCCGTGCACGCCGGGCGGCCGACCCCGCTCACCCCTGCCGGCCGGCTGTCGGAGGCGCTGGGCGTGCGGCTGTACCTCAAGCGCGAGGATCTCACCCACACCGGATCCCACAAGATCAACAACGTGCTGGGCCAGGCCCTGCTGGCCACCCGGATGGGGCGGCGCAGGCTGATCGCCGAGACGGGAGCGGGCCAGCACGGGGTGGCCACCGCGACCGCCGCCGCGCTGCTCGGGCTGGAGGCCACGGTGTTCATGGGCGAGCGCGACATCGAGCGGCAGGCGCTGAACGTCTTCCGGATGCGCATGCTGGGTGCCGAGGTGGTCCCGGTGACCACGGGCAGCCGTACCCTCAAGGACGCGACCAGCGAGGCCATGCGGCACTGGGTGGGCGCGACCGGCGACTCCCACTACTGCATCGGCTCGGTCATCGGGCCGGATCCGTACCCATGGATGGTCAGGGAGTTCCAGCGGGTCATCGGCGACGAGGCCCGCGGGCAGTGCGCCGCCGAACTGCGGACCGGCGTCCCGGACTACGTGGTCGCGTGCGTCGGCGGCGGCTCCAACGCGGCCGGGACGTTCGCCGGATTCGCCGACACCCCGGCGCGCCTGGTCGGTGTCGAGGCGGCGGGCGGCGCCGGGGCGGCCCGCGGCCGGCTCGGCGTCCTGCACGGCTGCCGGTCGCTGTTCCTGCAGGACGACGACGGGCAGATCACCCAGGCGCACTCCATCGCCGCCGGGCTCGACTACCCGGGAGTCGGCCCGGAGCACGCCCACCTGCGCGACCTGGGCCGGGCCCGCTACGTCACAGTGACCGACGACGAGGCGGTCGGCGCGGCGGTACGGCTGGCGCGTGCCGAGGGCATCGTCCCGGCGCTCGAATCGGCGCACGCCCTCGCCTGGGTGATCCGCGCGGCGGGCGACGGCGACCTGCCCGCGGGATCGACGGTGCTGATGACGTTGTCCGGCCGGGGCGACAAGGACGTCTCAACCCTGAAGGAGCTGCTGTGACGAGCCCTGCCCTGGCCGCGGGCGCGGTCGAACGCCACCTGCGTGCCCGCCGGGACACCGGCCGCGGCCTGCTCATGCCGTACGTCACCGGGGGGATCACGCCCGGCTGGACGGACTACCTGCGGGCGTTCGCCGCCGCCGGGGCGGACGCGATCGAGGTCGGCCTGCCCTTCTCCGACCCCACGCTGGACGGTGTCACCATCCAGCAGGCCAGCGAAACGGCGCTGGCCTGGGGGGCGAGCACCCGCCGGATCCTCGCCGACCTGGCGGGTGCTCGCCCCCCGGGCCAGCCGGACCTGGGCGTGCCGCTGGTCGCCAGCACCTACTACAACCTGGTGCTGCACGACGGCCCCGAGGCGTTCTGCGCCGCGCTGCGCCGGGCCGGCGTCGGCGGCCTGATCGTGCCCGACCTGCCGGTGCACGAGGCGGACGAGCTGACGGACGTGGCCGCCGCCGCCGGGATCGAGCTGGTCCTGCTGGCGTCGCCGGCGACGCCGCAGCCGCGGCTGGCGGAGATCTCGGGCCGCAGCCGCGGCTTCGTCTACGCGGTGTCGCTGATGGGCACCACCGGTGAGCGGGCCGCCCTCGCCGCTTCGGCGGCGGAGCTCACCGGGCGGATCAGGCGCGTCACCGACCGGCCGGTCTTGCTAGGATTTGGCATTTCCACCCCGGACCAGGCACGCGAAGCCCGCCGGCACGCCGACGGCGTGGTGGTCGGCGCCGCGGTCATGCGGCGGGTGCTCGACGGGGCCGGGCCGGAGGACCTGCGGGCCTTCCTCGCGACCCTGCGGCAAGCCCTCGACCAGGAATGTGACCGACCACGATGACCACCGACGCCGGGCACGAGGCGAGATACCGCGCCATCGCCGCCGACCTCGCCGCGAAGATCCGGTCGGGACACTACGCCCCCGGTGCGGCCCTGCCGCCGCAACGGGAGCTGAGCGCCTCCTACGGGGTGACCCTCATGACGCTGCGCCAGGCGTTGCGGGAGCTCAGCGACGCGAAGCTGATCGTGCAGCAGCCCGGCAGCGGCACGTTCGTCGCCCCGCCCCACCTGGCGTACCAGCTTGACTCGCTCCGCAGCCTGGTCGACGACCTGCGTAAACAGGGCCACGACGTGCGCACCGCGGTGGCCGGGCGGGCGGTGCGCCGGGCCCCCGCCCGGATCGCCGCGGAGCTGCGGCTGCGTCCCGGCGACACCGCCCTGCGGCTGGAGCGGGTCCGCGAGTTCGCGGGGCGTCCCGCCGTACACCAGGTGTCCTGGGTCCGCCGGCCGGTGGCCGACCAGATCCGCGACCGCGACTTCACCGCCGTCTCCCTCTACACGGCCCTCGCCGACGCGGGAGTGACGGTCGCGCGGGCGTCCGAGGTGGTCCGGCCCGGTTTGCTCGACCCCGCCGCCGCCCGCCACCTCCACGAGCCGCAGGGCAGCCCGGTGCTTGTCAGCACCCGGATCACCTACACGCTCGACGCCACGCCCGTGGTGTCCGACCATGCCACCATCCTCGGCAGCATGATGGAGATCCGCACCGAACGCGCCGCCACCGGCCTCTCTCTCACCTGGGTCGCCACCTGACTGCAATCGCCCGCCCACCCAGGCTGCGGCCGGGCGACCGGGTGGCCGTGGTCGCACCCAGCGGACCGGTCTCGCCGGAACGGCTGGCGTACGGGTGCGCCCGCCTCCGCGCCGCCGGCCTGGACGTGGTCACCGGCGAGCACGTCCTCGCGCGGCACGGCCTCTTCGCCGGCACCGACCAGGAGCGGGCCGCCGACCTCACCGCCGCTTGGTGCGACGAGCGGGTCCGCGCGGTGCTGTGCGCTCGTGGCGGGTGAGCGGAAACCCGTGGCCGATCAGGGCTGGCTGAAGCAACTGCGAGACCCAGATGCCTGACACGGGCCGGTACGTGCGCCGGTACGTGCTCGGCTCGTCGGTGTCGGCGTTCGGCAATCAGATGGCAGCGGTCGCCCTGCCGGTGGCGCTGGTCTGGCACGGCGCGAGTGCCGCCTCCCTCGGGGTGGTGCTCGGTGCGGCGATCCTGCCCAAGACGGTGTTCCTGCTGGCCGGTGGGGTGATCAGCGACCGCCTCGACCGCCGGGGCGTGCTGATCCTCGGTGATCTGCTGATGGCGGCCACCCAGGTCGCGACCGCACTGCTGCTGTGGCACAGCGGCACCCGGCAGCTGCACCTGCTGGTAATCCTCCAGATCCTGTACGGCTGTGCGAACGCCCTCGCCGTGCCCGCCCTCATCGGCGTACTCCCGCAGTTGGTGCCGCTGGAGGGCCTGCAGCGGGCGAACGCCGTGCTGCGCACCGCCATGAACACGGCAGCGGTGCTAGGCCCCCCGGCCGCCGCCGGTTTCGCGGCCGTGCTGAGACCGGAGTGGGCGCTGCTCGCGAACGCGGTGACGTTCATGGTGTCCGCGGTGGCGGTGTCCCGGCTGCCGAAACTGTCCGCACCGTCCGAACGCGCATCGCTCAGGCAGGAACTGGCCGCCGGGTGGTCGGTGTTCCGTCGCACGACCTGGGTCTGGCTGATGGTCGGGTCGTTCGCGATCTACCAGGCCACCGTGCTGCCGGTGGTCTTCGTCATCGGACCTCTGGTCACCCAGGACGACGTCGGCGCGAGCGGGTGGGCCGCGGTGCTGACGGCACGCAGCGTCGGCGCCATCCTCGGCGGCGCGCTGCTCCTGCGCTGGCGGCCGCGCCGGCCGGTTGCCCTGGCCTGCGCCCTGCTCCTGCTCGACCTGCCGTTCCTGCTCGGACTGAGCACCGGGCTCGGCGTGGTGGCGTTGGTGCTCGCTTCGGCCGTGGCGACCGTGGGGCTGCTCGCGGCGGACACGCTCTGGGAATCGGCGCTGCAGGAGAACGTCGACCCCGCGTTCATCTCGAGGATCAGCTCCTACGACTGGATGGGTTCGGTGTTCTTCGCCCCACTCGGGTACCTGGCGATCGGGGCCGTCGCGGCCGCGGCCGGGACCTCGGCGACCGTCGTCACGATCACCGTCCTGCACGGCGTCATTCATCTGCTGCTCCCGCTGGCCCGCCCGATCCGGGCCGTCCAGCGGAAGCCCGAACCGGCATCGTTGTGACGAGAGGACGATCGAACATGGACGAGTACCTGCGTGCTCGATGGCGACAGATCTCGCCCGGGGCGAGTGCCGATTTCCTGGCCGGCCGGAGCGGCGTGGCAGCGATGGTCGCTCTGGTGGTCCAGCTGCAGCAATCCGGCTTCCCGGTCAGCATGCGCGACCTGCTCCGGTCCCCGACCGTACCGTCGCTGGCCGGCGCGCTGCGGGAACGGGTCATCGGCGCGGCCGGGGAATATCCCGCTTTTGCCGATCTGTGGGCCGAGAGCACGTCGGTGTGGTCGTCCGCGGTCCGCACTCTGGTACCGCTGGCCGCCGGTACCGGTCTCCCGCTGTTCTTCGTCCATACCGGCCTTGGGCAGGTGCGATTCATCAAACGGGCCGTGGACCAGTTCCGGCGCGGACGGCCGGTGTACGGGATCGAGGCGATCGGGCTACGTGACCGGACGCGGCCCCCGCTGTCGATGGTCGAGATCGCCGACCAGTACATCGCTCAGCTGCGCCGGGTGCAGCGGCACGGCCCGTACTCGATCGGCGGATTCTGCATGGGCAGTCATGTGGCGTTCGAGATGGCGCACCGGCTCACCGCGGCGGGTGAAGAGGTGGCCGTGCTCGCCCTGATGCCCTCCGCGTTCTCGCTGGACGCGGGGCTGAACTCGATCCGGCCGGGCATTCGGCAGCGACCGCCCGGAATCGGGCTGTCGGAGCTCTACCTCGAACGGCTCGCTTACGTGCAGCTCATGTTCGGCGACCTGGACCTGGACGCGAACCGTTCGGACGTGCTCGACGCCTTCGAGCGGACCTTCTGGCTCGACGGGGTGAAGCCCGAGGACTTCTTCTGGCATGCGGCGGTGGCCGCAGTGGCCGCCTTCGCCCAGGAGAACTACGACCCGCGGCCGTATCCGGGGCCGGCTCTGGTCTTCCAGACGGCGCAGACCGCGACCGGGGAGGCCGCGGACTGGTCACCGGTGGCCCCGAACGTCCGGAATTACGTCTTCGACGAGCCTGACAGCTTGGCCATCATGCGGACCCCGGAATTCAGCGACGCCGTGGCTCTGCCATGATCAGCCGTTTGGGTCGATCCATAGCTGGATCGCCAGGCCAATGCCGATCAGGGCTACCAGCCGGCGCAGCAGAGTGGCCGGTAGGCGGCGTGCGATGCGAGGGCCGAGCGTGGAGCCAACGAACATGCCCAGTCCAAGAGGCGCAACGGCCGTCCAGTCGACCGGGCCGAAAACGGCGAAGGCGGCGGCGGAGATGAGCGTCCCGGCGCCGATGACCATGTTCTTCAGGGCATTGGCGGTGGCCAGACGGGACTCGGCGGTGATCAGGAGGAGGGCGAGGATCATCACGCCGGACCCGGCACCGAAGTAGCCGTTGTACACCGACATCGCGATCAGCCCCAGCGGAAGGACCACACCGCCCGCTCCTGACGGACGGCCGCCCCGGTGCCGCTGGTGGCGGGCGGCAAGCCAGGGCTGGGCGAGCAGGGCCAGCGAACCGGCGGCCACCAGGAACGGCACGACGCGGCCGAAGACGCCCGGCGGTGTGGACAGGAGCAGCAGCGAGCCCGCCGCCCCGCCCAGAGCCGACAGCGGCACCCACCGGCGCAGCCACACTCCATGGCCGACCAGCTCGGGCTGAGAGGCGAGGGCCGATCCAGGCCAGCAGGCGACGAGCGCGACGATGTTGGCCACGTTCGCCGACAGCGCGGGCAGACCCACCGCGAGCAGGGCCGGATAGGAGATCAAGGAGGTGATGCCACCCGCGGTGCCGACCACCCCGGCGAGCAGCCCCGCACCGGCCAGCAGCGCGATCTCGCCAAGGCCGGTCATGACCGGACCGCCTGGGCTACGGATATGGGCTTGACGGCCATGACGAGATGCACGGAAGAACCTCCCTGTGGTCCGGCACCGCGCATCTGCTGCTCCGGTCAGGCTTCCCCGTGAGCGATGTTCCCACGGGTTCGGCGTCGAGGATCCGAGGGGGACGGCGTGGTGCACAGCGATGGCGCGTCCCGATGTGCGGCGCGCCCAGGGAGGTGCCGGGCCGGTTTCTACAGTTTCTGCCACGTCGTAGGGGGCGGCGGGCAGCGACCGTTCCATCTGCTCGGAGGCTTCACGTGATCCGCAGTGTTCTCTACCTCAAGCCACTCCCCGGCAAGGACGGCGGCCTGGAGGAGTTCTTCGCTCGCCACGGCGTGCTCGACCGGGCGCTGTCGCTCCCCGGCTGCCTCGGGGCCGCGTTGCATCGCCCGCCACGGCCGGGCGACCCGTACCTGGTCACCGCCACCTGGATCGGCGAGTCCGACTACCAGGCCTGGCTCGACGACCCCTGGCGGCAGCAGGTCACCGGAGAGCTGGGCGCCCTGCTCGACTCCGGGCCCGGCGCGGGCGAGGGCGGCGCGCTCTACACGATCGTGGCGTCCGCCGGCGGCGAAACTCTGGCTCACTGAGGAGCGAATTGACATGAAGATCAAGAAAAAGGCACTGGCCCTCGGCGTCGTGGCCGGAGTGCTCGGGCTGAGCGCCGCGTGTGTCGCGCCGGAATCGGGGACCACGGCGACGGGCACGGCCCCCGAGGGTTCGTCGGCCGCGTCGAGCGCGGCGGGGCACAAGAGGATCGCCTTCTTCGGGTTCGCCCGGGCGAACTCGTTCGCCTCGGCCACCTGGTCGGGGATCGAGGAGTACGCCAAGGCCAACGACGCCGAGGCCGAGTTCTTCGACCCCAACTTCGACGCGCAGACCCAGGTCCAGCAGATCCAGGACGCGGTGACCTCCAAGCGCTTCGACGTGTTCATCGTGCAGGCCAACGACGGCGCGGCCGTGGTGCCCGCGGTGAAGCAGGCGCTCGCGGCGGGGATCACGGTGGTGGCCGAGTTCACCCCGGTGGGCACCCGCTACGACACCGCCGAGTCGCAGGTGCCCGGCATGATCACGCTGATAGACGTGCCGGTGGACAACGGCCGCGTGCTCGGCGAGCTCGGCGTGGCCGCCTGCGAGAGCAAGAAGCTCGACCCCTGCGAGGTCGCCTACCTGGAGGGCTTCAAGTCCCTGCCGCTGGACAACGCGCGCACCGACGCCGTGGTCCAGGCGCTTTCCGCCGGGACGGGTGTGACGGTGGCCGCCCAGGTCGAGGGCGGCTACACCAAGGAGAGCGGGCGCAAGGCTATGCAGGACGTGCTCCAGTCCCACCCCGGCGTCGACGTCGTCATCGGCTCCTCGCAGGCCATCGCGGGCGCCGAGGCCGTACTCAAAGGCAAGGACGTGCTGCTGATCGGCAACGGCAGCTCCCGCCAAGCGGTGCGGGCGGTGCAGGAGGGCCGCTGGTTCGCCACCTACTACCTGCCGGAGAAGACCGCCGGCGCCAAGGCGGCCGAACTCGGCCTCGCCAAGGCTCGCGGCCAGAACGTCGCGGCGAGCACCAGCTCGACCGCCCTCGGCCCCAACGGCGGCAAGGGCACCAAGGACGCGCTCGCCGGTGTCCAGGGCGAGTACGACGAATAGGGGTCACCCGATGTCCCAGCCGGTCAGGATCGACCTGGAAGGTTTCGGCAAGGCCTACGGCGGCGTGCCCGTGCTCCGTGACGTGTCCTTCACCCTGTACGGGGGACGGGTGCACGGCCTGCTGGGCGAGAACGGCGCGGGCAAGTCGACGTTGCTCAAGGCGGTGTGCGGGGCGGTGGCCCCGGACACCGGCCGGATACTGCTGGACGGCAGGCCGATCTCGGTCGGCTCGCCGAGGGACGCGCTGCGGCACGGATTCGCGCTGATCTCCCAGGAGCTCGCCCTGGTGCCGGCGATGACCGTGCTGGACAACGTCTACCTCGGCCGCTGGCGGAACCGGCTGGGCTGGCGGACCGCCGGGGCGGACGGCCGGAGCTTCGCCCGGCTGCTGGAGCGCACCGGATTCGAGCTGGACCCGGCGGTCCTGGTCCGGGACCTGCCACTCGCGGCACAGCAGCAGGTGGAGATCCTCCGCGCGCTGGCGTCCGGCGCCTCGGTGATCGGCATGGACGAACCCACCGCGCTGCTCACCAAGACCGAGACCGACCGGCTGCTGGCCGTGGTCCGGCAGCTCGCGGCCGACGGCGCGGCGGTCATGCTCATCTCGCACTTCCTGGACGAGCTGCTGTCCGTCTGCGACGACATCACCGTGCTCCGCGACGGCCGGCACGTGACCACCGGACCGGCCGCCGAGCAGACGCCCGACAGCCTGGTCCGGCACATGGTCGGCCGGCCGCTCGACCTGTTCTACCCGGAACCGGCCCCGGTGCCGGCGACCGCTCCGGTGCTGCTCAGCGCCCGTGACCTGCGCGGCGGCTCGGCGGTGCGCGGCGTGTCGATGGAGATCCGGGCCGGGGAGATCGTCGGCGTGGCGGGGCTGGTCGGCAGCGGCCGGTCGGAGACGCTGCGCGCGATCTTCGGCGCCGACCCGCGGGACGGCGGGGTCGTCGAAGTGGCCGGTCACCCGGTGCCGTCCGGCTCCCCGTCGCGGGCCATGCGCGCCGGCCTGGCGATGGTCCCGGAGTCTCGCAAGGAGCAGGGGCTGGTGCTCGAGCGTTCGGTCCGCGAGAACATCGCGCTGGCCAGCCTGGGCGAACGGCAGCTCGCCGGCTTCGTCCGGGGCGGCCCCGAGCGGGCGGCGGCCGGATCCATGCTCCACGACCTGGACGTACGCGGCTCCGACCTGAGCGGCCCCGTCTGGACGCTGTCGGGCGGCAACCAGCAGAAGGTGCTGTTCGGCAAGTGGCTGCTGGAACGGCCCAAGGTGCTGCTGGTCGACGAGCCGACCCGGGGCGTGGACGTGGCGGCCAAGAGCCAGATCCACCGGCTCCTCGTCGATCTCGCCGCGAAGGGAATGGCCGTGCTCATGGTCTCCTCGGAGGTCGAGGAGGTGCTGGGTCTGGCGCACCGGGTGCTGGTGATGCGGCACGGCCGGCTCGTCGCCGAGTTCCCCCGGGGTGAGGCGACCCGAGAACAGGTGCTCGCCCTGGCGTTCGCCGACGAGGACGCCAGGCCTGACCCGATATCCAGCCGTACCGGCAAGGAGGAGCGACAATGACCACCACCGCTGACGCGGAGGCCGCACTCGACGCGGCCGGACGAGCCGGTGGCCGGGCCGCCGCCAGCAGGTTCACCAGGCTGCACGACTTCGGCATCGTGCTGACCGTGGTGGTGATCGTGGTCGCGCTGTCGCTGACCACCCAGACCTTCCTGACCACCGGCAACCTGGTCAACCTGCTCGACCAGGCGGCGGTGGTCGGGCTGCTGGCCTGCGCCGCCACCATCGTCATCATCTCGGGCGCGTTCGACCTGTCGATCACCGCCGTGCTGGCCGTGTCCGCGATCATCGCGGTGGTGGTCACCACGCACGCCGGGGTGCCGGCCGGGATGATCGCCGCGGTGCTGGCCGGTGGCGCGCTCGGCGCCATCAACGGCCTGGTCGTGGTCACCGTCAAGGTGCACTCGTTCATCGCCACGCTCGCGCTCAGCATCATGTACCGAGGGCTCGCCGTGATCCTCACGGCGGGCGCCATCGTGTACCCGCAGGAGAGCCGGCTCCAGGCCTTCCAGGCGCTCAGCTGGCCGACCGTGCTCGGCGGGATCACCGCTTCCTCGCTGCTGTTCCTGCTGGTCGCCGGGGTCTGCTGGGTGGTGCTCGCGCGCACCACGTTCGGCCGCCGGGTCTACGCCGTCGGCGGCAGCGAGGAGGCCGCCCGGCTGTCCGGCATCCGGGTCGGCACGATCAGGGTCGCGGTCTTCGCCATCAGCGGGGTGTGCGCCGCCCTGGCCGGGCTGATCCTCGCCGCTCGCGGCGGCTCCGCACAGGCCAGCATGGGCACGGGCATGGAGCTGACCGCGATCGCGGCGGCGGTGGTGGGCGGCACCAGCGTGCTCGGCGGCGAGGGCGCGATCTGGCGCGGGCTGATCGGGGTGGTGCTCATCACCTTGATCGGCAACGGATTCAACCTGCTGGGCTGGGATACCATATATCAGCAGGTCGTCCAGGGTGCGCTGATTCTCGGCGCGGTGAGCTTCGACCGGTTGCTCCGAGGTCGAAGGAGTTAGGTGGAGGGTGCGCGGATCGGGGTCCGGCTGGCCGCCGGACACGCCCACGCGGCCCTCGTCGCCGGCGGTGAGGTCCGCCAGGCCGCCGGCCGCTCCGCCGACGACCGCGCGCTTTCCCGCCTGCTGCGCGGCCTCGCCCAGGGGACGCCGGTCCAGTCGGTGACCTGGGACGTCTCCGCCGAGCTCGATCCCGCGAGCGCCGGTTCCCCGGTGGCCGCCGTACGGATCCTGCCCCGGATGCCGTTTCGCGGTCTCGGCAGCGGGCACCCCTCCCCCTTGCTCCGGGCGCTCGTCGGGCGGCAGGCCGCGGTGATCGGCGGGCATGATCTGTTCGGAGTGGAGCTGGCCATGCTGGACATCTACGCGCTGCTTCGCGACGCGGCGGAGGCCGAGGCGCAGGGCCTGACCGCGCTGGCGCTGACGGCCACGGGGGCGCCTGGGTGTCACGACCACGAGCTGGTCGCGGGCGAGCTCATCCGCGACGCGCTCCCCCAGCTCAGGGTCTCGCTCTCGCACCAGGTCGGCGGCCTCGGCCTGCTGGACCGCGAGGCGGCGACGGTGATCAACGCCGCGCTGCTGGGCCGGGCCGAGCAGGTGGTGGAACGCTGCGGGCGCGTCGCCGGCGGGCTCGGACCGCTGACGTCGTCCTGGTTCGTGGCCGGCGACGGCGGCCGGATCTCCGCCGAGCGGCTGCGGCTGCTGCCGGTGCTGGGGCTGTCGGCCACCGGAGCCGCCGCCCTGACCGGCGCCGCGCGGCTCGCCGGAGTGGACGACGCGGTCGTGGGTCTCGCCCGGCCGGACGGGCTCGCCGTGGGCCACGTCCGCGACGGCCTCCCGCACGTGGCGACGGACCTGCCCGGCCCCGGCGGGGTGCGGATGGCCGTGCCGCAGGCGGCACTGACCCCGATCTCCGGCTCCGCCGCGGCCTCGGCCTCGGCGTTCGCCCTGCTGGCCGAGCACGACCAGCACCCCGCGGTCGTCGCCGTCGCCGGGGAGGCTGCCGGCGGCGGCGACCACAACAGAGCCGCGACCGACCGGGCCCGGGCCGTCGCCGCCCGGCTGCCGTCCGCGACCGTGCTGGTGGAGCCCCCCGCCGAGCTGGCCGCCATCGGCGCGGCCGGCACCGAGCCGAGCGCCTGGCTGGATACCGTGCTGTACGCCGAGACCGCCGAGGAACTCGCCCGCAAGCGGGCCGTGGTGGAGCAACGGGCGCTCACCCTGGTGGCGGAGAGCGGCGCCCGGCTCGGCAGCGAGCGCGTGGTGAGCTCCCGCGCCCTGTCGGTGTCGTTCCTCCGCAGCGGGTCCTACCGGCTGGTGGTACGCGCCGGCGGGCGAGCCGAGGACGACGCGTGACCGCCCGCTCCATCACCGTGGCGGACGTCCCGGCCCTGCTGGCGGGCGCGGAGTTCTTCTCGACCAGCGCCGCGGGCGAGGGGATCGAGTTCGCGGGCGTCTGGCTGGAGGACATCCTCGCGCACACCGGTCCGGTGGAGCTCGTCGCGGCCGACGATCTCGACCCGGACACGCCGTGCGCGGCGGTCGGCGCGATGGGTTCGACGGTCGCCATGGCCGAGTTGCCGCCCTCAGGGGACGAACCCGTGGTCCTCGCCCGCAGCCTGGCCGGCCGGTTCGGCGCCCCGCTGGGCGCGGTGATGCCGCTGAACGCGGCCAGCGTCAACGCGCTGCACCCCGTGGCCGCGGCCGCGGTCCTCGGGCTGCCGCTGATCGACTGCGACGGCATGGGCCGGGTGTTCCCGCTGATCCACCAGACCACCTACGAGCTGGCGGGGGTGTCGCTGAGCCCGCTGGCCGTCGTCAGCGCCGGGCATGATTCGCTGCTGCTCGACACCGGCTCGGCCCGGGCCGAGCAGATCGCCAGGTCGATGGCGCAGGCGGCCGGCGGGTGGCTGCTGTGCGGGATGTATCCGGCCCGGGTGGCCCGATTGCGGGAGGCCGCGATCCACGGTTCCGTGAGCCGCGTGCTCGAGGTGGGCCGGGTGCTGTGCGAGCACGCCTCGGGCGACGACCGGTCAGGGCACGGGACCGCGCGGCACGAGCGGCTGCTCCGCGAGCTGACGGCGGCCACCGGAGCGGCGGTTCTGGGCGGCGGCCGGGTGGTGGAGATCGGCCCGTCGGTCCGGCAGGCGGGCACCGTCTATCCGGGCAACCCGGTGGGCATGGTGGTGCACGATCACGACAGCGGTCGCCTGATCCGGCTGGAGGCGCACAACGAGCTGGTGCTCGCCCTGTCCGACGGCGCGCTCGCCGCCGCCGTACCGGACCTGCTCTGCCTGCTGGACCGGAGCACGCTGCGGATGACCGGGCCGGAACGGCTGACCGCAGGGGATCAGGTGGACGTGCTCTGCGTGCCGGCCGCTCCCGTCTGGCACAGCGTCGCCGGGCTCGCCCTCGGCGGTCCTGGGGCTTTCGGATTCCCCCTGCGCCATCCCCGCGAAGAGGGCCGATGAAGCGCGCCGGCCGTCCCGCGGAACAGCTGACCGTGGACGAGCTCGTCAGGTACGGCCCGCTCGGCCACGCGGAGATGCTGGTCGGGGAGAACCTGGCCCGGCCGGTGTCGCGGGTGGCGCTGGTCTCCGACCTGGACCAGGTCCGCCGCTGCGGGCCCGGCACCGCGGTGGTGCTCACGGGCGGGCTCGCGCTCGGGGCTTGGGCGGTCGAGTCGGCGCTCCGCCTGGCCTGGGAGCGCAGCGCCGCCTGCCTGGTGTGTCCTGCCGTCACCGGACTGACCCAGGCCTCCGCCCAGCTCGCCCGGCGGATGCGGCTTCCCGTCTTCGTCGTGACCGGGGACACGGCCGCCTGCGCGCTGGAACTGGCCGCGGCGATCGCCAGCCCCGAGGCGGCCCGGGCCCGGCTGGCGGCGCGCTGCGCGGAGCTCTTCGCCGAGCGGAGCAACGTCCGCGGCATCGTCGGGGTGATCAATTCGGAGGTTCCCGGGGTGCTGGTCGCGCTGGTCGCTCCGGACGGTCATGTGCTCGCCGGGCAGGCCTCCGCCGACCGGGCCGAGCATCGGATCCGGGTGGACGTGCCGGGCCCGGACGGCCGTCGCTGGGCCGAGCTGGTGGCGGCCGTGGCCGGCCCGCCGTCGCCGACCTGGGGCGAGACCGTGCGGCTCATCCTCCGGCTGGCCCGGGCGCCGCTGGCCGCCTCGGTGGCCAGGGAACGGGTCGACGCGGTGCACGACGCCGAGCGCGGCCGGGTGGCCCTGATCGCCCTCTTCGCGGCGGCCAGGGCAGCTGCCGAGCCGGCCGGTCAGGACAGTCCGGGCAACGGCGGCCGGTCCATGCCCGAGGAGGTGCTCGGGTGGCGTGTCGAGGGACGTCACGTGGCGGTCTTCCTGCGGTCGGACACCACGCTCGACAGCGTGACCGCCAGCCCTGGCGTGGTTTCCGCCTGGCAGGAAGCCGTCCAGGAGCTGCCTCTGGTGCCCTGGGACCGGGGCTGGGCGAGCTGGTGGACAGGCGACGACATCACCGTGGAGCAGGTGGTGGGGACGCTGCGGCGCAACCTGGCGCGGATGCGCTCGCCCATCCCGCTGAGCGGTGGCGTCGGCCGGGTCGCGGCGGGAGCCGAGGGACTGCGGGAGTCGTTGTCCCAGGCCGTGCTGGCGGCCGGGGTCACGGTCAGGGACGGCCACGGGACGGTGCGCTCCTTTGACGAGCTCGGCTATCGGGTGCTGCTCGCCTCGCTGTCGCAGCCGGAGCTGGCCGACTCCGCCCGGGTGGTGCTCGCCGACCTGCTCTCCGCGCCGGACGGGCCGGTGCTGGTGACCACGCTGGCCGCGCTGCTCGACTGCTCGGGCTCGACCAGCCAGGCCGCCGCCCAGCTCGGCGTGCATCGCAACACGGTGCTCGGCCGGGTGGAGCGAATCCGGGCGCGCGGCGTCGACCTGGACCGCCCCGACCAGCGGCTCGCCCTGCACCTGGCGTGCTACGCCCTGCTCCCCGAGCTGAGCTGACCCGGTACGGCGGCAGCCGTACCGGGTGCGCGATGGCTCAGGCGGGCGCCGGGTAGAGCTCGGCCGCGCGGGCGGCGGAGACGTGGCCGTCGAGCACGTCCACCCGGACCGCGCCGGGGTCGCGCTCGGCCGGGTCGCCGAAGCCACCGCCGCCACCGGTCATGCAGCGGATCACATCGCCGGCGGCCAGGCGCAGGCCGTTGCACTTGAGGATGCGCCGCTCGTCGGGACGGCCCGGGTTGAGGACGATCTCCGGTGGGATCGCGTCGTGCCCGCCGAACAGGCCCCACGCGGGGGTGAACGACCGCTCGAACCAGAGCGACACCGTGCAGTCGTGCAGCGCCGTGTACTCGCGGAGCACGCCGTTCCCGCCGCGGAAGCGGCCGGCGCCGCCGGAGTCGGGCCGGATCTCGTACCGGCTGATCCGGAACGGGTAGCGGGTCTCGAACACCTCGATCGGGATGTCCTTGAGCGAGCCGTTCACGTTGTTGATCAGAGCGGTCTCGCCGTCCGATCCGTCCCAGGCGCCCCAGCCGCCGAGGGTGGCCTCCAGGCTGACGTAGTCGCGCCTGGTCCGCGGATCGGTTCCGGCCAGCAGCACGATCATGGAGTCGCCGTGGCTCGCGCCGGCCACCTTGTCCGGCATCGCCGGGGCGAGCGCCCTGGCCACCATGTCGATGAGCAGCCCGAGGTGGGAGAAGTACCACTGGCAGGCGGCCGGGGCCACCGCGCCGAACACCGACCCCTCGCGCACCTGGACCGTCATCGGGCGGAACGAGCCCCCGTTGCCGGGCACGTCCGGGCTGACGAGCAACTTGTAGCCGACCCGGCACGCCGACACCGTCTGGGAGGTGCCGCAGTTGATCGGCCCGGTCGCCTGGTCGGCCGACTTCGTGACGTCGAAGTCGATGTCGGAACCGCTGACCGTGATGGTGAGCCTGACCGGGATGCGGGTGTCCAGGTCGATCCCGTCGTTGTCGAGGAAGCCCTCCGCGGCGTACACCCCGTCCGGGATGGCGGCGATGACCTCCCGCTCCAGCGCCTCGGTCTGAGCGAAGATCTCGTCACGGGCGGCCCGCAGCGTGTCGAGGCCGAAGCGCCGGACGAGCTCCTCCAGGCGCGCCTGCCCCATCTTGATGGTGGCGATCATCGCGTGCATGTCGCCACTGGTCTGGTAGGGAAAGCGCACATTCGTGGCGATCGTGCTCATCACCCCGGGGACGTCGCGGCCCCCCTCGACCAGCTTCTGCGGACCCAGCCGGAGGCCCTCCTGGTAGATGTTCACCGAGTCCATGGACCCGCCGGGGTCCTTGGAGCCCACGTCGATCCAGTGGGCCCGGGTGGCGGTGAAGCCGACCAGCTCCGCGTCGACGAAGACCGGACCGAAGATGGTGACGTCGTTGAGGTGGGTGCCGCCGAGATAGCTGTCGTTGAGTATCCAGACGTCGCCCGGCTGCCACGCCTCCCGGCCGAACTGCTCTTCGGTGGCCTTCGTGCAGGTCTCCAGGTTGCCCAGGAAGATCGGCAGACCGGCGGACTGGCCCAGCACCTGATGCTGGTCGTCCAGGAGCGCGACGACGCAGTCGCCGCACTCGTAGATGATCGGGGTGTAGGCCGATCTGATCAGGGTGGCGTTCATGTCGTCGGCGGCCGCGGAGAGCGCGTTGCGGATGATCTCCACGACGACCGGGTCGACGGTCCTGGCTTCGGTCACGACTGCTCCTGTCTCACTCACAGCGTCCCGCCCGCGGCCGGTACGGCGCGGACCACGAGGGAGCCGATGGGGTCCACCGACACCGAGAAGCCGGGCGGGACCACGGTGGTGGCGGTGCTCTCCACGATGATCGCCGGGCCCTCGAAGGCATGCCCGGCCGCGAGCTCCTCGCGGCGGACCAGCGGCGTCGGGCGGCGCACGCCGTCGAACACGACCTCGCGCACCTCGTGCGGGAACTCCGTCCCGACGGCACGCTCGACCCGCTCGGCGGCGCCCCGGCCGAGGTCGCCGAACGCGGTGGCGCGCAACGTGACGAACTCGATCGGCGCGCCGAGGTTCGCGTGGCCGTACCGCGAATGGTGCTGCTGCCCGAACCGCTTGGCGATGATCTCCACGAAGTCGTCCCTGGCCGGCTCGCCCGCGTCGAGGAGCGGCACGGTCAGGGTGTACTCCTGGGCGGCGTAACGGATGTCGACCGCGTGCTCCACCCGGCGGTTCTCCTCGGGGACGCCCTCGTCGGCCAGCGAGGTCCGGGCGGCGTCCGCCATCGCCGCGAGCCTGGCGGCCATGTCGGCGGTGTCCAGGTCGGCGTCGAGGGAGAAGTAGGTGTCGGAGAAGTCCTTGCGGATGTCGGTCTGCAGCATGCCCCACGCGGAGAACGCGCCAGGGAAGCGCGGCACCACGATCTCGGAGATGCCGAGTTCCTGAGCGAGGAAGACCGCGTGCATCGGACCGGCCCCGCCGAACGCGACGAGGGTGAACTCGCGCGGCTCGATGCCCCGCGAGACGGTGATGGTCCTGATGGCCTGGGCCATCTTCGCGTTCGCCACATCGCAGACGCCTTCGGCCATCGCCACGGTGTCCAGGCCGAGCCCCTCGGCCAGGCCTGCGAGCGCGGTCCTCGCCGCGCCGGTGTCCAGCGTCAGCGAGCCACCGGCGAACCACTCCGGGTCGATGCGGCCCAGGACGAGGTTGGCGTCCGTCACCGTCGGCTCGGTACCGCCGCGGCGGTAACTGGCGGGGCCCGGGTTCGCGCCCGCGGACCGGGGGCCGACCCGCAGGCCGCCCGCCTCCAGCCACGCGACCGAACCGCCACCGGCGCCGATCGTGTGGATGTTCACGACGCTCATCAGCATCGGCAGGCCCTCGATCTTGGCCTCCGGTGAGATGTCCGGCTGCCCGTCGATGACCAGCGACACGTCGAAGGAGGTGCCGCCCATGTCCACGCAGATGAGGTTCGGCCGGCCGATCGCGCGGGCCAGTTCGACCCCGCCCATGGTGCCGCCGACTGGGCCGGACAGCAGGGTCTGCAGGGGACGGCGGCGGGCCGACTCGGCGGTGAGGATGCCCCCGGACGACTGCATGACGTGCAGCGGCACGGCGAGGCCCCGCTCCGTCAGGTTCGTCTCCAGCCGCTCCAGGTAGCGCCGCACCACCGGCCCGGTGTACGCCTCGACGACCGCCGACGAGGTGCGCTCGTACTCCCGCCACTCCTTGGCGGCCTCGTGCGAGAGCGAGATCGTGAGAGCCTCGCCGAGCTCCTCGAACAGGATCTCGCGGGTGCGCAGCTCGTGGGCCGGGTCGAGGTAGCTGAAGAGATAGGCGACGGCGATCGCGCCGAACCCGCCGTCGCGGTAGCGCTGGGCGGCCTGCCGCACGGCCTGCTCGTCCAGCGGCGCGAGCTCGGCCCCCGCGGCGTCGAACCGGCCACCGATCTCGATGATGTCGCGCAGCGGGACCAGCGGTTCCGGCTTGCGGAAGTGCAGGTCGTACAGGCGGGTGCGGGGACCTCGGGCGATGTGGTAAGTGTCCCCGGAACCCGCGGAGGACAGCAGCAGCACCTTCACGCCGCGCCGCTCCAGGAAGGCGTTGAGCCCCTGCGTGGTGCCGTGCACCGTGAACGAGATGTCGCCTGGGGAGTCCACCAGGGACGCGAGCGCGGTCAGCACACCCTTGGTCAGGTCCTCCGGCGTCGTGGACGACTTGCCGACCTCGTACCGGCCGGTGGCTTCGTCGTAGCCGATGACGTCGGTGAATGTGCCGCCGATGTCCATGGAGACCCGGATTCGGCTCATCAACGAGCTCCTCTCTGCAAGGTGTAGCGGTGACCGTAGTTCCCGCGAAGCCGCCCGCGATGTGCGCAGCGTCCACCAGGTCGGCGGGTCACCGTGCTGGACGCCCTGCGGAGCCTGGGCGTACGGCGGGAGACTGGCCCGTAACACGGGGAGGTGGGCGATGGACGTCGTGATCGGGCCCGGCCGGGCGGACGTGCCAGAGGTGCGCGGGGTGTTCACCGAAGAGGTGGAGAGCCTGCGCGCGGCGGGTCTGCTGGCGTGGACGGGGTTCACGGCCGAGCCCGGTTCCACCGCGACGGTCCACGACGGCGGCCCGGTGCTGCTGGCCGGGCTCGGGCCGCGGGACGGCTGCGACGCCGAACGGCTGCGCACGGCCTCGGCGGCCTCGGCCGGCCTGCTGTCCGGCGACGCGGTACGGGTCGATCTGGCCGGCCGCGCCGCCGCCCGGCTCGGCGCCGGCGAGGCCGTCCGCGCGGTCGTCGCCGGTCTGGCGCTCGCGGCCGGGCGCCCGATCGGCGTGACGCTCACCGGGCTGGCCCAACCCGAGGGCGATCCCATCACGGCGGGACTGCTCGACGCGGAGGCCGTACTGCTGGCACGGGACCTGACCAACCGCCCGCCGAGCGAACTCGTGCCCGCGGACCTCGCCGCCGCGGCGCGGGACATCGCCGCGGAAAACGGGCTGGCCGCCCACGTCCTGGACGAGCGGGACCTGCGCGAACTCGGCATGGGCGCGTTGCTCGGCATGGGCGCGGGATCGCCGCACCCGCCGCGCCTGGTGGACCTCCGCTATGAGCCCCCGGGCGCCCGGCGCAGCATCGCGCTGGTGGGCAAGGGCATCACCTTCGACTCCGGCGGCCTGTCACTCAAGTCGCCGGCGGCGATGATGAACATGCGGTCCGACATGGCGGGCGCGGCGGTCGTGCTCGCCGTGATGTCGGTGCTGGCCAGGCGCGGGCTCCCGGTCGCGGTCCGTGGCCTGCTCCCGCTCGCGGAGAACATGATCGGCCCGAACGGCGTCCGCCCGGGCGACGTGCTGCGCGCCTGTGACGGCCGGCGGATCCAGGTGCTCGACACCGACTTCGAGGGCCGGGTGGTGCTGGCCGACGCGCTCGCCCTGGCCGCGCGGGAGCGCCCGGACGCCATCGTGGACATCGCCACGCTGACCTACCAGGTGGTGGCGGCGCTCGGACCTGACATCGGCGGGGTGCTCGGCCGCGACCGCGAGCTCACCCGGCGGGTGCTCGGGGCGGGCGCTCTGGCCGGCGAGCCGCTGTGGGCGCTGCCCTGGGCGCGGCGCTATCGGCACCAGATCACATCCGGCTACGCGGACGTACGGAACTTCCCCGAGACCGATACGGGACGCGCCATCACGGCCGCCCTGCTGCTCGGCGAGTTCGTCCCTGAGGAGATCCCGTTCGCTCATCTGGACATCACCGGACCGGCCTGGCGCGGTCCCGCCTCCGGCCATGGTGCGACCGGTTTCGGGGTGCTCACCCTCGGCCGGCTGCTGGAGTCCCTGGCCGTACAGGAGTTCGCGTGACGGCGCCGCCGCCGTACGTGACGGGTGAGCAGATTCGGCGGGTGCTGCCGATGGAGCATGCGGTGATGGCGCTCGAGCAGGCCTTCCGCGCCGAGGCGGGCCGGTCGGACCCGCTCCGCACGGCCGTTCCGTGGAGCCGCGGCGAGTTGCTGGTGATGCCCAGCGAGCACGGCGAGTGGGCGGGCGCCAAGCTGGTCACCGTCGCCCCCGGCAACCTCGCCCGCGGGCTGGACCGGATCAACGGCGTGTACGTGCTGTTCGAGGCCGCGACCCTCGTCCCCCGGCTGGTTCTGGACGCGGCCGGACTGACCACGCTGCGGACCGCCGCGGTCAGCGCGCTCGCCACCCGCTACCTGGCCCGCACCGACGCCAGGACCCTGGTGGTCTTCGGGACAGGACCGCAGGCCCGAGCGCACGTGCGGGCCATGCTCGGCGTCCGGCAACTGGCCGAGGTGCGCATCGTCTCCCGGGACCCCGAGCGGGCCGGGAGACTGGCCGCCGAACTCGCCGTGGCGCACGGGCTGCCGGTCATCGCCGGCACCCCGGCCGACGTGGCGGCGGCCGACATCGTCTGCACCTGCACGGATTCGTCCTCCCCCGTGTTCGACGGCCACCTCCTGTCCGACACGGCACACGTCAACGCCATCGGCAGTCACCGCCCGGAGGCTCGCGAGGTCGACGACGAGACCGTACGGCGGGCCTTCGTGGTGACCGAACACGCGGGCGCGGCCCGCCGGGAGGCCGGTGACCTGATCCTGGCGGTGAAATCCGGCGCCGCGGACGAGTCCGTCTTCCAGGCCGACCTCCACCACATCGTCACCGAACCGTGGAGCCGCCCGCACGGCCCCACGCTCTTCAAGTCGGTCGGCCTCGCCGTGGAGGACCTCGTCGTCGCCGCCGAGATCGCCGCCAAGGTGCTCGCGAGTCCCTGACCCTGGTCAGCCGGAGGGAAGGTTGACCAGCTCGGCCAGGTGGGTGAGATGCGCGGCGGCGTTGCCCAGGGCGAGCTGGTCGGCCTTGGCGCGCTTGAGGTACAGGTGGGCGGGATATTCCCAGGTCATGCCGATGCCGCCGTGCAGCTGGACGCATTCCTCGGCCGCGAGTACCGCGACCTCGGAGCAGTACGCCTGAGCCAGGGACGCCGCCACGGGCAGGTCCGGGTCGCCGGCCGCGGCTGCCGCGTACCGCGCCACCGCACGGGCGGACTCCACCTGCGCCCAGAGATCCGCGAGCCGGTGCTTGACCGCCTGGAAGCCCGCGACCACGCGGCCGAACTGCCGACGCTGGCGCAGGTAGTCCACGGTCAGTTGCAGGCAGCTGTCCGCGACGCCCACCTGTTCCGAGGCCAGGAGCGCCGCGCCGAGCCGCAGGGCGCCGCGTACGGCGGTCTCGCCCGTGCTGGAGTCCAGCAGGCGGCGCGACGCCGCACCGGACAGCTCGAGGTCGGCGACCTGGCGGGTCATGTCCAGCGAGACCACCGGTGTGATCCGGATGCCGGGATCGTCGGCCATGACCAGGTGCAGCTCCGTGCCCGCCGCCGTGGCGGCGGGCACCAGCAGCACGTCGGCCTCGATCGCACCGGCGACGACGGCCACCCGTCCGCGCAGCGTGCCGTCGGCGTCGACCCGCACCGCCGGCGTGAACGACGCCGGGCCGGTGGTGAGCGGTACGGCGAGCGCGCCGGTCCACTCGCCCGACGCCAGCCGCGCCGTCACCGTGCCGTCGCCGGCGGCCAGCGCCGCGCTCACGCTGATCACCGAACTGGTGAGGAACGGAACCGGCGCGACGAACCGGCCCAACTCCTCCAGGACCACCGCCGCCTCGCGGGCTGAGGCCCCGGCACCGCCGTGTTCTTCGGGCACGAGCAGGCCCGCGAGTTCGAGGTCCACGGCGAGCGACCGCCACAGCCGGCCCCCGGGCCCACCGCCGTCGTACACCGTGGTGACCTGCTGGGCGGTGCACCGGGACGAGAGCAGCGCCCGGACGCTTTCACGGAGTGCGTCCTCGACGTCGGAGTAGAGCAGGTCGAGGTCGGCGCCCTGAGCACGGGAGTTCATCGGGCCGGCTCCTGCCCCGCGACGCCGGAGTCGGCACGAGGCTCCCTGGGCAGCCCTAGCACCCGTTCGGCGATGATGTTGCGCAGGATCTCGGAGGTGCCGCCCTCGATCGAGTTGCCCTTCGCCCGAAGGTAGCGGTAACCGGCGTCACCGCCGGTGAGTTCCACCAGGTCCGGCTGGGTCATCGTCCAGTCCGCGTACCGCAGGCCGTCCGCGCCGAGCAGTTCGAGCTCCAGGCCGCTGAGCTGCTGGGCCAGCCGTGCCAGGGCCAGCTTCACCGCCGATCCCTCCGGGCCGGGATGATCGCTTTCGAGTTTCTGGTGGAGGCGCAGCCCGGTCAGCCGCGCCGCCTCCGCCTCGGCCCACAACCACAGCAGCTTGGCGTGCAGCCCCGGCGTGCGCAGGTCCGGCCGGTCCCGCCAGGTCCCGGCGACCACCCCGATCATTCCGCTCTCCCGGGGCGGGGCCAGGTCGCCGAGCGCGATCCGCTCGTTCATCAGCGTGGCGTGGGCGACCCGCCACCCCTCGCCGGCCGCCCCGACCCGGTGGGCGTCGGGAATGCGCACATCGGACAGGAAGACCTCGTCGAACTCCGCCTCGCCGGTGAGCTGCCGCAGCGGACGCACCTCGACACCCGGGGCGGTCATGTCACACAAGAAGTAGGTGAGACCGGCATGCTTGGGCACCGCCGGATCGGTACGCGCCAGCAGCATCCCCCACCGGGCCTTGTGCGCGACGGAGGTCCACACCTTCTGCCCGTTGACCACCCAGGTGTCACCGTCCCGGGAGGCCCGGGTGGCCACCGCGGCCAGATCGGAGCCGGCGCCGGGCTCGCTGAACAACTGGCACCACACCTCCTCACCGGTCCACAGCGGGCGCAGGAACCGCCGTTGCTGCTCCTCAGTGCCGTACGCGAGGATCGTCGGCGCC
Source organism: Acrocarpospora macrocephala (assembly GCF_009687865.1). Classification (GTDB taxonomy): domain Bacteria; phylum Actinomycetota; class Actinomycetes; order Streptosporangiales; family Streptosporangiaceae; genus Acrocarpospora; species Acrocarpospora macrocephala. The sequence continues at coordinate 115,962 of NZ_BLAE01000015.1, forward strand.
GCCATGCCGAGACCGATGGTGAGCCGGCGCCGATCGCGGTCGGGCGCGCCGGCGGCCGCGAGCAGCTCCGCCACGAACGGCTGGTGGCGCCGGGGCAGGCCAAGACCGCCGAGCCCGCCGGGGAAGTGCACCCACGCCAGACCGGCGTCGAAGCGGGCGCGGAGGAACTCCAGCGGGCCGGTGGTGGCCGGATCGTGCTCGGCGAGGAGTTCCTCGACGCGAGTTCGCAGGTCGGTTCGGAGAGTTTCGTCCATGCCTGGGCCTCCAGAAGGTGCTCAAGGAGCCACGTAGACGACGCGGCCGATCGTGCGGCCGTCCGCCAGCCGCTGCAGGCCGGCGGCGACCGACTCGAAGTCGAGCCGCTCGCCGACCAGCGGCCGGATCAGTCCCGCCGCGGCCAGCTTCGTCAGCTCGTCGTGGCACTGGCGGACCGCCGCGGGATCGCGCCGCTGGTACAGGCCCCAGTGCAGTCCGACGATCGAGTAGTTCTTGATCAGTGCGTGGTTCAGCGGCACGGACGGGATGTCCCCACCGGCGAAGCCGACGACGAGGATCCGCCCCTCGAACGCGACGCACTTGGTCGAACGCTGGTAGGCCGCGCCTCCGACCGGGTCGTAGACGACATCGGCGCCGTGTCCCCCGGTGAACTCCCTGACGGCCTCGACGAAGTCCTCGGTATGGCGGTCGATGATCAGGTCCGCGCCGAGGGCACGAGCCGCCGCGGCCTTCTCCGGGCCGCCGACCACCCCGATCACCCGGGCCCCGGCGGCCCTGCCCAGCTGCACCGCCGCGCTCCCCACGCCGCCGGCCGCGGCGTGCACGAGCAACGTCTCTCCCGGTAACAGCCGCGCCCTGCGGTGCAGCCCGAACCAGCCGGTCTGGTATCCGAAGTGCAGGGCGGCCGCCTCCGCGTCGTCGAGCCCGGGTGGCGCCGGGACGGTGGTGGCCGCGTCCATCAGGGCGTACTCCGCGAATCCGCCCGCGGGCAGCACGGTCGCTCCGATCACGCGGTCCCCGGCCCGGAGACCGGGGACCTCGGTGCCGCAGGCCACGACCTCACCGCAGACCTCCACACCGGGGGTGAACGGCAGAGCCGGCCTGACCTGGTACCGGCCACGGCACATCAGCACGTCGGGAAAGTTGGCCGCGGCGCCGAGCACCCGGACGAGAAGCTCGCCCATCCGAGGTCGCGGGGCGGGCACGCGCGCCAGGCGCATCGCCTGCGCCGGCTCGCCAAGCTCGTGTACCTGCCATGCCCTCATCCGGCACCCCCGTCGAGCCAGGCGTAGCGGAATCCGTCCGGTCCGGAGACGATCCGGCCGGCTGTGGGCTCCGGGAAGTGTGCCGGGAGCACGATCACGTCCCGGTCCGCGAACTCCGACCACAGCCGCGCCCGGAGGGACCGCGCCCGCTCCGGGTCCTGGTCGCCCAGCTGGGCCAGTTCGGGATGGGCGAACTGCAGCGGGTGGTGGACCACGTCACCGATGATGACCGCGCTTCGGTCGCCGGAGGTGACCTCGACCACCAGATGGCCGGCGGTGTGCCCCGGCGCCTGGCGCAGGGTGATCCGCTCCTGGCCTCGCTGGTAGACGACGTGCGGCGGCTCGACCAATTCGGCCTGGCCCGATTGTGTGACGGGGAGCACGCTGTCCTCGTACATCCTGGCCACGTCGGCGGCCACCGGATCCGCCGGAGCCGACTCCCACAGCTTGGCGAGTGTCTCGAACTCGGTCCGGTCGAACAGGTAGCGGGCGCGTGGGAAGGTCGGCGACCACTGCCCGTCGGCCAGGCGGGTGTTCCAGCCGCAGTGGTCAGGGTGCAGGTGGGTGCTGACGACGATGTCGATCTCACCGGGGTCGGCCCCGAGCCGATCCAGGTGGTCGGTGTGGAAACGGTGGTGCGCGAGCAGGGCCGGTCGTTCCTTGTCGTTGCCGTTCCCGGGGTCCACCAGCAGCGTCAGGCCGGGCGCGCGGACGACATAGCTGTGGATGCTGAGGATCAGCCGGCCGGTGCCCGGCTCGACGCAGCGGTCTCCGAAGCGCCGGCCCGCGTCGGCGACCTGCTCCGGGGTGATGCCGGGGAACAGGTCCTGCGGGGCGAACGCCCACCGCGCCAGTTCGGTGGCGCGGTGCACGGTGATCGCGCCCAGTTCGATGGTCCGCATCCGCCTCACCTCGCCGCACCGGACGCGAGGTGGCGGGCGATCGCGTCCCGCACCCGTTGCCCGACGGCGAACTCGGCCGCCGCGGCGGTCTCGTTCACATAGGAGATGATGCCGTTCTCCCAGGTGTCCATGCCGTTGCTGATCTCGGCGGAGTCGTGGCTGACGGCGATGCCCGCGACCGCGCCGGCGTCCAGGGCCCTGATGCCGGCGATGCCGGAGCCGTCCTTGCCGATTCCGGCGTCGTTGAGGACGACGCAGTGGCATCCGTGGCGCAGGCCCGCCTCGCCCGCCGTGCGCCCGCCGTTCGACCCGGCGACCACGATGTGATCCCGGTCGGCGGCGGTGGCGAAGGAGATGCTGTCCATGACGACGACGTTCCGGCCTAGATGCTCGAGCACGACTTCCCGGAACACCTGCTCGCCCGGCCGTTCCCCGTCCCGGCTCGCGTTCCTGCGGAGTCCGGCCCTGCCGCCGGGCCGCCGTACGGTCCACGGCGGAAACCCGTGATCACCCGTCAGGAAGCTCCTGAGCTGGTCCTGAAGTCTTCGCCCTGCGGTGAATCCGGCCCGCCTGGCCGTGTCGTTGACGTAACTGACGACTCCGGCCTCCCAGGCGTCCAGTCCGTCCCCGATCCGGGCGGTCTGGTGCCCCACGGCGATGCCGGCGATGCCGTTGCGGTCGAGGTCGCGCAGACCGGCGACACCGGAGCGGTTCTTGCCGAAGCCCGCGTCGTTGCAGACGACGCAGGCGACGCCTCGCCGGCGGGCGTATTCGCCGGCGCTCGTCCCGCCGTGCGATCCGGTGACGATGGTCTGCCCCGCGTCCTCGGCGGAGGCGTACGAGACCGAATCCATCACCAGCACCCGGCGAGCGCCACGGTCGAACACCACGACCCGGTCGTCGTCCTCATCCGCCGTCTCCGACGAAACCGTCATGGCGTCCTCTCGATCTCAGTGCCGCAACCCGTCGGGACTCACGCTAACCACGCGGTTTTCGAAGGTCATCCGGGTACCGACGGATCCGCGGCCGGTTTCCCCCGTCTCCGTATCCGTACGTACCGCCGGTCGGCCGGAGCTCCAGGTCATTGACGATGCGACGCTCCTCCCCCTAGCGTGAAGCGGATCCCGGCCTCGCCATCGTCCGGGAGCACCCGCACGTTTGGGAGCAATATGGCCATGGCGGCACGATCCGTTCTCTCCGGTGTGCTGCCCGTCGAGACCACCTCCTTCGTCGGCCGGCGCCACGAGGAGAAGCTGCTCCGGGACCTGCTGGACACCACGAGGCTGGTCACCCTCACCGGTGTCGGAGGGGTGGGGAAGACCCGGCTCGCGCTGCAGACGGCGCGGAGCATGGAGTCACACCTGGCGGACGGCGTCCGGCTGGCGGATCTGTCCGCGGTCACCGATCCCCGGCTGGTCCCGCAGACGGTGGCCGTGGCGCTGGGGATCAGCGAGGAGTCGGCGACCGGCGCGCAGCCCACCGTGCTGGCCCGGCCGCTCCTGCTGGTCATGGACAACTGCGAGCACCTGCTCGACGCGTGCGCCGAACTCGCGGCCACGCTGCTGGCCGCTTCGGCGAACCTGCGCATCCTCGCCACGAGCAGGCAGCCGCTCGGCCTGGCGGGAGAGTACACCTTCGTGCTGTCCCCCCTGGAGGCCCCGGCCATCACCGCGACCAGCCCGCAGGAGTGCGCCAAGTTCGACGCGGTGGCCCTGTTCGTGGACCGGGCCTCGGCCGCGGTGACGGATTTCCGGCTGACCGAGTGGAACGCGGCCCAGATCGCGCGCCTGTGCGCCGAGCTTGACGGGCTGCCCCTCGCCATCGAACTGGCGGCGGTCCGGCTGCGCGCCCTGTCCATCGATCAGATCCTGGACCGGCTCGACGAGCGCTACCGCCTGCTGACCGGCGGGAGCAGGGTCGCACACCCCCGGCAGCACACCATGCGCGCGCTCATGGACTGGAGCTTCGACCTGTGCTCCCCCGAGGAACAGCTGCTGTGGGCACGCCTGCCGGTCTTCGCCGCCAGTTTCGAGCTGGAGGCGGTCGAGCACATCTGCGCGGACGAGATCCTGCCCCGCGAGCACATTCTCGACCTGGTCACCGCGCTGGTCGACAAGTCGATCCTCACCCGCAAGGGGTACCACGACGGGGCGGTCCGCTACCGGCTGCTGGAGACGATCCGGGAATACGGCCGCATGAAGCCGACCGGCTATCACGACGAGAAGGACGCGCAGCGCCGGCACCGCGACTACTACCTGGCCCTGGCGGAACGCGGCGAGATCGACTGGATGGAGTCCTGGGGTACGCGCCGCGGTGATCGCGCCCGTCATGAGCAGCCCAACTTCCGCCTCGCGCTGGAGTTCTGCCTCAGCCATCCCGGGGAGGCGGAGGACGGCCTGCGGATGGCCGTCTCCCTGTGGGTGCAGTGGCGGGCGATGGGCCTGCTCACCGAGGGCCGCCGCTGGTTCGACCGGCTCCTCGCGGTGGCCGACCGGCCGTCGCCCGTCCGGGCCAAGGCGCTCTGGGTCAACGCGTGGCTGGCCACCCTGCAAGCGGATCTGGCGGCGGCGACGGTGCTGCTCGCCGAGGCCGAGGAATTCGGCGAGGGCTCCGTGCCGGACCATGTGGCGGAGATCCGCGGGCTTGGCGCGCTCCTCCGGCGAGACCACGCCCTGGCCGCGCGCCTGCTCGAAACGGCGCTGGCCGGTCACCAGCGCCGGGGCGACCATGCCTCCGCCGTGCTGACCCTGCACCGGCTCGCGCAGACGGCGCTCGCCGCCGGTGACGCGGGCCGCGCGCATGAGCTGGCCGCCCGGTGCATCGCCGAAGGCGGCGTCAGCACCTCCTGGGCCGCCGTCCACGCCCAGTGGATCCTGGGCCTGGCCACCTGGCGGCTCGGCGACCCCGCCGCCGCGGCGGCGCTGGAACACGACACCGCCCGCAGGTGCTGGGCGCACGGCGATCTGCTCGGCGTGACCCTGGCCGTCCAGGCGCTCGCCTGGATCGCGGCGGCCACCGGGGAGCCGGCCAGAGCGGCCCGGCTGCTCGGCGCGGCGGGGCGGGTCTGGCGTGACGTGCACGCGGCGTTCCCCTTTTTGACGACCTTTCAGGAGGAGTGCGCGGCCCAGGCGACCGCGGCCCTGTCCGAGGACGGCTTCCAGGCCGCGTTCGCCGCCGGATCGGCGCTCAGCGACGCCGAGATGATCGAGGAAGCGCTCAAGGAGACACCAGAACCGGCCCGGGACGACGACCGCGGCCGGACCCTGCTGACCCGGCGCGAGCAGCAGATCGCCCATCTCGTCGCCGACGGGCTCAGCAACCCGGACATCGCCAGGGAGCTCTTCATCTCCGCGCGCACCGCGGAGACGCATGTGCAGAACATCCTCACCAAGCTGGGGTTCCGGTCCCGCGCCCAGATCGCGGGCTGGGTGGTCGGGCAGCGATCCGTACGGGAGACGGCGGGCAGCCCGTGAGTCCGGTCAGGATTTTCCGAGGCCAGGCGGGACGGGGACGTACTGCCCGCCGGAAACGCTGAGAAGTTCCCCCGTGATGAAGGAGCCGGCGTCGGAGAGCAGGAAGGCGACGGCGTCCGCCACGTCCTCGGCCCGGCCGGGCCGCCCCAGCGGGATCACCTCGCGCTGCGCGTCCAGCAGCATCCGGCGCTGCGCGGCGAGGCTGACGCCGAGCTTCGCCGCACCGTCCACCTCCTCGGGAGTCACCCGATGGGTGGCGATGATGCCAGGACAGACCGCGTTGACCCTGATCCCCGACGCGGCCAGGTCGAGCGCGAGCACGCGGGTGAGCATGTTCAGCCCCGCCTTGGAGACGCTGTACGCGGTGCGTCCTGGCAGCGGATTGAGGCCGGCCACCGACGAGACGTGCACGATGGAGCCGCCCCGGGCCGTCATCAGCGGCCCGATCGCCTGCGCGCAGCGGAGCGCGCCGTGCAGGTTGACGTCGAAGGTCCGCAGCCAGAGCTCCTCGTCCAGCTCGGTCACCGGCCGCAACGGCTCGGTCGGGTGCCGCGCCGTGTACACCAGGCCGGTGACGGCGCCGAAGCCGGCCGCCGCCTCCGCCAGCGCCGCCACCTCGCCGGTCCTGGTCACGTCGCAGGCGACCGGCAGCGCCCGGCGCCCGAGTCGTTCGATCTCCCGGGCGACGCTGGGCAGTCCTTCCCACCCAGCGTCGGATTCGATCTCCGGGAGCGTCCACGCGGGCCGGGCGGTGTCCGCGAGGACCACGTCCGCGCCGTCCCTGGCGGAGCGGACCGCCACGGTGTGCCCGATGCTGCCCATGGCGGCGGCGCCGACCACGACGACCACCGATTCGCTTGACATGTCGTGCTCCTGAGCGAGGGTGGGCCTATCCCTTGGCCTCTATCGGGAAGGGGAGGATGTATTTGCTCATGTCCGGCGTGGAGGCGACCGCCCCGTACTCGTGCATGATCTCGGCGATCCGCTGCACCTTCGCCTGGTCCACGCTGGTGGTCCAGGTCGGCAGGATCATCTTGTCGGCGACGGCGGCGTCCACCCCGGCGAACTCGGGGATGAACTTACGCAGCGCGTCGGGGTTGGCGCGGGCGTACTCCAGCGAGTCCTTCAGCCCGAGCTGGAACGCCCGGACCACCTCCGGATGCTGCTGAAGGTAATTCTCCGAGGTCATCCAGAGCGACAGCGGCAGGTCCGGCATGATCTCGGCGTTCAGCGCGGCCAGCGCGTTGAGCTCGGCCTTCTGCTTGGCCAGCGTCAGGAACGGCTCGCCCGCGCCGATGGCGTCCACCCGGCCGGAGGTGAGTGCGGCGAGCTGGTCGGGGAAGGGGATCGGCACCAGGCTGACCGAAGCGGGGTTCACCCCGGCGTTCTTGAGCGCCATCTTGACCTGGACCTCGGTGAGCGAGGCCAGGGAATTGACCGCGATCTTCTTGCCCGTCAGGCCGGCCACGGAGGTCGCTCCGCCGTCCTTCAGCGTGAGGAGCTGGATGTAGTCGTTCTCCAGGGTACGGCCGGCGGTGTCCCCCGGTCCCACGATCTTCAGCGGCAGCTTCTTGTCGGCGAGCGTCGCGAAGCTCGCGAACGACCAGTTGGAGAACTGCAGCTGGTCCGCCAGGAGGGCCGGGGGGATCGTGGTCGCCGTGGAGATCACCTTGATCTTCACATCGAGCCCGTGCTTCTGGAACAGCCCCTGCCGCACCCCGAGGGGCACGACCGCGAACGGGGTGTTGGGTTGCACGCCGACGGTGATGGTCCGCACGGCCGCCGACGGCTCGGTCCCGGCGCCGCCACAGGCACTCGCCGCGAACAGCGCCGCCGCCACGGCCAACGGGCGCAGGAGTCCCGCGTTCGTCTTCATGTCTTTCTCCTTCGATGTGACTCAGACCGGTCGCCAGGTCTGCTGGGACTGCCCGCCGTCGACCACGAGGGCATGGGCGTTGACGAAGTTGGATTCGTCGGAGGCCAGGTAAAGCGCGGCGTGGGCGACGTCCCACGCGGTGCCCATCTCCCCCGTGGGCGACTGCTCGTCACGTGCTTCGATCAGGCGGTCGACGTCCCCGTACGCCTGCTTGAGCGGTTCCATGACGAACGGCGTGTTCATCAGGCCGGGCAGGACGCAGTTGCAGCGGATGCCGTCCCGGGCGTACTGGAGCGCCACGGACCTGGTGAACGGCTCGACCGCCCCCTTCGACGTGGCGTACGCCAGCATCGGCACCCCCGTCCACCGGCGGCCGGCCACGGCGCCGACGTTGACGATGGAGCGGATCCGGCCGTCCCGCCGGTACGCCTCGACCATGTGCGGGATCGCCCGGCGGCAGGTGAGGAACATGCTGGTGATGTTGATCCGCAGGGCCCGGTCCCAGGCGTGCTCGTCGATGTCCAGCAGTCCGCCGAGGGACGCGACTCCCACGTTGTTGTGCAGGATGTCGAGGCCGCCGAACCCGCCGACGCACGCCTCGACCATGGCCGCCACCGCCGCGGGGGACGACACGTCGGCGACGAAGGCCGTGCAGGCGCCGCCTTCCGCCTCGATGACGGCCCGCGTGCGCTCGACGGCACGCTCGTCCCGGTCCACCGCGAAGACCCGGGCGCCCTCGCGGGCGAACAGGACCGCGGCCGCCATGCCGTTTCCCCAGCCGGCACCGGCCGAACCCGCGCCGGTGACCAGGGCGACCTTGCCGCCCAGGCGCTGACCCATCCGCCTCACCCTCCCGCGGTGGCGGCCGTCGCCTGCGGGGACGGCGCCTCCTGACCCTTGATCGCGACGTAGACCGCCGTACGGAGCCGGGCGAACTCGCGCAGTTCCTTCGTGGTGATCTGGTGCCGGTCGGCGGGCAGCCCTACCGTCAGCTCCTCCTTGACCACGGAGGGCGGCCGGCTCAGCACGACCACGCGGTCGGACATGTAGACCGCCTCGTCGATGTCGTGGGTGACCAGCAGGACGGTCATCCGGAAGCGGCGGCGCACCTCCAGGACCAGGTCCTCCAGATCCGCGCGGGTCTGCGCGTCGACCGACGCGAACGGCTCGTCCATCAGGAGCACCCGTGGCCGGTAGGCCAGGGCCCGGGCGATCGCCACCCGTTGCTGCATACCGCCCGACAGCTGCCAGGGATAGTGGTCGGCGAACCCGGCGAGCCCGACCGCCTCGATCGCCTCGGCCGCCGTCCGCTCCTTGCCGGGGATGTCGCGGCGCCGGCGCAGCGGCAGCAGAATGTTCCCGCGCACGGTCAGCCAGGGGAACAGCGAACGCGCGTAGTCCTGGAACACCACCGCCAGCTCCGGCGGCGGTTCGGTGACCGGGACGCCGCGGAGCAGCGTGCAGCCCGTGGTGGGGGGCGCCAGTCCGGCGATGCACCGCAGGAGGGTCGTCTTGCCGCAGCCGGACGGCCCCACCACGGACACGAACTCGTCTTCCGCCACGGTGAATCCCACGCGCTCGATCGCCTTGACCGGCCGGTGAGCCCCGTCGAACGTCTTGGCGACGTCGACGACCTCCAGCAGCTGGGCACTCATGTTGTCTCTCCAGGTGTGAGGTTCCGGTCCGGTCGCGCCGGCCCGCGCGTCATTCGTCCCGTCCGGTGAGGTGCGTGTGCCATCGGCAGACCCGCCGTTCGACGACCTGCAGGCCCAGGTTGAGCCCGTAACCGAGCAGGCCGAGCAGGATGATCCCCGCCCACATGTCGGGGATGGAGAAGGTGAGCTGCGACTGCCACACGAAGAAGCCGATGCCGTTCGCCGACGCGACCATCTCGCTGGTGACCAACAGCAGCACCGCCATCGACAGGCTGATCCGCATGCCGGCGAAGATCCGCGGCATGATCGCGGGAATCAGCACCCAGCGCAGCCGGTCCAGGCCGCGCACCCGATAGGAGCGCGCCGAGGCCAGCATGGTGGCGTCGAGCTCGGCGATGCCGTCGGCGACGTTGAGCACGATCGGCCAGCAGCACACGAAGGCGATGATGAACACCTTCTGCGCGGTGCCGATGCCGAACAGCACCAGGGACAGCGGCAGCAGGGAGACCGCGGGCAGGGACCGCAGGAAGCTGATGATCGGCTGGCTGAGCAGGCGGATCGTCCGGGACGAGCCGACCAGCACGCCGAGCGCGACGCCGGCGGCCACGGCCAAGGTGAACCCCAGGCCGAGCCGTACCAGGCTCGGCACCACGTGCTCGCCGAACTTGTCGAACAGCCAGGCGTCCCGGAAGGCGCCGAGCATGGTCGGCACGGAAGTCCAGGCATAGCCGCGGTCGCCGGCGAGGTAGAGCCAGGCGGCGGTGAGCAGCCCGGCGGTGACGCCGATCTCCAGCCACAGGTGGCGCAGCCGCCGCCCGTTCATGCCGGCACCGCCGGGCGCTGGGACTGGTGCCACCGCAGGAACCGCCGCTCGACACCGCTGAACACCAGGTGTACGGCGATGCCGAGGATGCCGGACATCACGATCAGCGCGTACATGTGCACGACGTCACCGGCGGTCTGGGCGATGGCCATGTCGTGCCCGAGACCGGCCACGCCGATCACCAGTTCGGCGCCGATGGCGATGATCAGCGCCGTCGCGGAGGCGACCCGCAGCCCGGTCGCGATGAACGGCAGGGCGCTCGGCAGCACCAGCCAGCGGACCCGTTCCAGCCGGGACAGGCCGTAGGAGCGGGCGGTGTCCCGGGCCCCCTCGTCCACGTTGCGCGCGCCGTACATCGCGGCCACGGCCAGCGACCACACGCTGCCGAACACGATCAGGAAGACCACGCTCGCGGTGCTCAGTCCCCACAGCAGCACGGTCAGCGGGATCAGCGCCATGCCGGGGACAGGGCGCAGGAACTCCACGACGGGGCGCAGCGCGCGCCAGACCGCCTCCACCGATCCCATCAGCAGCCCGGCCGGGACGGCGACGGCGACGGTGATCAGCATGCCGATGCCCCACTGGGTCATGGTGGCGCCCACACCCGCCCAGAACGCCGGTCGGCCGACCTGGCGGACCAGTTCCCCGGCGACCAGACTCGCCGACGGCAGGTCGCTCGCCGACACCAGCGCGGTACGGGCGACGACCTCCCAGCCCGCCAGGGCCAGCGCTACCCCGGCCAGGCCCAGCACGACCGGTGCGCCGCGAAAGGTTACGTGGATTTGAGGGCTTCGCATTCCCAGCACCTCCTCCTCAGAGAGAGCAGAGGCCACGTTCGCCCTGCTCAAGCGCCATAAAAGTAGCTGTTTCCGGTTAGTCGGGACTATCCGTGCACTAACGGATATAGGGCGCTGGTCACGTATGCGACATGTGTACGTAACCGATGGACACGCCGGGGGCGGATCAGCCGTCCTGATCCACGGTCAGGACGACCTTTCCGGCGAGCTCACGATCGTGGTACCGGCGGGCGATCCCGGGCAGTTCCCGCCAGGACGCCTCGGTCTCGACGGGCATCGTCAGCCGCCCGTCCCGTACCAGCCCGAGCAGCCGGTCCAGTCCCGCGCCGGCGGACCGGTCGCGCAACTCGGTGCCGAGGAAGAACCCGTAGAGCGTGGCCGCGCCCCGCTGGTAGAAATCCCGGGGCTGGAACGTCGTCGCACGCTCCGCCGCGTTGCCGTAGAGCACGCACGTTCCGTCGACTTCCAGCCCGGCCAGCGACCGGGCCAGCGAGTCCCCGCCCACGGACTCCAGGATCAGATCGAATCTCCGTGGCAGCGGATGATCGGCGAGCACCACCTCGTGCACCGCGTCCGCGTCCAGCGTCGCGGCCTGTTCCGGGCCGCGCACCGAGGCGTACACGGTCGCGCCGGCGGCGGCCGCCAGCTGGCAGGCGAGCCGCCCCACTCCCCCGGACGCGCCGGTGACCAGCACCGAGCGCCCGAGCAGCAACCCGCCGCGCGCCAGTGCGAACAGCGCCGTCAGACCGGCCACCGGCAGGCAGGCCGCCTGCACGAGGGAGACCTCGTCCGGCACGACGGCGAGATCGGCCGTGCGCACCGCGACCCGCTGCGCCCAGCCACCGCCGCCGAGACCGGCGAAACCCACCACCCGGGCGCCGGCGGCGGGTCCGGATCCATCGGCCGCCGCGCTCGCGACGACTCCGGCCAGGTCCCACCCCGGACGCCAGCGGCGGGCCGGGGCGAGCGATTCGCGCACCTCGCCGGCGTTGAGGGAGAACGCCGACACCGCCACCACGGCGTCACCCGCGCCCGGTCGCGGGGGCGGCACCTCCTCGATCCGCAGTCCGCCGGGGATGGCCGGGTCGGAGACCACCGCACGTATCATCATCTGCTCCTTGGAGTTTGTTTTCGTTCTTCAACCGGCCGCCGGGACCAGTTCTTCGCGCAGTTCCGCGAGCCGCCGCCGGTAGCGTTCGACGTTGTCGAGCTTGATCTGCTCGTATCCCCTGATCATGTCGGGCAGTTCCGCGATCCGGACGGCCAGGTCGTGGCCGTCCGGGTCGAGGGTCCGCCGCAGTTCGCCGAGGACGGCGCGGTACTCGGCGACCAGCTCGCGTTCCACGCGCCGCACTCTGGCGAGCCCGAACAGGTCCAGCCGGGTGCCGCGCAGCCGCCGGGCCGCGCGCAGCAGGACAAGCGCCGGCCGGGCCCACGGGCCCAGGGAGATCTTGCGATCCAGCCCCATGGCCCGCAGCACCGGCGGGTGCAGCCGCCAGCTGAAGCGGGCGCCGGGACCGAACTCCGCGGTGACGCGCGCGGCGAACTCCGGATCCAGGCACAGCCGCGCGACCTCGTATTCGTCCTTGTACGCCATGAGCTTGTACAACTGGCGGGCCACCGCCTCGGTGAGCGCCTGCGCTCCCGGCGCCCGCTCCGACTCGGCCCGCCACGTCCGCTCCACCTCGGCCAGGTAGTCCTCGGCGTATCGGACGTCCTGGTAGGCGATGAGATCGGCGGCCCGGTCGGCGGCCAGGGCCGCGAGATCCTCGGCTGCCGTGGCGTGCACGCCGGGAGCGATCCGGGCGAGCAGGGCGCGTTCCGCGCCGGTTCCCTGCCGCTCCTCCGGTACGGCGGGCACGCCTTCCCCGGCGGCACGGCGGCCCAGTTCGAAGGCCCGGAGGTTGCGCTCCACCGCGGCGCCGTTCAACTTGATCGCCTCCTGGAGCGCGGTCACCGGCAGCGGGAGCGCGCCCGCCTGGTAGGCGGCGCCGAGGAGCACCACGTTGGCGCACTGGTCGTCGCCGAATTCCGCGACGGTGAGCGCTCGGGCGTCGAGGAAGACGCTCGGCTGAGGGCGGGCAGCGGTCGCGACCCGCGCGGTCAGTTCGGATAGGTCAGGAAACGCCATGCCGGGATCCACGACCATCCGCCCGGTGGGCACCTGGGCGGTGGACACCACGGCGACGGTGCGCCCAGGGTGGGCGGTCGCGAGGTTCCGCTGGTCCGCCGCGACCAGGAGATCGCACCCCAGATAGAGATCGCACTCGCCTTCTGCGGCCTTGTTGGCCCGGTCGACCGGGGTCCGGGAGATCTTCAGATCGGAGACGACGGCCCCGCCCTTCTGGGACAGGCCGGTCTGGTCGAGGGTGCTGACGTACCGGCCGTCCAGCTGGGCCGCCGCCGCCACGATCTGCGCGACCGTCACCACACCGGTGCCGCCGACGCCGGTGATCCGGATCGTGAAATCGGTCCCGTCCACGCTCGGCGCCGGCTCTTCGAGCGGCCGGTCCCGGCCGGGGCCGCCGCGGGCCGGCCGGCTGCCGGGACGGACCGTCACGAACGACGGGCAGTCGCCGTCCAGGCAGGAATAGTCGGTGTTACACGACGACTGGTGGATCCGCGTCTTGCGGCCGTACTCGGTCTGGACCGGCTGCACCGACAGGCAGTTCGACTTGGCTCCGCAGTCGCCGCAACCCTCGCACACCCGTTCGTTGATGACGATCCGGGTCTGCGGCGCGGCGGCCCCGGCGCGTTTGCGGTCACGGCGCCGTTCGGCCGCGCACTGCTGGTCGTGGATGAGGACGGTCACCCCGGGCACGGCCGCGAGCGTGCGCTGAGCCTCCTCCAGCCGGTCCCGGTGCCAGACCGCGGCGCCGCGGGCCAGCCGCACCCGCCGGTACCGGCGCAGGTCCTCGGTGGTCACGATGATCCGGCGCACCCCTTCGGCGGCCAGCAGTTCGGTCAACTCCGGCACGCTGCGCATGCCGACCGCCCGCTGGCCCCCGGTCATGGCGACGGCCGAGTTGTACAGCAGCTTGAACGTGATGTTCGCCTCCGCCGCGACGGCCGCCCGGACCGCCAGGCTGCCGGAATGGTGGAAGGTGCCGTCGCCGAGGTTCTGCACCAGGTGACCGGTGTCCACGAACGGCGCCATGCCGAGCCACTGCGCCCCCTCGCCGCCCATCTGCGTCACCCCGAGCACGTCGCCGACCTGTTCCGGCTCCATCAGCAGCACCATCGCGTGGCAGCCGATGCCGCCACCGACCAGAGTTCCCGGGGGAACCCGGGTGGACCGGTTGTGCGGGCAGCCCGAGCAGAAGTAGGGAGTGCGCGAGACCAGCGGCAACGACCTGCCCGCGGTGACCCGCTGCCGGGGCGCGCGCTCCGCCTGCCAGGCCCGCGCCTGGGGCAGGTCCAGCACGTCGGACAGCCGCGCGGCGAGGGCCGCGGTGACCGCCTCGACATCCAGTTCGGCGTCCTGCCGCAGCAACGGGGCGCCGCTCGGGTCGTGTTTGCCGACGATCCTGGGCGCCGCGGTCCCGTAGAGCCGCTCCTTGAGGGCGGTTTCCAGGAAGGGGCGTTTCTCCTCCACGACGAGGATCTCGTCGAGGCCGCCGGCGAACTCCGCCGTGATCACGGGTTCCAGCGGGTAGATCAGGCCGAGCTTGAGCACCCGGATGCCGTGGCGGGCCAGCGCCTCGTCGTCCAGCCCGAGGCGGCGCAGCGCCTGGCACACATCGAGGTACGCCTTGCCCGCGGCCACGATGCCGAACCGGTCGGCGGGCCCGGCCGACCGCAGCACGTTGAGCCCGTTGCGGGCGGCGTACTCGCCGGCGACGCGCAGCCGGACGCCGAAGGCCGTCGCCTCGGCGGTGACGGGCACGCCGCCGACCAGCTTCGCGGTGACCTCATGCCGGTACGGACGGCCGTCGTGGCTCACCTCGGGCCGGACCGGCCGGATCCGGTCGAGGCCGACCCGCACCGTGGAACCGCCGTCGGCGATGTTGGTGACCAGCTTCATGGCCGTCCACAGGCCGCTGGCCCGCGACATCTCCACCGCGTGCAGCCCGAGGTCCAGGATGTCCTGCGAATCGCTCGGGTAGAGCGTGGGCATGCCGAGGTCGGCCAGCGCGTGCTCGGACGCGCTGGGCACCGTCGAGGACTTCGCCACCGGGTCGTCGCCTACCAGGGCCAGGGCCCCGCCCATCGGATGGGTGCCCATCAGGTTGGCGTGCCGCAGGGCGTCGGTGGCGCGGTCGAGACCGGGCGCCTTGCCGTACCAGACGCCGAAGACGCCCGCGTGGCGCGCGTCGGGCCGGGTCGCGGCGAGCTGGCTGCCCTGGACGGCCGTCGCCGCGAGCTCCTCGTTGAGGCCGGGCCGGTGGACCAGGTCGTGTTCGGCGAGCAGGTCGGACTGCCGCGCCAGCTCGAGGTCGTAACCCGCCAGCGGCGACCCCTCGTAACCGGACACGAACCCCGCCGTGCCCAGCCCGCGGGCACGGTCCAGCCGCCGCTGGTCCAGCAGTAACCGGACCAGCGCCTGCGTGCCGGTCAGGTAGACGGTGCCCGCCGTCGCGGTGTATCGGTCCCGCAGGGTGTCGTTCATGGCGGCCCTCTCGAGCGTGGCTGTTCCGAATAGAGAAACCTTGATTCGGATAGAGGTACGAATTGCTCGCACTGATCCTGCGGTTTTTCTCCTGAATGTCAAGACCGGACATAGCATGTTCCGCTATGAGGAACGAATCTGAGGCGACGAGCCGGGAGGAACGCGGGCTCGGGTCGGTGGCCAACGCGCTTCGCCTGCTGGAGACCATGGCGCGGGTGCCCCAGGCCGGGGTGTCGGAACTGGCCAGGGCGCTGCACCTGTCGAAGGCGTCGATGGACCGCCTGCTGTCCACGTTCACCCGCGCGGGGTTCGCCGAGCAGGACCCGGCCACCCGAAAGTACCGGCTGACCGTCAAGATCGTCGCACTGGCCGAGAGCGTGCGATCGCGGATCGGCCTCGTGGAGATCGCCCGGCCGCACCTGACCGGGCTGGCCGAACAGGTCCACGAGGCCGTCAACCTCGGCGTCTACCTCGACGGGGGCATGGTGTATCTCGACAGCATCCCCTCCAGGCACACCTTCCAGATCGAGGCGCGGCCCGGAGTCATGCTGCCGGCCTACTGCACCGGCGCGGGCAAGGCCATCCTGGCCTTCAGCCGGCCCGAGGTGGTCGAGTCGTACCTGGCCGGGGTGGCCCCGGTCGCGCACACGCGGTTCACCCTCACCAGCGTCTCGCTCATCCGGGAGGAGCTGGAGTCCATCCGGCGGGCCGGTTTCGCCGAGGACAAAGGGGAACTGCTGGAGGAGGCGTGCTGCGCGGCCGCGCCGGTGCCCGGCCCCGACGGCTACGCGGTGGCGGCCCTGTCGGTCACCGCTCCCCGCTCCCGCTACTCCGTCAGGCGGGCCGAACTGATCTCGGCCGTCACCGCGGCGGCGGAGCGGGTCACCGCCGGTATCGCCGCCGCGGGCATCACCGCCCCGGGCCGTACGAACCCGGCGCCGCCGCTGTCGTGACGATGATTCCGCCCTGGCGTCCCGATGATCGGGACGACTCCATTGCCGCTTCGTGACCGGCCGATGAGGATGCGACAACCGCGCATCTGGAGGTCGTGATGAAGAAGCTGGTCATCGGGGTGCACCCGAACGAAGGCACCATGCGGGAGCCGAACCCGCATGTCCCGTGGACTCCGGAGGAGATCGCGGACGACACGGCCGCGGCCCGGGAGGCGGGGGCCGCCGTGGTGCACTTCCACGCCCGTACGGCCACCGGCGGCGTGGATCACACGCCGGAGACGTACGGCAAGATCATGGCCGCGATCCGGGACCGCTGCGACATCCTGCTCGCCCCCACCCTGGCCAACGCCCCCGAGCACACGCTCGCCCAGCGGCTGGCCAACGTGGTGGAGAACGCCGCCGACCCCCGGACGCGAACGGACTTCCTGGTGGCGGAGATGGGCTGCGCGGTGATGGACCTGTGGGATCCGCAGGCCCGCCGGTTCACCTCGGAGAACCGGCTGTTCCTCAACGACACCGCGACGCAGCGCAGCCTGCTGGCCAAGGCCGCCGAACTCGGGATGACACCGTGGCTGCCCACCTTCAACGTGAGCTGGACCCGCGCCCTCACCGCCCACCTGGACTCCGGAGCCGTCGCCGGGCGGGCGGTCGTGCACCTGATCCTCGGCGGTCCCGAGTTCCCCGCCGCCCATCCGGCCACCGTCGAGGGTCTCCGCGCCCACCTGGACTTCCTGCCCGCCGGCCACGAGTACGAATGGTTCGTCTCGGCCTACCGGGGGGACGTGCTCGCGGTCGCCGAGGAGGCCATCCGGCGCGGCGGGCACGTCTCCATCGGCGTCGGCGACCACCACTACGCCCACCTCGGCCTGCCGACCAACGCCGAACTGGTGCGGCGGGTGGCCGAGCTGTCCCGGCGGATCGGCCGCGAGGTGGCCACCCCGGCGGAGGCTCGGCGCCTGCTGTGCGGCGGCCACGACACGGCGGAATGCTGACGATGACCGACTACGCCGAGTCGCTCGTCACCTCGTCCCTGGCCAGTCTGCACCGGGCCAATCCGCACCTGGTCGTCTGCCACCCCGACCCCGCCTACGTGGTGCGCGCCCCTGCCGACGGCGCCCCCAAGGTCGCGCTCGTCTCCGGGGGCGGCTCCGGCCACGAGCCGCTGCACACCGGGTTCGTCGGCACCGGGATGCTCGACGCCGCCGTACCCGGAGCCATCTTCGCCAGCCCCACCGCGAGCCAGATCAGGGCGGCGATCCGGGCCGCGCACCGGGGCCGGGGGGCACTGCTGATCGTCAAGAACTACACCGGCGACGTGCTCAACTTCTCCATCGCCGCGGAACTGGCCGCCGCCGACGGCATCGAGACCCGTACCGTCCTCGTCGACGACGACCTGGCGACCGGCGAGCGCGCCGGCCAGGATCCGCACCACCCGGGACGGCGCGGCACCGCCGCCGTCATCGCGGTGGAGAAGATCTGCGGCGCGGCGGCCGAGGCCGGCGCCGGCCTCGACGAGCTGGCCGACCTGGGCCGGCGGGTCGTCGGATCGGCGCGCACCATGGCCCTGGCCCTGGCCGCCTGCACCCATCCCAGCCAGCTCCGCCCCGCCTTCGAACTGGGCGATGACGAGATCGAGTTCGGGGTCGGCATCCACGGCGAACGGGGCGTCGAGGTACGCCGCCGCACCGCGGTGCCCGACCTGGTGGCCTCGCTCGCCGAGCCGATCACCGAAGCGCTGGGGCTGGCCGAGGGGGACGCCGTGATCGCGATCGTGAACGGCCTGGGCGGCACGTACGGCCTGGAGCTGTCCCTGGTCCACGACGCGCTGGCCGCGTATCTCGACACCCGCGGCATCGGCATCGCCCGCACCCTGGTCGGCGACTACGTCACCGCGCTGGACATGCGCGGCTTCTCGATCACCCTGGTGCGCGCCGCCGAGGAGTTCGTCGACCTGTGGGACGCCCCCGTCCGGGCCCCGGCCCTGACCTGGTGAGAGGAACGCACCGATGGATGTTCTGCGAGCCGACGAGGCGCGGGCGTGGATCGAGGCGTTCCACGCCGCCGTCGAGCGGCACCACGACGAACTCACCGACCTCGACCGCCGCGCGGGCGACGGCGACTTCGGCGCCAACGTGCTGTCGGCGCTCCGGCGCGCCGCGGCCATCCTCCGCACCGCCCCCGCCGACACCGCGGCAGCGGTCTTCACCGCGGTGGCGGAAGGCTTCCTGAACACCGGCGGGACCAGCGGGCCGCTCTTCGGCATGTGGTTCCGGGAGTTCGCGCTCGCGTCCGCCCCGGACCTCGCCACCGCCGACCTGGCCCGGGCGGTCCAGAACGGTCTGCGTACGGTGCAACGGCTCGGGCATGCCGAGGTGGGGCACAAGACGATGGTCGACGCGATGGCGCCGGCGGCCGACGCGCTGCGGGTCGCGGCGGAGGCCGGGGAGCGACCCGCGGCCGCGCTGCGGCGGGCGGCGCGGGCCGCCCAGACCGGCGCCCGGTCCACCGAGGCGCTGCTGGCGCGGCGCGGACGGGCCAGCTATGTCGGCGCGCGCGCCGTCGGCGTGGTCGACCCCGGGGCGCGCACCGTCGCGCTGTTCTTCGAGTCCGCTCCTGTGGGGGGTTCGCCGCGGCCCGCGACCGCTCGCAAGGTGATCGTCACAGTCGCCCCGACCGGGGGTTTCCTCACCCCGGACACGCACCCGTACGTGCCGACCCAGCCGGAGGAGATCGCCGAGGAGGTGCACCGCTGTTTCGACGCCGGCGCCGCCATGGCCGCGCTCCACGCCCGCCGGCCCGACCACACCGCCACCTGCGACCCAGCCGTCTACCGGCGGATCAACGGGCTGATCAGGGAACGCTGCGACATCGTGCTGAACAACTCCACCGGTGGCGGGGCCAGCGGCGACATGGTGCGCCGCACCGCCGACGGCACCCTCGTCGTCGACTGGGACCAGCGGTTACGCGGACTCGACGGCGGCGCGGAGACCTGCACCCTGGACGGCTTCACGGCGTACGCGACCGCGCCGGCCGGCGAACTGCTCATGGACACCCCGCCCTCCAAGGTCCGGCAGCTGGCGCTGTCGATGCGGGAGAAGGGCGTCAAACCCGAGTGGGAGGTCTTCAACCCCGCACACCTCGTCCAGGAGGTGGCCGAACTGACCGCCGCGGGATATGACAGCACGCCGTACCTGGTGAACCTGGTGCTCGGCATGCACGGAACGTTCCAGAACGCCATGCCGTACACGCCGCGCATCCTCCAGCACCTGGTGGACCTGCTGCCCGCCGGCGCGGTCTTCACCGCGACCGTCTGCGGGGCCGAGCAGATCCGCGGTCTCACCCACGCCCTCCTCCTCGGCGGGCACGTCCGGGTCGGCATCGAGGACAACCCGTTCACCCCCGCAGGGGAGCCCCACCGCAACGCGGAGCAGGTGGAGCACATCGTGCGCGTCATCCACGAACTGGGCATGGAACCGGCGACCCCGGCCGAGGCGCGCGAGATCCTCGGCCTTCCCCCGCGACAGGAGGCTGACTGTGCCGTCTGACCGGCCCCGGCTGCGCTCCCAGGACTGGTTCGGCGCGGACGGCATCGCCGGCTTCGCGCACCGGTCGTGGCTGAAGAACCAGGGACTGCCCGATCGGGTCTTCGACGGGCGCCCGGTCATCGGCATCTGCAACACCTTCTCGGAGCTGACACCCTGCAACGCGCACTTCCGCGAGCTCGCCGAGCACGTCAAACGGGGAGTGCTCGAAGCCGGCGGCCTGCCCCTGGAGTTCCCCGTGACCTCGCTCGGCGAGACGGTGATGCGGCCCACCACCATGCTGCTGCGGAACCTGGCCAGCATGGACGTGGAGGAGTCGATCCGGGCCAACCCGATCGACGGGGTGGTGCTCCTGTGCGGCTGCGACAAGACCACCCCGGCGCTGCTGATGGGGGCGGCCAGCTGCGACCTGCCGACCATCGTCGTCTCCGGCGGCCCGATGCTGACCGGGCGGTACCGTGGCCGGCCCATCGGCTCGGGCACGTCGGTGTTCGCCATGAACGAGGAGGTGCGGGCGGGCCGCATGAGCCAGGCCGAGTTCCGCGCGGCCGAAGCCTGCGCCTCGCGGTCGGCCGGGCACTGCAACACCATGGGCACCGCCTCGACCATGGCGAGCGTCGTGGAGGCGCTCGGCCTGGGGCTGCCGGGAAACGCCGACATCCCCGCCGTGGACGCGCGCCGCCGGGTCCTGGCCCGGGACGCCGGGCGCCGCGCCGTCGGCCTGGTCCACGAGAACGTACCGATGTCGGCGATCCTGACCAGGGCCGCGTTCGAGAACGCGATCCGGGTGGTCGCCGCGATCGGCGGATCGACCAATGCCGTGATCCACCTGCTCGCGCTGGCCGGCCGGATCGAAGCCGGGCTGATATTGGACGACTTCGACAAAGTCGCCCGAGGGGTCCCCCTCCTAGTCGATCTCATGCCGTCGGGCCGTCACCTGATGGAGGACTTCTTCGCGGCCGGCGGTCTCCAGGCCGTCCTGAGCGAGCTGGGTGACCTGCTGCACCGCGAGGCTCGTACGGTCACCGGGCGGACCATCGGCGAAGAGGCGGCCGACGCGCAGGTCTGGGACCGGGAGGTGATCAGATCGGTGGCCGACCCGCTCGCGCCGGAGGCGGGAATCGCCGTGCTGCGCGGCAACCTGGCGCCGGACGGCGCGGTGATCAAGCCGTCGGCGGCCAGCCCGCACCTGCTGCGCCACCGGGGCCGCGCGCTCACGTTCACCGGTGTGGAGGACCTGCGGTCCCGCATCGACGATCCGGCGCTGGCGGTCGACGAGGACACGGTGCTGGTCCTGACCGGCGCGGGGCCGCGCGGGTACCCCGGGATGCCGGAGGTGGGCAACCTTCCCCTGCCGAGCGCCCTGCTCCGCCGCGGCGTCCGGGACCTGGTACGGATCTCCGACGCCCGGATGAGCGGCACCGCGTACGGCACCGTCGTCCTGCACGTGTCACCGGAAGCGGCGGCCGGTGGACCACTGGCCCTGGTCCGGGACGGCGACATGATCGAACTCGACGTCGAGCACCGCCGGCTGCATCTCGACCTCCCCGCGGCGGAACTCACCCGTCGCCGACGGCAGTGGCGGCCCCCCGCCGCGCCGCAGGGGGGCGGCTATCGGAGACTGTACGTCGACCACGTGCTCCAGGCCGACCGGGGAGCCGACTTCGACTTCCTGGTCGGGCGACGCGGGGTTCAGGTGACGGGCGACAACCACCTTGGGTAGGGAGAGACGATGACGGGTGTCGCGGTGGTGACCGGTGCGGGTTCCGGGATCGGCAGGGTGGTGAGCAGAGCGCTCCTGGAAGCCGGGTACCTGGTGGCGCTCGCCGGCCGGCGGGCGGAACCGCTCCGCGAGAGCGCCGGAGACCACCCCGGCGCCCTGGTCGTGCCCGCGGACGTGGCCGACCCGGACTCGGTGGCCGCGCTCTTCGATCGGGTACGGGACCACTGGGGCCGGCTGGACCTGCTGTTCAACAACGCCGGCACCTTCGGTCCGCGCGGCGCCGTCGACGAGATCTCGGCGGCCGACTGGCGCCGTGTCGTGGACACGAACCTGACGGGCGCGTTCCTGTGCGCCCAGCACGCGTTCGCCATCATGAAAGAGCAGCTGCCCCAGGGCGGGCGCATCATCAACAACGGCTCCGTCTCCGCGCACACCCCTCGCCCCCGCAGCGTGGCGTACACCGCCACCAAGCACGCGCTCACCGGCCTGACGAAATCGATCGCGCTCGACGGCCGGCCGTACCGGATCGCCTGCGGACAGATCGACATCGGCAACGCGGCCACCGAGATGACCGTCGACCTGGCCCGGCCGGACCACGGGCCTGCGCCGGAACCGACGTTCGACCCGGCACACGTCGCGGACGCGGTGCTCCTGATGGCGAATCTTCCCCTGGACGCGAACGTGCTGTTCCTGACCATCACCGCGACGGCTATGCCATTCGTCGGCCGGGGCTGAGGGCACCTGACCGCGAGGCCGTTCATCGGCCGAGGCCCAGCACCGGACGCACCACCGACGCGCCGCGGGCGAGGTCGCGGGAGATCCCCAGGGCGCCCGCACGCACCGCCGTGTCCACCCGCGACAGGCTGATCCGGCCGACCGGACCCGAGATCGCCAGCGCGCCGAGCACCGCGCCGTCACCGTCCCGCACCGGTGCGGCCGCCCCCACCACCCCCGCGATGGACTCCTGCCGGTCGAACGCCACCCCGGAACGGCGGATCTGCGCCAACTCGGCGAGCAGCGCCGGCGGATCGGTGAGGGTGCGATCGGTCAGCCGGGGCAACACCCCGCCGAGGACTCCCCGGACCTTGTCCGCCGGGGAGAAGGCGAGCATGACCTTGCCCGCGCAACTGGCATGAGCGGGCCACCGGCCTCCGACGCGCTGCGGCAGCCGACGTCCGCGGTCGCCCCGGAATATCTCCACGTAGACGACCTCGATCTCCTCCAGCACCGCCAGCGCCACGTTGTGCCCGGTCGCGTCGTGCAGGTTCACCATATGCGGCCGCGCCGCCTCCACCAGGCCATTCGCCCGGGGCGCCGTCTGCCCGAGCTCGAACAGCAGCAGCCCGATCCGAAAGGCACTGCCCGCCTGCTCCAGCAAGCCCACCCGCACCAGCTCATGCACCGTCCGGTGCACCGTGGACTTGGGCAACCCGGTCCGCCGGGTCAGCTCCGCGATGCCGAGCGCGCCGTCCCCTTTCCGGAACTCCTTCAGCAGAACGGCCGCACGCCCGATCGCGCTGACCTCACCATCGTTCCGATGAGCGGGACTCACCCCTGCATGGTACGCATCACCGAGGGGGATGAGGTCTCGCCCGCCCGCGAGCAGACGCCAGCCTCCTGAAAGGGCAGGGATAACCCCAGGTTCCGCACCGAGCGGGCACGGATGTGTCCGGCGTGGATACAGCGCATTCTCATAGCGCACGCAAATCCCGCCAATCGACACCGGAGGAGACATGGAACGCCCGGTGCACCACCACATGAACCGCGCGAGGTGACCGTCATGGAGATCGCCATCGTGATCACCCTGGCCGCGGGCGTCGTCAAGGGACTGGCCTGGCTCCGGCAGCGTCTTCGCAGGCGCAGAACGGAAGGCGGCGTCCCGCTCGGGCAGGCCAGTATCGACTCCGCCGTCCCGACCTTCCGGATCGTGTCCCTCGGACTGCAGGGCGCCGGCAAGACGCTGCTGCTGGCCAGCATGTTCCACGAACTTCAGGCGCCGACGCGGCAGAGCTACTACCTGTCCGCCGCGCCGGCCGACGTGGCCAAGCTCACCGAGTGGTTCGCCACCATGGCCGACACCACCGACCCCGGGGGCTGGCCGGCCGGGACCACGCTGAGCGAGACCCGGCGCTTCGCCTTCACCGTCAAGACCAGGACCGCGGACTCCGTGCACGACATCCTGCGCCTGGACTACCTGGAGTACGCCGGCGAACTGCTCACCCGTACCGACCCGGCCGGAGCCGAACGGCAGGCGGAACTGTTCGCCCAGGTCCAGTCGGCCGACGCCGTGCTCGGCATCCTGGACGGCCAGCGGATCCGCCAGCACCTGGACGGTGAGGCACGCGGCTGGGCCGAACTGGACCGGACCCTCAACATCCTCATCCCGCACATGATGAACATCACCTGCCCGATCAGCTTCGTCCTCACCAAATGGGACCTGCTGGCCGACCTGCACGAGGACGAGGACACCCGGCTGGCCCGCGTCCGTGACCTGCTGATGGCCAACGATCACTTCCGGGCCCTGGTGAACACGCACGGCACGCAGCGCGTGGTCCGGCTCATCCCGGTGAGCGCGGTCGGCCGGGGATTCGCCACCATCGACCAGCACGGCCACGTGGTCAAGGTCCCGAGCGCCCAGGCGCAGCCGACCTACGCCGACGTGCCCCTGTCCGCCGTGGTTCCCGACGTCTTCGACCAGGCCGAGATGCGCCTGCACGAGGAGTTCACCGCCGACCTGGACGAGGAGATCCGCCAGTGGACCCGGCGGACGCCGCTGGAGCGGCTCTCCTCGGCGGCCACGCTGGCCGGGCAGTCGGCCGGGCGGGCGCTCCTGCAGTACATCGGCACGCCCGCTGTCACCGTGATGGGCGACGTGATGATGGGCATGTTCCTGGACTCCCGCCGCCGCCGAGCCGACACCGAGGAGGCCCAGGTCGACCGGCAGGTGAACCAGGCCGAACGGCGGGTCCAGGAGTTCCTGCACGCCCGCCGACGGGTGCTCCGCGACATGCGCGGCAAGCCTGACCAGCTCGAAGGCCGGCTTCCCAGTTCCCGTCTCACGGCTGGACTGTGATCATGGCCACCGTGACCGCGCAGGCGTGGCCCTTCCTCGTCGCTCGGGGGCGGCGCGCCGGTTACCGCACCCTGCTGATGCCCCAGCCGTTCCTCGCCGAAGGCGATGCCGCCCTGCTGGAGAACAATGTCCAGCCCAGCGGCGTACCTGACCGGCCGGAGGTCCTCAACCTCACCACCCGCATGGGCAGGGCGATCAGCGTGGTCCACGCGACCCATCGCCTGACCGCGGCCGACCTGGGCCAGGCCGATGATCCCAAGGACGAACACGGCCGCCCCCTGCACCTGCTGTACGGCTACGTCCGCCCGCGCGGCACCCGCGTCGAGCCTGACCCGGCGGATCTGCGTACGGCCCGGGCCACCGCCCTTGAGGTGTACCGCCGGTTCCTCGACGACGAGGCGAACTTCACCACCGGCGCGGGTCAGCCCTTCCCCCTGCGAACCAGCCTCAGGACGCCCGCAGAAAGCAGGCCCGCGCCCGGCGCCGCCCCACGCTGGCGGCCGTCCCTCCGCGTCGTCCTCGCCGCGACGCTGGCACTCCTGTGCATCGTGTTCTTGCTGTTCACGCTGACGATCCTGGGTGACACGCCGACGCCGCCCAAGCCCGAATGTGTGATCGAGGCCGGCACCACCGACTGCCCGACGCCCACCCCGACCGGGAGTTCCACAGCTCAGAAGAGGATGGTCGGCGGCACCTCGTCGGCCAGGAAGTAACCTCCCGCGACTCCTGCCTTCCAGTCGCGGGAGTTGTGGTTCGCGACAGTGCGGGCATTGCGCCAGTGCCGGTCGAAGCCCAGCGTTCTGCTGGTGATGGAGCCTCCGGCGACGTCGAAGATCAGCTCACTGGCTCGGAGGGCGGACTCGATCGCTATGACGCCGGCCTGGGCAATGAGAACCGAGGACTCCGCGCCCGCGGTGTAGGCCGCTGTCCCGGCAAGGCGCCACGACGCCTCCCAGTTCTCCGCGGCCAGCAGGACGACCGAGCGGGCCGCGAACGCGCGCGCCCCGATCTCACCGACCGTGTGGCGGACGTAGAGATCGTCGATGCTCTTGTCCGCAGTGCTGTGCCTGATCGGACGAGCCTTCTCGCGGACGTACCAGACCGCGTCATCGAACACCCGTGCGGCGATACCGGCCTCCACGGCTGTCAAGTAGAGCTGTGCGCCGGAACCGTCCCGCCAGGGGTTGTCCTGAGCTGTCGTGTCGGCCCTGGTGACTTCTTCCTCGTAGACGCGGACGTTCGTGAGCCGGGTGGTGCCGCTTGCCGTGAGCTGTTGCCCGATGCCGTCGAAGTCGTCGATTCGTGCCACGCCCTCCCGGTCGGCGGGGACGCAGAAGCGCACGACATTGCCGTCGTCGTCCTTGGCGGTTCCACCGAACCACGTCGCGTACAGCGCACCGGTGGAGTAGTACTTCTCGCCGTTGAGGAGGTACTCGTCCCCGTCTCGTCGCAGCGTGGCGTTGATCGTGCCGGTCGGTCCTCCGGTGCGTTCGTTGTTGGTTCCGGAGAAGAGGTGGCCGGCGCGAATCCGCGCCACCAGTTCGGCTCGACCCGGGAAGTCGGTCCTGGCTGACAGCCGGCTGGTAGCCAGGAAGCTGCCCCGGAGAGCCTGCGCCAGGCTGGAGTCGGCGCGCGCGAGGTCGATGACGAAGTCGAAGAGGTCGCGTTGCGACCCGCCTGCTCCGCCGTCGGCTGCGGGAACCGCGAGGAGGAGGATGCCGGTGTCGATGAGCTGCCGTACCTCGTCGAACGCGAAGTCGTGACTCTCCTCACGCTCGCGGGCAGTCGCGCCGAGCCGGGCCAGAACGGGAGCGGCGGCGGCGCGGAGGTGGCTGACAGTCGGCACTCCGGTCAGTCTCGATTCGGCTGGGTGCGATCCATTGACGGCGACGGGGTCCACGGACTCGGTGGTCATCGGCTTCCTTCTGCGGATTTAGAACAGTTTCTCTATCGACCGTGCCGGGGACTACTTCCCGGCAATGAATCCCGCCGCGGCAATCCGTTTCCAGGCCTCCGCCTGGGTGTCCTGCGGCAGCGGCCCACGCCGCACAGCTCTCGCGTTCGAACGGATGTGGTCGGGACTCGCGGATCCTGCGATCACCGAGCTGATGTGGGTATTCCCCAGCAGGAGTCGCAGCAGGAAGCCCGGGACGGTGTCCCCGTCGAGCAGATCCTCGAGAGGGACCGAAGAGGGATCGACGTCGACTCCAGCGGCCGTCGGCTTGGGTCGGCTCAACCCCTGAGCCACCCCACCACGAACGATCACTCCCGCGGAACGCTCCCCGGCGACGCCGAGGTACGGCTCGAGCTCCCGCTCGAACGGAGAATACGGAATCTGGTAGGCCTGGAACTCCTTGATCGTGAGATGCGCGGGAAAGTGCGGAAGTACCGACGAGATACCGATGGCCCGGACCATTCCTTCATCTCGCAAGCGGATCAGTGCGTCCAACGTCCCCTGCGACTCGAGGATGTCCGGCGCAGGGCTGGCATGAAGCTGGAGGAGATCCAGGTGATCGGTCCTCAACCGGGTCAGACTCTGCTCTACTCCCCGGCGGATGTGCTCGGGGCTGAAGTCGTGAGGGAGGATCCCCGGCGGGGCGGTCGGCTGGTGCTCCAGCGGGCATCCCGCCTTCGTGGCCAGAAGGAACTCATCCCGCCGGCCCGAGATCGCCGCCCCGATGATCTCCTCAGAGAGCCCGTAGTCGATGGAGGTGTCGATGAAGGTGATCCCTTCATCCAGCACAGTATTGAGTACTTCATGGGCGATCTCCCGGGCCAGCGGACGGGGGCGCCGGTGCACGTCGGCGCCGCCACGCAACTCCATCGCGCCATAACCGAGAAAGGTGACCGACGGTCCTCCCGCCCAAAGGGGGCGCAGCGTCGGCGCGTCACTCGATGCGTTCACAGGTTCCTCCGTCAGGACTCGGCACTGCGCGGATCACGGTCGAGCCGGATCAGGTCATCAGCATGGAAGGTCACTCCGGCCAGTGTGACCACCCAGGCGTGGCCGGCCTCGACATCGCCATCGGCCGGCTTCCAGCTGACGCCCTGGCGGTGAGTCGGGATCGCGATCAGCCCGCCAATGCTGGGCTTCCAAGCAAGAACGGTGTTGTAGAGACCGGGGAAGTGGTCGACCCCCACCTCGCCGCGGGCACGCCGCAGCGGCTGCTCCGGGCTGGGAGCCGCACCGTCGCCCCAGCTCCACGCTCGCACGTCAGCAGCGAAGGTCACCAGATCGCCACGACCTATGTCCCCGAGCACGGCGTTTCGGGCACGACCTGGCTCGAGGGCCGACAGGACTTCTACCGCCGTGACGTGCCAGCGGAGCACGTCGGCGAGTTCGGCGTCAAGGGCTGCCAAAGAAGCCAGCAGTTGCCTGCCGGCCTCGGGCGACCCGATCGCCGCCGCTCCGGCACGAACCGTCACCAGATGGTCGAGCGCCTCACGAAGCCGCGCTATCTGCGGTCCGTCGGGCGTGGTCCCGACAGCCAGAGATGGGTCGTCGAGGATCTCGCGTAATGCCACGACCGACTTCTCGTCGAGGGCGACGGTGGACGCGACGTCCGGGATACCGGTCATGATCTCAATTCCGGTGGTGCGGGTAGGCGCGCAGTGCGCGGGGTGGAATCCCGACCGTTGCGCGATGCGTGACATCGAAGAATGCGTTGATGCCGTTGCGCCGGCGGGCCCCGACCGAGTGGTGATACCCGGTGCCGTCCGCGGCGTTCATGGTCGCGCGCGTGTTGTTGAAGTCGCGGAGCTCGCGCTGCAACGAGACGAAGTGCGTGCCCGGCTTGCCGTCGTCGACCGTGGCGAAGTCACGGCGATTGATCACCGGCACGTTGTCGACCCTCGCCCGGGCGGCCGCCTGCGCGTGGCCCACGATCCCGTGCTCGCGAACCGTCTGCTCGTACGACTCGTAGTCGCTCGGAGCGTCGTCGGAGAACCTCTCCGCCTCCGCCGCCGTGACGGTCG
Source organism: Acrocarpospora macrocephala (assembly GCF_009687865.1). Lineage (GTDB taxonomy): Bacteria > Actinomycetota > Actinomycetes > Streptosporangiales > Streptosporangiaceae > Acrocarpospora > Acrocarpospora macrocephala. Next base: position 144,625 of record NZ_BLAE01000015.1, read on the forward strand.
GCGCATAGAGGAGCGCGGCTTGCTCGTCACGAGCCTTGGCGTGCCATCGGTCGACGTCGAGTTCGATCCGGCTGACGTGTTGAGTAGTGCCTCCCGCCAGGGGGCCAGACAAGATCGTGATCGACTCCTCGGTGGCCTGATTGCCACGAAGCACAGAATGGAAGCCGAGCAGGAGGGGCGCTGACTTCGGCACGTCGAGATGCGGCAGCGCCTCGCTCGCGAGCCCCGCGCCGACGAAGCCGGTGCGGACCTCGCGGACCTTCAGGTGCTCGCCCACGCCCGCACTCCCGAAGAGGGCGTCGCCGACCGACTCGATCACGTCCTGGTGATCGCTGGCGAGGTGGAAGATCGCGTGGGGCGTCTCGAGGACAGGATCCTCCCACCGTGACATCTTGGACGGGACGGTGATCAGGCCGACGTGCGGCGTGTGCTCGTCCCACCAGGTCGGGCCCCAGCCGAGGGTGGTCAGCAGACCGTCCGGACCGTAGGCGTAGCGCTCCTCGAGCTCGGCCAACCGCGACTCCAGCAGTCGCGCGGCGTCCTCGTCGGGGCTCTCGACCAGATCGACGAGGACCAGGCGGTGATAGCGAGGCGGCACCGGACGCCCGAGTTCGTCGTGCCCGAACGTCGCCTCCCACTCGTGCTGACCCGCGGGCGGGTTGCTCATCCCGCCACCAGCTCTCGGACGAACTGCGCCTCGAAGTCGGGCACGAGCGTCGCGAATTGGCCGGCGATGTCACCGCGCTCCGCGCCGGGGATGCTGAGGTTGTAGACCGCGGCGGTGCGCCCGGTCGACACCTCGGGACTTTCGATGGCGGCCAGCGCGGCACGGGCCAGCGACTCGGTACTGACGAGCCCGTCGGCGTACTGGTCCTGGGTCAGCCGGATCTGGTACGACGGATCGTGGATCGCGGAGAGCCACGTGGCCCGAAGGATGGTCCAGGGGTTGCGCCCGGCGCGGAGGTGCGCCTCCAGTGCGCGGAGCGCGAGTGCGTGAACCCTGTGGTTGCGGTGGTTGACGCCGTGGCCGGTGAGGAAGTGCGACAGCAACACGACATGAACGTCGGGCCGGTCGGCGCTGAGCCGGTCCAGCACCCGGTGGCCGATCGTGCGCCCAGCCGTGGGTCCGTCCTCGGGCTGCGCCATCACTCCCCCGCCACCGTTCAGCGACGGAGAGAGGATCAGCGCATTCGCCTCGGCAAGGAGCCGGTCCAGCTCGGCCTCGGTCACACCGCCGTCGGCGGGACGGGTGTAGCGGTGACCGCGCTCGTGCGCCAGCCGCTCGGCGATCTCGCGCGCACCCCAGCCGCCGGCACGGCTGACCAGGTGGAACTCGGTAGTGGTGGCTTCGGCGTACACCGGGCCCAGTTCGACGATGTTGACCACTGATACCAACTTTCTCGCAGGTTGGTCCATCGTCGAGTAGCATATCTACTAATTTCCTACTTGAATACCATAGATTGTCATGAATCGGTGAGATTCGCTCGATCATCCGGAAGGGACGGTCCATGTCCAGGACCAGCGTCGACGTAGTCATCACCGCCGAGCAAGTGGCGGTGGCTGGCCCGACTGAGCACCCGGCCTACCGGGAGTTCGCCCAGCTCGTCGACGAAGTCATCGCGCCACGGGCGGTTGAGGTCGACGGCACCGAGGTGCCTCGCTCCCACATCGAGGCGCTGCGCGAGGTGGGCTACTTCTCCTGGACAGTCCCGCGGGAGTACGGCGGCGCACCCATCCCGCCAGCGGTCAAGAGTGCCGTCGACGACCTGCTGTTCGGCGCGGACCCCTCGACAGCGCTCGCGGTGGTCCATCACGGTAGCCCGGTCACGCAAGCGCTCAGCGCCAGGACTCCCCCGGCCATGGCCCTGCTGCCGAAGCTCGCCACGGGCGAGCGGATCGGTGGCGCCGGCATGTCTCAGATCCGCGCCTGGCCGAAGCGGCCCAGCCTCATGGCCACCAGGGCGCCCGGTGGCTATCGCTTTGACGGCGCGGTGCGGTGGATCTCCGGCTGGGGCCTGGTCGACACCGCCTGGATCGGCGCGATCGACGAGCAGAACTCGACGTACGTCTTCGGCATCGCGGACCTGACCCGGCCCGGGATAACCGCCACTCGACTGCGATTGGCCGCCGTACAAGGCTCGCGCACCGCGTCGCTCAAGCTGGACCGCTACTTCGTCCCCGACGAGTTCGTCACTCAAGTGGTGGACATCGCCGAGTGGAACAGGACAGACGGGCAGGTGTGGCCGAACGCGCGCCAGGCACAGGCGCCCGCTGCCCAGGTGCCTGAGCTACCGACGGCCGGTCCGGTCGGACTGGGCCGGGCCGCGCTGGCCGACGCGCTCGCGGCATACCCCGGCCAGCCGTCGCTCCTGCGGCTCTCCGAGGAGCTCGAGCGAGCCGCCGTCACGCCCATCACCGAGCCGCACTGGCGTGTCCAGCTCGATGCGCTTGCCGTGCGCGCCACGGCGGCCGGCCTCATCGCCAGCGGAGGGGAAGGGCTGCTCACCGACAACATCGCCCAGGTCCGCGCCCGCGCGGCGCTGTTCCTCCAGGTCCGTGCCCTCTCCGAGCGCGTCCGCCCCGCTCGCCTTGAGCAGTTCGCCAACTGAGGTCGATCACCATGTCCAAGCGCACCCTTCACCTGAACGTCAACGTGATCTCCGCCGGCGCCCACCCTGCCGCCTGGCGGCTGCCCGAGGCCAACCCCCGGGCCTTCTTCGATCCCGCCCACTATGCCAACATCGCCAAGATCGCCGAGGCCGGACTCTTCGACACGGCCTTCATGGCCGACAACTCCTACCTGCATCCCGAGGGTTACCCGAACTCCGGGCTCGACCCGATCGTGACCCTGTCGGCGATGGCCGCCGCGACATCCAGGATCGGCCTGGTCGGCTCGTACTCGACCACCTTCCATCACCCGTACGGCATCGCCCGGTCCTTCGCCTCACTCGACCACCTCTCCGGCGGACGGATGGGATGGAACGTCGTGACCAGTCGCAACAAGCCGGAGGGCCTGAACTACGGCTTCACCGACCTGCCGGACCGCGAGACGCGGTACGCGCGGGCCGCCGAGGCCGTCGAGGTCGTCACCGCGCTCTGGGACAGCTGGAAGCCGGGGGCGCTCGTGCTGGACACCACGTCCGGGGTCGCGGTCGACCGGGGCCTGATAAAGCCGATCGACTTTGTCGGGGAGCACTACTCCGTCGCCGGGCCACTGCAGCTTCCTCCGTCACCTCAGGGCCGTCCTCTGATCACGCAGGCCGGTGGTTCTGAGGGCGGCGTCGACCTGGCCGCGCGGTTCGCCGATGCCGTCTTCACCTCCGCGCTCTTCATCGAGCCGGCCCGGGAGTCCTACCGGAAGCTCAAGGAAGCCGTCGCCCGTTACGGGCGTTCCCCGGAGAGCATCGCGGTCATGCCGGGAATCAACCCGGTCGTCGGCTCGACCGAGGAAGAGGCACGACGCCGCATCGCCGAGCACAACGAGATCGTCACACCGGTGGGCAATCCCATCGAGCGGTTCGCCAAGTGGGTCGGCGTGGACCCCGATGGACTGGACCCGGACCGGCCATTCCCGCTGGAGCTGCTGAAGTCCACCGGAGACACCTACAGCTCGGTGGGCTTCGACACCGCGACCCGGCTCTACCTGGAGCGCAACCAGCACCGCACCGTACGGGAGCTGGCCGCCGACGGGCGGCAAGGGCACCGCAATCTCGTGGGCAGCGCGGAGCAGATCGCCGACGACCTCGAGGAATGGTTCCGGACGGGCGCGGCCGACGGCTTCGTCATCCAGTTCGACACGCTCCCGGGTGGCCTGGAGCTCTTCATCGAGCACGTCGTGCCGCTGCTGCAGAAGAAGGGGATCTTCCGGCGGGAGTACGGCGAGAACACGCTGCGCGAGCGGTTCGGCGTGCCGTACCCCCGAGAGTGATGCTCGTTCTGTCAGACCTTCAGGTGGGAGCCGGGGACCGAGTCGATCAGGAGCTTGGTGTATTCCTCCTGCGGGTTGCCGAGGACACTCGCGGTGTCCGCGGACTCCACCACGGACCCGGCTCGAAGTACCGACACCGTGTCGGCGAGCAGCTTCACAACGCCGAGATCGTGGGTGATGAACAGGTAGGTGAGGGAGTACGCCGCCTGGAGGTCCGCCAGGAGCTGGAGGATCTCGGCCTGGACGGACACGTCCAATGCCGACACCGCCTCGTCGAGGATGACGATCTCCGGGTTGAGGGAGAGCGCCCGCGCGATCGCGACCCGCTGAGCCTGCCCGCCCGACAGTTCACCTGCCTTGTGCTTGGCATACCTGTGCGGCAGTCGCACACCGTCGAGTAGCTCCAGGGCGATCTCGTACCGGTCCCGCCGGCCGATGTCCTTGCGGTGCACCCGGATCGGCTCGGTGACCAGATCCGCGACAGAGAAGCGCGGGTCCAGCGACGAGAACGGGTTCTGGTAGACGAACTGAAGGCTCCGGCTCAGCCGCTTGCGGCTCCATCGCCCGGCCTGCCCGAGCAGTCGCACCTCCCCGCTGTCGGCTGCCGTCAGCCCGGCCACGATTCGGGCGATGGTCGACTTGCCGGCGCCCGACTCGCCGACCAGAGCGTGGGTGGTCCCAGACTTGACCTTGAAGGAGACGTCATCGGCGGCCTTGACCGAGTGCTCGACGCCGCCTCGGCGAGTGGTGAACGTCTTGGAGACGTTCGTGACCTCGATGGCGTACTCGGACGTACTCCGCTCGTGCTCACCGGCCGCGGCCCGCGCGAGCTCGATCGGGCGGGGTGTGAGCCGGCCGGTGTGCAGCCCAGGTGCCGCGTCCAGCAACCGGCGGGTGTAGTCGTCGCGTACGCCATGCAGGAACTCGCCGCTGGTGCCCTCCTCGACAACGGAACCATTGCGCATCACGACGATGCGGTCCGCTCGGTCCAGGGCCACCCCGAGATCGTGGGTCACGAGCAGGATCCCGATGCCGAGCTCCCTGCGGAGCAGGTCGAGGTGGTCGAGGATCTGCTTCTGCACGGTGACGTCGAGCGCGCTGGTTGGTTCGTCGGCGATGAGCAGCTTCGGCTCACCCGAAAGGGCGATCGCGATCAGCACCCGCTGCTTCATCCCACCGGAGAGTTCGTGCGGGTATTTTGCGTAGATCGCCTCGGGCGCCGAAAGGCCGGCCAGCTCCAGGAACCGGAACGCGTCGGATCGGATGCGCAGGTTGTGGGCCCCGTTGCCGAACGGCAGGAGTCGGTGCCGGCGCAGCCTGTTGCGTAACGCGTCTTCGATCTGGCGACCGATGGGCTTGACCGGATTCAACGAGACGCCGGGATCCTGCGGAATGAAGCCGACATAGGTGCCCCGATAGCGGGCGAACCTGTTGTGCGACCAACCTGCGACGTCGGCGTCGGCGAGCCGAACCTCTCCGCTGATCCGGCTGTTGGCGGGCAGCAGCCCGATCGCCGAGCGGATCAACGTGGACTTGCCCGAACCCGACTCGCCGACGATCGTGACCAGTTCGCCAGGCGCGACCGCCAGCGACACACCGGCAACCGCCTGACTGGGCTGCTCACCGCGGCGGATGTACCAGATGCTGACGTCGGTGAAGGAGAGCAGCGACATCACAGTCCCCTCTCTGGCTGCAACGCACGGCTGATCCGGTTGCTGGCGAGCACCACCGACAGAATGACCGCACCGGGGAAGAGCGAGATCCATGGCGCGACCGCGAGCACGTCACGACCCTCCGCGACCAGCAAGCCCCACTCCGGCTGCGGCGGCGGAGCTCCGAAACCGAGGAATCCCAGCGCCGCGATCGCGAGGATCGACGAGCCGAACTGCAGAGGGATCAGCGCGACGACCGAGCTCATCGAGTTCGGCAGCACGTGACGCAGGAGAATGGCGAGCCTGTGGGTGCCGATGCTGGCAGCGGCCTCGACGAAGTCCGCCTGTGTCACCTTGAGAACCTCCGCGCGCATCACCCGCGCGAAGTTCGCCACCGAGGAGATGCCGACCGCGACTGCGACATTGGTCGTGCCGTAGCCAAGCGCCGAGACGATCACCATCGTCAGCAACAAGCCGGGAACCGAGAGCAGGACGTCGACGACGCGCATGAGGACCAGGTCGACGACGCCCCGGACGAAGCCCGCCACCAGACCCAGCGCGGTTCCGATGAAGAACGCGATCGACACCGCCAGCAGGGTGGCGGTCAGGGTGATAACCGTGCCGTATACCGTACGGGTGTAAATGTCACGGCCGAGCCGGTCGGTTCCGAACGGTTGGGCGGCGCTGGGTCCCGCGAGGATCGCGCTGGTGTCGGGGACGTAAGGGTCCTTCCAGGTGAAGACTCCCGGAATCACGCAGAACGCAACGGCCAAGAGGATCACCAAGACGGCGAGCACAAGGCCAGGCTGGGCGACGACCGGGTGCAACACGCCGAACCGCCGTCGAGGCGGAGCGGAAGGCGTCGTGGCATCAAGGGCGTCCAGGCCGGAGGCTGTCGTGAGGCGCATGGTCACGCGGTCACACCCTTAGATACGGCTTTGAGCCGCGGGTCGACGAGCGGATAGGAGACATCGACGATGAAGTTCACCGTCACGAAGCAGACGGCGACGAGCATGACGATGCCTTGGACGATCGGGACGTCCTGGGCCCGGACCGCGTCTTCGGTGAGCCGGCCGATCCCTGCGCGCGAGAAGATCGTCTCCGTGATCACGGCGCCGGCGAGCAACTCTCCGACGATGATGCCGCCCTGGGTCAGCGCCGGCAGACTCGCGTTGCGCAGCACTTCGGTGTTGAGCACCTTCCCCTTGCGGGTGCCCTTGCTGTAGGACGTCAGGACGTACGGCGAGGCGTACTCGGTCTGGAAGTTGCGCAGCAGCAACTGAGCGATCGGTCCCGAGACCGGGATCGCCAGCGCCACCGCGGGAAGCACCAGCCCCCTCAGCCCCTCACCGCTGATGGGCGGGAACCAGCCGAGCTGGAAGGAGAAGACCTTGATGATGATCAGGCCCAGCAGAAAGCTGGGAAACGACACCAGCAGCGGTGGCACGCTTGAGATGAGGTTGCGCAGCCGCGCCGACTCCAGATAGGTCGCCACCCAGGCGATGGAGAGCGCGAAGAGCGACGCCAGCACCAGTGCGCACGCCGCGAGGATCACAGTGTTGGGCAACGCCTCGCCGATCGCCTTGATCACCGGCTGACCCGTGCCCACCGATGTCCCGAAGTCGCCGTGCAGGGCTGCCAGGAGACGGTCGACGTACTGCTGCCACGCGGGGCGGTCGAAACCGTAGGCGTGCTCCATCTCCTTGAACGCCTGCGGGTCGATGCTGGCGCGCTCGTTCGGCGGGAAGAGGAGCTCGATCGGGCTGGCCGGCATCAGATAGAGCAGGATGAAGGAGGCCGTGAAGGCCCCCCACACCACGATCAGCGCGCGGCCGAGTTTCAGCAAGGCGTAGTTCACGGGCTACTTCCCGCCCACCCAGGTGGTGAGGAAGAGCAGCCGGTCGGCTCCGTCGAGGTAGATGTTCTGGACACCCTTCGCGGCGGCGACCTGCGAGGTCTGGAACTGCGGGTCGACGAGCACCAGCTCCTCGTGGATGAGGTCCTGCACGGCCTTGGCCAGGGGAGCCTGCGCGGCTCCGGTGGCGGTGTCCAGGGCGTCGAAGGTCTTCACGATCCGCGCCCGGTCCGGGAAGTCGGCAGGGATGACCGCGCCGTTCCCCCGGTCGGGGTTGAGCTGCGTGTTGAGCACGGCCACGTCGTTCCGGCCACGATTGATGTTCGCCAGGTGGTACTCCGCGGTGAGCTGTTCGGCCGGGATGTTTCTGGGGTCGAACACGATCTCGACCTCCACTCCGATCGACTTCAGCGCCGCCTGGGTCGCCTCGTAGGTGACTCGGGCGTCCGGCACCAGGATGTTGCCGGTGCCCTTGAGCTGGAGCTTGACGCCGTCCTTCGCCCGGATTCCGTCGGCGCCGGGCTGCCAACCGGCGTCGTCGAGCAGCTTCTTGGCCAGGTCGAGGTCGTACTTCAGCGCGCCCTGGCTGTAGTCGGCGAACCCCGGGACGCCGTCGGTGAGCACGGAGTGCGCCTCGCCCTCGGAGTTGGACAGGAGCGTCTTCTTGAACCCGGGCCGGTCCGTGGCTGCCACGATGGCGCGCCGGACGTTGATGTCGTTGGTCGGCGCGAGGCTGAGGTTGAACTGCCAGCCGAGCGTGAAGCCGGGGTTGATCCTGGCAGTGAGCTCGAAGCCCTGGGCGGTCAGGACCTGCTCGTCGGTGGGGAGGATGTCGAAGGCGGCCGGCACGTCACCGGACTGGAGCGCACCGACGCGCACGCTCGCCTCGGGAATGGTGATGAACTCGATCTTGTCCAGGTACGCCGGTCCCTCGTGACCCAGCGCGGCCGGCGCCCAGGTGTAGTCGTTCCGGCGGGTGATGACGGTGCGCACCTTCGGGACGTACTCGGTGACGATGAACGGCCCGGTGCTGATCACGTTTTCCGGCTTCAGCCGATCCTCGGCCGAGGACTTCAGGGTCTTGTCCGCCAGGAAGCTGATGTTGCCGGTGCCGCTGTGGGCGCTCAGCTGCAGGAAGCTCGCGTTGGGGGCGCTGAAGCGCACCTTGACGACGTAGTCGCTGACGACCTGGGTCTCCTGGTACGGACCGAGGTAGCTCTTGCCGTTGGGCAGGATGCCGAGCGCCTCATCGCCGTTGAAGAACTGGTCGAGGTTGTTCTTGACCGAAGTCGCGTTGAACTTGGTGCCGTCGCTGAAGGTCACGTCCTCTCGAAGCGTGAAGGTGTACTCGGTGATGTCGTCGTTGTACTCCCACTTGGTGGCCAGCCATGGACTGAACTCGCCGGTGTCACGGTCCTGGAAGAGGAGCCGGTCCACGATGTTGTTGGAGAAGTTCGCACCGGCGAAACTGCTGTTGATCTGCGGGTCGATGGACTCGGGCGCACCCAGCCAGGCGAACTTGAGGGTCCCGCCCTTGACGGGAGCACCCCCACTCTTCGCGCTTACCGCCGGGTTACCGTCGGCGCCGCAGCCAACCAGCAGCAAGCTGGCGGCACCCCCGGCAAAAGCCAGGAAGCCGCGGCGGCTGGGATTAGCGGAGAGGAGAGACTCAGCTCCCGTCGTGGCCGAAATGAACTTAGTGGTCATACCCGCGTACTATATCTAGGTATTTCCTACTTGAAAAGTATAGATTCATCACGGTGGTGGCCGACGCGGTCAGCTACCTGCTCTCGGCCGTGGGCCTCGGCGCGATGGGCGGGCTACTCGGTTCGCGGCTGGCCCGACCGCTCGTCACCTGGTTTGGGCAGCACCAGATCCTGCTCCTGGCCGGGGCGCTGCGCGCGCTCTGGCCCGTCGGCCTGGCCGGCGTGCTCCTGCTGGTGACCCCGCTACTCAATGGTGGGCACGATCAGATCTCTTCCGGAGGAGCGGATGGACGGGGTTCTCAGGAGCAGGTGACGGCGAGCTTGCCGAGTGCTCCGGCGCCGAAGGCGGCGAACGCCTCAGGGGCCTGCTCCAGCGGGTAGGTGGCGGTGACCGGCACGCGCAGCGCGCCGGAGACGGTCTGCTCGGCCAGGACGGCCAGGGTCTGCGGGTTCGGGTCGGCCATGATCGTGTGGACGGTGACGTCCCCGCCGTGGACGCTGCCGGTGACGGCATCGGAGGTCAGGCCGAGGGTGGAGGCGATCCGCCCGCCGGGTCGCAGCAGGCCCGCGAGCTGGCTGCCCTCGCCCGCCAGGTGCAGCACAGCGTCCACACCCTCGGGAGCGAGGGCGCGGACCTCGGCCTGCATGTCGCCGCTGAAGTCCACGAGGTGGACCGTGTGCTCGGTGAGGCCGGTGACGAAGTCGGCTTCGGCGCCGGGGCGGGCGGTGGCGATCACTCGGGCGCCGCGGGCGGCGGCGAGCTGCACGGCCAGCGCGCCCACCCCGCCGGTGGCGCCGGAGATCAGCACCGTCTCGCCGTCGGCCGGGGCGACGGCGTTGACGCTGTCCAGCGCCGCGGTGCCGGCCAGGCCCAGCGCGCCCGCCTCCTGAACGGCCAGGCCCTCGGGGATGGGGGCGATGCCGTAGCCGGCGGGCACGGTGACGTATTGGGCCAGTGAACCGGTGCCCAGGAAGGGCTTCATCACCACGCCGAAGACCGCCTGGCCGACCGCGAAGCCTTCGGCGCCCTCGCCGAGCGCTTCGACGGTGCCGGCGAAGTCCTTGCCGACCACCAGCGGGAAGCGGTGCTCCATCATCTGCTGCAGGTAGCCCGCCGCGGTGGAGGCGTCGAAGCCGTTGATCGAGGAAACGGCCACCTTCACCAGCACCTCTCCCGCCTCGGGGTGAGGGGTGGGGATCTCGGTCACGGCGGGGGTCGCAGGGACGGAGTTCAGCGTTACGGCACGCATGAGCTGCACCTTTCGAAAGTGGAACGGCCTACCCGGTTCCATCATGCAGCCTAGCAACGAAAATGGGTAGCCCGTTCCACTTGGTAGAGTGGGGGTCATGACACCCACCGCAGAGCCCGACTCGCCCGCCGACCGGCAGCCCGAACCGGGACTGCGCGCCGACGCCGAACGCAACCGCGAGCGCATCCTGACCGCCGCCCGCCGCCTGTACGCCAGCCACGGACTCGGCGTCTCCATGGCGTGTGTCGCCCGCGAGGCCGACGTCGGCAAGGCCACCTTGTCGCGCCGTTTCGCCACCCGCGAAGAACTCATCAACGCGGTCTTCGCCGACCGCATGGACGCCTACGCCGCCGCGGCCGCCGAAGCCCTCGCCGATCCCGACCCCTGGCGCGGCTTCACCGGCTACATCGAGGCCGTGTGCGCCATGCAGGCCGCCGACCGCGGCTTCGCCGACGTGCTGACCATGACCTTCCCCGCCGCCAAGGCACTGGAAGCCCGCCGCGCCGAGGCCTACAACGCGTTCCTCGAACTCATCGCCCGCGCCCAGGCCAGCGGCCACCTGCGCGACGACTTCACCGCAGAAGACCTCGTCATCCTGCTGATGGCCAACGCCGGCGTCGTCGCCGCCACCGCAGACGCCGCCCCCGACACCTGGCGACGGCTGGTGAGCCAGATGTTGCGCGCCTACGCCACCCCCGGCGCCGACCTGCCACCGCTGGAACAGCCCCCCGCACCCACCGCTCTGTATCGAGCCATGGTCCGCCTCACCCGCCCCGCCCCTGACACCGGTGGCGCCGCCGAGCGACCAGACGGCCGTTGACGTTGCCAAGGATCCCCCGTGAGAGCTACCGAAATCGTCCACTCACTGGTGATTCGCCGAAATGGGCCGCGCTCATAGCGTTTCCGGTGCGCCGCGACCGGGCGGCCGACATCGACGGAGGTCACCATGAGCACGACAGGTAGCCCGCAGCACGCGCTCCCGGACGGCCGGATCCGGCGGATCGTCCGGTTCCCTCTGACCTGGATGCTGATCGGACTGCTCGGCGTCGGCGTGGTGTCGGCGGTGACCGCGGACGCGGGGCCGGTGCTCGCCGTCGTGGGCGCGGGCGCCGCGCTGGCCGTGTACTGGGCGGTGATGCGGTACGCCGCCGGGCGGCAGACACCGGAGATCGCCAGAAGAGGGGCCGGGCGGGAGGCGCTGTCGGGGGCCGGCATCGGGCTGGGGTTCGTGCTGGTCTCGGCGTTGCTGATCGCAGCCGCAGGTGGGTACGCCTTCAGCTGGGCATCGGGGAACGTCCTGTCGGTGGTGTTCACGGTGGCCGCGACGGCGGTGGGGGCGGCGGTCACCGAGGAGCTGATCTTCCGTGGCCTGGCGTTGCAGGCGCTGGAGCGGCTGTGCGGGAGCGTGGGCGCCGTCGCGGTCACCGCGCTGGTGTTCGGGGGCGCGCACCTGGCCAACCCCGCGGCCACCCTGGGGAGTTCGCTGGCGATCGCCGTCGAGGCGGGTGTGCTGCTCGGGGCCGCGTTCCTGTGGCGGCGCACCATCTGGTTCGTCGTGGGGCTGCACGCCGCGTGGAACGCCACCGTGGCGCTGCTGGGCATCCCGGTGTCCGGGCACGTGTCGCCGGGGCTGCTGGCCACCGAGGTGAGCGGCCCGGCGTGGCTGACCGGCGGCGGGTTCGGTCTTGAAGCGTCGATCATCCCGGTCGCCGTGAGCGTGCTGCTGGCCGTGCCGATGCTCGTCCTGGCGCACCGGCGCGGCGGCCTGATCCCGGTGCGGCGTGGCCGCCGTTAGGCTTGCCGGGTGTTCGCGTACGCGATCCGCGCCATCGGCTCGTGGCCGGGCTGGTGGCGGGCCCAGCACCTGGCGGTGCGGGACGGCCTGCTCGCGGTGGCGGTCACCCTGCTGGCGTACGTGCCGACGATGTCGGCCATGTCTGCCCAGATCGGCGACCTGCCCCGACGCCCGCCGGACGCGCTGGCGGTATTGCTGGCCCTGGCCCAGTCCGTGCCGCTGGTCATCCGCAGCCGCCATCCTGCGGCCTGCGTGGCAGTCGTCGGCTCCGCCTTCGCGGTGCACCAAGCACTGGCGTATCCGCCGACGTTCGCCAGCATCGGGCTCTACCTGTCCCTGTACGCCGCCGGAGCCCACCAAGCCAGGTTCCGGTACGGCCTGGTCGCCGCCGCGACCGTGGGTTACACCGCGCTGGCGGTCCACCTGCACAATCTGGGATCCCCGAACCAGGTGCAGGATTTCCTCGCGTTCTCTCTGGCGCTGGCGGTGATGTGGATGGCTGGTGCCGGGGTGCGCCGGTGGCGGGCGGAGGAGGCCGAACGGCGGCGGCTCAGCGCGCACGTGGCCGCCACCGCCGAACGGGCGCGTATCGCCCGCGAACTCCACGATGTGGTCACCCATCACGTGACCGCCATGGTCGTGCAGGCCGACGCCGCGCAGTTCCTGGTCGGCAGCGCGCCCGCCCGCGCCGGGGATGGGCTGGCCGCCATCAGCGACACGGGCCGCCGGGCCCTGACGGAATTGCGGCACCTGCTCGGCGTACTGGAGGCGACCGGTGACCAGCCCGCCGCGGACCGCGCACCGACCCTGGGCAAGGTCGGCGACCTGGTCGAACGGGCCCGATTATCCGGCCAGCCCGTGCATCTGACCGAGCTGGGTGACCAGCTGCCCCGGGCCGTGGACGTGGAACTGGCCGCCTATCGGGTAGTTCAGGAGGCGCTCACCAACGCGGTCAAACACGCGGCGGGTCAGCCCACGGCGGTCACGGTTCACCACCACGAGGACCGCATCGAGATCGAAGTGACCACCGGCGGTCCTGCCACCGTGTCGGCTGGCGGGCGCGGTCTCTCCGGGCTGGGTGAACGACTGCGCCTGCTCGGCGGCGAACTGTCCGCCGCCGCGGGCCCCAGCGGAGGCTTCCGCGTCCACGCCCGCATCCCCGCCAGGAACGACCCGTGACCGGCCCTCCGATCCGCGTGCTCATCTGCGAAGACCAGGCTCTGGTACGCGCCGGTTACAACACGATCTTCTCCGCCCAGCCCGACATGGCCGTCGTCGGAGAGGCCGCCGACGGCCGCGAAGCGGTGGCGGCCGCCCAGCGGCTCAACCCCGACGTGATCGTGATGGACATCCGCATGCCCATCATCGATGGCATCGAAGCCACCCGCCGGCTGGCGGGCCCCGGCCTCCTCTCCCCCGCCAAAGTGCTGGTCGTCACCACCTTCAACATCGACGAGTACGTCTACGAAGCCCTCAAGGCCGGGGCCAGCGGCTTCCTGCTCAAGGACGCGCCCCCCGCGGAACTCGTCAACGGCATACGGACCATCGCCCGCGGCGACTCACTGCTGGCCCCCGCCGTCACCCGCACCCTCATCGGCCACTTCGCCGAACGCCTGCGCCCCGCCGACACCGCCCGCCCGGCCCGCGAGGAGATCGTGCGCGCGCTGACCCACCGCGAACTGGAGGTACTCCGGCAGATCGCCGCCGGCCTGTCCAACGCGGAGATCGCCGCGACGTTGTTCATCGCCCCCGAGACCGTGAAAACCTACGTCTCACGAATCCTGGCCAAACTCGACCTCCGCGACCGCGTCCAGGCGGTCGTCCTCGCGTACCGCGTGGGACTGGTGTCCGGTACGGGCTGAATCGCCCGGCCTCAACCCCCGATCGCAGGCACGCTCTCGAGAACGACCTCCGCTTCGGCGACCGGTCGCACTGTCACGAGAAGATCCACCAAGTGACCCGCGATCGCGGAAATGGTGGGCTGCTGCCACAGCAAGGTCGCGGGGAGGCGGCAGCCGAAGCGCTTCTCCAGACGCCGCCTGACCATGACGGTCATCACCGAATCCAGCCCCTGTTCCACGAGGGGACGCCGGAGCGCCAGGTCCGCCGGGGCGAGCCTCATCACGGCCGCGATCTCCGCGCGGACCTCGATCAGGACGAACTCGCGCAGCTCCTCCGGCGGCAGACCGGCGTACGACTCCGCGGGCTCCCGGAGCTCCTCCTCAGCCGCCGCGGGCGCGTCGATCACCGGATAGCGGAGTCCGGACAGGTGTCCCACCACACGGCCGTCGGCGTCGGCCAGGAGCGCCCGTACCGTGTCGTCGCCTGCCGGGTCGACGGCCGCCTCGATGATCACCGTCTCCGGCGGCGGGCCGGTCAGCGCCACCTCGTCGATGTGCACGACCATGCGCAGCACCGGATCGCCGGCGAACACGCAGGGAGCCACGGACATCACCGCGTCCAGCGCCGGTGCCCAGGTCGGAGGTGTCTCGACAGACTGCCCGGTGCGGACCGTGGCGCGCAGCACTCCGTCTCCGCTCAGCAGCGTCTCGATCGTCCAGTCGAAGCCCGTCGTGGGGACGCCGACGGCGGCCAGCCGCCGGTGCACGAATCCGGTGTCGATCGGGGTAAGACCGGTCGCGTCCGGCAGCACGTCGGGCAGCACCTGGCCCGGAGCGCCGGGAGCCGGCACGGACGCGGTGACGTGGATCAGCCAGGCGGGTTCCGGCTCGCCGAGGCCGGCCGGCGTACGCGCCGCGAGCCGTATCCCGGGAGGCTCGTGGACGACCTGGATCTGCCTGCGTGCCGCGGTCATCAGCGGATGCGTCATCTCCACATCGGTGAGGATGCCGTCCTTGTCCGCGACCGCGTGCAGGAACGTGTTGACCAGCACGGCGGCGGGCACGATCTCGACCCCGCCGACGGCGTGGCTGCCCGGGTAGGGCCGGTTGGCGTCCTCCAGGCTGGTCCGCCACACCCGTGCCCGGCTGCCCGCGAGGCTCGTCCCGGCTCCGAGCAGGGTGGCGGAGTGCACGTCGTGCCCTCGGTTCTCGTCGCCGCTGGAGGAGTCACGCCAGTGGCGGCGGCGCTGCCAGGCGTACGGCGGCAGGGCGGCCAGGTCGCCGTCCGGCTGCAGACGGTTCCAGTCCACATCGACGCCGTGGCAGTGCGCCGTGCCCACTGCGGCGAGGAAGGTCGATCGCTCCGGCTGGTTCCGGCGCAGCGACGTGCCCACGAACACGTCCTCGAACCCGGTCTCCCCGAGCGTCTCGGTGATGGAGTGCGCGACCACGGGGTGCGGGGAGATCTCCAGGAACGCGCGGTAGCCGTCCTGCGCGGCGGCCGTGGTCGCCGCGGCCAGCCGTACCGGGTCCCGGAGGTTCGCCGCCCAGTACTGGGAGTCGAGGACGGGCGTCGAGCGGGGGTCCGTCAGCACGGTCGTGTACATGGGAATGCGGGGCGCGCCGAACGAGAGATCGGCGGTGGCCGCCGCCAGCTCGACGGCCAGCGGCTCCATGTGCGGGCTGTGGAAGGCGACGTCCGACGCCACCCGGCGGACCACGATGCCCTCGGCCGGCCACTCGTTCAGCACGTCCTCGACCGCGGCGACGTCGCCGGACAGCACGGTGGAGGCGGGCGCCGACGAGATCGCGGCCACCAGGTCGGTACGGCCCTCCAGCCGCTCGGCCGCCTCCTCGAACGGCAGTCCGACCATCACCATGGCCCCCTTGCCCTCGGCCTGGCGCAGCAGCCGGGACCGGCGGCAGATCAGGCGCGCGCCGTCGGAGACGCTCATCGCGCCGGCCGTCACCGCCGCCGCGATCTCGCCGACGGAGTGACCGATGACGGCCTCCGGGACCACTCCGTACGCGCTCCAGAGCCTGGCGAGCCCGAGCTGCATCACGAAGATCATGGTTTGGACGCGGTCGATCCCGTCCAGCTCGCCCTCGGCCAGGACCTGCCGGGGAGAGAAGCCGATCTCCGCGGCGAAGATCGGCTCCACCTCGTCGACCAGGGCCGCGAACTCCGGCTCCGTGGCGAGCAGGTCCCGCCCCATCCCGCGCCACTGGCAGCCCTGCCCGGAGAACACCCAGACCGGCCCGGGGCCCGGCACCGGCAGCACGTCCCCGGTGAGGACGGCCTCGGCCGGCAGGTCCGCCGCGAGCCTGCGCAGGTTGGCCGCCAACTCGTCCCGGTCCGCCCCGATCACGACGGCTCGACGGGCCAGATGCGAGCGCCGGAGCGCCAGCGTGTGCCCCACCGAAGCCAGGTCGAGCCCCCCTTCGAGCCGGTCGGCAAGCGTGCCCGCGTACTGCCGCAGCGCCGTTTCCGACGCGGCCGACAGCGGGAACAGGCGCTGCCCCGTCCCCTCGCCCCGGGGCGCCTCCGGAGCCGGCGGCGCCTGTTCGAGCAGGATGTGCGCGACGGTGCCGCCGTACCCGAAGCTGGAGACGCCCGCCCGGCTGGGGTGGCCGCGATCCGGCCAGGCCGATCGTTCGGTCACCACGCGAAGCCCGGAGGTCTCCCACGAGATGGCCGGGTTCGGGGTGGTCAGCACGCTCGGGGGGATCTCACCGCGGCCGAGGGCGAGCACCGCCTTGATGACACCGGCGATGCCGGCGGCGCCTTCGAGGTGGCCGATATTGGACTTGACCGAGCCGATGAGGCATGGGTCGCCGGGGGGCCGTCCCGTGCCGTACACGGCGGACAGCGCGCCCGCCTCGAGCGGGTCGCCCAGCCGGGTCCCGGTCCCGTGCGCCTCGATGTAGTCGACCGTGGCCGGTGCGATGCCCGCCTGCCGGCACGCCCGGATCATCACGTGTTCCTGGGCCGCCCCGCACGGCGCCATGATGCCGTTGGTGTGCCCGTCCTGGTTCACGGCGCTGCCGATGACGAGCGCGAGGATCCGATCACCGTCGCGGCGCGCGTCGGACAGCCGTTTGAGCACGATCACGCCGCAGCCCTCACCGCGTCCGTAGCCGTCGGCCGTGGCGTCGAACGACTTGGACCGCCCGTCGGGGGCCAGGGCTCCGGCGGCGCCGAGCGTGAGGGTCTCGCCCGGGGTCACCAGCAGGTTGACCCCGCCGGCGAGGGCGACGTCACTCTCGCCGAGCCGCAGGCTCTGCGCGGCCAGGTGGAGCGCGACCAGCGACGCCGAGCACGCGGTGTCCACCGCCATGCTGGGCCCGCGCAGGTCCAGGGAATAGGAGATGCGATTGGCGACGGCGCAGGTCGCGGCGCCGATCCCGGTCCACGCCTCGATCTGGGGCAGGTCCTCGAGCAGGCGGCGTCCGTAGTCGTCGGTGCAGACCCCGATGAACACCCCGGTGTCGGTGCCGGCCAGCTTGCGCGGCGGCAGGCCGGCGTGCTCCAGGGCCTCCCACGCGGTCTCCATCAGGACCCGCTGCTGCGGATCCATCAGCTCGGCCTCCCGGGGCGACAGGCCGAAGAACTCCGCGTCGAAGCCCTCGATGTCGCTCAGGAAGCTGCCGTTGCGTACGGCATGGCGCAGCGCGGCGGCGTATTCGGGACTCCGGTTCTCGTACGAGCGCCAGCGTTCTGCGGGCAGCGGCCGGGTCGTGTTCCGGCCGGCGCACAGCAGGTCCCAGAATCCCTCCGGTGTGTCGGCATCGCCGGGAAAGCGGCATCCGATCCCGACCACCGCCACCGGTTCCACCCGGACTCCGCTCGAACTGTCGACCATCGCGTTCGTTTCCTTTCGGTGACGACGTTTCAGGACCATGCAGGCGTATCGAGAATCTTGATCACGGCGCTGGAGACGGTGACGCCCGGGCCGGTGCCGAGCATCAGCAGGTGGTCGCCGGGGCCCAGTTGCCCGGTCAGTAGGAGCCGGTCGAGGGCAAGGACCTGGTCGCTGGCCCCGCAGTGGCCGATGGTGCGGCCGTAGTCCCAGGTCGATCGGGACATCGGCAGGTCGAGCGCGGCCATGCAGCGCTGTTCGACGATCTCTTCGGAGTAGTTCATGAAGGCCACCCGGGCGAGATCGCGGGCCTCGATGCCGCTCTCGGCCAGCGCGCGCTCGACGACCTCCATGAGTGCCCGCTGGATCTTGAACAGGGCCGCCGTGCCCTCGCCCCGGGGCATGACCTGCTGCCGGAACTGCTCGTTCCTGGCCCCGAAGCTCATCCGGCGGCCGACGGTGACGCCGGGAGGGAACAGGGGTTCGGTGCCCCGGTGCAGTTCCTCGGCCTCGGTCACGGTCACGGTACAGACCGACATCAGGCGCGCGAAACCCGCCTCCTTCGTGAGCACGAGCGCGCTGGCGGCGTCCCCGCCGATGTAGCCGGGACCCATCCGCCACCGATCCATCAACGGGGTGCCGTAATTGTCGGCGGCGACCAGCAAGGCGGCCTGCCGGGCGGGAGCGGCGTCCAGGTAGCTCGCCGCGAGTTCCAAGGCGATGAACATCCCGTTGCAGCCCTGCCGGATCTCGGTGGCCAGGACATCCCCGCCGACCAGATGGCGCTGCAGGTAGGAATGCGGCGGCCAGCCGTCCGGACCTTGGTGCCACGTCGAGGCGTAAAGCAGGAGATCCAGGTCGGCCGGTGCCCGCCCGCTGCGCTTGAGCGCGCTCTGCGCCGCGTGCAGTGCCATCTCCGGAGCCGGTAGGTCACCGGCCACCGCCGCCCCGGCCAGGTTGTGCAGTTCGACCTCTTCGGCCGGATACCAGCCTTTGGCGACGGCCTTCTCGACGCTGATCGTCCGGGGGAGGAAGGCTCCCACTCCGCTGATGTACGTGTCCGCCCACTGCATGACTCTGCCCTCGCTCGATCGGACGGCTAAACGGATGGAGCCGGTTCGAGTTCTTTGATCACCGCGACGATGGTCGCCACGTCCGCGAAGTTCTCGGCATCGAGTTTCGCGGCGGGGATCGGGACGCCGATCTCCCGCCGGATGAAGTTCAGCAGGCGCGCCGTTCGCAAGGAGTCCAGAAGTCCCGACAGCAGGAGCGGGGTCGTCTCGTCGACCTCCATGTCGACATCGGCCGGGACCAGGTTCTGCTGGATGAAGGCGACCAGCCTGGAGGCGATCTCTTCGGTCGTCATGCCGCGTGCCCTCTCGTGCCGGCGGGCCGTGTCGCGGGAGCGGTCGCGAGGACCCTGAACGCGGCCGCGGCGACCGACGTGCCGGAACCGAACCCCACCATGAGCAGGTGATCGCCGGGTACGAGCCCACCGGTCGCGACCAGATGCTCGAAGGCGATGAACTGATCGACCGCGCCGCAATGGCCGACGCGCCGGCCGTAGTCCCAGGTCGTCTGCTCGAGTTCGATGCCCAGCCAGGACATCTGCCCGTCCAGGTCTTCGCGGCGGCCGTGCGGGAACGCCACCCGAGTGATGTCGGCCAGTCCGATCCCGGCCTCTTCCAGGGTCCGTTCCACCTGCTGCATCATCGTTTTCTGGATCTTCAGGTGTATTCCGGTTCCCTGCTTTTCGAGTAACCGCCGGCGGAATTCCTCGTGCCGGTCTCCGAAGCTCAGCCCCCTCCCGATGGTGGCGTCCGGGGGGAACAAGGGGTAGGCGCCGTCGTTGACCGCGTCGGCCTCCGGGATCGTTGTCGCGTTCACCGCGAGGAGCTCGGCCATGCCGTACTCCTTGCCGAGGATGAGCGCGCACGCGGCATCGCCTATCACCGCCCCGGGCGTCATCCGCCAGCGGTCCACCAGCGGGGTGCCGTGGTTGTCGGCGGAGACCACCAGCGCCGTCTCCCGGTCCGGGTCGGCTTGCAGATAACTCGCCGCCAGCTCGAGTGAGCTGATCATTCCGACGCAGCCGCTCCGGATCTCGTACGCCGGCACTCCCCCGCCGAGGAGATGCATCTGCAGGTAGTGCTGGGGCTGCCAGCCGTTCGGACCCTGATGCCAGACCGAAGGATAGAGCAGCAGATCGAGATTTCGCGGGGCGGATTCGCCCCAGCGGTCGTAGGCGTCCAGGACCGCGAGCCGGGCCATCTCGGGTGCGGGCATGTCGCCGGCGACCGCCGCGCCGATCTGCTGGAACCGCTCAACCTCCTCGGCCGGGTACCGGCCGTCCCGAGCCGCCTGCTCGACGCTCACGACGTCCGGCACGAAGACGCCGAGGCTCCTGACGAACATGTTGGATGTACGCACACGTCCCCTAACTCGTCGACGATCGCCACACCTGTCGGCATGGCGAGGAAGGGGCACCGCCGAATCGACGGGGCACCAGGGAGAACGACGTCACCAGGACGCCGGCGGGGTTTTCCGGACAAGCCGCAACGACGGGGCCTTCCGGCAGCGGGTCAGGCGAACAAAGCGAACGGGCGCCGCCCGTATCGTGCGTTCACACAAAAGCACCCGCTACGTACAGTCTTTTCATTGTGAAACGAGGTGAAATCCCGGTACGGGATGTTCGAATAGCTCGCAGCCGGCCGACGAAAAATATCGGAATACGGAGCCGGTGGTCAGGCGATGTTCAGCTGGTAGTTCCGCGATCCCTGCCGGCCGCCGAAGTGCCCTGAACCAATTGCCGTCACGAGTTCCTCTCCCTCATCGGCCGTCACGTAGGCAAGGATAGGACTGTAGATCGACTGACGCAATATGCACGTCCGAAATCTGAAAAACATCATTCCGTGATCGGAGTTCGGCGGAACGTGTTGAGCGATGAAATGCACTTCTCCGCTCCGGGCTCCGTGCGGTTCTGCGCATGAATGGTTCCGGAGTGTGTTTCCAAAATAACGCTCGGGAGAACAGCCGATCCGCTGCCGGTCCGTCCGTCGCACGGACCGGCAGCACGGACATATACGCGTCGTCTTATCCGAACACCCTGGTACAGACGATGCCGTTGAGTTTGAACTCAGGCGGCGGGGTGTTCGTCCCGCTGTAGGTCGCCTGGAAGCCGAAGGTGGTGGCGGAGCTGGCGCCGATAACGGCGTTGTGGCCGGCGTCGCGTGCGGTCACCTGAGCGCCGGACTGGGTCACCGTGGCGTTCCAGGTGCTCGTGATCTGCTGATTGCCTGGCCAGGTCCACGTCAGGACCCAGCGGTCGATGGGAGTCGCGCCGGTGTTCGTTATGGTCACGTTGGCGGACAAACCGGTGCCCCAGACGGTGGGGGCCCAGGCGACCTGGCAGGAGGTGCCCATCTTGAGCCCGCCGCGCAGGAAGCCGTCAAAGGTGTCCCAGGTGGGGTTGGGCGAGCCGACCTGGGTGGTCCCGTAGCAATTCTGGGCGGTGTAGGTGGTCTGGGTGCCGAAGCGGGCGGGGTCCAGGACCCAGGCCAGACCGTGATCCGCGCCGGGTATCGAGATGAACTGGGCGTTGCCACAGCTTGTCCTGATCCTGTCGTAGAGCAGCACGCTCTGCCCGTGCGGCACCAGGAAATCGGCCTGGCCGTGCAGGAACAGCAACGGCGGGTCGGCGCTGTCGACGTAGTTGATCGGATTGGACAGGGCCACCTGGGTGGGGCACGTCTGGATGGCGCAGCCGATCAGGAGGGATTCGGGAGAGGCGGGAGAGTTGTGGTCCAGCCCTCCGGTCGGCAGGTTTTGCGCGTTCATCTGGAGGAAGTCGGTGGGGCTGAAGAAGGCGAGTCCCGCTTGCACGGCACTGGAGACGCCGGTCGTGCCGATGGTGCCCTCCAGCGACGACACGCCGCCGGTCAGGGTGGCCATCTCCGTCAGCCAGCCGCCCGAGGAGTCGCCCATCATGGCGAAGCGATTGGGGTCGAGCTGGTAATCGCCGGCGTGGGCGCGCAGCCAGCGGATGGCCGCCTTGATGTCGTGCACCTGGGCCGGGAAGATCGCTTGAGAGCTGGACCGGACGCTGACGCCGGCCACCGCGAACCCTTTGGCGTTGAAGATGGCGGCAATCGCGTCCGCGCCGGTCTTGCCATCGTCGCTCGTCCACGCCGAGCCACTGTGCCAGATCAGCAGCGGCCGGGGTGTGATGCCGCCGGATGGCAGGTAAAGGTCCAGCAGGTGCCCCCTGGAGCCGGCCGGCTGTGCGGGCGCGTAGGCGATATCGCTGATCACCTGCGCGTGCGCCGGTGGCGCGAGGGCGAGCGACACACCGAGGGTGGCCAGCATGGTCATGACCATGCCGACGATCGTGGACGTGCGGATACGAGCATGCATGGTGTGTCTCCGGTGTTCGGATGATCGCCGCTTCCCAGCTGGCCGTGCAGATCTCCCCCGGTGCCGGGGCAGCCGCGATCAGCACGCGAGCCATTGCGCCTGTGAGAACGCACGTCCCCGGCCTCGCATCGATATGGGCGAGGTGACGATATGACAGGTACGCGACAATGGTCAAAAGTATTTGTGGGATCGGTCCATTCCTGATGGCAAACAGGGAACGCGGCCCATCTGGGACCGGACGGGACAAAGTGCAAGTGTCGGCCTCTAATCGCAGCAATCATCGTTGAACATGTGCCGCTCTGTGAAAGTTTCATCCTTCCCGCAGTTGATTAGGCCAGGTCATTACCGGTTGGACGATCATCACTTCCGCCCTCAGCCGGCGGTGATGCTCCGCGCCTGGCGTACGGGTGCCAGAATCCTTTCCTTGCACCCGGTTAGTGATATCTTGACCGCCGTGATCCGCCCAGTCGCAGGAGGATTGATGCGCAAGGTACGTGCGGTTCTCGTCTCGGCCGTTTTAGCCACCGGTATGTCGTTATCGATCGGCGCCGCCCCGGCGCAGGCCGAGACGGTGAAGGGCATCTACCGGCAATACTCGGAATGCCAGCGGGTCGGAAGCTACGGCGACGACCAAGGCTGGTGGAACGGCTGGAGATGCGAGTGGAAGAGCCAGTATTACTACTACTTCCTCTACGCGTGACACCGTGAAGGACGCGCCCCCGGCTCGGGATGGGCGAGCCTGGGGGCGCGTCAGGTCACGCCGGGTTGCAGGTCTTTCACGCAGAGAGCGTCCGCCGCAGGGCCTCGAGGCCGCCGCTCAAGACGCGGTGGACGGCGGCGATCGCTTCCTCCTCGGTGACCCCCACCGGTGTGAAACTGCCCGACCACTCCACCCGGGAACTGTCCGGCTCGCCGGGAACCTCGTGTACGGCGATGGTGGCGCGGTAGTCCTGTACCGGGAGGGGCGGCTCGGGGGCGGAGTAGCTGTAGGTGCGGGCCCGCTCGTCGAGGCGCTCGACGATACTTCACGCCAAAAGTGATCAGGGTGGGCAAATGCTTCAAGCGTGAAGTATGGTGGGGGTGTGGAAGAGGAGCTGGAGTCGCGCTGGCTCGAGGGCGATGAGCAGCAGAGCTGGTACGCGCTGGCGTTGCTGCTGAACCAGTTGCCCGCGGCGCTGGACGCGCAGATGCAGCGGGACGCGGGGATCAGCCAGTTCGAGTACATGGTGCTGTCGGCGTTGTCGATGGCACCGGGGCGGACGATGCGGATGAGCGTGCTGGCCGGGTACGCGGGCGCGACCCTGTCCCGGTTGTCGAACGTGGTCAGCCGGCTGGAGAAGCGCGGCTGGGTCGAGCGGTCACCCGACCCGGCCAGCGGGCGGACGACCCTGGCGACGCTCACCGGCGACGGCTTCGCCGTGGTGGCGGAGGCCGCGCCCCGGCACGTCGCCGAGGTCCGCCGCCTGGTCATCGATCCGCTGACCAAGGCCCAGCAGCGGCAGCTGGGCGTGATCGCCTCCCGCATCCTGCGGGCCGTCGACCCCGACCGCAGGATCTCTGAGAGCTCCTGAGCCCGCACCCCGCTCACCATCACCCGATCGACGAAAGGACTTCCGTCATGCCCACCATCGTCATCGTCGGCGCGGGCCCCGGCCTCGGCGCCGCCCTCGGCAAGGTTTTCGGCGGCCACGGCTTCAACGTCGCGCTGATCTCCCGCAGCAAGACCAACCTGGACGTCCTCGCGGCCGGACTCGTCAACCAGGGAATCACCGCGGAGGGCTTCCCCGCCGACGTCACCGACACCGCCTCCCTCACCGCCGCGCTGGAGGCCGCCGCCGCCCGGTTCGGCCGGATCGACGTGCTGGAGTTCTCCCCGTACGCCGGGCTGGTCCAGGTCAACCCGGCCGACGTCACCGTGGACAACCTCCAGCCCGCCATTCAGGAGATCCTCTACGGCGCCGTCACCGCCACCCGGGCCGTCCTGCCCGCCATGCTCGAAGCCGGATCCGGGACGCTGCTCTACACCACCGGCGGCGGCGCGATCAGCCCCTATCCGTTCCTCGCCACCCTCAACGCCGCCCAGGCCGCCCTGCGCAACTGGGCGCACAACCTCCACAACACCCTCGCCGGCCAGGGCATCCACGCCGCCACGGTCGCCATCAACGCCATGATCACCGACAACGCGCCCGAGGGCATCCCGGCCATCGCCCCCGACGACCTCGCCCAGAGCTACTGGAACCTCCACACCCAGCGAGACCGCGCCGAGCTGGCCCTCCCCGCCTGAACGGTTCCCTCGGTGAGTCAGCGCAGGTCGGCGACTACATCGTTGGATTCACGGCTGTCGGAATCCTGGGGCCGTTGCTGCGGACCTCGCGCGAGAACGTAGACGAACAGGACCGCCATGACGACCGCGCCTGCCCACATGGCCTGCTGCCAGCCGGCGACGAAGGACTCTTGGGCGGCTCGGGCCAGCGCCTGCGCCTGCGAGCCGACCCCGTCGGCGGCCGCGAGGGCGTTGGCGACGCCCTCGCGGGCGGTGTCGGCGGCGGCGTCCGGCACTCCGTCGAGCCGGGAGTCGATGGCGCCGCGGTAGCCGGCGGTCAGGACCGCTCCGAGCAACGCGACACCGAGCGCGCTGCCGAACTCCCGGGTCAGGTCGTTGAGCGCGGACGCGACACCTTGCCGCTCACGCGGCAAGGCGCTGGTGATGGCCTCGGTGGAGGGCGTCATCGTCAAACCCATCCCGAGTCCCATGGCGAGCATGCCGGGGAGGACCGAGAGGTAGCCGCCGTCGACGGAGACGAAAGCGGCCATGAGGACCAGCCCCGCGCCACCCAGGAAGATCCCTGAGGCCATCGTCGGGCGGCTGCCGACGCGCGCGGCCACCCGCGGGGCGAGGCCGGAGGCGAACATCATCAGCAGCGCCATCGGCATGAGCGCCAGGGTGGAGCGAAGGCCGGACCAGCCGAGCACCGCCTGGAAGTACGGGAAGAGGACCACGAAGATCCCCGCCTGCACGCCGAAGACCGTCAGGAGCGACACGGAACCGCTCGCGAGACCTCGCTCGCGGAACAGGCGGACATCGAGGAGCGGAGCCTGCCGGCGCAGCTCCCAGGCCACGAATCCGACCGCGGCGAGGACGCCGACGAGGAGGCTCAGCAGCGTCGCGGGCGCGGTCCAGCCTCGTTCCGGGCCCTCGTGGAGGAAGAAGACGAGCCCGACCACCGCGGCCACGGACGACAGCGAACCGACGGTGTCGAACCCGTGCCCTGACGCCTCGCGCGAGTTCGGGATGGATCGCAGCGCCATGACGACGGCGACGACGACGAGCACGACCGGCAGGACGAAGAGCCACCGCCAGCTCGCCAGGTCGACCAGCACGGCCGACAGGTACATCCCCAGGATGCCGCCACCGCCGGCGACGCCGGTCCACACGCCGATCGCCTTGGAGCGTTCCTCGTCCGGGAAGGTCGAGGTGATGACGGCGAGGGTGACCGGCATGATCATCGCTGCGCCCACGCCGCTCAGGAAACGCGCGGCGAGCATGATCTCGGACGAGGTGGCGAGGCCGGCCGCCGTACTCGCCATTCCGAAGACGAGCAGGCCCGCGAGCAGCACCGGCCTGCGGCCCCACCGGTCGCCCATCGCGCCGAGCGGCAGGAGCAACGCGGCCAGACTGATGGTGTAGATGTTGATGAACCACAAGACCTCGGTTTGCGAGGCGTCGAACGCGACGGCGAGCTCCGGCTGGGCGACGTTCAGCCCGGACACCGAAGCGATGACCGCCATGAGCGCGATGCAGACCCCGACCAAGATCGTACGTCGTTGTCGTGGGTCCTGGATGGTCGGGCCCGCGTCTGAGGACCGGTTCGTACGCATGGGCATTCCTTTCAAGAAGGCAAGGGGAATCGGCGCCGGTCGGATGGTGTGATTACCGGCGTCGGGTGGCGCGCACGACGACGTCGTGGACGGGGACGGCCCGGCCATCGGGGCCGGTGAGCGTGCGGCGGTGCTCTTCGGCGGTGACGATCTCCCACTCCATGTCGTCCATGCGCGCGGTGATGGCCGCGGCGGTGGACGATGCTTCGGCAGGAGGGTGGTGCTCGTGGCCGGTAGCGCCCGGGGCGTGCAGGTGTCCCACGATGAGTAGCGTGCCGCCGGGAGCCACCCATCCGGCGATGCGGTCGTAGAACTCCAGCTGGGGCATCGCCGGGTGGGCGTAGTTGGTCATGACCAGGTCGAACTGCGCGTCCGGGCTCCAGACGCTCAGATCCGCCTCAACCCACTGCAAGCGCTCGAGGGCCCCGCTCGCCGCCGCGCGCTCGGCGGCGTGGGCAAGGGCCTCGGACGAGATGTCGGCCGCGGTGACGTGCCAGCCGTGGGAGGCAAGCCAGATCGCCTCGGCACCGCCGCCGCACCCCGCATCCAGTGCCGTGCCCGGCGTCAGGCCGCTGGTCTCCCGAGCGAGGTACGGGTTCGGCGGGTGGCCGGCCATGGATCCGAAACCCCCAGCTCGCCCTTGGTGCCAGCGCCGCTCCCAGTAGTCCTTGTCGAATTCGTGCGCCATAGGTCGTCCTCCTCGTTCGCGATGATCTCTCCGCCGGAGCCGGTGACCTCATGGTGCTGATGGAGAAGGCGGATGTGCAAACGTTGTTGCCGAATGGCAAAATGGAGGGATGGATGAATCCATTGATCGCACTCTTGACGCTGTCGGGCCGAGGTTGAAACGCCTTCGGCTGCAGCGCGACGTCACGCTCGCCGACCTGGCGGCGGAGACCGGCATCTCCACCAGCACCTTGTCCCGGCTCGAGGCGGGCCTGCGACGTCCCACGCTCGAGCAGCTGCTACCGCTTGCCCGCGCCTACGGGGTCACCCTCGACGAGCTCGTCGATGCGCCGCAGACCGGCGACCCCCGCATCAATCTGCGTCCTATCCCCCGCAGCGATGGCTCGGTCATCCTGCCGCTGACCCGCAGGCCCGGCGGAATCCAGGCCTACAAGTTCGTCCTCCCGACCGGAAGCGACGACGCCGAACCCGACCTGCGCACCCACGAGGGCTACGACTGGGCCTATGTCCTCAACGGAACGCTCCGCCTCGTACTCGGGGAACACGACCTCATTCTCAAGCCCGGGGAGGCCGCGGAGTTCGACACGCGTACCCCGCACTGGTTCGGGGCCACCAGCGCGGGCCCCGTCGAGTTCCTGAGCCTCATCGGGAAACAAGGCGAACGCGCGCACGTCCGCGCGGCACCGGCGACGCTCAGCTGACGGCGGCGCCGAACCACTTGGGCAGCTGGCCGAGCAGCTCCCGCTGGTCTTCGCCGACCCACGCCACGTGGCCGTCCGGCCGCAGCAGCACCGCGGGCACGTCCAGTTCATCGCTGACGTCGACGACGTGGTCGACCCGCGCTGCCCAGCCCGCCACCGAGAGCCGGCCGGTCTGGTCGAGCAGCAGCCCGCGGCCGCCGTGCATCAGCTCGTACAGGCGACCCCGCTTCAGCTCCACGTCTCGCATCCGCCGGCCGAGCAGGTCATGCCCCTCGCCGAAGTCGTAGCGCACCCCGATCGCGGTGATCTTTTCGATCAGGTACCGGTTCACCTCCTCGAAGTCCATCAGTTCCGACAGCAGCCGGCGCACTGCCTGAGGGCCCGGCTCGGTGGACAGCAGCTCCATCTGCGCGCGGGTGTTGTCCAGCACGTCGGCGGCCACCGGGTGCCGTTCGGTGTGGTAGCTGTCCAGCAGCCCCTCCGGGGCCCAGCCGCCGATCTCGGCGGCCAGTTTCCAGCCGAGGTTGAACGCGTCCTGGATGCCGAGGTTGAGCCCCTGCCCGCCGGTCGGCGGGTGGATGTGCGCCGCGTCGCCGGCCAGCAGCACCCGGCCGGTCCGGTAGCGCTCGGCCAGCCGGGTGGCGTCGCCGAAGCGGGAGAGCCAGCGCGGTGAGCGCACGCCGAAATCAGTGCCCGCGAAGGCCCGCAGCTGCTGCTTGAACTCCTCGAGAGTCGGCGGAACCGCGCGGTCCTCGGCCACTCCCTCGGCGGGCACGATGACGCGGTACACCCCGTCCCCGAGGGGGCCGGCGCCGAACCGCAGTTGGGTCTTGCGGACTTCCGCGACGATGGCGGCGACCGTCTCCGGATCCTCGGTCACCTCCATCTCGCCCAGCAGCGTCTCGACCCTGGAGGGCTCGCCGGGGAAGCCGACGCCGAGCAGCCTGCGCACCGTGCTGCGGCCGCCGTCGCAGCCGACGAGGTAGCGCGAGCGCAGCCGCGTGCCGTCGGCCAGCTCGGCCATCACCCCGTCCTCGTCCTGGCTCAGCCCGACCAGCTCGCAGCCGCGCCGGATCTCGGCGCCGACCTCGGTGGCGTGCTCGGTCAGCAGGCGCTCGGTGGTGGTCTGCGGGATGGCGAGGATGTACGGATGCGCGGTGTCCAGCCGGTCGGGCCACTGCTTGGTGATGCCGGCGAAGAAACCGCCGACCGAGAACTGCCGGCCGAGCGCGAGGAACCGCTCCAGCAGACCGCGCTGGTCCATTACCTCGATGCTGCGCACGTGCAGGCCGAGCGCGCGGACATACCCGGTCGGCTCCGCCTCCTTCTCCAGCACGAGCGCGTGCACGCCGTGCAGCCGCAACTCGCCGGCCAGCATCAAGCCGGTCGGCCCGCCGCCGGCGATGATCACGTCGATCATGAACCCCCCACTCAACAACGTCGCATTTCGGCCAGCCGCTCCACCGGGGGTTCGACGTCCCGCGAGAGCCACACGTCGACAAAGCACACGTACTCTGCGAACCCCTGATTTACCCAGGTTCTGGCTTCGGTCGGAGATTCTGCGGCATGACCCGGGTCTTGCCGCAAGCCCCCCGGTGCGCTATACGTTGAGAGTGGCAAGGAGTGGGCGACCTCCTTGCCTTTGCCTTTTGTGGTCCGCTGTGGACGGGCAAGCCGGCCGAGGTGGGCCCGCGACCGGCTATCGAACGTGACCGCCGAATCAGGCCTTCAACGAGCAGGTGTTCTCCAGGTCGCCCGTCGTCGGGCGGGAGAGCGTCGCGCTCGCGGGTGGCCGGACGCCCGTGCCGATCCACGACTCCAGCGCGGTGAAGGCGCTGCGGAAGCAGGGCAGCAGTGGCCGGATCCGGTCGGGGTAGGCCGGGTAGAGGCTGTCGACGTGGTTGCCGCCCTCGACTCGGTAGTAGCGGAACAAGCGGTTGCGATGGCTGTCGGCGATCATCTTGGCGTAGACGTCGGAGTCCGCTCCGATGGGCAGCAGGGTGTCCAGCGTGCCATGGATCGTGATCAGCGGGCGCTTGATCTTCCCTGTGAGGGCGACCCGCGCGACGGCCTGCCGTACGGCGGCGGGGCGGGAGGCGTAGTCGTAGTCGGTGTCGCAGCCGGGCGTGCCCGAGGCGCAGAACGGCGTGCCCGCCTCGGCGTCCCCGTCGTAGGACGGGTCGAACTCCTCGCGGTAGACCCGCTGGGTGAGGTCCCAGTAGTAGCTGTAGTGGAAGGCCCACAGGAAAGACGACTCGGCCGCGAAACCGGCCTCGATCATTCCGGCGGTGTCCCCGCTCGGGTACGCGCGCAGCGCGGGCGGGAGGAAGGTCAGCAGGTTGGGTCCGGCGGCCGTCCAGAGCACGCCCTCCCAGTCCACGCCGCCGTCGAACAGGTCGGGACGGTTCTCCAGTTGCCAGCGCACCAGGTAGCCGCCGTTGGACTGACCGGCCGCGATCGTGGTGCGGGCGGGCCGGCCGTACCGCTGCCGCACGACCTTCTTGGCGGCGATGGCGAGCTGGCTGACCCGGTCGTTCCACTCGGCGACCGCGTCGCCGGGACGGACGCCGTCGCGGTAGAAGGTCACGCCGGTGTTGCCCTTGTCGGTCGCGGCGTAGGCGTAGCCGCGGGCCAGCGCCCAGTCGGAGATCGTGAAGTCGTTGGCGTAGGTCTCCCTGTTGCCTGGGGACCCGGCCACGACCAGGCCGCCGTTCCAGTGCCGGGGCAGCCGGATGACGAACTGGGCGTCATGGTTCCAGCCGTGGTTGGTGTTGCCGGTCGAGGTGTCGGGGAAGTAGCCGTCGACCTGAATCCCGGGAACGCCGGACGGGTTGACGGCGCCGGCGGAGTTGAGCCCGGCCCAGTCGGCCTGGTCGGTGTGCCCCGTGACGAGCGTGCCCTTGGTGGTGAGATCGTCTAGGCAGGCGACCACCTGCCGCTCCGCGCCCGGCACGGTCACCTCGGGGCAGGGGGCGGCGGAGGCGTCCGGGGCGGGGACGGTGACCGCACCGGCGACCAGGGTGACGCCCGCGAGGGCGCGCGCGGTGAGCCCGCGCAGCCGGCCGGCCATCAGGCTTCCTTCACGACGGGTACGGCGGCGGCCTCGCCCACGCCGGACGTCGGAGCCACCGCGGCCAGGTCCCGCTCGCGCGTCTCCTTGGCGGCGAACACCGCCACCAGCGTGAGGATCGCGGCAAGAGCCACGTAGAGGGAGATCGGGAGGCTGGCGCCGTACGCGTCGAGCAGCGCGACCGCGATGATCGGAGCGAGCGCGCCCGCCACGATCGAGGCGAGCTGGTAGCCGATCGACACGCCCGAGTAGCGCATCCGCGTCCCGAACAGTTCGGAGAAGAACGCCGCCTGAGGGCCGTACATCGCGCCGTGGAAGACCAGGCCGACGGTCACCGCCAGCGTCGTCAGGGCGAACGAGGCGGTGTCGATCAGCGGGAAGAACGCGAACGCCCACACGCCCACCCCGAGCGCGCCGAGCAGGTACACCGGCCGCCGGCCCAACCGGTCCGACAGCGCGCCCCACAGCGGGATCGTGACGAAGTGGATGGCCGAGCCGATCAGCACCGCGTTGAGCACGGTGCCCCGGGGCAGTCCCACCGTGGTCGTGCCGTACACCAGGACGAAGGCGGTGATCACGTAGTAGGAGATGTTCTCGGCGAGCCGGGCGCCGATCGCGACCAGCACGTCGGAGCGGTGGTGGCGGAACACGTCCATGATCGGGGCCTTCGGCGCGGCCTGCTGGTTGGCCACCGCCTCCTGGAACAGCGGTGACTCGGCCACGCTGAGCCGGACCCACAGGCCGATCAGCACGAGCACGCCCGAGAGCAGGAACGCGATCCGCCAGCCCCACGCGAGGAAGGCGTCCTCCGGCTGGACCGCCGCCAGCAGCGCGAGGACGCCCGTGGCCAGCAGGTTCCCGCCGGGCGCGCCGGCCTGCGGCCAGGAGGCCCAGAAGCCGCGGTGGCGCGGATCGCCGTGCTCGGAGACCAGCAGCACCGCTCCGCCCCACTCGCCGCCCAGCGCGAAGCCCTGCACCAGGCGTAACGCGGTGAGCAGCAGGGGGGCCGCGGCGCCGAGGGTCGCGTAGGTCGGCAGCAGGCCGATCAGGAACGTGGCGCCGCCCATCATCAGCAGGCTGATGACGAGCAGCCGCTTGCGGCCGAGCCGGTCGCCGAAGTGGCCGAACACCAGCCCGCCGAGCGGCCGGGCGACGAAGCCGATCGCGTAGGTGAGGAACGCGAGGAGGGTGCCGGTGAGTTCGTCTTCGTTGGGGAAGAACAGCTTGTTGAACACCAGAGCGGCGGCGGCGCCGTAAAGGAAGAAGTCATACCACTCGATCGTGGTGCCGATCAGACTGGCCGCGATGACCTTCCTGATCCGGCTGGGTGACGTTGAGGCCATGGGAACTCCTCGCATCGGGGGGCGGGTTCCGCAACGGTATGCATGGACCTTTGTGACTCCTATGTGTCAGCTCAACACACATCAGGAATCCGGTATGTGAGGCCTCGGAACGGCTCACAGCGGCGGCAGAGCCGTCGTGAAGGGGTCTTTACAACGACAGGGCCGAGGTGTCACACTCGGGCAATCCCACGATGTAAGCGCTTCCACATCGTGGCGAGAGTGAGTGGAAGCGCTTACACTCCAAGAGGTCCCACGTGGCGAACAGTGACGAGAGCGCGACGATCTACCAGGTCGCGCAACGGGCCGGCGTGTCCATCGCCACCGTGTCCCGGGCGTTGCGCGGCACGGGGCCGGTCGCCGCCAAGACTCGGGAGCGGGTGCTGCGCGCCGTCGAGGAGCTGCGCTTCACCCCCAGCCGCCTGGGCGTCTCGCTGGCCTCCGGCCGCCACGCCGCCAACGGCATCGTCTTCCCCGACCTGTCGGGGCCGTACTTCGCGGAGGTGCTGCTCGGCTACGAGGAGGTCGCCTCCGAGCTGGGCCGGTCGGTGATCATCCTCTCCACCCGGGGCAGGGCCGCCGTGCCCGACCTGGTCCGCGACCTGTCCCGCCGGGTGGACGGCATGGTCATCTTCGGCCAGACGGTACGGGACGACGTGGTCGCCGAGATCGTCGACTCAGGCCTGCCGCTGGTGATGATCGCCCGTGACGATGTCGCCGGCGCCGACGTGGTGGCCAGCGAGAACACCGTGTCGGCGGCCCGGCTGGCGAGCCACCTGCTCGGCCACGGCTACCGGCGCATCGCGCTGGCCGGAGGCCACGACAACGGCGACATCACCCAGCGGTGGACGTCCGTCGGCCAGGTCCTCAGCGAGCACGGTCTCACCCCGCCCGAGCCGTCCCCCTGCGAGTTCACCGTCGAGGGCGGGCACGCCCTCGGCCGCTACCTGCTGTCCGGTCCCCGGCCCGAGGCGATCGTCTGCGCCGACGACCAGGTGGCCCTCGGCGTGATCCTGGCCGCCGAGGAGCTCGGCCTGTCCGTGCCCGGTGACGTCGCCGTCACCGGATGGGACGACATCATGGCCGCCCGGCACGCCCGTCCCGCGCTCACCACCGTCCGGCAGCCGATGCGCGATCTCGGCGCCCGCGCCGCCCGCGCCCTGGACGAGCTGATCACCGGCGCCCGGGACACCCCACGCTCGCAAGTCACCCCCACCGAGCTCGTCATCAGAGCGAGCTGCGGTACGCACCCTCTGGAGGAAGCGTGAAGAGGTTCGTCATCGGAGTGGCCGCGGTGGGCCTGCTCGCCGCCGCGTGCGGCAGGAGCGCCGACGGCCCGGCGGAACAGGCCAAGGACGTCGACGTCAACAAGGCCACCGGCGAGGTCACCGTGTGGGCGATGGGCGCCGAGGGGGAGGCGCTCGGCGCGTTCGCCAAGGAGTTCGAGGCGGCCAACCCCGGCATCACCGTCAAGGTGACCCCGCTCGGCTGGGACGTCGCCCACGACAAGATCACCGCCGCCATCGCCGGGAACGCCACCCCCGACGTCTCGATGCTGGGCAGCACCTGGATGGGCGAGATGGCCAAGACCGGCGCCCTGGAACCCACCCCCGGCAACCTCATCGACAAGTCCGTGTTCTTCCCCGGCGCCTGGAGCACCGGCGAGGTCGGCGGCACCGCGTACGGCGTGCCCTGGTACGTGGAGACCCGCGCCTTCTACTACCGCACCGACCTGGCCGAGAAGGCCGGGGTCAAACCCCCCGCCACCTGGGCGGAGACCACGGCCTTCGTCAAGGCGTTGAAGGACAAGGCGGGCGCCGAACTGGGCGTGGAGCAGAACTTCAAGCAGGGCTCCTGGCAGGAGGTGGTCCCGCTGGTCTGGCAGGCGGGCGGCGACATCTCCGCCGCCGGCAAGTGGACGCTGGACACGCCGGAGATGGTCACCGCGCTCACCCACTACTCCTCCTTCTTCAAGGACGGCCTGTCCGCCACCGACCAGCCGACCGGCGCGTTCCCGCAGACGTTCGTGAAGGGCGAGGTCGGGGCGTTCTACTCCGGGCCGTGGATGATCGCCGGGATGGAGAAGGAGGGCGGCGCGGGCTTCGCCGAGAAGTTCGCCGTCGCGCCGTACCCGAAGGGCAGCGCCGGCGGGACCAGCGTCATCGGCGGAAGCAACATGGTGGTCTTCAAGAGCGCCAAGAGCCGGGACGCGGCCTGGAAGTTCCTCCAGTGGCTGACCGATCCGAAGGTGCAGGCGAACTGGTTCGGCAAGGTGAGCGCGCTGCCCAGCGTGCAGGCCGCCTGGCAGGAGCCCGCGCTCACCGCCGACCAGCGGGTGGGGGTCTTCGGCGAGCAGCTCAAGGACGCCAAATCTGCGCCGGCCGTGCCGACCTGGGAGCAGGTCGCGAAGGTGATGGAGACCGAGATCGAGAAGCTCGCGCTGGGCAAGCAGTCGGCCGCGGAGGCGGCCAAGGCGATGCAGGCGCAGGCGGAGGCGATCGGGACCGGGGCCTGATCATGGTGGCTGCCGTGGGGACCAGGGCGCCGCTTCGCCGTACCGGGATCGCCTGGTTGTTCGTGGCGCCGTTCGTGGTGGTCTTCGCGGTGTTCTGGGCGGGGCCGCTGCTGGTGGGGCTCGGGATGAGCTTCACCGACATGCGCAGCACCGACGTACGGGATCCGCTGGGCGTGGACCTGGTCGGCGTGCGGAACTACCTGCGGCTGTTCGACGACGAGCTGATGCGCAAGGCGGCGGTCAACACGCTGGTGTTCGTGGTCACCGCGCTGCCGCTGACGCTGGGTCTCGGCCTGGCGGCGGCGGTGGCGCTGAACTCCGGGATCGCGCGGCTGCCCGCGGTGTTCTTCCGGCTGGGGTACTACCTGCCCTACATCACCAGCATCATCGGCATCGCGGTGGCCTGGCGGTTCCTGCTCGATCCCGACGCGGGGCCGGTCAACCAGCTGCTGGCGGCGGTCGGCGTGGACGGGCCCTCATGGCTGGCCGACGAGACGCTGGCGCTGCCGGTGATCATCGTGATGACGGCCTGGCGGAGTTTCGGGTTCGACATGGTCATCCTGCTGGCCGCCCTGCAGGGCATTCCGAAGGAGCTGTACGAGGCCGCCGAGGTGGACGGCGCGGGGCGCTGGGAGCGGTTCCGGTGGGTCACCGTGCCGATGCTGCGACCGGCGTTGCTGTTCTGCACGGTGTACAGCTCGATCGGGTTCACCCAGTTCATGGAGGAGCCGCTGGTGATGACCCGGGGCGGCCCCGCGGGGGCGACCACGTCGGCGTCGCTGGCCATCTACAACCAGTTCGGGTCCGGAAATTTCGGTTATGCGGGGGCGGCGGCCACCGTGCTGTTCACCGTGATCGCGGCGCTGGCGTTCCTCCAGTTCCGGCTGGGGAGGTCGCGATGACGCGCCGGGTGTGGACCTACGCGGGCCTGGCCGTCGGCCTGGTGCTGGTCGCCTTCCCGTTCGGGTGGACGCTGCTCGCCTCGTTCAAGCCGGAGGGCGAGATCCGCCGCGACCCGCCGACGTTCCTGCCCGACCAGTGGACGTTCGGCAACTACGCGGGGCTCTTCGAGCGTACCCAGATGGATCAGGCATTCTTCAACAGCACCGTGGTCGCGCTGGCGGCCGTGGCGGGCAACCTGCTCTTCTGCTCGATGGTCGGGTACGCCTTCGCCAAGTTGCCGTTCCGGGGCAGGAACGTGCTGTTCGGCCTGGTGCTGGTGCAGATGATGGTCCCGGCGATCGTGGTGATGATCCCGCAGTTCGTGCTGATCGCCAGGTTCGGTCTGGTCAACACGTTCCTGGGGATCATC
Source organism: Acrocarpospora macrocephala (assembly GCF_009687865.1). Taxonomy (GTDB): domain Bacteria; phylum Actinomycetota; class Actinomycetes; order Streptosporangiales; family Streptosporangiaceae; genus Acrocarpospora; species Acrocarpospora macrocephala. Next base: position 180,429 of record NZ_BLAE01000015.1, read on the forward strand.
CTGCCGACCGTCGTGACGCCGCTCGGGATCTTCCTGATGCGGCAGTTCATCGCCGACATCCCGGACGAACTCGTGCACGCCGCCCGGGTGGACGGCGCCCGGGAGTTCCGGATCTTCTTCCAGATCGTCCTGCCCCTCTGCAAGCCCGCGCTCGCCACGCTCGGCCTGATCACCTTCTTCACCTCGTGGAACGCGTTCATCTGGCCGGCCGTGGTGGCGCAGAGCGAGGACATGTACACCCTGCCGGTCGCCCTGGCGATCTTCAACAGCGCCCAGGCCACCCAGTACGGCCTGCTCATCGCGGGCGCCGTCGTGGTGGTCCTCCCCATCCTCGTGATCTTCCTCTTCCTGCAGCGCTACTTCGTGCAAGGCACCACATTCACCGGTCTGAAGTGACGGGAAGTTTCCATGCGAACTCGTTTATGGGCCGCTCTCGCGGCCTGCCTCGTCCTGCTCCCCACCGCGCCCGCCGCCGCCTCCTCCGAGAAGAGAACCCTCGAAGGGTACGCACGGGACACCTGGCGCTCGATGACCGCGATGGTGGATCCCGCCACCGGCATCCCGGCCGACAAGATCGAGGGCACCCTCTCCCCCGCGACCCGAGCCAAGGTCACCTCCCCCACCAACATCGCCACCTACCTGTGGAGCACGGTCGCCGCCCGCGACATCGGGCTGATCCGCAGGTCCGAGGCGCTCACCCGGGTGACCCGGGTGATCCGCGCGGTCGAACGGCTGGAGCGGCACGCGCCCACCGGCCAGTTCTACAACTGGTACGACCCGCACACCCTCGCCCTGGTCCGCACCTGGCCGGAGAGCGGCTCGGTGGTCGAGCCGTTCGCCTCCAGCGTCGACAACGGCTGGCTGGCGGCGGCGCTGATGATGCTCCGCACGGCCGTGCCCGAGGTCGCCGCGCGGGCGAACGCGCTGGTCACCGGCATGGACTTCCGCTCCTACTACGACCCGGCCGCCCAGCCGGACACCGGCCTGCTGCGCGGCGGCTTCTGGCCCGCCCAGCCGTCGGGCTGCTCGGTGGCGAGCGACTACAACGGCTCCGGCACCACGGTCTACTCCACCTGCCACCACTACGGCGCGCTCACCGAAACCCGGATCACCTCCTACGTCGGCATCGCCCTCGGCCAGCTCCCCAAGAACCACTATTTCGGCATGTGGCGGACATTCCCGGATACGTGTGACTGGTCATGGCCGGAGCAGAAACCGGTCGGGGTCTGGGAGACCCACCAGGGCGTGAACGTCTTCGAGGGCACGTACGGCTACCGCGGCCTGCGCCTGGTCCCCACCTGGGGCGGCAGCATGTTCGAGGCGCTCATGGTCCCGCAACTCGTCCCCGAGGACACCTGGGGCGCCCGCAGCTGGGGCCGCAACCACCCGATCTACGTGGCCGCCCAGCGCGCCCACGGCCTCGACGACGCCAAATACGGCTACTGGGGCTTCTCCCCCAGCAACAACCCGGCCGGCGGCTACCGCGAGTACGGCGTGGACGCCATCGGCATGGACACCGACGGCTACACCTCCGACCAGGAACGCACCTCCGTCGACTACGGCTTCGGCGACTGCCGCCCCGGCAAACCGGAACCCGCCTCCTACGGCGACGGCGTGGTCACCCCGCACGCCTCCTTCCTGGCCCTGCGCTACGCGCCCGCGCAGGCGCTGGACAACCTCGCCAAGATCAAAGCCGACTTCGACGCGTACGGCCCCGGCGGCTTCTACGACGCGGTCGCGGTGCGCAGCGGGCAGGTGGCCAAGCAGTACCTGGCGCTCGACCAGGGGATGATCATGATCGCGCTCGGCAACGCGCTGAGCCGGGACGCGCTGCGCGGGTACTTCGCCACGCCGAAGGTCAAGGCCGTCCTCGCGCCGTTGCTCGCCGAGGAATCCTGGAACGTGTCCCACTAATTCACCTAGATCGGGGAGAAACATGAGCACGGCCGAGTCCGCACGACGCGACTGGCTGAACCGCATCTACCGGCCGTCCGGGGAGGTGGCGGGGCCCCCGTTGCCGGACCTCGCCGCCCCCTCGGGGGTGCGAGCCAGGTCGGGGCGCGGGCACGTCACGGTGAGCTGGGATCCGGTACCGGGGGCGATCGGCTATCTGGTCGAGCGGGCGGCCGAGGCGGCGGGGCCGTACCGGTCCGTCGAGCAGCCGGACGTGGATGTGCCGGCCGTGCCGGGGACCCGGTTCGTGGACACCTTCGCGGCCGCCGCCTGGTACCGGGTGGCGGCGGTCGCGACCGTGGACGCGGCCGGGCCGTTCAGCTCCCCGGTGTCCGTCTCATCGGGGGCGGACACCGGGGAGGTGGCGGTGGCGGTGGACGCGTCGCGGGTGATCGGCCCGGTCGGGCGCCCCTGGGCGTACATGATCGGGTCGGAGCACCTGTCCCACCTGCTGTCGGACGACACGGTCGGCGGGCGGCCGATCGGCGCGGAGCTGTTCACGGCGCTGCGCGTCATGCGGGAGGAACTGGGCGTGCGCACGGTCCGCGCGCACGCCATCCTCTGCGACGATCTCGGCGTCTACCGGGAGGTCGACGGCGAACCCGTCCACGACTTCCGGAAGGTGGACGAGGTCTACGACCGCATCATGGCCATCGGGCTGCGGCCGATCGTCGAGCTCTCCTTCATGCCCCGCGACCTGGCCGCCGATCCGGACAAAACCGTCTTCGGCTACCAGGCGATCATCTCCCCGCCGAAGGACTACGACCGCTGGGGCGACCTGGTCCGCGCCCTCGTCAGCCACCTCGCCGACCGGTACGGCCTGCAGGAGCTCATCGACAACTGGGCGTTCGAGGTATGGAACGAACCCAACCTGGAGGTCTTCTGGAGCGGCACCCCGGAGGAGTTCTTCCGCCTGTACGACGTCTCCGCCGCCGCCGTGAAGGACGTCCACCCGGAGCTCCGCGTCGGCGGCCCGTCCTCGGCGGCCGACGGCTGGGTCCAGGAACTCCTCGACCACGTGCACCGCTCGGGCGCGGCCCTCGACTTCCTCTCCACCCACACCTACGGCAACGCGCCGCTGGACTGGCGGCCCGCGCTGGCCCGGCACGGCAGGGCGGGCACCCCCATCTGGTGGACCGAGTGGGGCCCCACCCCCACCCACTTCCACGGCATCGGCGACGGCCCTTTCGGCGCGACCTTCCTGCTGCACGGCATGCGCTCAGCGGCCGGGCGGCTGGCCGCGCTGGCCCACTGGGTGGCCTCCGACCACTTCGAGGAGCTCGGCCGCCCGCCCGCCCTCTTCCACGGCGGCTTCGGCCTGCTCACGGTCGGCAACCTCCGCAAACCCCGCTACTTCGCGTTGTCCCTGGCCAACCGCCTGGGCGAGCACGAACTCTCGCACACCCTCACCGGCGACGTGGGCGGCGTCGAGATCTGGCCCGCCCTCGCCGCCGACGGCACCATCGGCCTCCTGATCTGGAACGGCACCCTCAACCAGTCCCAGGCGGGCGGCGACCCCGCCCTCACCCGGGATGTCACGCTGACCCTGACCAACCTGCCCGAGGACTCCTACACCCTCACCCACCACCGGATCGACCTGACCCACTCCAACATCCAGTCCGCCTGGCCGGCCAGCACACCCTGGCCGGACCCCCACCAGTGGACGGCCCTCCACGAGGCCAACACACTCGACGAGCTCACCCCACCACAAACCGTCGACGGCGGCACGGTGACCCTCACCTTCCCCCTCCCGATGCCCGGCGTCTCCTACCTGGAACTACGCGCCGAGCACCGCTCGATGACCAGCTGACGCAGGCGCCCGGCCCGGTAGGAAGACCGGAGGCCGGTCAGGCGGGCAGGGTCCACCTCTGCCAGGCGTTGCTGTTGGCGTCCCAGATCTGCAGGCGGGTGCCGTTGGCGGTGCTGCCACCGGGGACGTCCAGGACACGGCCCGACTGCGGGTTGCGCAGCTGGCCGGTGCCGAGGCTCTGCCACTGCTGGGCGCCGGATCCGTTGCAATCCCAGATCTGGATCGGGGTGCCGTTCGCGGTGCCCTGGCCGGTCACGTCCAGACACTTGCCGAGCGCCCGGATCGTGCCGTCCGTGCCGACCGTCCAGCGCTGCGCGGCTGTACCGTTACAGTCATACAGGTCAACGGCCGTGCCGTTCGCGGTGCCCGCCCCCGCCACATCGACGCACTTACCGCCCACACCGGTGATCGGGCCGGTACGCCCCGGCTGCGAACCCGTCGGGATGCTGATCTCGCCGCGGTTGAGGACACGCCCGTCGTAGTAGGTGGCCTTCACGCCGTCGTTGGTGTTGTACTCGGGCTTGATCAGCCAATCCATCCACACACTGAAGTACGTCCATTTCGGCTGCGCGGCCAGCTGAGCCGGGGTGGGTGTACGGCCGACCTCCGCCAGGGCGATCGGCTTTCCGTGGGAGATGTTCTGCATCGCCTGGTACCAGTCGTTCGAGGGGAAGTACTGCACCCACACGTCGAGCGTGACGAGGTCGACGTAGCTGTCACCCGGGTAGTAGTCGCCGACGCTGCCGGCCTTGCCCGCGAGGTCCTTGACGTTCCAGACCCAGACAATGTTGTCGAAGCCCTTCCCGACCAGGTAGTCACGTGTGATCTGGAACAGCTTGCGGCTTCCGTTCGCGCCCGGACGCCCGCCCCACCACGACCACGCTTCGTTCATCTCGTGCTGCGGCCGGAACAGGACAGGGATTCCGGCGTCCTTGAGCTGCTGGAAGTAGGGCACCGTCTGGTCCAGGCGCCGCTTCCACGAGGTGTTGAGCGGCGTGCCGTCGGTGACGAGTTCGTTCCACTGGGAATCGGACAGCCAGCTGCCCTTCACGGGCCAGGAGCCGCCCTCGAAGTTGCAGGTCGCGACGAGCGGCACGCATGCGTGCCAGGTGATCGCCGGGATCGAGCCCGCCGCCCACGCGGCCTTGGCCTGGTCGAACACGCGCTGCCGGTTGTCGATGTCGTTCTGGCTGAAGCCGAAGTCGCCACCCCAGACGCCCGGGAAGAGCCCGGTGATGTCGCGGACCTTGTTCGTCCACTGCGTCGGGTTGCTGTTGGGGCCGTCCTGCTGACCGGACAGCCAGTTGCGGCCGGTCAGGCCGGCGAAGTAGTTGATCACGTCGGTACGCGTCACCCCCGGAGGAGCCGGAGGCGCCGCCGCGGCCGGAGAGGCACCGCCGAGCGCCACCGTGGTGGCCAGGGCGATGGCCGATAAGGCCCTCAGGAATCGGACGGAAAAGCGTCTGGACATGGGCCGGTGTCCCTTCGATGGAGGACGGATACCGCCGAGTAACTGTAGCGTTTTAGTTCATCCTTGCGTCGGGACGGTAGAAGGGACCCGCGCCACTGTCAAGAGTCCTAACTGAAGATGGACGGGCTTGTGAGCATCGCGCACGGAGAGTGAGATCCGGTGTTCACGCAGGTGAAGGCGACGAATGGGTATGGGGGCGCCCCCGCGATGGCGGTGTTCGATCGCGTGGCGGGGCCGCTGCTCAGGCGCGAGGTGGTGCCGTCGAGCGGCGCGGGACCAGGCTGGGTGGTTGCGTGGCGTGGGACTCGTGTTCGACGCCGTTCATCACGTCGAACAGGGCATTGGTGACCTCGGCGCCGAACGCGTGGATGTCGTGGCTCATCGCCGACAGCGCCGGGCGCGTGAGCTGGCACAACTGTGAGTCGTCCCAGGCCAGTAGGGACAGGTCCGCGGGAACCGACAGGCCGAACTCGTCCACGACGTTCAGCGCGGCGACCGCCATGAGGTCGTTGTCGAAGATGATCGCGGTGGGCCGTCTGGGCTCGAGTAGCAGCCGGCGGACCGCCCTGCTGCCCTGTCCGGCGGAGAAGTCGGCGACCTCGGTCTGGCCTTCGATGCCCAGTTCGCTCACGACTTCCTGGAACGCCGCGGTCCGGATCACCGAGTGACCGAGTTCGGCCAGGCCGGAGACGCGTCCGATGCGGCGATGGCCCAGCGCGGCCAGGTAGCGCACGGCCTCCCGGATCGCGGCGTCATCGTCGGTCCAGACGCAGGTGAACGGTCCGGCCAGGGACGGGTGCCCGACGGCGACCGCCGGCAATCCGATCTCGGCGAGCGCCGGAATGCGAGGGTCATCGACTTTCAAGTCGACCAGGATGCTGCCGTTGACCCGTCCACCCTGCCACCACTCGCGGTGGACCTCGATCTCCTCGTCAGCCTCGATCACCCGCAGCAGCAGCGAGCACCCGCGCTTGCCGAGCACGCTCTCGATCCCGGAGATGAACTCCATGTAGAACGGCTCGAGCCCGAGCAGCCGGGCCGGCCGCGCGATGGCGAGGCCGACCGTGTGCACCGCGTGCCCGGACAGCGCGGCGGCGGCCAGATTCGGACGCCAGCCCAGGTCGCGGGCCGCTTTCAGGATGCGTTCCTTGGTGGCCGCCGACACGCCGGGCCGATCGTGCAATGCGATCGTCACCGCCGATGGCGACACCCCGGCCAGCGCGGCAACATCCTTGATCGTCGCCCTGCGATCCCTGCGGGCCGCACCCATCTCCGTCACAACGACCGCCTTCTGACACCAGAGCAGGGTCGCGTTCGGCCCCGATCGAGGTCAATGTACCCGCTCGCCGACTGCAAGGTGCGAGTAGATGCCCATCCATGGCGTACGCCCCGGCCGACTCTCAGACCCGAACAGCCCGGCCAGGAGGCCCAGCCGTTCCCGAGCAAGTGCACTGTATCGATCTATGGACAGACCGAAATATCGAACTTATGGTGAGCCGGCGCGCCTCCGACCACACGAAGGGAAGCCCATGCCTCACGACCCCATGACGACCTTTCCCGCGTACTTCCGCTGGGGAGTGGCGACCTCGGCGTACCAGATCGAGGGTGCGGCCCGCGAAGACGGCAGGACCGACTCCATCTGGGACACCTTCTGCCGGGTACCGGGAGCTGTCGCCAACGGCGACACCGGTGACGTGGCCTGCGATCACTACCACCGCATGCCCGAGGATGTCGCCCTGCTGGCGGGACTCGGTGTGGACACCTACCGGTTCTCGATCTCGTGGCCGCGCGTGCAACCGGGCGGGAAGGGCCCGGCGAACGAGAAAGGGCTGGACTTCTACGATCGCCTCGTCGACGAACTGCTGGCCAGCGGCGTCGACCCGTGGGTGACGCTCTACCACTGGGATCTGCCCCAGGAACTGGAGGATGCCGGCGGCTGGCCGGAGCGCGACACGGCCTGGCGGTTCGCCGACTACGCCGAGCTGGCGTTCGCCCGCCTCCAGGACCGCGTCGCATCGTGGACCACGCTCAACGAACCGTGGTGTGTGGCCATGTACGGCTACGCCGACGGCATGCACGCCCCCGGACACCGTGACCGCGCCGCCGCCATGCACGCTGTCCACCACCTGCTGCTCGCCCACGGCACAGCCGTCGACCGCATGCGTAGCGCCGGCGGCGACCACCATTTCGGCATCACCCTCAACCTGACCCCGGCGATCCCGCGGACCGAGGCCGACGTCGAGACCGCCCGCCGCGCCGACGGCTTCGGCATCCGCATGTACCTGGACCCGCTGCTGCGCGGCCACTACCCGTCCGACACCCTCGCCGACCTGGCCGACGAGGGCATCACCCTGCCAGTGGAACCGGGCGACCTGGCCGCCATCGCCACGCCGCTGGACGTGCTCGGCGTGAACTACTACTTCACCGAGACCGTACGGGCCGACGGCGCGGCCGTCCGGACCGGGCCGACGACCGCGCTCGGCTGGCCGATCACGCCCGCGGGGCTGACCGACCTGCTGGTCCGCCTGCACCGCGAGTACCCGCCGATCCCGATCGTCATCACCGAGAACGGCGGCGCCTTTCCGGACGAGAAACCAACCACCACCGAAGCCACGATTGACGACGTGGACCGGATCGCCTTCCTGCGCGAGCACATCGACGCCGTGGCCCAGGCCCGCCATCAGGGCTGTGACGTGCGCGGATACTTCGTCTGGACACTGTTCGACAACTTCGAATGGGCCCACGGCCACGGCCCCACGTTCGGTCTCGTCTCGGTCGACCGGACCGACCAGCGGCGCACGCTGAAGCGCAGCGCGCACTGGTACCGCGACATGATCACACGAAATGTATCGATTTAGTACCGATCGCACGGCGCAAGTCCACCTGGCGACACTCATTTAAGCATTTCAAGCGATATGTCCGTGGCAGCGTGCCCGCAATCCCCTTCAGAAGAGCGCGGACGTTACTAAAACGCTCTATGGACACTTTGAAATGTTGCGCCTAGGTTAAGCAGCCATCAGCCGCTTGGGGGCCCAGGGCGAGACGTCCGTCGTGCGGTACGGCACGGCAGTTCACCAGAACGAGGAGATGTGCGACGTGCGAGGACCACGCGTGATGGCGGCCGGCATCGCCCTGATGATCGGCCTGACCGCCTGCGGCGGCGGTGGCGGAGCAGCCCGGAACGAGGGCGCGGTAACGGTACCGTCCGACCCCGGACAGGTGGCTGGGACGATCACCGTCCTGACCAACCGGACCGACCAGGTGCAGGACGGCACCGCCAAGGCGTACGCCGCCGAGTTCAACAAGCTCTACCCGAACGTGAAGGTCGAGTTCCAAGGGCTCACCGACTACGAGGGCGACGTGCGGATCCGCATGAACAGCGCGGACTACGGCGACGTCCTGTCGATTCCGAACTCGGTGCCGACCAGCCAGTACCCCACGTTCTTCGCCCCGCTCGGCTCGGCCGCCGAGATCTCGAAGAAGTACGACTTCACCGAGCGTGGCACCGTCAACGGCCAGGTGTACGGCATCGCCAACATCGGGGTCGCCAACGGCTTCGTCTACAACAAGGCCGTCTGGCAGCAGGCCGGGGTGACCGGATGGCCGAAGACGCCCGCCGAGTTCATCGCCGCGCTGAAGGCGATCAAGGAGAAGACCGGCGCGACCCCGTACTACACGAACTACAAGGACGCCTGGCCACTGACGAACTGGGGCAACGCGGTCGGTTCGGCGAGTTGTGACCCGGCCGCCAACGACGCGCTCGCCACGACGAAGGAGCCATGGGCCGCCGGGCAGGAGCTCAACGTCATCGACACGCTCCTGTTCGACATCGTGAAGAACGGCCTGTCGGAGGCCGACCCGAACACGACGAACTGGGAGAACTCCAAGAACCTGATCGCCACCGGCAAGATCGCCACGATGTGGCTCGGCTCGTGGGCGGTCGTGCAGATGCGGGACGCGGCCACGAAGGCGGGCGGCAACCCCGACGACATCGGCTTCATGCCGTTCCCGGCGCAGGTCGACGGCCATTTCTGCACCGCCGTCCGCCCCGACTACCAGTACGCGATCAATGTGCACAGCGAGAACAAGCCGGCGGCCCGGGCGTGGATCGAGTGGTTCATCACCAAGTCCGGTGACGCGCAGAAGGCACTGTCGATCTCGTCGGTCAAGGGGGCTCCGCTGCCCAGCAGCCTGCAGCCCTTCCAGGACGCGGGCGTGAAGTTCGTCAGCCTGAGCTGGGCGAAGAACGCGACGGTCCTGGACATCGACAAGGCGTCAGAGGTGGGTCTGGGCGCGCCCGACTACCGCCAGCGCCTGGTCGACGTCGCCCGCGGCGCGGCCAAGGGCGACCTGCCCGGCATCTTCGCCGACCTCAACAAGAAGTGGTCCGAGGCCCAGGCCACCATCGGCGGCTGACCTGCTCCGGGGCGACGCGACGGCACCGAAACGCCCGAGCGCCGCCCCGGAAATCGCGAGGAGAGAAGGAGCGCATGTCGGCATCTCATCTGGCGCGCCCCCGCCCCGTACGCCCACGGACGGAGGCGGAGCAGCGGCGACGCCCTGACCAGAGGCGGTGGTGGACGCCATGGGTCTACCTGGCGGTCCCGCTGGTGCTGCTGGTGGCCTTCACGCACGTCCCGGCCGTGAGCATGTTCGTCTACAGCCTGACGGACTGGGACGGCCTGAGCCCGACGCGGAACTTCGTGGGCGCCGGCAATTACCTGGACCTGTTCACCCGCCCGAAGATGCTCCAGGTGTTCGTGGTTAGCCTGTTCTACCTCGCGGGCGCGGCGATCCAGATCGTGGTGGCGCTCTATTTCGCGACGATCCTGAGCTTCAACACCAGATTCAGGAACGTGTTCAAGGGCGTCCTGTTCTTCCCGTACCTGATCAACGGCGTGGCCATCGGATTCGTGTTCCTCTACTTCTTCCAGCCCGGCGGCACGCTCGACACGGTGGTGCGCCTGTTCGGCCTGGAGCCGCACCTGTGGCTGGGCGATCCCGACCTGGTGAACACCTCGCTGGCCGGGGTGTCAGTGTGGCGGTTCATGGGCCTGAACATGGTGCTGTTCCTGGGCGCGATCCAGTCGATCCCGCCGCAGCTGTACGAGGCGGCCTCGCTCGACGGAGCCAACCGCTGGCAGCAGTTCCGCCACATCATCGTCCCCGGCATCAAGCCGATCATCAGCCTGAGCGCGATCCTCGCGATCTCGGGAGCGCTGTCGGTGTTCGAGATCCCGTTCATCATGACCGGCGGCTCGAACAACAGCGAGACGTTCGTGATCCAGACGATCAAGCTCGCGTTCAACTTCAACAAAGTCGGCCTGGCGTCGGCCGCCGCGGTCGTGCTGCTCGCGGTGGTGCTGCTGGTCACCTGGGTGCAGCGACGGCTCATCCCGGAGGAGCGGGTGGAACTGTCATGACGGCCGCGCACCGCAGGCTTTCGCCGTCGTCCGGCCATGGTGTCCTCACGGTCCTGAAATACGCCTCCCTCCTGCTGGCCTCGGCGGTCGTGGTCGTCCCGCTACTGGCGATCATCCTGACCTCGCTTCGCACGCCGGGCGAGATGACCACCGACCCGAGCCCCCTGTCGGCCCCCGCGAACTGGTTCAACTGGGAGAACTTCCAGATCGCCTTCGCTGAGGGTCACCTGCTCAGGGCGCTCGGGAACACGACCTTCATCCTGTTCTTCTCGCTGCTGGGCACCGTGTTCATCGGCTCGATGACCGCGTACGCGGTGGATCGGTTCCGGTTCCGCGGCAAGAAGGTCGTGATGACGCTGTTCCTGGTGGCCGCGCTGGTGCCGGGGGTCACGACGCAGGTCGCGACCTACCAGGTGGTCAACGGGCTGGGCGTGATGAACACGCTGTGGGCGCCGGTGCTGCTGTACATGGGCACCGACATCGTGTCGATCTACATCTTCCTGCAGTTCATCCGGTCGATCCCGATCTCGCTCGATGAGGCGGCCCGGATGGATGGCGCCAGGTCGCTGACGGTCTACTGGCGGATCATCCTGCCGCTGCTGCGGCCCGCCATCGCGACCGTCGTCATCGTCAAGGGCGTCGCCATTTACAACGACTTCTACATCCCGTTCCTGTACATGCCGTCCGAGGGGCTCGGCACGATCTCCACCGCGCTGTTCCGGTTCAAGGGGCCGTTCGGAGCGCACTGGGAGGTCATCTCCGCCGGGGCGGCGCTGGTCATCCTGCCCAGCCTCGTCGTGTTCCTCGCCCTGCAGCGGTTCATCTACAACGGCTTCGCGGCCGGTGCCACCAAGTGAGGAGTCGCGCGTTGAGCACGTACGCCATGCCCCTGACCTCGGGCTGGACGGTCACACTCGAAAGCGGCGGAGGTCCTGAGGGGCTGCGGGGAACGCCGATCCCGGCCACGGTGCCCGGGTGCAGCCACGCGGACCTGCTGGCCGCCGGGGTGATCGCCGACCCGTACGTGGGGCGCAACGAACTCGAGGTCGCCTGGGTCGGGCGCGCGGACTGGCGCTACGACACCCGGCTGCCCGAGGTCACGGGCGGCTGGGAACGCGTGGACCTCGTCTTCGACGGTCTGGACACGGTGGCGCGGGTGAGCCTGGACGGCCGCGTCCTGGGCGAGACGCGCAACATGCACCGCTCCTACCGGTTCGACGTCACCGGCCGTGCCCGGGAAGGTGCCGCCCTCTCGGTGCGGTTCACCTCGGCGTACACCGAGGCCGAGGCGTTGCGGGACCGGCTGGGGCCGCGGCCGAACGCCTACCCGGAGCCCTTCAACTACGTGCGCAAGATGGCCGCGAGTTTCGGCTGGGACTGGGGGCCGACCCTGGTCACGGCCGGGATCTGGCGGCCGGTGCGGCTGGAGTGCTGGAACACGGCACGGCTGGCCCGGGTGCGCCCGGTGGTCACGGTCACCGGCGGCCGGGGCCGCGTGGCGGCCCACTTTGAGCTGGAACGGACGGCCCCGGGGCGCGAGGTGCACGCCTCGGTGACGGTCGGCGGGCACACGGCCACGACGACGATCACCGGTGACCGGGGTGCGGTCGCCGTCGAGGTGCCCGACGTCGCCCTCTGGTGGCCGCGCGGACATGGCGCCCAGCCGCTGTACCCGGTCCGCGTCCTGCTGACCGACGCGGAGACCGGCGCGGAACTGGATGTATGGGAACGCCGCGTCGGCTTCCGCACGGTCGAACTAGACCAGTCCCCCGACGCCCACGGCACGGCCTTCGCCCTGCGGGTCAACGGCGTCCCGGTCTTCGCGCGCGGCGTCAACTGGATCCCCGACGACGCGCTCCCCGTCCGCGTCACCCCCGAGCGATACCGTACGCGGCTGGAGCAGGCGGCGGCGATCGGCGTGAATCTGGTCCGGGTGTGGGGCGGCGGCATCTACGAGGACGCCGCCTTCTACACCGCATGCGACGAACTGGGCCTGATGGTCTGGCAGGACTTCCTGTTCGCGTGCGCCGCCTACCCCGAGGAGCAGCCGCTGCGCGGCGAGGTCGACGCCGAGGCGCGCGAAAACGTGGTGCGGCTGATGCCGCACCCGAGCCTGGTGCTGTGGAACGGCAACAACGAGAACCTGTGGGGGTTCCGCGACTGGGACTGGGAGGACGCGCTCGCCGGGGCGAGCTGGGGCGAGGGCTACTACCTGGGCCTGCTGCCGAGGATCGTCGCCGAGCTGGACCCGACCAGGCCCTACGTGCCGGGCAGCCCGTGGTCGGGCTCATGGGACCGGCACCCCAACGACCCCGCGCACGGCCCGTCGCATTTCTGGGAGGTGTGGAATCGCCGCGACTACACCGATTACCTCAACGCGGTGCCGCGCTTCGCGGCCGAGTTCGGGTGGCAGGCCCCGCCCGCGTACGCGACCTTGACGGCGGCCCTGCCGGGTGAGGACCTGAACCACGACTCGGCCGGGATGCTGCACCACCAGAAGGCCGAGGACGGCAACGGCAAGCTGCGGCGTGGCCTCGCGCACCACTTCACGACCCCGGTCACGTTCGACGACTGGCACTATCTGACGCAGGTCAACCAGGCTCGCGCGGTCGCGACGGCCGTCGCCTACTGGCGTTCGCGCTGGCCGGTGTGCGCGGGGACGGTCGTGTGGCAGCTCAACGACTGCTGGCCGGTCACGTCGTGGGCCGCCATCGACGGCGCCGGACGGCCCAAACCGCTCTACCACGAACTGCGCCGCCTGTACGCCGACCGCCTCCTCACCTTCCAGACGCACGGCGGCGTACGCGTCCTGGCCGTGGACAACCAGTCCGCCGAACCGTGGCAGGGGGTCGCCGCAGTGCGCCGGATGCGCGCCGACGGGACCGTGCTCGCGAAGGAGGTGGTGCCGTTCGCGGCCGGACCACGGAGCGTCGCCGTGCTGCCTCTGCCGGCAGGGCTGGCCGAGTTCGGCGACGTACTCGCGGAGTTCCTGGTCGTGGACGCCGACCGGCTGCGCGACGTGGTGCTGGGCTGCGCCGACGCCGTGTTCGGCTACCCGCCGGCCGAATTCGACCTGGCTGCCCGACCGGTGCCCGGCGGCCTCGACGTGGTGATCACGGCCCACACCTTCGTCCGCGACCTGCTGGTTCAGGCCGACCGCCTGTCCCCGGACGCCGTCGCCGACACCGGCCTGGTCACGCTGCTGCCCGGGGAGACGCGCACGATCCGGATCACCGGCGTCGGCGCCGTGGACGTCGAGCGGCTGCGCGCGGCCATCTTCAGTGTCAACGCGGCGCAGCCGACGCTCGAAGGCGCGCTGCGCCGGCCTTAGTCCCGTCACCCACTCCAGAGAAGGAGAACGAGTAATGCATCGATCCCGCATCCGCCGAGTCCTCACCGTCTGCTTAGCCGCCCTCATGGCGGCGGCCACGCTCACCGCTCCGGCGCGGGCCTTCCCGGCGGCGTCCAAGCAGGACGTACTGAACTACCTGGCATCCATCACCGGCCGCAACATCGTCAGCGGCCAGCACAACAAGGAACCTGCCAGCACGCCCGGTCAGTACACCCAGCAGGTATACAACATCACCGGCCAGTGGCCCGGCCTGTGGGGCGGCGACCTGATGTTCCGCGCCGTGGACGCCGCCAACCGCCAGCGCGTGGTCGACCAGGCCAAACAGGAGTGGGCCAACGGCTCGCTGGTCGCCCTGACCTGGCACATGTGCACGCCGACCGGGCCGAGCACCTGCGAGTTCGAAGGCGGCGTCAAGACGAGCATCTCGGCGACCCAGTTCAGCCAGATCATCCAGGACGGCACCGCACTCAACACCACCTGGAAGCGGCGCCTTGACGAGGTCGTCCCCTACCTGCAGCAGCTCAAGGACGCCGGGGTGCCCGTGCTGTTCCGCCCGCTGCACGAGATGAACGAGTCGTGGAACTGGTGGGGCAACCGTCCCGGTCCCTCCGGCGGCGCCCGGCTCTATCAGCTCACCCGCGACTACCTCGCGGGCAAGGGCCTGAGCAATCTGATCTGGGTATGGAACGTGCAGGACAATCCGGCCGGCGGCTGGGCGAACTACTATCCGGGCTCGTCGTACGTCGATGTCGTCAGCCTGGACGTCTGGTACAAGGGTTACCCGTCCGCCAGTGACTACCAGCAGATTCAGAACATCGCCGCGGGCAAGCCCATCGCGATCGCGGAGATGGGCAAGGTGCCCAACGCGTCCCTGCTGGACAGCCAGACGCGCTGGACCTACTTCATGGTCTGGTCCGAGCAGCTGACCGGCAGCAACACCAACGCCGAGATCCAGGCCGGCTACTTCCACTCGCGTACCCTCAACCAGGGCGAAGTCAACCTGACGACGAGCCCGCAGCCGGCGCGTACCGGCCCGATCACCGGTGTGGGCGGTAAGTGCGTCGATGTGGCGGGGGCGGGTACCGCGAACGGCACGGCCGTTGACCTGTATGACTGTAACGGTACAGC
Source organism: Acrocarpospora macrocephala (assembly GCF_009687865.1). GTDB lineage: Bacteria > Actinomycetota > Actinomycetes > Streptosporangiales > Streptosporangiaceae > Acrocarpospora > Acrocarpospora macrocephala. The sequence continues at coordinate 195,566 of NZ_BLAE01000015.1, forward strand.
CGCGCAGCGCTGGACGGTCGGCGCCGACGGCACGATCCGGGCGCTCGGCAAGTGTCTGGACGTGACCGGCCAGGGCACCGCGAACGGTACCCCGATCCAGATCTGGGACTGCAACGGATCCGGCGCCCAGCAGTGGCAGAGCCTCGGCACCGGCCAGCTCCGCAACCCGCAGTCGGGCCGCGTCCTGGATGTCCCCGGCGGCAGCACCGCCAACGGCACCCGCCTGCAGATCTGGGACGCCAACAGCAACGCCTGGCAGAGGTGGACCCTGCCCGCCTGACCGGCCGGGACCATCGGGCGGCCCGAAGCCCAGGTCATCACCATGATGACCTGGGCTTTTCGGGCTGCGAAACCCGGATGCGGAGACACAGCCGCACGTCCAGCCGCTGGAGCGGGACGAGCGACTCCACGGTGGCCTCGCCCGCAGGCCGGGTACGCCTCCGCTCCATCCGCAGGTAAGCGTCGAGCATCGGCACCAGCAGCCAGCGGGGCATGACGTCGGTTCCCCGGCTGGCCCCCACGCCCTTGGTGAAGGTCGCCAGCGCGGCAGCCAGCCTGCCTTGGTCCAGCTCGCGCTCGAACCTCCGGATCCACGAAACGTCGAAGGTGCCGTACATGGAGATGGCCGGCTCGAACACCGCGACCTTTTGGATCGCCGGGAGCGTCAGCGCCGCCTGCAGCGCGATCAACCCGCCGGAGCTGTGCCCCCACACGGCGTGCGCCCCCGTGCCGGTCAGCAGCGCGTGGACATCCTCGCACTCCCTGGCCATGCAGTACTTCTCGCCGGGGGGCCGCTCAGGCCGCGTCCCCGCCGGTCGGGCACGTACACGGTGAAGGTGTCCCCGAGCGCCTCTGCCAGCTCCGTGTAGTGCTGAGCGGCAAGGTAGCCGCCACTGAGGAGGACCACACCGCGACCACGGCCGAACTGGTGGAACCCGTCCTGCCGCCGGGGTCGATAATCGAGCTGACCGATGATTGGCGGGCTGATGAGCGAACCCGTGCGTATGGCGCTTATCGGGTGTGGTCGGATTGCGCAGGTGGCGCATTTGCCGGCTTTGGAGAAGGCCGACGGAGTGGAGCTGGTGAGCGTCTGCGATCCCAGTGCCGAGGTGGCGCGGGGTGTGGCGCGGCGCTACAACCTGGCCATGGCCGGTACGGATCCGGCGGACATCTGGGGCGATGACTCGGTGGAGGCGGTGATCGTGGCGGCGCCTGACCGGTTCCACTACGCGCTCGCGACCGACGCCCTCAAGGCCGGCAAGCACGTCCTGGTCGAGAAGCCGCTCGCCTCCACCGTGCGGGAGGCGGAGGCTCTGGTTGAACTCGTGGCGCGAACGGGGCTGAAGCTTCAGGTTGGCGCGATGAAGCGGCACGACCAGGGTCTGCAGTTCGCGCGACGATTCCTGGCGGAGCGGCTGGGCGAAGCCCGCACGTTCAATGCCTGGTATCGAATCGGCGACCTGCGCCCGGGCATCGAGGCCACCCTGTTCCCGCACGTCTACGCCGACGCTGCGGCTCTTCAGCACGAAGCCGGCTTCAAGGCCGACCGCGGTCGTTACCTGCTGGCGACACACGGTGCCCATATCTTCGACACCGTCCGGTTCCTCCTCGGTGAGGTGGCCTCCGTGGTCGCCAGGCATCGTGCGGACGGCCGCGACCAGGCGTGGCAGATCCTCATGACGACGGCGACCGGCGCGATCGGCACCGTGTCGATCACGGTTGACGTTCCTGGTCTGCCCGCGGAGGGCGTTGAGGTGTTCGGGGCGAACGGCTGGCTTCGAGCCGACATTCCTTTCCCGTTCCACCGGCAGGCCTCGGCCGTGCACGCGTACGCCGACGGTGAAGTGATCACTCCGGTGCTCACCGACGGTGACGCGTACGAGCGTCAGATTGAAGCCTTCGCCCGCAGCATCCGTGCGGACGGCCTGCCCGTTCCCGACGTCCGTGACGGTCTGGCAGCGCTTCGCCTGATCGAGAGCACCGTCAAAGCGGTCGAGACCGGCGGTGAGGTGCGGCTGTGACCTGCTCCGCCGAGGCCGACGGCTGACGCGGCGGGAGATCGTGCGACGCCGTGCAGCGGTTGGTGTGATTTCGCTTACCTTCTGACCGATCGGACAGACTCTGTCCGATCGGTCAGTTACGTTGGGCCCATGACCTCGATGCGCGCGGAGATCCTGGAGTCGGCGGCCCGCCTGTTCGCCGCCCACGGCTTCCGTGGCACGTCCCTCCAGGACATCGCGTCGGACGTCGGCTGCTCCAAGGCCTCGCTGCTCTACCACTTCACCAGCAAAGACGCGATCTTGAGCGAGCTGTTCGCGCCGGTCGGGCGGGACCTGGAGGCCATCCAGGGGAAACTCGCCCCACTCGACGGGGAGCAGGCCGCGCGGGAGGCCGTCGCCGGGCTGGTGGAACTCGCGCTGCGTTTCCGCCGCCAGGTCAAAATCCTGCTCGTGGACGTCGACGACCTGCTCTGCCACCCCGAACTGCCCGACGTCGACAGCGCCACCGAGAGCCTGGTGGACGCCCTGGTCGGCCGTGCCCCCGAACAGGAGTGCCGGGTGGCGGGCTGGATGGCCCTGGTCGGCATCTTCCTGACCTGTGCCCGCGGCGTCGACGTCTCCGACGAGGTCTTGCGTGTGGAACTCACCCGGGGCGCGCTGCGCACCCTCGGCCGCCCAACCGACTGATCACTGGGAGAGACCCCTACTCATGGCGACCCTGCTGTACCGGCTCGGCCGGTTCTCCTTCCGCAACCGGGGGCGAGTCGCCGCCGTCTGGTTGTTACTGCTCGCGCTCGTAGGCGTGGCCGCCGCCCTGTTCCTCGGCCCGTCCAGTGACAAGTTCTCCATGCCGGGCACCGAGTCCCAGCGTGCCCTCGACTCGCTCGAGCGGGAGTTCCCGCAGGCCAGCGGTGCCGTCGGCACCATCGTGATCGCCGCACCCGAAGGCGGGAAGCTGGACCCGGCGGTCGTCGCGCCGGTGGTGCGGGAAGCCGCCGCCGTACCCGGCGTGGTGGCCGCGATCGACCCCTTCCAGGCCCGCGCCCTCTCCCCCGACGGCCGGTACGCGCTGGTCCAGGTCCAGTTCAAGGACAACGTCGACGACATCACGGACGCGCAGCGCGAGGCGTACCTGAAGGCCGGGGCCGCCGCCACCGGCATCCAGGTGGAGCACGGCGGTGAGGTGCTGCGGGCCGCGCCGGAGGTCGGCGGGTCCGAGGCGATCGGCGTGCTGATCGCCGCGATCGTGCTGATCGTCACCTTCGGGTCGCTGGTCGCGGCCGGGATGACGTTGCTCAACGCGCTGGTCGGCGTCGGGGTCGGCATGGCCGGCCTGTACGCGCTCAGCGGCGTCGTCGAGCTGACCTCGGTGACCCCGGTGCTCGCGCTGATGCTGGGCCTGGCCGTGGGCATCGACTACTCGTTGTTCATCACCTCGCGCTACCGCCAGTTCCTGGCCGACGGGCTGGAGCGGGAGGAGGCCGCCGGGCGGGCCACCGGCACCGCCGGGTCCGCCGTGGTGTTCGCCGGGGCGACCGTGGTGATCGCGCTGGCCGGGTTGTTCGTCGCGGGCATCCCGTTCCTGACCGTCATGGGCCTGGCCGCCGCCGGGACCGTCGCCGTCGCGGTGCTCGTGGCGGTGACGCTGCTGCCGGCGATCCTCGCGTACGCCGGGCCGCGTGTCCTGCCACGCAAGCAGCGCGACGGGCAGGCCGTCGCCCGGGAGGGCTTCGGTTACACGTGGGGGCGGCTGGTCAGCCGCCTGCGGGTGCCGATCCTGCTGGTCGGCATCGTCGGCCTCGGGGTGCTCGCGCTGCCCGTACAGGATCTGCGGCTGGCGCTGCCCGACGCGGGCACGGCCGCGCCCGGCACCCCGGGGCGGGCCGCCTACGACCTCACCAGCGAGGGTTTCGGCGAGGGCTTCAACGCGCGGCTGATCGCCGTCGTCTCGGCCAAGGACGCCGCCGCCGTGAACGCCGCCGCCGGGCAGGCGGCCGGGCTGATCCAGCAGGTGCCGGGCGTGCTGGCGGTCGCGCCGCCGCAGCCCAACGCCACCGGCACGACCGCGCTGCTGGCGATCATCCCCAAGGAGGGGCCGACCGCCGCCTCGACCGAGGACGCGGTGCACGCCATCCGGGCCAAGGTCGCCACCATCGCGGGCGCGGAGATCTCCGTCACCGGCGCGACCGCCGTCGGCATCGACGTGTCGGACAAGCTGGCCGAGGCGATGCCCGTCTACCTGCTGCTCGTCGTCGGGCTGTCGGTACTGCTGCTGATGCTGGTCTTCCGGTCGATCCTGGTGCCGCTGAAGGCGGCGCTCGGCTTCCTGCTGACCATCGGGTCGACGTTCGGCATCACCGTGGCGATCTTCCAGCAGGGCCACCTGGCCGGGTTGTTCGGCGTCGAGGTGCCGGGGCCGCTGGTCAGCTTCCTGCCCATCCTGCTCATCGGCATCCTGTTCGGCCTGGCCATGGACTACGAGGTGTTCCTCGTCTCGCGCATGCGCGAGGACTTCGTGCACGGCGACACCGCCCGGCAGGCCACGATCAACGGCATGGGGCACAACGCCCGGGTGGTCACCGCCGCCGCGCTCATCATGACCTCGGTGTTCGGCGGCTTCGTCTTCATGGACGACCCGATCATCAAGTCAATGGGCTTCGCCCTGGCGCTCGGCGTGCTGGTCGACGCGTTCGTGGTGCGCATGACGCTGGTCCCGGCCGTGATGGCGATGCTCGGCAGAGCGGCCTGGTGGCTGCCGAAGACCCTGGACCGCGTCCTACCCGACCTCGACGTCGAGGGCGAGCGACTCAGCCACCACCTCGCCACGTCGAGCCCACCCGTGCCGGAGCGCATCGGCTAACGGATCGAGGGCCGATCCGGCGGAGCTGGCGGCGGTGCTGGTCGCCACCGCGCTGGAGAGCCTGCTGCAGGCGGCCCAGGCCGAGGGGGCCGCCGCCGCGGTGGCCTCCGTCGGCTTCGCCGCCACGCTGCTGCTGCAGGAGCGCCTGATCGCGCTGACCGGCGAGAACGTCCGCGGCCAGGCACTGGGCCTGCACGTCACCGGCATGAAGGCGATGCAGACGATCGGGGCCACGCCGGGTGAATCGCGCAGGCCTACTTTAGATCACGCGCGTAACAGGTGAAATCGGTGCCGTCCGGGTCTTGGATCCGCGTGACGTGGCGGAACCCGGCCCGCTGCGCGACGGCGACGGCCTGCATGCGTGCGTGTGGGTTTTCGGACGCGGCACCCCAAGGCGGTGACGGGCCAGAACTCAGCATGCTTCCCGGTGTCGAGAACATGGCGATGGCTCCGTCCCAGGCACACCAGCGGCCCGTTGTGGGCCGCGCGACAAAGGAGAACCACCATGACGCTCCAGCGGATGGACAACGTCGGCATTGTCGTCGACGACCTTGAGGCTGCCATTGCGTTCTTCGTAGAACTCGGCATGGAGCTGGAGGGCAAAGCGCAGATCGAGGGCCTCTGGGCGGACCGCACCGTCGGACTCGACGGCGTCCGCTGCGACATCGCGATGATGCGGACCCCGGACGGCCACGGCCGACTGGAACTGGCGAAATACCACACCCCCGCGGCGATCGGCGCCAGACCGCACAACCCACCGCACAACACGCTGGGCATGCATCGCGTCATGTTCGCCGTCGACGACATCGAGGACGTCATTGCCCGCCTGCGCACTCACGGCGCCGAACTCGTCGGTGAGCTGGCCCAGTACGAGGACAGCTACCGGCTCTGCTACGTCCGCGGCCCCGAGGGGATCATCATCGCGCTGGCCGAGCAACTCAGCTGACAGCCCGTCGCGGCCGACCTGCGACCAACCAGAACGACCTGGTCACCGATTCTTCCCTGTCTCCGAGCAGCGTCCTTCGTCCCGTCCACTTGAACTGAGCTGTCAGGCGTCGAAGCGCTGGCGGGCGGTCTCGATGTGGCCGAAGTACTTGTGGGTCCAGCCGCAGATGAGATCAACCGTCGCGCGCAGGGCCTGGCCCGGCTCGGTGAGGGTGTACTCGACTCGCGGCGGCACAGTGGGATGCACCTTCCGCTCGGCCAGGCCGTTGCGCTCCAGCATGCGCAGGTTCTGGGTGAGCATCTTGTGGCTGATGCCCTCGACCTCGTCGCGCAGTTCGCTGAAGCGGAGGGTGCGCTCCCCGAGAGCCTCGATGATAAGCAGCGCCCACTTGTTGGCGACATCCGAGAAGATCTCCCGCGCCAGGGAGTCCGCGCGCCTCAGGTCCGCTTCGTCAGCCGCGCCAGCGAACTGCTTGGTCACCATGAGGTTCCCCAGTCTCTAAAAAGTGCGTTCTTCCACGTCAGCAAACACTCTCCTATGGTTTCTGAGTAACCGCAAGAGAGCATAGGCGTCCTCCGGCGCCTCGATCACATAACCGATCAGGAGATCTCGTGGCTGTTTCGCTCATCAACCCTGACAGGCAGGTCCAAGTCCCGCTCTACCATCACGTCGCGGTGGCGAGGGGGAGCAGGCAGGTCCACATCGCGGGACAGGTCGCCTGGGACGAGAGCGGCGAGCTCGTGGCACCGGGCGACCTCGCCGGGCAGGTCGCCCAGGTCTACCGCAACGTCGCCAAAGCGCTGGACGCGGCCGGAGCGACCTTCCACGACGTCGTCCGCGTCACGTGGTACGCCGCAGGCTGGAAGAGAGAGATGTACGACGCCTTCAACGCAGGCATCGAACAGGCGGCTCGCGAGTTCGACATCGCCACGCCACCGGCCGCGCTGATCGGGGTGGACGTGCTTTTCGAGCCCGGCATCCTCATCGAGGCCGAAGTCACCGCGATCATCGATTGAAGCGATAGCATGTTCTGCATCGATCGCTGCAGAAGGGGTAGACTGCGGGGGTGGAGACCAGGCAGCGCCGCCCAATCGGCCGACCGCGGGGATTCGACGCCGACGAGGCGCTCGAGCGCGCCCTGCTGGTGTTCTGGGAGCAGGGCTACGAGGGGGCCAGTCTGGCCAACCTGACCGACGCGATGGGCATCTCCACCACCAGCATGTACGCGACCTTCGGCAACAAGGAGGAGCTCTTCCGCAAGGCCCTGGAGCGCTACACCGAGGGCCCGAGCGCCTACCTGGCCCGAGCCCTGGACGAGCCGACCGCCCTCGGCGTCGTCACCGCGATCTTTGCCGGCACCGTCCGAACCACCACCCGCCCGACCGGCCCCAACGGGTGCCTGGGCGTCCAGGGTGCCCTGGCCACCGGCGACTCCAGCCGTGGAGCCCGCGACCTCCTCGTCGCGTGGCGCGACAGCGGCTACTCCTGCATCCGAGAACGGTTCGAACGAGCCGTCGATGACGGCGACCTGCCGCCGGAGACCAACCCGGCACTACTCGCCCGCTACGTCACCGCCTTGGCCTACGGCATCGCCGTACAAGCCGCCAGCGGCGTCGGCCGCGACGAACTCCAGGACATGGCCGACGCCGCCCTGCGCAACTGGCCACCCTGCTGAGAACCGCCCCACAGGTCCACACCCTTCCGAAGTGATCGATGCGGAACGTGTTATCTTGGACTTCCGCATCGATCGATGCGGAAGTCGGCGTAGGTCGACTCCCGTGGGACTTCTCGAGGGCACCGGGATCGCCTTACCCGGTGCCGTACGACTGCCATGCAGAAAGGGGCATCTGATGTCCGACAGTGATCTGCGCGCGTTCTACCTGCGCTACATCGAGGAGCTCAACGCCCACAGGTTCGATCAGATGGACGAGTTCATCGACGACCGGACCACGTTGAACGGTGAGCCTGCCACCCGGGACGACCTCATCGCCGTGCAGAAGGCTGACGTGGACGCGGTTCCGGACCTCCACTGGGAGCTCAAGGAACTGCTCTTCGACGGTGATCGTCTGGCCGCGCGGCTGGTCAACACGGGCACGCCGGTGAAGGAGTGGCTCGGTGTGGCACCCACCGGCACCTCGTTCGAGATCACCGAGTACGCCATCTACCAGGTGCGCAACGGGCGGTTCGTGCACATGACAGCCCTGCACGACGCCGGTGAACTACTCCGGCAGCTTACCACCTGACCCTTCGGGGCCGGCGACGTGGAGAGCAGTCGCACCCAACGGTCCACTCGGGCCACACAATTCGAGAGGAAACCCATGACCGTCACACTGATCACCGGGGCCAACAAGGGCATCGGTTTCGAGACAGCCAAACAGCTTCTGGAGTTGGGCCACGTTGTCTACATCGGTGCGCGCGACATCGAGCGAGGCGAGAAGGCCGCAGCCGCCCTCGGCGCACGGTTCGTGCAGCTCGACGTGACCGACGACGCCTCGGTGAGCAACGCGCTGGCGACGATCAGTGCGGCCGAGGGGCAGCTCGACGTCCTGGTGCACAACGCGGGCATCCTCGGGAACGAACTCCTCGACGGTCCCACGGCCCTGCGGGTGTTCGACACCAACGCGGTGGGAATCGTACGCGTCACAGAAGCGGCACTCCCCTTGCTGCGCAAGTCCTCGAACCCCACCGTGGTCACCGTATCGAGCAGCGCCGGATCGTTCTGGGCGGTGAACAACCCCGACCGGCCCGAGTTCCACCTGCCGCTGGCGCTCTACTCCGCGTCCAAGACGGCGGCAACCATGCTGACGGTGCAGTACGCCAAGTCCCAGCCCGGCATCAAGTTCAACGCACTGGAGCCCGGCACCACAGCCACCGACATGACCGCGGCCTTCGGGATCGGAAGACCGCCGGAGGAGAGCGCCAGAGCTGTCGTACGCCTGGCCACTCTCGACGTGGACGGCCCGACAGGAACCTTCCAAGACGAGACCGGGGAACTGCCCTGGTAGTCGCCACGCGGGCGTAGTCCGGTGGTGGCGAGGAGTCGGTGGAGCGAGCCGGTTGCGACATCGCAGCGTGGGCGGCCGGTCCGAGTGGGATCAGTAGTAGGTCATTCCTCCAGGGCTGCCGCGATGCGGTCGAGGTCGGCGAGGAGCACTGCCATGCGTTGCGGCGGGATCGCCTTGACCATGCGCAGTTCGATGGCGTAGACGGCGGCCTGGACCGTGGCGAGGCGTGTGTGGCCCTCCTCGGTGAGGTGGCACGGCCCGGCCTTGGAGTGGCGCTCTGGTTCCGGACCTCCGACGCTCACAAGCTCCACGACCAGCTCACCGCCGCCGGGATCAAGATCCTCACCCCGATGGCGGACAGCCCCTTCGGGCCGGTGTTCTCCTTCGAGGGCCCTGAGGGCTACATGCTCACCGCGCACGGAGGCTGACCGTGATCTTCGATTAGCGCCGGGACGGTCGGACGCGGAGTGATTCGAGCAGGGTCAGTAGGGCGGCTCTGGTGTTGGTCAGGTCGGCTGGGTCGGTTGAGGTGGCCAGCCAGAGTGCTGCCTCGTTCATCGCGCCGGAGAGCAGGTGGGTCAGCGGTGCCACCGGCTGGCGGGCGATCCGGCCTGACTCGATCAGCGTGGTCAGCGCGTCTTCGAGGTGGCGGGCGGAGCCTGCCTCGTCCATGGCGCGCCACTCGCTCCAGCCCAGTACGGCAGGGCCGTCGACCAGCATGATCTGCTGCACGTCCGGGTCGGTGCTCGCGGTGAGGAACTCCTGGCAGCCGGCGGTGAGCTGGGTCCAAGGATCGTCCTGCGCCTCCGCAGCCGCGACGACCCGCCGGGCGATCTCCTCCTGTACCTCGCCGAGGACCGCGCGGAACAGGTCGGCCTTGCTGTCGAAGTGGTGGTAGAGGGCGCCCTTGGTCACCCCGGCGGCCTGCACGATCTCCGCCAGCCCGACCGCGCCGTAGCCGAGCGTGGCGAACAGCCGCCGTCCCTCCCGCAGCAGTGCGTGGCGGGTCTGCTCACGCTGCCGCGCCCGGATACCCGCGGTCATCTCTCCCCCATTCGGTTGACATACCGATGGTACGCCAAATACCGTCCTTTCGCATACCGATAGTATGCGAAGGAGTTCTCGTGAAGGTGACCAGCTTCTATCCCGTCGTCTGTACGGCCCGGCTGGCGGAATCCCGCGACTTCTACCTTGGGTGGTTCGGGTTCGAGCCGACGTTCGAGGCGGACTGGTACGTGAGCCTGCGCCGTACCGAATCACCCGAGTACGAGCTGGCCCTGCTCGACCACACCCATCCGACGCTGCCTGAGGCGTACCGGCGACCGGTCCAGGGGCTGCTGCTGAACTTCGAGGTCGAGGACGTGGACGCGGAATGGGACCGGCTGGTGGTCCGCGGGGGCCTGCCGGCCGAACTCGACCTGCGCAGCGAGGACTTCGGGCAGCGGCACTTCATCGTGGCCGACCCGAACGGTGTCCTGATCGACGTGATCACCCCGATCGCCCCGACCACCGCCTACGCCGAGCAGTACGCAAGGCCTCAGGATTGAGCGCAGGTCGCGGGGCAGAACTTGGTCTCGGGGTAGCGGGATGACGGCTGGTTGAGGAGGGGTTGCGGCTGTGACTTCAGGTGTTGGTCGAGGAAGGCCGCCACGTAGGTGCGGGTGAGTTCGGCCGAGCGCGCCGCGGGCAGGAGGCCGGGAGCAGGCTTGATGCCCAGGGCGCCCGCCAGCAGCGGGCCGTCGGTGAAGGACTGGTGGTCCGCGCCCGACAGCACGAGCCAGCGCTTCCACCCGGTCAGCAGCTTCCAGTCGCGGTCCCACGAATTGTCGCGGCCCCCGGGGGTGTGCTGCGGCGAGCCGATGAACAGGAACGGCCGGGAGAACCCGCTCTTGGGAATCCGCGCGTAGGTGGTGCCGTCCATGTCGATTCCGGCACGCACCCGGGAGTCCGTCAGCATGGCCGCCATGGCGCTGGCCCCGCCGATCGACTGCCCCGCCATCGCGATCCTGGACCGGTCGATCAGGGCGGAGCCATCCCATTTCGACGTCAGGTGGTCGAGCACGAAGGAGACGTCGGCCACCCGGCTCTGGACCACGCCCGTGCCGAAGCCCGGGTCGGTGTCGCTGTCGCAGGCGAGGCATTCCGCGATCCGCCCGTCGGGGAATGTGGTGGCGTAGCTCTCGTAGGTGTGGTCGATCCCGGCCACGATGTACCCTCTGCTGGCCAGGTCCTCGGCCAGGGAGGTGAGGGTGCTCACCGGCTTGGTGAAGCCGGGGGAGAGCACGACCAGCGGAAACTTTCCCCCCGCCGGGTCGGCGTCTTGGATGGCGTTCGTGCGGGTTTTGCTCAGCGTGTCGTACGGCGCGCCCGCGATCCTGGAGCCTTTCAGCAGGAGTTCCGATTCCTTGGGTGTCATGTACGGTGCGCGCTGT
>NZ_BLAE01000016.1 GCF_009687865.1 Acrocarpospora macrocephala
TGTGTCTCCGCTGGAATGGCTGCCCGCCCGAAGGAAGAAGTCATCCGCCGACGCGGGGGTGTTCTCGTCGTCGCCCGTGGACACGGAGAGGTCGTCGCTGGGGTAGAGGATTTTCACGATCTCGAGGATCGGCGGATCGGCGGCCGCAGGGGAGGGGACGGCGGCCAGTGCGGCCGCCGTCATGAGTGTGACCAGCAGGGAGAACGCCCTCATCAGACTCCTTGGGATGCGGAGAGGATCAATGGCATCGCCAGGAAAGCCAACAAATTCTCCCGTTAAGCAAAATATTGACTTTTCGAATACCGAATTGGAAAGGGCGACAAATACCGTCATTATTCCAAATCAACGGTTACTTTCTGGCAGCAGCGGCGACGTGTCGAACCTCTGGTCGACCGGGTCGTCGGCCGCGGCGGCGGGGACGACGCGATCCACCGGCCGTCCTGCGGTTACGGGTGCGGGCCGGTCATGAGCATCCGGTCGGTCGACTTGTGGGGCGCGCTCGCCCGTCTCCGGGTCGATCACGTTTCCGGGCGATATGTGAGTCGCCCCGGCCCGTACGAGCAGCGTCGTGCCCGGGATATGTGCCGTGATACCGCCGCCGGGGTGGGTGAGAAGGCCGAACCTCCGGCCGGGCGGGGGCTGGCGAAGGCCGCGCTGACCGGCGCGAGAATGTCGGTCGGCGCTGCCATGCTCTGTCGCGAACGTGTTCGACGTCTCGCGGAGGAGTCCTGCCATGCAGAAACCCGGATGGTCCGGTCTCAGGTGGAACGACTGGAAAGACCTCGAGCTGATCCGGGCCAGGCTCGACGCCGGCGCCGACCCTGACCTGCCCGCCGACTTCCACGAGCCACCGCTGACCTTCGCGGCCCAGGCCGGTTCCCCGGAAGTGATCGCCGAACTGGCGGCCCGCGTCCGCGACGTCGACGCGGAGTACGCCGGATGCACCCCGCTCTGGGACGCCGTCTACGCAGGCCGCCCCGACAACGCCCGCGCCCTGGCCGAGGCGGGCGCCGACCCCTGGCGCCCGATGATGGCCGGATGGTCCCCCGGCCGCCTCAGCCTGGCCACCCCCACCCCCGACCTGTTCCCCGACCGCCCCGCCGGCGTGCTCCTGTCCGCCGCCGAGACCGCCGCCGTCGCGGAGGCCCGGCGGCTGAACGCGGCCGTGGGCCGCTTCTCCCCCCACGAGGGCCTGGGCGTAGCCTGCGTGTCCGGCATCGGCACGGCCGAGGCGGTGCGGCGCCTGGAGGCCACCCCGCTCGGCGACGACGAAGACCCCAACGAGATAGTGGCGCGGTACGCCGACGGCAAGGAGTCCATGGCCATCGTCGGTGTGAGCGACGTGCCCGGCGGATGCGTCGTCACCCAGCCGTGGGGATTCATGCCGTCTACCCCCAAAGTCGGCGAACTCCTGTCGAAAGGCACCGTCTGTTACGCCATGTACGCCAACGCGGCGAGCGGCAACCAGGGCAGTTTCCACCGCGACGGCGTCCAGATCTATTGGGACGACCGCGGTGACCCGAGCCCCGAGTACGCACCCGACGAGTTCCTCGACCGCTACCTCTACAAGCGCCAGGCCGTGGCCTACTCCTGCGCCCGCGCGGGCCTGCGACTCACCGACCGCCGCCCCATCGTCGGCCCGCCCGACTTGTGGGTCAGGCTCCCAGAGCGGGACTACTGGCACTGATCGTCAGACTGTGGATCACAGATCCAGGTCCAGCCCGGCCACGAGGACGACGTGGCCCTGGTGGTGCTGCGCTCACTCCGCGCGGAGTACTCCGGCCAGGCGGAACCGTCCGGCTGAATGGGCGGGGAGGGCGGCGAGGACGACGGCGGCGGCCAGGGCGGCCGGGGCGATCAGCAGGATCGCCGCCAGCGGGCTCGGGGGGACGTAGCTGAGCGGGGTGCTTTCCGCGACCACGCGCCAGAGGGCGCGGCCCAGCGCGACGCCCAGTGGCGCGCCGATTCCGACGGCGACGGCGGCGAGGGTGAGGGCCTGGGTGAGCACGGCCGCCCGAGACTGCGCGGGGGTGAGGCCGAGGGCGCGCATGACCGCGATCTCGTGGCGGCGGCGGCGCACGGTGGCGGTGACCGCGTGCGCGGCGGCGGCCAGGGCGAGCACGCCCAGGAAGACGCCCAGCGCGACCGGCAGCCCGCGCACCCCCTGGATCTGCGCCAGCTGGAGCGGGACCAGGGCGGGCAGCATGCTGACCCGGTCGCCGCCCGGCACCGCGCGCACGGCGGTTTTCAGACGAGTGATGGTCTCCCCCAGTTCCGTGCCCGGACGCAGCGTGATGACCGCCAGGCCCGCGTCGAAAGAGGAGAAGAGCGCATCGTACCCGTCCGGTGTGATCAGCGCCCCATCGTTGTAGTCGTTATCTGGACCTATGGGGACGAAACCAATGCCCGACACCAGGAACTCCCGGCTGCCGTCCGAGCCGCTCACCCAGATCCGGTCGCCTTCGGCGGCGGCCAGCCGACCGGCCGTGCCGACCGCCAGCGCGATCTCGTCCGCGGCGGCGGGCGGGCGGCCGCGCACCAGGGTGACGGGCACGGGACCGCCCACGCTGTACACCGGGAAGGTGATGTCGCCAGCCGTCACCGTGGCGGACTTCCTGGCGTCCGCGCCGGTGACCGCCGGGTCGGCGGTGAGCACGGTGAGGATCTCCCGTGGCGCTGGGCCGGTGCCGTTGAGGCCGATGAAGGCGACGAGCTGGTGCGTCTGGCCGTATCTGACGGGGTTACTCGCCGCGTCGGCGATCCCGGCGGAGAAGGTGAGGGCGGCCATGACGCCGAGCACCCCGGCCACGGAGCCGACCATCGCCGACCGCACCGGCGTCGCCTGACCGCGCCCGCGTTCCAGCGCGAACCGCAGGCCGGCCACCATCGCCACCGGCCAGCCCAGCCGGGCCGCGCCGTCCACCAGGACCGATCTCCGGACAGCGGTGCGGGCGTTCGCGGTCAGCGCGTACAGGCAGGCGCCGGTGCCGATCACCACGGGGACGATCAAGAGGGCGGGCAAAAGGATCAGCCAGTCGGCGTCCAGCCCTGGGGCGGGCTCGAAGGCCGCGGCGGCGCCGATCGGCATCCAAATCGAGGCGACGCCCGCGCCCGCCACGCCCAGCAGCGTGCCGGGGACGGCCGCCACCGCCGATCCGGCCGCGGCGGCGGCTGCGGCGCGGCGGGGTCCCAGCCCGGCGGCGCGCAGGGCTCTCAGCTCGGCCCGGGACACGTCGGTCAGCCGGGCCGCGTACTGGGCGATCATGAAGGCGGCGGCGGCCAGCGCGGCGAGCGCGAAGGCCCGCAGGACCGCGGCCTCATAGGCCACCAGGCGGTCGCGGTCGCGGTAGACCAGCGACAGGTCCCTGACCTTGAGCCGGGACGGGCCGGTCAGCTCGGTCAGCCGGCGGCGGAGGTCGGCGACGCCGCTCGCGCCGCCCCGCAGGCGGACGAGCGCGTTGGTGAAGGTGACGCCACGGGTGCCCAGGAAGTTGGCCGGGTAGCGGGTGAACAGGCCCGGCGACGGAATGACGACGGCCTCGCCGTCGCTCGGGTCGGTGAACTGCGGTGAGCGGATGACCCCGACGATCCGCGCGGTCACCCGCGGCCCACGAGCCCGGATCTGGGTGGTGTCGGCGTCGGCGAGCAGGTCCACGTCTTCGGGGCGGTGCAGGATGATGGTGAGCGAATCGCCGGCCCGCTTGCCGTACCGTTCCAGGAATCGGGGCAGCACCACCACCTCGTCGGCACGTGCCGGATCGGGGAGGCGGCCGTCAAGGAGGACCGGCCGCTCGATGCCCTGCCAGATACCCGGCCCCGCGGGCGGCGTCGAGTTCCACCCCAGCTCCACGCCCTCCACATAGAAGGGGGTGGTGAGGAACGGCGCGACCGCGGCCACGCCGGGCAGGCTACGGACCAGGTCCCAGTCGAACGACGGATCCTGGGTCAGCACCTGCACGTCGGCGGGCAGGGTGACGGCGCGCAGCCGGTCGAGCGCGCTCTCGCCGCGCCGGGCCGCGGCCAGGGCCGCCAGGACGGTCGCCGTCGCGAACGCCACCAGCAGGGCCAGCACGGCCAGGCCGCGCCACCGCACCCGGAACTCGTGCCGGAGCCAGAGCAGGAGGAACGTCACAAGCCTCAGTCTCGTCGCCGGATTCCGCCCGTCCTACCGGGTTAGCCCCCCGACTCAGCCGACGTGCACGACGGGGCCGGCGCCGTCACCGGCTCGTCATGCCGGGTGTCGCTCGGCTGCCGGTGGATGTACGCGTCGAGCGCCAGCAGCGCGAGGTTCCCCACTGCGGCTGCGCCCACGATCGTGGTGAGCAGCGACGCGAGATCCGACGCCGCGCCAAAGCCGAGGGCCGCGCCGAGCAGGGCCCCGCCGGCCGCTGCGGCCAGGCCCGCACGCCGGGTCCAGGCCGGCCCGCCCCGCCGGGTCCAGGCCGCGTAGGCGCCGAGCCCCACGGCCAGGCCGACCGAGGGCACGGCGAGCGCCGCGCTGCCCACGAAGACCTGCGGCCGGATCGCCCAGACCAGCAGCACGGCCAGCAACCATCCGCCGAGGCCGAGCGGCAGCGGCGTGAGGACCCGCAGCCAGACGCCGGTCCGCCGGCGGAAGCCGCCGTTCCGGCGGGCGTGCCGGGCCATCGCCACGAGCAGGAGCACGGCGAGCAGCGCACCGCCGGTGGCGCCGCCGGCCAGGATCTTGCCGATGGCCGACATGCTCGTCGCGGGCTCGAAGTCGACGGGACGCGGGCCGAACCGCGAGGAGTCCACCGTGCCCTGGTCGAAGAACGTGGTCAGCAGCTGCTGACCGGCCTCCAGCTGGTGCTCCCAGAAGTCGCCGGTGTGGCCCAGCTCGGGAAGGGTCACCTGCTTGCCCCGGGACAGCGCCGGCAACAGCTCCTTGGTGGCCAGCTCGGCGGGGGTGGAGAAGTCGACGGTGCCGCCGATCAGCAGGGTCTCGACGTCGCTCTTGCGGACCGTACGGTATTCGGCGTTGTCGGGGCTGTCCGGCCACACCTGGTAGAAGCCCGACGGGCCGCCCCAGAGCAGGTCGGTGGCCGCGTTGCCGAGGATCGAGCCGGGGTCGCCGCCGGCGTCGTAGTAGCGCTGGGCGGCCGGCGCGTCGATCATGCCGAACGAGGCGAACTCGCCCCATACGAACGAGCCGGGCACGACCAGGTCGGCGATCGTCGACAGCGCCCAGAAGGAGCCGGCGTCGCCGCGCAGGTAGGCGTCGGTCAGGGCGGGCGCGTTGAGCGGCGCGGAGCCCTTGCCGTTCTGGAACATGCCGTACATGCCCGCGATCCGGACGTTGCCCTCCTTGATCGGCAGCGGCCCCCAGCGGCCCGGGACGTCGGCGGCGGCACTGCGCATCGAGGCCGCGAGATCATCCGTACGGGCGGAGCACTGGGCGTCCGCGCGGCACAGTTCCGCGTACCGGGCGAACTGCTGGTCGGTGATCCGCGGGTCCCAGACGAAGTGGCCGGGCGGATTCACCGAGATCATCGCCGAGCGGAACAGCGACCGCGGGTAACGCCAGGAGTAGATCATCGCGGTCCGCGTGCCTGCGCTCGAGCTGATCAGGTTGATCCGCGAATAGCCCAGCGCGGTGCGCGCGGCCTCCAGGTCGTCGACCCGCTGCGGGATCGAGTAGCCAGTGAGGTCGATGCCGTCGCCGGTCAGCCGGCTGGCGCACGCCTCGAAGGCCCGGGTGGCGGCGCGCAGCGACTCGGCACCGGCGAGGTCGGACGACGACTGCAGGGTCTCGGTCACCTCGGGACAGTCGAGCCGCCGCGACCCGTCGACCCCGCGGTATCCGACCAGGACCACATCGTGGTTGCCGGTCAGCCGGCTCGCCTGCGGGAACTTCAGGTTGGTGGCGCCCGGCCCTCCGTTGAGCCGGAAGATCGGTTCCCCCGGACTGGGCCCGGTCGCCCGGATCCGGATCACCGGCAGGGCGATCAGGTCGGTCGCCGGGTCGCGCCGATTCTCCGGCACGACCAGCGTGCCGCAGTCGGCCGGCACGGTCCCGGCCTCCGTGTCGTAGTCGCAAGGCTCCATGGTGAGCGAACCGGGCCGCGCGCCGGCGGGAACCGCCAGGGTGTCCTCCGGCCGCAGGTTCAGGTAGGCGAGGGCGAGAACGAGGATGCCGATGACCGTGAGGGCGATGGCGCGGACAACAGTTCGCTTTGTCATGCCCGAAACCTAGAAATTCGCGGCCGTCCGGACGTCCCTCCGGGGAGGACAGTGCGCGTACCCCAGCTGGGGTACGCCCCCCGAGTCCTACATCAGGCCGCCGCGGTAGGCGACCACGACCGCCTGGGCTCGGTCCCGCGCATCGATCTTGGCGAGGATCCGCTTCACGTGCGTCTTGATGGTCGACTCCGCGATGGTGAGCAGGTCGGCGATCTCCGCGTTGGAGTAGCCCTCGGCGACCAGCTTCAGCACCTCCCGCTCACGCCCGGTGAGCTGGGCCAAGCGTCGCGACTCAGGCGATTCCGTACGGCCGGCGGACGATCGCGTGACGAACTGCCCGACCAGTTCGCGGGTGACCGCCGGGTCGATCAGCGCGTCCCCGGAGGCGAGGGTGTGGATCGCGTCGATCAGCCGCTCCGGCGACGCGCGCTTGAGCAGAAACCCGCTGGCCCCGGCCTGCAGCGCCCCCCACACGTACTCGTCGTGGTGGAAGGTCGTCAGCACCAGCACCCGGGTCGGGAACCCGGCCGCGACAATCCGCCGGGTCGCCTCGATGCCGTCGATCCCCGGCATCCGCACATCCATCACGACCACGTCCGGCCCGAGGGACCGGCACAGCGCGACCGCCTGCAACCCGTCGGCCGCCTCACCCACGACTTCGATGCCCTCGGCAGTGCCGAGCACGACGGCCACCCCCGCCCGCAGCAACGCGTCGTCATCGGCGAGCAACACGCGTACCGTCATCGAGCCGGCTCCTCGGCAGCAGTCGTGACCGAGGTCAGCGGCAGCCGGGCATGCACCTGAAAGCCCCCACGACCGGCCGGACCGTAGGTCACCGTGCCCTCGAAGAGGGCAACCCGCTCCCGGATGCCGAGCAGCCCCCGGCCGGGCCGATAGCCGACCACCGGCCCGCGCCCGTCATCCCGGATCACCACCTCCAGCCACTGCCCGTCCCGCCGCAGCGTGACGTCGGCGCCGCTGGCATCGGCATGCTTCAGCGCGTTGGTCAGGCTCTCCTGGACGATCCGGTACGCCGTGAGGTCGAGGCTGCGCGGCAGGTCGAGACCGGCCCCGACCTGGACGGTCACCCGCAGCCCCGCCTGGCTCATCCGCTGCGCGAGGTCGGGCAGCGTGGCGACACCGGACGCGTCCGCCGGCCGATCCCCGTCCGGGTCGTCGCTGCGCAGAACCCCGAGCACCCGATCGAGCTCGGTGAGGGCGTCCCGCCCGGCCCGCTCCAGATCGCTCAGCAGCCCCCGCGCCTTCGCCGGATCCTTGTCCAGCACCCGCCGTCCCGCCCCCGCTTGCATGAGCATGAGATTGACCGTGTGGCCGACGAGATCGTGCAGCTCACGGGCGATGCGGGCCCGCTCACCGGCCACCGCCCGTTCCTGGATGAGCCGCCGGGCGGTCTGCTGCTCCTCGCGCCGCCGCGCCATCGCATAGCCCACCGACCACATAGCCAGCCACACCAGCAAAACCCCCGCCGGCTGGGTAGGCGCCGTGACGTCGCGGGCGGCAAATTAGACACCCATGCACCCGAGCAGAATCCCCAGCCCCCACCACGCCTGCCGGCGACCGGCATACAGCGCCACCGAGAAGACCCCAAGCAGATTCGCGTACGGCGCCAGCCAGCTAGGCGACGCGACAAGCACCTCAAAACAAAGCGCCGCCGCGCTCAACACAAAGGCACCAAACGGAACCCGCCGCCGCAACGCCACCGCCACCGCAAGCCCCACGCCCGCCACCACCCTGGCCGCGGCATCCCACCCCGACGCTGGCGCCGCGTCGAGCATGAACCGCTCAACCAGCAGCGCCACCAGAACGCCGGCCCCCAGCACACCATCGACGGCGAGCGCCGAAGTACGCCCGCTCACCGGCCGCGCTCCCAACCAGGAAAGCCCATGATGGACGCACGCTACCAGTCAAACCCCAGCAGCCCACCGCCCCACCGGAGTCGCCCACCCAGATCCAAGCGTGCCCCGCATAGATAGGGGAAGGCGCGTCCCAGCGGAAGGCCTCGCCGCTGACCATGTCATGCGGAGAAGGCGGTGATCCGCCGGGCATCCGCCACCTGATGGTCGTGCACCGTCGCCCGCCTCCCCCACGCCCTGGCCGACCTGCTGCGCGCCTTCCTCCCCGTCATCACCGCCCTCGGCGAGCTGACCTGCGGACGGCGCAGACGGCCGTCATGACCACCCCGCTGCTTCCGTGCCGGCGGCGGGACCGTCCCCCTCGGGTGTCTGCCATGTCGCACTACCATCCAAGGGTGATCGAGAAGCAGGGCAAGGCCTCCTGGGCGAGGCCGACCACGCTCGGAGTGGTCTTGATCGTCCTCATCACCGCGGTGGGCTGCGCGCAAGGGTCCCGGGACGCGGACGGATCACCTTCGAAAGCAAGCACAGCGAGTGGGTCGAACGTGGTCAAGCTGATCGCTGAGGCCCCCGGCTGCGACGCGAAGCCGGAAGGGACGGGCTTCGCCTACGCGCCCGAACGAGTCATGACCACTGCGCACCTGGTGGCGGGCACCACCGGCCCAATCACGGTGATCGGAACCGACGGGAAGCGCTCCGAGGGCAGAGTCGTCCTCTTCGACCCAGGCCGTGACGTCGCCGTGCTGCGGGTGCCGGGCCTGCGCGCCGGATCGCTGGCCTTCGGCCCGATCGATCCCGGCGACAGCGCCACGCTCGTGGGATATCCGAAGGGCGGGGACCTCACCGTGATATCGGGCAGCATCGGCCGCAGGGCCCCCGCCTACGGCCAGGACATCTACAACGAGCGCCAAGTCCTGCGCGAAGTCCTCATCGTTCATGCGGCCGTCGAGCCAGGGGTCCCGGGCGCGCCTCTGTTCAGGTCCGACGGAAAGGTCGCCGGGATGATCTTCGCCAGCGATCTCGACAAGCCCAGCGGCTACGCGCTCACAGCCGAGGAGATCGCCCGCCCGGCGATGGACGGCACGACCGCCGCCGCGACCGCGTCCACGCAGGGATGCAGCGACTGAGGCATGACCTCACGAGCCGGACGGCGAAGGGGACGGCGACGCGCGCGGCAAAGGGCGACGGTGAGGGGAGGGCTGCGGGGGCACGTTGCTCTCGGCGAGCCGCTCCCAGTAGGCGTTCAGGGCCTCACCACAAGCGCACTGCCAGCAGTGCGGTAGAGGGTGTCTGAAAGGGGAACGGCCCGAACACCTCGTCCCGCAGCGTGTCGTCCATGAACGCGAGTGTGGATCAGCGCCCGGCCGCGGTAGCACCGAATATTCGTGGCAAGACCGTGTCAAGGCGGGCTGGTGATGCTGTCGGGAAACGCGGCGTCGGCCCTCCGGCGTGACGGTCCGGTCTTCGCTTTCTCTCTCCGTCATCCCAACCCCTGGAGCGTCATGAGACACCACCGGCGGCGGCTGCTGACAGGCGCCACGATCGCCGCCTGTCTGACCGCACTGATCACCCCGGCGAACAGCGCGCTGGCCGCCCCCACGACGGCCCCCACCGTCCAGGCCTCTCCCGAGCCGGCCACGGCCCCAGGTCAGGACCTCGACCGATCGTCCGTCCAGCCGGCCCAGCGCGACCGCGTGCTGGGAATGAACTGGCAGAAATCAACCGATATCGCCGTCACCACATCCGGCGACGCGACCGGGTTCCACGTGCTCACGGCGACGGCCGCCACGGGCTACCAGTGGCGGACCGTCGCCACCCTCACCGAGCCCGGCATGGACACCGACCAGTGGATCGGCAACGCCTGCCTCACCGGATCCGGCACCAAGATCGTGGCCGTCTACGCGCCGCGCTACTTCACCAACCGCGACTGGCTGTTCAGCCGAGGCGCCTTCGCCGCGATCATCGACGCCAAGACCGGCGCGGTCACCAAGCTCAGAGACCAGGTGACGCTCGCCTACTTCAACCCGGGCTGCGGCGCCGGTGACACGGTCGCGCTCACGCAGGGCGTCAGCGAGCAACGCGACACCACACGCCTGCTCATGGTGGACACCGCCACCAAGCGCGTGACCCGGACCGTCGTGGCCACCGGCCAGCTCACCTCGGCCATTCCGGTCGGGGACACGCTGGTCGCGGCCGATGGGGCCCGACTGGTGGAGGTGCGGAACGGCGGAGAGCTCAAGCAGCTCGCGGCCACCGGCTCACTGCCCTACGACCTGCACGCGACCGCCGACGGCGGCGTGGCCTTCGCCGCCCGCGACGGCGCGTCCGTCAAGATCCAGCAGTACCTGGGCGGGCGGACCCGGGAGCTGGCGTCGGGGCAACTCGGGCAGTTGACGGTGCGGCCCGGAAGCAACGGACGCGTCTTCCTCGTGGGCAAGGCCGACCGGCGCAGCGCGCTGCCCCAAGCGGTGTCACTGCTGGACGCGCCGGCGGCGGCCGGGGTCTCCTCCGAGGGCGGGCTGGCGATCACGGCCGCGGCGCGGCGCGGGCTGCGCGGCGGACCCGGTGCGCCGCCCATCGGCGAGCCGGGCACCGGCACGCAGGGCGACGACAAGCGCGGGGGCAGCATCGAGGTGCCGAACGCCGAGCCTGTCGACATCACCGCACGAGTCGTGGGGACCAAGGCGGACGTCGCCTTCGAAGTGCGGCCCGGTGAACTGCTCGCCCCCGACGCCGGCTCAGGACTGGTGGCCAACCCCCGGCTGGCGCTGACCCTCAGACCGGCGGGCCCCGCCGTGACCACGGCCGTCACCGGGACCATCGACCAGGGCTACACCTGCGCCGTCCCGCGCAACGACCCGCAGGTCCAGGTGTACCAGCCGCACTGGCGGCAGGTGGAGTGGGCGGTAGATCAGCTCGTCTTCAAGAACCGGCTGAACGTGTGGCGGACGAACGGCTGGAAGGGCTCGGGGCTGCCCGGGTGGAACCCGCAGACCGAGTTCCCCGCCCCGGACCTGCAGGGCGGCGGCCGCATCCCGGTGTCGATCATGTTCGGCATCCTGGCGCAGGAGTCCAACCTCTGGCAGGCCCAGCGCAGCGTGCAGGAGGGCGAGACCGGCAACCCGCTCGTCGGCAACTACTACGGCGTGAACATCTACGACAACAACCCGTCCAACGACTGGGACGTGGACTTCTCCAAGGCCGACTGCGGGTACGGCATCTCGCAGCAGACCGACAACATGCGCAAGACCGGCTCGTCGTGGAGCGCCGACAAGCAGAAGCGGGTGGCGATCGACTACGTCACCAACATCGCCGCGGGGATGTCCACCCTGGCGAGCAAGTGGAACCAGATCTGGACCGACACCAACGGCCTGGCGAAGATCAACAACGGTGACCCGTCGAAGATCGAGAACTGGTATCTCGCCGTCTGGGCCTACAACTCCGGCTGGCACGTCAAGGCCGACGCATGGGGACGGGACGCCAACAACACGCCGAACAACGGCGCGTGGGGTGTGGGCTGGCTGAACAATCCCGCCAACCCCTCCTACCGGCCGGACCGCCACCCCTTCCTGAACTTCAACAGCTACGCGGACGCGGGGCACCCGCAGGACTGGCCGTACCAGGAGAAGGTTCTGGGCTGGGCGGCGTGGCCGATCGCCAAGACCTACCTGAACTCCGCCGGGAACCCTGTCACCGAGGGCGGGTACAACTACGCGTGGTGGACCACCGACGACAGGCGCACCTCGATCGTGCCGATCGCCCCCTCCACCCCGTCGTTCGTCGACGTCAACGCCTTCTGCGTGCCGACCTCGGCGGGACCTGACAACAACGAGTGCCAGCCGGAGGCGGGCAACTTCCGCGGCACGTGCCAGCGGGCGGACTCCAAGTGCTGGTGGCACCTGCCCAAGTCGTGGAAGTCCTGCCCGTCCGAGTGCGGCAACGAGGCGTCCCTGCGTTACGACTCGACCTGGGCGAGCACTGAGCGCGTCGAACCCACCGACCAGTGGACGCCCTGCAATACACCCGGGCTGCCGTCCGTCGGCGGGGATACGAAGGAGGTTCTGATCGTCGACGACGTGACCGTTCCCGCGATCCGCGGCGGGTGCGACAACTCCCAGTGGACCAACCACGGGACGTTGTCGTTCGAGTTCAACCAGGACTCCGCGGGCAGGGTGCCGGCCAGGGCCGACTTCCAGCAGCTCGGCAACGGGTTCGGCGGTCACGAGTGGTTCGGGTACACCCGGGCCTGGGCCAACAACGGCAACGTGATGCAGGTGACCGGCACCTGGACGCTCGACCGGGCCATCAACGACTGGGCCCGGGTCCTGGTGCACATCCCGAAGCGGCGGGCGGAGACCCAGCAGGCTCCGTACACCGTCGACCTGGGAAACAACCAGGTGGAGAGGCGCTGGCTGAACCAGAGCCGGGAGCAGAACGAGTGGTACAACCTGGGCGTCTTCCAGTTCGCCGGAACGCCCAAGGTGTCGCTCACCAACCTGAACCTGGAGGGTGACGGCTCGGCTGCCATCTCCTGGGACGCGATCGCCTTCCAGGTGCTCAAGAAGAAGCCCAAGCACTTCGTCGTGGCCATGGGCGACTCCATCACCTCGGGTGAGGGCGTCGGGAACTACTACCGGGAGACCGACTTCGAGTACCAGACCCCGCGGTGGAACGCCTGCCGGCGCAGCAAGGACGCCTGGATCAGGCAGTCGGTCCTGCCGAATGAGACCCAGACCATCGGCCAGCTCGCCGACTCCTTCGACCCGAAGCTGGACTTCGCGTTCGTCGCCTGCTCCGGCGCCACGATGATGGACATGACCCTGCCCCAGCCGTCATGGCTGCCGCGGCCGATCGGAGACTGGTCGGACTACCGCGGCGATGCCGAGGGCAGGTTCCGGGAGGCGGCGCAGTTGGAGAGCGGCTTCCTGAACCAGAACACGACCCTGGTGGCCCTGACCATCGGCGCCAACGACACCGACTGGGACGACGTCATCTTGACCTGCTACGTCAACACCTGTGGCGGCGGCACCTACGAGAGCGAGCTGAGCGACCGGATGCTCGAGACGCTCAACACCGGGACGCCGAACGTCGCCAACCTCCTCCAGCAGATCGAGACCAAGACGATCCCGCAGAACCGCACGAATAAGGCGAAGATCGTGCTGATGGGCTATCCGGACGTGTCCGGGATGAACTCGTCGTGCTCGACGTTCGACCCGCAGGCGCAGGCCACCCTCGTCTGGGCCAGCGCGTACTTCGCCGCCGAGGCGGCGGACACGGTGCGGATCCTGAGGGACGCGGGACACGAGGTGTCCTTCGCCGACTCCATCCCGGCCTTCCGCGGCCATGGCGTGTGCGACACCGTCAAGTGGGTGAACCCCGTCATGTTTACCAGGACGGGCCCCGGCGACTTCGGCGACATCAACCACGTCTTCGACGGCTGTCTCGGTGACGACGGGCGCTGCGCGAGCCGCAGTTCCATGCACCCCACCAAGACAGGGGCGACCGCCTACGCCACCGTGCTCAACACCCACCTCCGCAGTCCGGAGGTGAACTACACGGGCTGGTAGACCAGGCGGCGGGGCGCCACCGTGTCGCCACCGGGGCGCCCCGCGGTCAGTTCGCGGACGCGAGCAGTCTCTACTGGACCAGGTCCAGGTCCGGGTGCCCCAACTCGCCGAAGATGCCGGCCGCCGCCACGACACGCGGGCGGCGGCCTCGTCGCCCCAGCCCGCTGGACGTCGCCGAGCCGGGAGAGGGTGTGCGCCTCGTAGTAGCGCTCCCCGACCTGCTCGAACAGGTCGGCGGCGCGGCTGAGCACGCGGCGGCCTCCGCGTTGTCGGGCAGGAACCGGTACACGTCCACCGGGCCTCAGCCAGGTACGCGTCCCCCCGGCGCAGCAGTCTTTCGAGAGCCGTCGGGGGTCGACGCCCACATTCACGGGTGACCCGCGGTGACCATCGGATGTGTCGGTATATATGCGATATACACCCAGATAGGACGGCGGCAAGGCCGTGTCAAGCCGCGCTGGTGATCCTCTCCCCCGATACCCGCGCCACCGCCCGGCCCGGCAGAGACGGAGACATCGTGACGGCCGCCCCCATCCCACTGAGCCGCAGGCTCCTGGACGGCACCCGCGTATGACCTTTGCATTACCGCGCAAAGGTCTTGGACGGGACAGGTCACTGATCGAGAGTGACCGCTATGAGATTCACACGAGCACTGAAGTCGGCGGCGGTCGCCCTCCTCCTCGTCACGGCCGTTCCGCTGGTCACCACCCAGTCCGCGAGCGCGAAGGCGTGCGGGGGCCAGGTCTCCGGCAGCTTCAAGGCCTGGGGCACCCGCAGCGTGCAGGTACGCGGCGCCGGCTGCAGTACACGCTGGGCACACCTAACCCTGTGGCAGGACGACAGCTGCTGCAACCCGCTCTGGGTGAGGATCGAGCGGCAACTATGGGGCAGCTACGGCTGGCTGACCGCGAACACGAAGACCAGCGGGAAGATCTACTGGAACAACAGCCTCGATGTAGACACCGCAGGCGTTCCCTACAGCCCCGGGGACGGCCAGCAGCGGTTCCACGCCTGCTACGGCACCGGTGACACCCTCCCCACTTCCTGGCTCTGCGGCGGCTGGGTCAGCTAGACGACCGTTTCTCCCCTTCCGGCTCGGCGTCCGGCCGGAAGGGGAGGCGGATCAGACGTTGCGCAGGACCGACACCACGATGCCCAGCACCACGGCGCCGTCGCCGTCGATGACGTCGTGGGCGGGGTTGCGCGGTTCCATCCCCTCTGCCTCCTCCCCACCCCACGTGAACTGCTGTTTCTCATCGCTGCCAGGAGGTAAGGCGCGCGTCTTGCCGTACGTGGCGATCGGATCGGTGATCTCGATCAGCCGGGGCTCGGCGGCCGCCACCGGGTCCGGTCGCCGGCGAGCGGCCGGATCTTCTCGGCGTACGAGCGGCATCCGCTGGATGCGGCCGACCTCGTTCCGAAGTGATCAGCTTCGAGCAGGCGGGTTACCCGGCGCAAGGTCCTCGGCGGGCTGATCAACGAATATCCCCAGGTCGCATAGCCAAACCGAGTATTCGAGCCCTACAGGCGTGCTGCACACCACGATCCGCGCGTTCCAGATGCAGCCGATCGTCCTCCAGACCACCACGGACCCCCAC
Organism: Acrocarpospora macrocephala; assembly: GCF_009687865.1. GTDB lineage: Bacteria > Actinomycetota > Actinomycetes > Streptosporangiales > Streptosporangiaceae > Acrocarpospora > Acrocarpospora macrocephala. The sequence goes on from NZ_BLAE01000016.1 coordinate 15,241, forward strand.
GCGGCCGAGATCTACACGCCCCACGACACCCTGTTCGCCGACGTCATGCGGACGGCCGCGGAGGGGACGGACGCGGCGGTCCTGTCGACCCTGCGGGCGGTCGCCGACCAGGGGTTACGCGGCTGGATCATGGGCCGGCAGCCCATCCAGGCCGTTTACCAGTCGGTCGACGACACGCTCCGCCTGATCCGTTAGTCGTCGGACGACGAGAGGACCTTCGCCTTCGTGACCGTGTTCGTGTCGGTGATCGGCTCGTCTTCCTCGCTGACCGGATCGCCCGACTCGGAATGCTCGTCGTTCGAGAGCTCCTCGTTCGGAAGGTCGTCCTCGTTCGGGAGGTCCTCGTTCGGGAGGTCCTCGGTCGACATCTCCTCGTGTTCCGACTCCGTCTCCTCCGGTTCCTCGCTGTCGGAACCGTATTTCTCCTGGTAGTACCTCTCCCAGATGGTGAGTTCGAGGCCTTCGTCCTCCTCGCTGGAGGCATAGTCGGTCCCCAGCTCCCCCTTTCCGCCCCAGGTGGAGATGAAATTGACGACCATCGCGCGCCCCTTTTTCGTCCTGAGAGCATTCAGCACGACCAGCTGGTTCTTGTCGGTCGTGGCGGGATCGATCCGCAGGAACGCCCGGATGACGGAGGCTTTGGCCATGCTGGCGGGCGCCGGCCAGCCGTACGTCTTCCCGTGGGTTCCCGACGCGGGCAGCCCGACGCCCTTCTGCCCGGTCGCGAGGAGCATCAGCCAGCACTTGAAGCAGCACAGTTTGGAGATCCCGAGCGCCAGGTGCGCGTTCTCGACGAGGCGCTTGAACTCGGCCCGTTTCACCAGCGCCTGCTTCTCCCGGAGCGTGCCCTCCAGGAGGACCAGATCGCCGTTCTCGTCGTCGCTCGCCTCCTCACCCAGGAACCGGTCCCGCCGATCCAGCACCGCGTCCGCGGCCTGCGTCTCGGCGTGGACGTGCTGCCGGTTCCCGGCGTTGTGGACGAGGACCCGTAGGGCGGACCATTCCTCGTGGTTGTGGTGGAGCAAGTCGAGGGTCTTGCGAAGGCGGCGCTCGGCGCTCTTCAGGTCGGCCTTCGACAGCCGTTCACCCTCTTTCAGGCGTCGCCCGAGGTTCTGGTCGGCCATCTCGCGGAACAGCTTTTCCACCCCGTCGGTGCAGGTGTCCGAACCGTTGATGGCGGCGTTCAGGAGCCGGATGAAGTCGACTCCGAGATCCATGTCGGGCTTGTTGGCGAAGAACCGGATCTCCTGCCCCATGTCCGTGATCAACGCGACGCATTCACGGGCGGACTTGAGACTGGCGAGAATCCAGGCGATCCGGTCGTAGTGGTGGTTGTGCTCGTTGACGACGGTCCTTTGCTTGAACTCGGCGTGCAACGCCTTCATGTGGGCTTGGAGGCTTCTCTCGAGGATGATCGACGCCTCCCGCCCGGGAGCGAGACTGACCTCCTGCTTCGTCGCGTCGCCGAACAGCATCAGGCCGCCGAAATCGCCGTAGCTTCGCAGATAGCGCTCATGGTCGAGACCCGCCTTCGCGCAGTACTCCGCGATCTGCCGCTGCAACTCCGTGTCCCCGTCGGCCGCGTGCTCGACGGCGGTTCTGGCGAGGACGTCCTCCGCCCGTGACTCCTCGAAGCCGAGGATCTCCGCCATACACTTCCAGGCCACGTCGGTCAGCTGCGGGTCGACGTCCTCCATCGCACGGAGCAGTTCCGGGGCCGTCGACGCCGCGGTCAGGCCCTCGACCTTCTCGAACCAGGCGCGCAGTCCCTCGGAGCTCTGGAAGTCGTTGACGCCCAGGTCCCTGACGACCTGCAGCGCCCAGTCCTTGCCCTCCAGCACCGCCGCCGTGAACTTCATGTGCCCCATGCCCTTGGCGGTGGTGCGAGCCCCCAGGACCTCGGGATCGACCGCGGGAGCGGGCGGGGACACGATGACGTCGGGCTGCGGCTGGATCGGCGGGGGCACGTCCATCCGTGACCTGGTCCGGCGCCCGCCGTCGCCGATGATCGACGTGAAGGCGATCCCGTCGGTCTCGGCGGCCCTCTTCCGGCTGGTGGACGACGTGTTCCCGGTGCCGGAGGGCTTCTCGTTCTTCTTCTGGTTCTTCCGGGTGATGATCGGCGTGGTCCCGCCGGACTTCTGGTTGCGATCCTTCTGCTGCCGGATGATGGTCTCCGGCTCGACGAGCTCGTCGATGGACGCCACCTGCTGCAGAGCGGATTCGTCGTTGTCGTCGGCGATGAAATTGCTCATCTCACGGTTGGTCGACTTCCGCTTCTGCTGCTTCACCGGCTTCTTCGGCTTGACCGGTTGGACCGGCTTGGTTCTGGCCATGGATCTCACTCCTCTCAGCGGGTGCCGGCGCGGTAGGTGACGACGAGGCCCAGGCCCTCCAGAGAGGCCCGGTCGCCGTTCAGGGTCAGGCGGAGGCCGCCGTCCGTCAGGACCAGCCCCGGGGTCGGGACCAGCCGGCCGTCGGGCAGGGGCTGGTCGCCGAGGGACAGGCGGGCGTCGCCGTCGTACACGGCGTAGAGGCCGGTGATCATCGGGCCGGACAGGTCCGGCAGGTCGTCGGCGGTCAGGGGCAGGACGAGGTCGGTGTCGAACGCCTCCCACTCCTCGGGAAACTCGCCGGGCACGTCGAAGTACATCGCGGCGGGTGAGGGCTGGAGCAGGCCGCGGACCGTCGAGGCGAAGGCGTCGCCGCCGTGCTCGGCGGTGTAGCGGAGGGTGATCTCCACGTCGGACAGGTCCTCGGGCAGGTCGCGGTCGCGCAGGCCCGGGAGCTCCAGCCGCCATGAGCTGACCGCGCCGGTGCCCTCGAAGGGCAGGTAACGCTCGTCGTCGTAGCGCAGTTCGTGCAGGCCATTGTTCTCCGCGCCCTCCGGCACATGGGACAGGGCGATGCGCTGGCTGGGACGCCAGTCGACGCGGACGTTCGCCGGAACCGCGCCCTTCGGGTCGAGGAGGTACTGCGCGGCCTTCGGTTCCGCGGCGGTGACGGTCTTGTGGGCGAGCTGGGTCAGGGTGGCGTTGACCTCGATCGGGGCTCCTTCCGCGTCGTGGAAGGCGACCGCGACCGAGCGGATCTGGCGCAGGAAGTGGCCGGGGAAGTCGCGGTCGAACAGGTCCTCCGGCAGGGTGAACTCGCACGAACCGCCCGCGCGCAGGGTCAGCAATGCGATCGGGTCGTGCTCCAGCAGGGAGACCCGCCGGGTGATCTCCAGTCGGCGGCGGTCGGTGCGCGCGTGGGCGGCCGACAGGGCGTCGAGGTCGGCCAGGAGGGTCTCCCCGGCGAGCAGTCCGCCGCGCAGGCCGTCCCAGTAGGTCGGCCGGATCACCGTCAGGTCGGTGCCGCGCTCGAACTGGTAGGCCTTCTCGGCGGCGCGGGCCATCTCGTACGCCAGCCCGTACGACTGGAAGTAGAGCTCGGTCATCCGGCCCGACATCCACTGGTAGAGCTGGTGGCCGGCGAACCTCTCGCCCATGAAGGCCGACACGGCCGCCTGCCCGGCCGCCTCGGCCAGGTGCAGGTCGAGTTCGCGCTGCGCGACGAGCAGCTGCGCCTCCCCCGAGCTGACCTGGTGGCCGAGTTCGAGCACGTCGGCCTCGGCGGCGCTGAGCTGGGCCCGCCAGTCGGCCTCGGCGCGCTCCTGCTCGGCCCGGACGCCGAGCAGCTCGCCCAGCACGCTGAGGCTCTCGGCGGCCGACTCGGCGATCCCGGCCGCGCTCTCCAGGGCCTCGCCCATGTTGTCGCCGCCGAAGGAGGTACCGAAGATGAAGGGCCCGATGAGGACCTCCGGCATGCCGAAGGCGAACGAGGCGCCGATCTTCATCCCGGCCGCCGCCGCGTGCGAGGCGGACGCCGAGGCCATCATCGAGAGCTGGGCCTCCTGGAGGGCCGACAGGCCCTCGGCGATGACGTCGCCCCATTGGGTGACCCGGTCCTCGGCCGCGTCGAGGCTCGACCGGAGCGCCTTGAGGTTCTCGGTGGCCACGGTGACCTGGGCCTCCCTGACCGCCTTGGTGAGCTCAAGCAGCGCGCCCTCCTGGCGGTCGCGCAGCAGCGCCAGCGCCTCTCCGTCGCGTTTCTCCAGCACGTCGAGGAGCCGTCCGCCCAGGTCGCGGACCCGTTCGGCGAACTCCTGCGCGCGCCTCAGCGCCACGCCGAACCGCTGGTGCGGCACCTCGGCCGGGGGCGCGGTCGTCAGGGCGGCCCCACCCGCGAGCGCGGCGCCCCGGACCAGCGCCGACGGTTCGATCGGCGGCTCGAACAGGGGCAGCGGGCTGCTGACACCCATGATGTCGAGCGAGGCCCTGATCTTGGTGAGCCGGTCGGCGACCAGGTCCCAGTAGCCGTGCAACGTGGTGTTGGCGGGCACGTGGAAGTACGGGTCGGCGACGCCGGCGTGCGGGCCGGTCATCAGCTCGTGTCCCGCCGGCAGCGCGGGCAGGGTCTCGAACGTGGCCGCCTCGCCCGCCGGGATCGTGCCGGGTTGCGCGGGGCGGCGGCCGAGGAGGTCCCAGGCCAGGATGTAGAGCATCCGGGCCTCGTCGACGCTTTCCATGGTGTTGCGGCGGAACAGCTGGTCGCCCCAGTCGAGCAGGTTGTCGACGTACCCCATGACGACGGCCCGCCGGTAGGCCACCGGACGCAGCGCGGCGATCGTGTGCGGGTCGAACGGGTCCTCCCGGTAGGCCGCGAGCAGGCTCACGCGGTCGCCGGCGAGGTCGTACTGGCGGCCCAGTTCCATCGCGACGGCCAGGTCCTCGCTCGGCGGGAGGTCCTTCAGCGCCTCGATGGCCGCGCGGTGGGCGGTAGTGAGCGGCTGGAGTCCCTGGAACACCGGGACCAGCGACTCCAGCAGGGCGACGGCGTCGTCCAGTTCGGGGTTCCCCTGGGCGCGCAGGGCCTCGGCGAGCGCTCCCGGGTCGGCCGCGAGGAACGGCAGGAACCGCCAGTACTGGTCGGAGCGGGTGGGGTCGAAGACGTGCTCGTACCAGGACTTGGCCTCGTCGAAGCGCTGGGCGGCGTTGAGCGCCTGCGCGATGAGCAGCGGCGCGTGGAAGAAGATCTCCCAGTAGTAGACGCCGTTGGCGCTGTGGAAGTCGAGGTGGCTGCGGCCCGGCAGCCATTCCTCGACGACCCGCTCCGCGAGGACCCGGATGGTGGTGGAGTCGGACGTCCGCACGTCGAAGGCGGGTAGTTCGTCGGTTTCCTGGGTGGCGGTGTCGAGCAGCGCCGCCACTCCCCCGGCGAGCAGCCGCTGGTTCAGCTTGTACGCCGTCGAGGTGGTCAGCCGCACGATCTCGTGCTGCAGCGTGCCCAGCCGGTAGGGCCGCTGGACGGTGGCCCCGCGGGGAGTGAAGAGGTACTGGCCGGGCCGGAACCCGTCGGCGCCGGGGTCGCCTTCCAGGAACAGGTAGAGGCCGCCGTTGGTCTCCATGGCGCCCGTCAGGTTCGCGGGCAGGCCCTCCCAGGCGCCCTCGACCGGTGAGAAGTTCCACTCGAAGACCCGGGCGTAGTGGTCGGCCGTGAAGGCGTAACCCCACCACACGCCTTTGAGGGGCCGCGGGAGCTGCCGGGGGTAGCTCTCGTCCATGTACTCGCCGAGCTCGCCCGACGGGGTGAAGGTGTAGGCCGCCAGCTGGGTGCCGCTGGTCAGGTAGAGCACGTTGCCGGAGATCCAGGCCGAGTCGACGGATTTCCAGCCGGTCGCCGGCGGCGAGACCACGGGCGGGAGCTCATTGCCGCCGCTCTGGCCGTCGTCGTCCTGGGCCAGCGGGTTGCGCGGGACGAGGGGCTGCGGCAGGAGCGGGCCGGTGAGTGGGCCCTGTAATGGGCCCTGGAGTGGAATCGCCGTCTGGAGCACGACGGGGGTCCCGATCTGGACCACCTCCACGGGGCCGCCGGACGGGACCGGCGCCGCGGGCGGGCGCACCTTGCCCCAACGGCCGGCGATGAGCTGCGAGGCGCCGCCCCGGGAGTTGCCGTTCCTGATCGTGACGAACCGGCCGCCGTTCCCGTCGCCGTCGTCGGTGTTGTCGAACAGGTAGCGCAGGCCGTACAGCTCGAAGCCGGTGTGGACGCGGTCCCAGGACGGCAGGCTCTCCGGGTTGCCGCGGAGCGGCAGCGCGGCGGTGTCGTCGGGGGCGGGCATGATCGGGCGGCAGAGCACGCTGCCGCCCTTGTGGTCGAGGCTGAACCAGGCGCCGTCGGTGAAGCCGGCGGGCCGGTTGAACCAGACGACCGAGGCCGGGTCGATGCCGGACTCGTTGAAGATCGCCGCGACGTCCCCGGCGATGGGGGGCGGCGCGGTCACCTCGTCGAGCTCGACCGTGTACAGCTCGGGTGCCAGCGCGAACGCGGCGCCGACCACCCCGGCGCCGGTGGATGCCGTGTACGACACCCGGATCGCCTCGTGGTCGGAGCCGGGCAGCGTGCCGGTCCGCACGGTCAGGGTGACGTCGCCGATGGTGTCGGTGCGCGGCGCCCCGGTGGCCAGCAGCTGGGCGGGCATCCACTCCTGGTTGAGGTTGCAGAAGGAGTAGTAGATCTTCACGCAGCGGGCGGCGGCGGCCGGGGCCGACACGGTCTGGGTGGTCTCGCTCTGCTGGGCGGTGACGATCGTCGCGGTGTCGGGCCGCTCGGGCTGGACAGTCTCGACCGTCGCCCAGAACGCGAAGACCCGGTCGAAGGCGCGGACCGGGTGGACCCGTGCCGCGTCCATGCGCACATCGGCCTTGAGCCACGGACCCCAGGTGGCCGAGGTCTTCTCGCCGTCACGGAAGGTGGCGTGCCGGTAGTAGTGCCGGCGCGGCTCGGTCCGGGTGCGGCCGAACAGCACGAGGCTGCGGGCGCCGTCGGCGCTCTCGTCGACGTAGCCGCCGGTGATCTCCAGGCGGGAGACCTCGGTGTACTCGTCCAGATACCTCTTGTACGCCCGCTGCGCGGTCACCGAGGTGATGCCGCTCTGGAGCAGGTCGTTCTCCAGTTCGCGGAACGCGGGTGTCTTGGTGTCGCGCAGTTCGGGCCGCAGGTAGTTCTCCGGGTAGAGGAACACCTTCCGGTTGGCCTCCCAGACGCGGTGGTTGCGCATCCACGTCCACCAGCGGCGCAGCCGGTCCTTGGTCTCCTCGGAGGCCGGTTCGAGGTCGAGCAGCAGCCGGTGGACATACAGCTGGACGGCCGAGATGGCCTCGCGCACCCGGGAGGTGGTGCCCTGGCCGCCCATCTCGACGTCGATGAGCAGCCGTTCGAACAGGTCGCCCGGCTCGCCCACGGCACCGACGAGGGCGTCGCGCCGCACGGCGTTGTCGCGGTCGCCCCGGAGCGCGGCTAGCGCCGACGGGGCCACGCCGGCGCGGCGGGCGACGCCGAACAGCTCGCCGGCCTTCAGCACGAACTCGATGCCCGAGGACGCGCGCAGGGTGCGCTCGGCCCACATGAGTTCCGCCGGGTCCCAGCCGAACAGGGCGCTCATCGTACGGTAGGGGTCGTCGTCGGACTCGGTGAGCGCCGTGGTCAGGGCGCCGCCGGTGGTGTGGTCGAGCAGGGTGAAGCGGGCGATGGTGTGCAGGTCGCCGAGCCGGTAGTCGGCGGTGTCGGCCCAGGCGTCGGCGATGACGCGCGGGAAGCCGCGGTCGCCGAGGCGGACGTACTCCTCTCCCCTGGTGAGGTAGGTCCTGCCGCGCAGCGTGAACGCGCCGTCGACGCCTTCCTCGTAGTCGGGGTGCAGGTCGCCCCAGTCGTCCTCGATGGTGCGCGGGTAGCCGGGGTCGGCCCACTGGAGGTCGGCGCCTGAGTAGCGGGCGTACTGGCCGGCGCGGAAGACGTAGAGCTCGCCCTCGGAGCCGGTGAAGGCGGCGTCGAGGCCGCCGTCGAACCGGCTGTCGACGTGCCCCCACGCCGGGGAGGGCGTGGTGGGGGCGTCGGCGCGCAGGTGGGTGCGGCCCTTGAACAGGTGGATGCCGCCCGCGCCGGCGAACCCGGCGTCGACGCCGTCGAGGAAGGCGTCTGGGAAGGCGGCCACGCCCAGGTCGTCGGCCAGGTCGCCTATGTCGCGCGGGTAGCCGGGGTCGGCGTGCTCGCCGGTGCCCGTTCGGCGGGAGTAGCGCGGCCCCGCCAGCAGGTAGGTGCGGTCGCCCACCACGAGTTCGGCGTCGACGACCTCACCAAGCGGGCGCACCACCCCCGCGAGGTCCTCGTAGGCGGCCACGGTCTCGGTGGCGACCCGGTGCGCGCGCCCGCCCATCACGACGGTCACCGTGCGCAGGTCGGCGTAGACGGCGTCGATCGTGGTCAGCGCGTCGTCGAAGGACTCGGGCAGGTTCCGGAAGGGTTCCTCCCTGCGCAGCTCACCGGCGATCGGCCGGGGGTAGCCGGGGTCGGCGGCGGTGTGGTCGTCGGTGGAGTAGCGCACGTAGCGGTCGCCGCTGAAGAGGTAGGCGGCGCCGTCCCACTCGAAGGCGGCGTCGACCGTCGCGATGCCGGTGGAGCGCGGTTCGGTGAGCGGGCCGAAGGCGCCGTCCCGGTATTCGCGGTAGCGCTCGCCGAAGTAGAACCGGTCGCCGACGGCTGTGGTCAGTTCACCGGTCAGCTCGCCGTCGAAGCCGCGCCAGAGCAGGCCGATCGGCCGCCGGGTGCCGTCACCGGGGAGCGTGTACGTGTCGCCGTGCAGCAGGACGAGGGTGTCCTCCCTCGCGACGACCGCGCGGGGCAGCCGGTCGGTGTTCCAGTGGGAGACGTCGACGACGTCGATCTCGCCGGTCTCGACGACGGCGTGCCGCATCGTGCCGTCGCCGGCCGGGTGCTCGAAGAGGTGGGTGAGCTTGCCGTCGACGTACGCGATCATGACGGAGTCGAGCCCGAACCGCGCGGCGATCGGCTGCGGCGCCCCGCCGTCGCTGAACATCGGCCCGCTGAACAGCACGGTCCGGCCGTCCTTGACGAATCCGGCGTCCACGACCCCGAGTTCGGGGACCAGTCCCCAGGACTCGGCGATCGGGAACTCCTGGTCGACGCGGGTGTCGTAGCAGGCGGACCCCTTGAACAGGTAGGTGCCGCCGAGGACGGCGTCCAGGCCGGTGCGGAACGTCGCGGGCACCCCCGCCAGCACCCTCGGCCGCGACGACCAACCCGCCGGCCCTTCGGTGACCAGGCGGCCGTCTTCGACGAACGCGCAGGTCACGCCGGGCGCGTCGGTGATCCGGTAGGGCTCGCGGGAGATCACGTGGGTGATGGCCCCGTCGACCAGGAAGAGGTCGCCGCCGGTCGAGTACACGGCGTCGACCCGGGTCAGCGGCACCTCGGGGGCGAACTCGGCGAGGGGGCGCGGATAGCCGGGGTCGGCAGCGCCGCCGGTGTAGCGGCGGAACTGGTCGCCGGAGAACAGGTAGACGTGGCCGTCGTGGTTGAGCGCGGCGTCGACCCGCCCGGTGCGGGTCAGCAGGTCGGGGCCGCGGCCCCAGAAGTTCGGCACCTTGGCCGGATAGCCGTCGTCGACGCGGGAGAAGTCGCCGGAGTAGCGCACGTACATGTCGCCGGAGAAGACGTAGACGCGGCCGTCGCGGCCGGTGAAGGCGGCATCGACCGACCCGAACGGCAGGCTGTCCCACAGCGGCTCCGGCGCCGACCACCAGCGATCGCGGGCGTCGAAGGTGACGCGCCGGTCGGCGCTGAACAGGTGGGTGCGGCCGGCCGGGTCGGTGAACACCGCGTCGACGCCGAACCCGTCGGGCAGGTTCCACCAGGTGAAGGGCGGCGGGTCGGTGTCCGGGACGCGGTGGTCGGCGGTGGAGAAGCGCACGTACCGGTCACCGAACAGGTGGGTCTTCCCGTCGAGCGTGAAGGCGGCGTCGACGCGGGTCAGCCCGCCCCAGTCGGGGGCGATGAGCCGCGGGAAGCCGAGGTCGGCGCGGGAATAGTCCGGGCCGCTGTAGCGGGTGTAGCTGTCGCCGCTGAACAGGTAGGTGAACCCGTCGAGACCGACGAACGCGGCGTCGACGCGGGTCAGCGGCCGGTGCACGCCCCACCGGTCGGTGGTGGCCACGACCTGGGCGCCGTCATGGGCACCGGCGCGGAGCGCGACCGTGCGGCCGTCCTTGAACAGGTGCATCACGCCGTCGTCGTCGCGGAAGGCGGCCTGGACGCCGATCTCGAACTCGGCGGGCACCCCCGGGAAGTGCGTGGCGATCGGCACGGGATAGCCGTCGTCGGCGTAGCCGTCGGCGTGTTCGAGGCTCTGGCCGTGCTTGACGACCATGCGGCCGATCAGGGCGTACACCCCGCTGGCATCGGCGTAGACGGTGTCGGGCGGGCCTTCCGGCAGGTCCGGCGAGCCGTCGAAGGAGGTCTCGGGGAGCTCGCCGAACTCCTCGGCCGGGCGCGGGAAGCCCTCGTCGACGCGGGAGAAGTCGGTGGAGGAGTAGCGGACGTACTGGTCGCCGGAGAACAGGTAGGTCCTGCCGTCCGCGTCGACGTGGGCGGCCTCGACGGGGCCGGTGGTGAAGGCGTTGCGGACGGCTCCCCAGGAGCGGGTGCCGGGCACCCAGCGCTGCCCGCCCTTGGCCCGGACCAGCACCTTGGCGCCGTCGACCAGCCATTCGCTCCCGTCGGGGCGGACGAAGGCGGCGTCGACCCGGGTCAGGCCACCCGGCAGCGGATGCGTGTCGACGAGAGCGCGGGTGGCCGACGCGTACCGCCAGTAGCGGTCGCCGGAGAACAGGTAGACGTGCCCGTCGGAGCTCTCCAGCAGGGCGTCGATCCGGGTCACCTCGGCGGGCAGCGCGAGCGGCTCCGGGTGACGGCCGGTCAACGCCAGGTCGCGGAACACCGTCACGACCAGTTCCGGCCCCATGCCGAGCTTCTCCGCGAAGGACGCGAACGCCTTCACCCGGCGGCGCAGCAAGCCCTCGGCGGGGTCGGCGAGCGCCGCGACGTCGACGCCCATCCCGTCGCAGATCGCCTGCGTGAGCGGCCCGAACGTGTCCTCGGCCGCCTGGGCGAGCGCGTCGCGGCGGGCCGACTCGACGGCGGCGAGGGTCTCCCCGATCTCCTCGACCCCGGCGGAGATCTCCACGGCGACCGAGCTGAGCAGCGCGAACACCTCGGCGGCGTAGTCGTCCATGCCGGGCAGCCCGAACGCGAGCACGTTGTACGGCCGGACGAAGAAGGCCAGCCGGCCGGCCGGCACGGCGAGCCGGTCGTCGAGGTCACCACGCCGGGCGAGCAGGCCGAGCAGCCCCTCGGTCTCCTCCTCGGTGAAGCCGAGCGCGGCGACGGCGTCGGGATCCAGCCGGTACGGCCGCTGCTCCGCCTCCACCTCGGGGAGTTCGAACTCGCCCATGGCGGCCAGCGCCACGGGGTCGGCGATGACGTCGAAGTCCTCCGGCGTGAACCGGCAGGTCTCCTCACGGAAGGCGGCGATCTGCGCCTGCAGGGTGTCGAGGATCTCGCGGCGGCCGTGCTCGAATTCGGCCGCCAGGGCGAAGTCGTCAAGGGTCGCCTTCTTGCGGGTGTGGTAGCCGTCGGCGTCGACGTACCCGTTGCTCCGCAGCGACTCCAGCACGTCGCCGGGGAAGTCGGCCGGGATCCGGCCGGTCTCGAACTCCCTGAGACGCGCGGTCAGCAACTCGATCACCGGCCGCTCGACCGCGGCGAGGTCGGCCGTGACCCGGCCTGCGGGGTCGTTCACGACCCCGTCGGCGGCGATCGCCCCGGTGTGGACGAGGTTGTCGTAGAGCTCGGCGCGCTGGGCGGCGGTCAGCCCGGGGAGCGCGTCGAGGTCGGAGACGTAGACGGCCGCCCGCTGGAGCAGCTCGGTGACCTTGTCCTGGTAGCCGGTGAAGTCGGTGGCCAGGTCCCTCGGCACCCGCACCAGGTCACCCTCGGCGGTCAGATGCCCCCGGAGCACGAGGTTCGTGAAGATCTTCCCGGCCAGCGCGGCCCCGATCCCGGGGAGGTCGGCCGCCGTCACCTCGCCCATCCGGACGAGCGCCTCGTACGGCGAGACCCCCGCGTCGAGATGGTCCTTCAGCGCCCGCGACGCCCTCTCGGAGAACCGGGCCGAGGCGAACACCTCGGCGGGCACCTCCACCTCGGTGTCGAGCGGCGGCACCGGCGCGGCCGACGGGCCGCCCGCGAAGGCCGCCAGGTCGGCGGCGCCCAGCCCGGTGGCCCGGATCCAGAGCGCCAGCGGCGGCAGTGCCTGCGCCAGCCAGAGCCCTTCGAGCACGCCCGGGGCGGCCAGCACCCGCCACCCGTCGCCGACCCGGCGGGTCAGCGCGAACGGCACCGGGAACGACGCCTCGACCACGGTGAGCAGGTCGAACAGCTCGTCGGCGGACAGCCCGAGCGCGGTCAGGTAACGCGCCGCGCGCCGCACCGCCGCCGGGTCGCCGCCCTGGGGGTCGAACGCCCGGAACCGCTCCTGGATCCGCTCCAGCTCAGCAGGCGCGACGTCCTCCAAGGCAGCGGGGTCGTCAGCGGGGGCGACCAGGGAGACCGCGACCGGCAGGGTGAAGGTCCGGGCCAGGTGGACGACGGCCGCGAGCACCGGGAGCGCGTCGGTGTCGAGGACGTTGCCGCAGCAGGTGACCAGAACCAGGTCGAGGTCGGGAAGGGGGATCGCCAGCCGCCGGGCCAGCCGCACGAAACGGTTGGCACGTTCCATCCAGCCGTCCTCGCCGCGCCGCACGAACCGGGACGCCGCCAGCTGCTCGGCCTCCAGGTCCGAGAGCCCGGCCGCCCGCGCGAACCGCTCGTCGTCGAGCGTCTCGCCGTCCGCCAGGCCCAGGTGGACGCGCAACTCCTCCGGCCGGGCGACGAAGATCACGTCGGCCGCCTCCGGAGCCAGCCCGAGGAACTCCCGGGAGATCACCGTGAGGTCGTCGGTGAAGGGCCGGACGATCTCGTCCTTGGCGACCCCGCGCCGGCGCAGGTGCGCGCGGAGCTCGTCGAAGGCCAGGTTGAACGGCTTGTCGAACGGGTGCTTACGGGTCCGCAGGTTCTCGTAGGGGTCCTCCCCGACGAGCTGTTCGAGGATCTCCACCACGATGTCGAGGTAGGGGGTCTCGGTGTACGTGTGCTCGGAGTCGAGGGGGACACGCCGGATGTCGGGGCGCCGCTCGGCCAGCGCGCCGTCACCCACCTGGTCGTCGAGCAGTCGCAGCAGGTCGGCCAGATAGGCCGCTGGCGAGGTGACCGACCGGCCCTCGTCTCCCGTCCTGAAATCGAGTTCCCCGAAAAGCGATTCGTAATTCGGCAAGGAATCGTCCCCGCGCATGCCGTCCCCTTTTCATTTCCGCGCAGGCTCGCGCCGCGGAATGGCGCTCATGGAATGTACGCATGCGAAACACGCGTCGTGGCTGTCCGCTGCGCTGACCGGCTTCTTTCCCCCACCGGCTGGGATCCGCGGCCTTTCGGGCACGCGTGATCCCCTGCAAAGGATGCATGGGGGTAAATAGGGCGTCAAGGCCCAAAATTTATGTGATTCAGGCTCGCAATCGCACCCGGCTCATTTCCCCCTCTTGGGGCGGCCTCGCTTGCCCGTCCCGGTCGAGGCGCGGCGCTTGTCCTTGGCGAGCCGCGACGTGAAGCCGGTGCCGCCCTGCGCGGACGGCGTGGTAGGCGTGCCTGATGGGAGTGCTAGGGCACCGACGGCGTTCTCCGCGCGTTCCTCTGGCGGGGCGGCTGAGGGGTGGCTTGATGGAGGTTGTGCTGCCGGACTTTCCCGATGTGCAGGTTGCTCCCCGCCAGGTCGCGGTTCTCGCAGATCAGATGGCCGACTGGTTCACAACCTCCCGCAGCGACGGGCAAGGACCGGCCGGCCGATGCAGGCGACTGCGGCGGCGGCCGTCCGGGACTTCTTGCGGTCCGAGCAGGCCAGGCTGGCGAGGGCGATCTGGGAGGTGCCGGACGGGCTCGTGCCCGCAGCGGTCTGTGTGATTATGCGAGCTCGCTTACGTCACACATACGGAGAGTGGATTACCGCGAGCTATGAGATACGTGGTATTCCCGAGGACCTTTCAGGGGCCCGAGCGCTGTTTGCGCGCTCGCCATTCGAGTTCGAGCGTTGGTGTGTAATGGAGGTGGACGGGCAGCCAAACCCGAAACAAACCGGAGACAAGGGAATCGACGGGGTTATCAGAATCCCTGTAGGTGGTCGAGGCGCTTCCGATCGTGTCCTCGTCTCGGTTAAGGGTGGAAATACCAATCCCGGTCATATTCGGGATCTAGTGGGGACGGTAGGAACAGAGCGGGCGGCAATGGGCGTCTTCATCACCATGAACGAGCCCACCCCTGGTATGAAAAGCGCTGCCGAGCGTGCCGGTATCTATACGTGGCCTATGAATGGCCAGACATACCCGAGGGTGCAAATCATCACCGTTGAAGAGCTTAAGGGCAAGAGACCGAAGATGCCTCCAACACTTCTCCCTTACTTCCAAGCGGAGAGACGTTACGATGAGGCTGACCAAAGCTCTCTTTTCTAAGCTTGACTGTGTGCCTGCCGATAATGTCGTCCGCGCAGCTCATCCGGCTTGTCGGTCCTTCCGGACATGCTCCCCAATCCACCTGTCCAAGCAGGCCCAGGGCGGCAGGATGATAGTTCGAGCTCATTCGTCTGACGTATCTGGCCGTCACCCACGCCTTTGCCGCGTCGCGGCTAATGCCGATGGATGACCGGGACAAGGACGTCGAGATCCTCGCCTCGCGACACCAGATCACCGTTCTCGAACGATAACTCGGCGGAGACAAGGTGAGATTCGCGCCCCAGTATCGGGCCTTCCTCACCGCACTGTTGACGCCGCTCCCCCAACAGGTCCTGCGCCGGATCCGGTTGCTCGTCCGGCCGGACACTGCGAGTGCCGACAATTCATTCATCCAGCTCAACCCGCATGTTGCGATGAGCTTGCGATATCGCAACGACGTCGCAGCCGCTCCAGGGCTTTGCGAACGATCAAATACGCAGCGCGGGCGTACGACTGCGAGCTCGCAAAACTCTCGACCAAAGCTTGCTCGCCTTGCATTACGCCCTACCCCGATATGGCTTACGCCGGATATTGGAGCGGACACGACCGCCCGCAACTGCCCACTGACCCTGGGCGCCGTCCAGCGCGCCACAGACAACCCCTATGACGACAGACGTTCAGCCGGCAACCGGAATCAAGCAGCTTCGTTCGACGTACCAGCCGAGGATCCAGGCAACGGCCAGAACAGCGGTCGCCCGACAGCAAACCCTCCACTGCACATCCAGCCCACCAGGCAACAGCCCTGATCCGGCTCAACCATACGGTGACGCCTTTCCGCCGACCACCCCGGCTGGCTCCGCCCGAACAGCCGGCCTTCCACCACGACGGCCACCTGGTGGCTGCCGACAACCCATTGGGGCTCAAGAACACGAATCGCTTCCGGTGCTGGAACCTTCGCCCTAGAGGAGATCTCCAGAACGTTGAGCGGTTGGTCCGGGTTGCCTGGGATCATCTTTCGTGCTCTTGTCCATGGTCTATGCCGTCACTCGACGGCTGCTGTCATTGCCCGCGTTGCTGTTACGCTGTGACGTCTCCAAGGAGGCGGAACTGCTGGTGCTGCGGCACGAGAATGCAGTCCTGCGCCGTCAGGTTCCACGGGTGCGCTACGAACCAGCCGACCGTCTGTGGTTGGCGGCACTCTCCTCCCTGATACCCCGCTTTCGGTGGGCGAAGGTCTTCTCGGTGACCCCGGCCACCCTGCTGGCCTGGCACCGCAGACTCGTGGCGAAGAGATGGGACTACAGCCAACGTCGCCGCCCGGGCCGGCCACCCACCGCAGCTGCGGTCAAGGCCCTCGTCCTGCGCATGGCCGCCCAAAATCCCCATGTGGGGCCACAGGCGTATCCACGGCGAACTAACCCGCCTCGGCCACACGATCGCCTCTTCTACCGTGTGGAACATCCTGAACCAAGCAGGAATCGATCCTGCCCCGCGCCGCATCGGGCCGACGTGGAAGCAGTCCTGACCGCCCAGGCCGAGCACATCGTGGCCGTCGATTTCCTGCATGTGGACACTATCGACCTCAAACGCCTCTACGCCCTGGTCATGCTCGAACATGGCAGCCGCCGCGGCCACCTGCTCGGCGTCACCGCCAACCCCACCGGCCTGTGGTGCACCCAGGCCGCCCGCAACTTCCTCATGGCCGCCGACACGACGAATCTCAAGTTCCTGATCCGCGACCGGGGCGGCCAGTTCACCGACGCCTTCGACGCGGTCTTCGCCGATGCCGGCATATGCGTCCTCAGCAGCCCACCCCAAGCCCCGAAAGCCAACGCCCACTGCGAAAGGATCATCGGTACCCTACGCCGCGAACTCCTCGACCACATGCTCATCCTCAACGAGCAACATCTGCGCCGAATCCTCAGCCGATACCTGGAGCACTACAACACGGCCCGGCCCCACCGCAGCATTGCCCAGTTATGCCCAGCCCAAGCCGAAGCCGGACCGCCGTCCCCAATCGACCTCGCCAATCACCGAGTCGACCGCAGACTCATCCTCGGCGGCCTCATCAGCGAATACCAGATCGCCGGCTGACATCACCAGGAACCCGCAGGTCGAACACCAAATCCTATTGTTGAACCCCACAGGATACCGCCAATACCGCCATTGCCGGATTGGCCGAACGGGCCGCCATCGCCGTACGCCGCCACCGCGATCATGACGCCGCCGCGTTCGCGGCACGTCACCGGGATTGGCCCGAATGGGCCCGCCGGGCCGCCGCCGCCCGCGCTCTCGCGATCACGCTGGGTGTCGAGGCCGAGGACGTCACGGTCACCGACGACCCCGACCGCCGCTACGCCGACGGCCGCTACCCGGGCATGACGCTCACGGTCACCGAACCGGTCACCGAGCGTGCCTGGCGGTTCATCCCCGATTTGACCTTGGCCCCCGGCACGGGCTGGCTACTGCTGGACCAATGCCCCGGATGCGGCGAGGCCGTCCCGATGGCGGCCATCACCGCCCTTGCCGATCTAGGCGAATACCTCGCCCCCGATCCCGAGGTCGACACCACGTTCGACACCGCGTTCGACCACGTGCCCGGCGATCACTTCGGCGACCCCGCCCATCGCCCCGGATGCACCCACGCCGCCCTGACGTGACCGCCCACCCCGGGGGACCGGCGGCCGGGCGAGGGGGTACCGCGCCGCCATCCCCAACGGCGAACCTCGGCTTGACCAACAAAGGCCGGGGAACCCCCCGGGGCCTCGCGCGCGGCCTATCGCCGGACTCTCAGCCCTCAAACCGGACCTCGCCCAAGCCAACTCTCAAGGTCCGCCACCAGCCAAGAGACGCCAGACACTGAGCGCATCAGGACCGCCATGCCTTCCAGACCATCCCCGCGCCCCCGCCCATGACATCGACTCTCTCCTAGGAGTCGGGAGAGCCATCGGTACCCCCTTCAGCGGCCAGGTGCTGCCCAGATGGCCGAGACCGACGCTTCCTATCTGGCCGGAACTCCCACTGGTAGCCCTATGGGTAGCCACGCCCCTCACAGCGCACACACATACAGGGACCGCCCCGCACCATCCCCATCCGACGGCAAGGTTCCATCGAGAGCCGCGTCCCAGTAGAAGGCACCGCGCCTGCTGGCCCACAGAACGCGTCCGGACGATCACGGATACCGGTTCTTCATACCAGGGCGTCCCAGGAAAGCCTGTTCGTGGTCCCCAACCACAGCGCGCAACACGCCGCAGACATGAAGGCATCAGCGCGCTGGGCCAGCGGTTCGTCCTGCTCCTTGATGAGGACCGCCCACACGGCATGGCCCGTTTCTCCTTAACGTACGTCGACGAGACCGGCTCGGTGGAATCCTCCACGAGTACCTGCATGCCGCCTGAGCTGCATGGACGAGGTTTCGGCAGGCGCAATCCTCAAGGAGTATCAACATGCGGCTTGAACTGGACGGATGAATAATCGGCACCGGCACACCGGGAACCACGTCCCCCCTCACCCCCGCAGCGATCTTGAAAACTGCGAAACACGAGGGGTGTAGGAGTGGCGGTGGTAGGTGGTCATCTGGTCGATGATCTACCTTCGGATCGCGGCGGAGAACCGTCTGCCGAATTAGCCTTTGCTCAATGGTTTCCCCGTCGACCTTGAACAGCAGGCCGGTTCCACCGGCGTCGGCGCTTGAGGACCCACAGATCATCCGGCGTGTTCCATAAGTCGCTCACGATGCGCTACGGGGCGTGGATGTCTCGTCGGCGAGGTAGTGGTGCAGGGAGGTCTTGGGGATCCCGGTCTTGGTGCTGATCTCGCCAAGGGAGCTTCCTTGGGCCTTGAGCAGGCGCGCGTATTCGATCTTGTCGGCTGGGTGGGCGATGAGGCGGCCGACGCGCCGGTCGTTGGCCTCGGCGACGGCGCGGGCGTGATGTAGTACTACTCGGCGAGGGGCTTGGTTTTGCGGCGGGTCTGGCGGGAGCTTTCCAGGTGGCATTGGTAGCAGACTCCTTTCCAAGGACATGGGCCGCGCTGGAGGAGGGGGATGCCGCATTGGGCGCATGGGGTGCCGAGGTGCCTCTCCAGGTATCGCGGGCAGTCTTCTTCCGGGTAGATGGGTGAGGGGAACCAGAACGGGACGTTGAACTGGTCCGCGATCATCCGACCAGCCCAGGCTGCGACCTCCGCATCAGGCCATGGGGGTACCTGAGCGTTGAACAGCCGAATGTCGCCGCCGAGCCCGCGGAGGAAGCCCAAGCTCCGTTCGGCCGGTTTGCCGTCGGCGAGGACGATCGCGCTGAGCCAGACTCCCCAGCCTGTCGTGTCGCCGTCCCATAGGGCTTCGATCGCGATTGGCGGCTCGGTGAGCGCGGCGGCGGACTGGAGGACGTGTTTAGCTGGCAGATGGCGGAACTTGGCGATGGCCCGCTCCCACTCGGCGGGCCCGGGGGGATGGGCCGTCGCGACGTAGTGGCGGATCAGGGGGTGGGTCCGCAGTCTCCCGGCCTCGTCGAAGGCCAGCCCGCGACGGCGGAGCACGCTTGCCGCGTCAGCACCGTCTGGGAGCAACGACGAAACGTACACGGTGGCGACCCCGTGCGGAAGCCGGCTGAGCATGGACAGCAGGTGGCGGGCCGACGAGGTCATCAGGTGATCGTTCCAGGATGCCTCCAACGAAACCTCAACGCTCAGCAGACGGTGGTCACCGGCTCCGCGTTTGAGTACACGTGTCTGCTCTGACCGCCAGCGCCGGGCCAGGGAGTCCAGGCTCTCCTCGCCGTGGAGAGCGTGGGCCAGCAACTCCACGGCGAGTGGCAAACCGCCCATTTCATCGAGCAAAGGATCGAGGGCCGGCTGGTCGAATCGTTCCCCGGCGGCCATGAGGAACAGTTCCTTGGCGCTTTCCAGGCTGAGCTCGTCCAGGCTCACACGGTGAGCCGGTTGAACGCCGCCGGGCAGTTCAAGCCCGCGCATCGATATCAGCACTGTGCTGTGCCGGGTCAGGTGGCCGAACAGCTCCTCACAATTGAGCTGATCGATCGACCATGGCGTTTCGGCATTGTCCAGGCACACAGCGGACGGCGTCGTTCTCAAACTTTCGAGGCAGGCTCCCAACAGGTCGTCGCCGGCAACGGAGAGACCCATGGCACGCGCCAACTCCGCGACCACCTCCGAGGCGTTCGCCGCGCCTTCGCAACGTACGAAATAGCGTCGTCTCCCGTAATGCGCCTCCACTTGTGGGTCATGCAGTGCGGCCAGCGTGAGGTTGGTCTTTCCGATGCCGGGCGGCCCCAGGACCACGGTGGAGCCTTCCACGAGGAGCTCGTCGACGACCGCAGACAGCACGGAATCGCGGCCGACGGTCGCCCGTGGCGGTGGCAGTTGCGAGGGCGCTCCCATGGACGACCCACGAATGGAAGTTGGCGCGACGGCGGCCGCCGCGACGTACACATGAATGTCGCCTCCGGCGATGACGTTGTCGAAATCGACCAGCGACCTCAGTGTTTTGGGTCCAGCCCGCCCGCCTGAACGTCGGTGATGGTGATCCCACCCACGGTCTCGACGTCGCGGGCACGGACGCCACCATCGATCCGGCGGATCTCCAGGAACTCGGCCTTCACCCGGGCGAGGTCGACACCGGCGGTGGACGCCGCCTTCGGAGCCTCGTGCTCGATCTCTTCGAGCAGTGCTTCGGCGAGCCGCACCAGTTCCGTATCGGCCCCCGCGCCGACGAGTAGCTCAGACAGAGCAGCCTGCCGCGTGGCGGATCGCGGCTCCGCCTCCAGGGCCTCAATGTCGGCCTCGGCCTCGGGGTGCCTGGCTCTGACGGCGGCCTTGAGCTTGCCGTAGAGGTCTGCAATGGCAAGTGTGGCAACGCTGGTGACACCTGCCTCGGCGCCCGCCACCAGCACGGCCGTG
Organism: Acrocarpospora macrocephala; assembly: GCF_009687865.1. GTDB lineage: Bacteria > Actinomycetota > Actinomycetes > Streptosporangiales > Streptosporangiaceae > Acrocarpospora > Acrocarpospora macrocephala. The sequence continues at coordinate 35,634 of NZ_BLAE01000016.1, forward strand.
ATCGGATCCATCTTCACGTCCTCTCACCCGGTGTTGGCCCTCAGCGTAGCCGTTGTCGATTTCGCCGATCAGCCAGCTCCGGCCGATGATCTAGCTAGTGGTCGCGCCCGTTAATTCGTCGGGGGTGGCGGGTCGAGCCAGGCCGTAGTGTCGCCCAGGTAGAGGCCGCAGGCGCAGTCGAGGGCTTCCTGCTCCGGGTAGCCGCTGGGCAGGACGGACTTCTCGTAGTCGTCGTGGCTGGCACGGACGCTGCGTCACGTCCCGGCCGTCTGGGTGCGCAGGCCGCCGCGTGACGGCGTCGTTCAGGTGACGGTGCCAGCGCATGATCGTGTCCGGGCGGACCAGCAGAGTGAGCTGCCGGAGCCTGGCTGCCGACAGATGATGGAGCAGGCCAGCGAGACGGACCCGCTCAGCCGGGATGAAGACGGGCTTGCCCACCTGCCTACGCAGCACCATCACTTGATGCCGGAGCACCAGGATTTCAATTTCTAGTGTCGCGGTCACTCCTGGGTAGCAGCCGCATAAAGGAGAAGGTGTTCGTCACGGCGAGGTAGGCCAAGCGCACCCAACATGGCAGACGACCATCATGCCGTTTTGACACATCCCCAGCGGCTTCCCTGGCCGGAGCATGCAACGCCCGATCATGCCTGCGACCTGCACGGATGAATTATCGGCACTCACAATGCCAGCAGGGCGCATGACGCGGTGAAGACTACTCAGAGTGCCGACTAATTCGCTCTGAGTCGATTCCGATGGCTATGCTGCCTTGCTGAGACGTCCCGAAGGCTGGGGTGAGGCAGGTGCGGCGCGCTAACCGCGTCAGGTGGATCGTGATCGCGGCCAACGTGCTGACGGTGCTCGTCGCGGTGACGACGAACGTCGCCACCAGCGTCCTGCCCGAGTCGTGGCGGCCCTACCTCTGGCTTGCCTGGCCGGTGCTGATCGTCCTAGTGCTGGCTGGGATCCGGCTCGTGGTGGTCGAGTATTGGGCCAGCGATGGCCACGGAGAGGCCGCCCCGTCGGAGCCGCCCCCGTCCAGCAGGGCGGACATGATCGCGCACGTACGGGAGATCTGGGTCGACGGCGTTCTGGCCAACAATCTCTACCGGCGAACCGTCATCGAGCTCGGCCTGGAGAAGCGGCCTGACATGTTACGCCGCCCCTGGGACGTGCTCCTGGAGACGCCGAGTGAGGCACCGCGCCGCCTGGAGGTGACGACCACGGTCCGCGATGTCGCCGAGCGGCATCGGGGCCTGCTCATCCTCGGCGCCCCTGGAGCCGGCAAGACGACCATGCTGCTCGGTCTGCTGGAGGAACTGCTGGCCCGGGCCGACGCCGACCTGGGCCGGCCCATTCCAGTGGTCTTCCCGCTCGCCGGCTGGGCGGCCAGCGGCAAACCTCTGACCGAATGGCTCGTCGACGAACTGTCCGGCCTCTACGGCGTCCCCCGCGAGGTCGCTGCCCACTGGGTGCGCCGCGACCAGATCCTCCCGCTGCTGGACGGACTGGACGAGGTCGCGCTAGACCGCCGCCTCGCATGCGCTAAAGCGATCGACGCCTTCCACGCCGAGAACCGCCTGCGGCCGCTCATCGTCACCAGCCGCCTCACCGACTACGACGCCCTAGGCCTGCGCCTGTCACTAGGCGCAGCGCTCACGGTCCAGCCGCTGACCCGGGTGCAACTCGAGGACTACCTCGACTGGTTCGGCGAGCCCCTGGCCGGACTACGGGCAGCGCTCGACCGCGATCCCACGCTGCCCGAGCTGCTCCAGACGCCATTCCTACTCAGCGTGGCCGTCCGGACGTACGAAGGGCTACCCGCGGCCGACGTCGGCACCGGGGAATCCCTGGCCGACCGGCGGTCCCGGCTGCTGACCGGGTTCGTGGACCGAGCCCTGACGCGCAAACCCGGGCAGGCCCGAGTCGCGCCCGCGGACGCGGTCCGCTGGCTCGCGTTCGTCGCGCGCGCCCTCGGCCGACGACTGGAGACGATGTTCTTCCCCGAGTTCGTCAGCGTCCTGTGGCTGCCGCCCAGGTCTCGGCGACTGGTGACGGTGGTGACCGGAGTCCTCTCAGGCGCGCTCATCGGCGCGATGGCCGGCATGATCGTCGCACTGATCTTCGGCGCTTGGGCCGGGGCGGTCGTCGGGGTGGCGGGTGGGGTCATCTGGTCGGCGAAGCTGGGCACGACCAACCATCCATCGCCGCCCTCCTACTGGGGAGGTCTGCAGATACGCGTCCGAGGGGCGGTCTTGGCCATAGACATCTGGGACATTATCACGGTCGGTGTCCTGGGCGCGGTCGCCGGCCTCGTGACCGGAACGGTGGTTAGCCTCATCAGCGGTGGGCCGGTGCTCGCTGGCCTGACGACGGGAGCCACCGGCGGCGCGCTCCTCGCGCTGCCCCTGGCCATCGAGGAAATGAATCTCAGAGAACATTGGCCTAGCCTCAAGGAGGTCGGAGTCGGCGCGGACCTGCGAAGCTGTGTCCAGCTCGCGTGCGCGGTCGCCGTCCTGTTTGGCGGACCGCCGACCGCCGTCCTCACGGTCGTGTTCGGTGGCCCCGGCCTCCTGGCGGGCGCGCTCGTGACCGCGACGACGGGCTGCCTGTGCGGGGGCCGCGCCCTCCTGAACTACTCGCTGACACGCGTGGTGCTGGCACGCGCAGGTGTCGCGCCCACCAGATATGTGCCCTTCTTTGAGATCGCCGTCGCCCGCATGCTGCTGAACAAGGTCGGCGACGGCTGGATGTTCACGCACCGGCTGCTACTGGAGTACTTCGCCGGGCTTGACCTGCCCGGCCTGAAGGAGAGCTACCGCAGGAAAAGTCTGCCGAGCATCGACCTGCGACCAGAGAACCTGCTCGCTGACACGCTGGCCGACGTGCGGAAAAACAGGCTGAACTACAACGAGTGGATAGACAGACTTGACTACAACGTGTGGATAGGCAGATTGGACTACGCCTTCTCCCGGCTCGCCTACACCAGGTCCGAGATGTCCACCGACGTCTGGGCCCCACAGACCATGAAGATCGTGTTCGAGATGGAGGCGAAGCTTCCCCCGGCCCGGCAGATGGCATCCGGTCTCTCTTACAGACTGTCTGAGGTCTCTACGGTGATAAACGCGTACGACCTGCTGGTGGCCTCCCATCACGCCCCGCTGTCCGCCGCCGCCGCGCTCCGGATCGGCGAGATCGTGACCACCTACCTGTCGGAGGCACCTGCCGCCCTGCGGTTCGCGCCGGGCAACAGCTGGCTCCTCAAGGCGAGAAATGCCCTCCGGACCGTTACGACCGCCACCTGCACGGCCGACGCGGCGAAGGCCTCCGCTCTGCTGGCACGGCTGGAAGGGCATGACCCTGACGTGGATCGGGCCACCGCCCTCTGACCACACTCGGTTTCGATCGCGCCCCAGATCATGGCGAAGCGACGGTCATCTCAATGGAAGGCCGGATCCACCGCAGGACAGTACCCGGCGGGCTGATCAACGAGTACTACAGAGCCGCATAGCTGCACAGGAGAGAACCCCAGCTCAAGCCCCCGAATGACGGGTTTTGAAGCGGTACACCTCAAAGAGCACGGAATCCCTGCCTCTCCCGAGCGTGCGCACACTGCGTGGGCCGACTTCCTGCGCAACCAGGCCGACGCATTACTAGCGTGCGATTTCTTCGAGGCCCGCACCCTGACCGGCGCTCGACTGTACGTCGTGGCAGTCATCGAGCACGCCACCCGCCGCATCCGCATCCTCGGCGCCACCGCCCACCCCACCGGAGCATGGGTCACCCAACTCGCCCGCAACCTCGTCATGGATCTCGAGGATTCTGGAAGCATGGCCGGATTCCTCATCCACGACCGGGACACCAAATTCACCGCCGCCTTCGACGCCGTGCTCGCCGACGCCGGACTGCAGATCATCAAGACCGGAATTCGGATCCCGCGCATGAACTCGATCATGGAACGGTGGATCCAAACCTGCCGGCACGAACTACTGGACCGCACCCTCATCTGGAACAGGCGCCACCTACTCCGCGCGCTGCGCGAGTTCGAGACGTTCTACAACGGCCACCGACCCCACCGAACGCTCCACCAGGCAGCACCGCTCCGCCCACTCCCCCAGCCAAGCGCCATCCGAGCCGGGATCGCCCCCCTCAACATTCGTCGGCATGATCGACTCGGCGACATCCTCAGGGAGTATCAACATGCGGCTTGGTGAGTAGCCGGGGGCATCTCAGCCCCCGGCTCTCGCAGAACCGGGCTTAAGCCTCTCGACTTACCCGGCTCCCATCATCCAGTCGTTTGTGGTCCCGGTCGGCAGAGCTGCCAGTGGACGAAACCCCCGGGGTAGAGCGCTGCAGCCCTGCCCAGTGCGTCTCGCGCTCGCATCCATCGGCCGCGGTACCGCTTGTACTTCAGCACGATCCACCGGACCAGGTAATCATTGATCCGGTTGAGGCTGGAAGCCAGAACGGACGGATAGAACCGGCCGTAATAGTTGATCCACCCTCGTACGACGGCGTTGATCTCGTGTGCCAGATCCTTCAGGCTTGCCCCACTGCGCCGGTGCAGCCGCCAGGAACGGATGTGCGCGCGGACGCGTTTGGCGGCCTCGTCGCTGATGGCCGGGTTGAAGCTGAAGAAGTACACTCCGTGCTTCGTCCGGACCATCCGCACGCGAAACCCGTACCCGAGGAAGGTGAAGGAGGTGTGTTCATAGGAGCCACGCCTCCTGCCGTCCTTGCAGTACACGATGCGGGTCTTGTCGGGATGCAGCTGCAGCCCCCCGCACGCCTCCAATCGCTGCGCGATCGCGTGCCATACCTGATGCGCTTCGGCTTCGCTCCGGCAGTGGACTACCACGTCATCGCAGTACCGTTCGAAAGCGATGGCCGGATGCTCCCGGGCCATCCAGGCATCGAACGCGTAGTGCATGAACAGGTTGGCGAGCAACGGTGAGATCGCCGAACCCTGTGGGCTGCCGCGATCCCGGCTAACCAGGGTGCCATCCTGCCGTTGGAGCGGGGCCTTCAACCATCGCTCCACATACAGCAGGATCCACTTCTGGCCGGTGTGGCGGGCTACCGCTTTGAGAACCAGGTCGTGATCGAGATTATCGAAGAACCCTTTGATGTCCAGATCGATAACCCAGTCGGTCCGCCAGCAGCGTTCCCGGCACGCTCCCACCGCATCCAGCGCGCTCTTACGGGGCCGATACCCATAGGAATCGGGATGGAAAATCGTCTCCACCTCCGGCTCCAAGGCCATGGCCGCCACCGTCTGCGCGATCCGGTCCGCGACGGTCGGCACACCCAGAACCCGGACTCCTTTGCCGCCCGGTTTGCCGATCTCCACCATCCGCACCGGCGGCGGGAAGTAACAGCCCGACGACATCCGATTCCACAGCTTGTACAGGTTTCCCTTCAGGTCCTGCTCGAACTGCTCGATCGACTGCCCGTCGACACCCGCCACACCTTTGTTCGCCTTCACCCTCCGATACGCCTCGTAAACCATGTGCTTGGAAATCTCAAACGACTTCGGTCCGCTCACCCGGCTCCTCCCGGCAGCGCCGGTTGACCACCGAACAGACCCAGATGACCCGTCCCCTTGGCTCCACCCGCGTTACCGGGCTTCATCGCTACTACGAGACGGTCCGCCCCCGTGCCCCGCGACGGTACTCCGCCTCTTACGGCGTGGACCGCTTGAGGATCTCCCTCTCGCCGCCACCCTGACGGGCCGGCGACAGTATCGGGGCGACAGGTTCCCACGTTCCGTGCAAGAGCCCAGGCCAGACTCGCGCCGCCTACATGCCGGACGCCGTCTGGGCAGTCGGCAGGCTCCCCCCAGACTTGTCCCGGAGCCCAGGTCCTGCCCCGGTTTCGACGCCACTGAAATCCGTTACGACACTTCATCAGCGGTTCGCTCTCGCTCGCCTTCCTGACCCACACCTGACGCGATCACGCCGCGCCTTTTCCCGCAGCGCTCACCACGAACGGCATTTAACCGACGCAGCCTGCGGTGGTTTGGGACCTCCCCCTGCAGGGCGATCCCGGAGGACCTACCTCCATCTCCTGCACAGCACCGCTTCCAGAAGCTTCTAGGTCAACGCCTCCTTCAGCGTTCGTGGCACACGACCTGGACGGATGAATAATCGGCACCGGCACACCGAGCGGCCCGCCGGCAAGCCAGGTTCAGGCTGTGGGAGCTGGACGAGAGCGAACCGGCCCTCGGTCAGCTGGCGGAGTCGGTTCGTCAGGCGCGAACGCCTGCTGGCCCGTGTCGCTCAGATGCGGCTCCGCGCGAAGCTGCCCCCCACCGAGGTCCGTCAGGTTGGCCGAAAGGAGCGTGTTCTGGATAGCGCCGAGCGTGAGCGCCTCCTCACCGACTACCACGGTCAGGGGTTCGATTGTCGCAAGTTGGTAGTGACCGTTGGTATCAATCGCGGCATTGCCGTCGGTCTCGAACTCGAACGGCTTCCAGGTGCCGACGATTGTCTGTCCGTCGAGAAGCTTCGCCGCCGTGAGCACCTCGTGGGCGAGCTGTCCGGTCACCGTCGTCAGATCGGGAACCACGATCGCCGTTGGTGTGTGGGGCTGGAGGGCGGCGAGGGCGGCGATATATCTGGCGACGAACGGTGGGAGCGGCGCCTCAGCTTCGGGGATGTTCTGGAGGTCATGAAACGGCCCGTGCTTGCCGGCGATCTGAAGCCGGTTGGGTTGCGAGAGGCTCGCCGCAAACTCGATAGCCGCCGCGACCTCTGCCGCCTCGCGGCCGGTCGGATCGCCGAACGAGAACCCGATCTTGCCGGATCGGTCGTCCATGTCGAGCTGTCCCTCGATCGACACGAGGCCAGAGGCATCGCGCCCTTGGACATACAGCCCCGTGCCGTCGAGGCCGGTAGTGGTTGTCACCGAGAACCGGAGTTCGGCTGCCACCGCTCCGTCTGGAGCGACGATCCGGTATCGAGTCGCGCCCTTCTTGCCGCCGTCAGCGGGCGAGATCCTCGCGGTCGCGCTGTCGAACGATCCGCCGAGACCACCCGGCAGATCCGAGTCGATGCCAACCACGGCCGTCAACGGCTTGCCGTATTTGCGCCAGTCGTCGAATGCCTGCTGCTCGGCGCTAGCGGGCTCGAACTGAAATCTCACCTTGATCGGGATTGGTCGCTCGTTCACCGCTTCTGCGAACCTCGCGTAGATGCGGAACGTGATGCACATCCCATCGGGAGCAACTTCCTGGGCCGCTGCGATCAGGCCCGGCTCCGGGGGCAGCTGCGGGGGCACCGGATAGACACTAACCCCGTATCGGAAATGAGGATCACCGTCCAGAACGCGACCCAACCGGCCGAGGTGCTCACGTAGTTCCCCCGGTTCCACGATCGATGAACCGGCTACGACGGCGCCAGCATCGGGGAGCGTTACGTCGCGCTGGAGAATTTTCGCGACCTCGGTCACCGCGCTCTTGATTCGCTCGCTTCCGCCGTGCAGGTAGTAGTCCGCCACGAACCAGAACTTGCTCGCCAGAGCCTCGCAGTAGGTCAATCCCTTCCACTCGATGATCCGCGCAGGTACTTCATGCCATGCCTTGATCGTGGCTTTTTCCTCGGCGGTTAGCGCCAGCTTCGCGTCGGAAGACATCCGGGCGATGACAGCGTCGGGCATCTCCGCGAACCAGTCGAGCGCGTTCTCGACCGTCGGGTCCAGGGGCATGACCAAGTACCAGTCCGCCAGCGGAACGCCTCGCCGGATCAGTCCCACGAGGACGCGCTGGAACGAGTCCTGGATCTGGCGCTTCTGGGAGTCATCAAGGTTCACGGCGAACTTCTTGATCTGGTACACATCCGCGAGCGACGCATCAGCCGGATGCGGAACGAGGACGTCGATCCCAAAGTCGCCCTGCGACGGTCGAATGCGGGTGGCACGAGGATGCTCGTTGAACAGGAGGATCGACACGACGGTCTCGACCTCTTGGCCGCTCAGCGCCGCCCATTCGATGCGTGCCACCCGGAAACCTTCCTCGTCGTGCCTGAACAGCTACGGCCTGCCTGCGCCGACGCTGGCCCCACCCTCGGCGTGCTCGGCGTATTCCAGAAACCGCCGGTGATCGTCTGCCGCGAGCGGCAGAATGAACGGCGCGGAGGGAAAGCCGAGCAGCAACTCCGCGTCGCTACGCCGCCGCAATACGGCGGCGAACTCGGCAACCGCGGAGCCGGCCGCCTGCTTGAACCTCTCCTCCGCGACCGATACCGGCGACAACAAGCGCAGCGGCGACGTCTCCAGCGCCCGCCGCAACTCGGTGCGCATCCAGGTCACCGGAAAGGGAGTCGAGCTGGGCAGGTGCTTTTGCGCCCTGTCCAGGCTCGACGCCGTGGCTCCGATGTACCCGAGCAGCCAGGCGAACGACGCGCCGGACAGATCCACCAGGGAGATCTGGTGGGCGAGCGCGTACCTCTGCGCGTCCGCGGTGAAGCCGCTCGTGGAGAACAAAGCGTAGGAGTACTTGTATCGCTGACGCGGTCCCGTCCCCAGGCCCGTCATGAAGTTCTCGTTCACGTCATGCACCACACCGTGGGCGTTCCGTACGATCTCCAGCCCGCAGCGATCCTGGTAGTACTTGGCCTCCAGGAACAGCCGCACCGGCATGGAGAACGCCGGAGTGAGCGCGAACTCACTGAGCACGTCGACCTGGTGGAGGGCGCCCCGCCCGCGGACCCGGAGGGTGTCCCCCTGGGTGACCAACTCGACGGGATCCTGGTCTTGGTGGACAAGCAGCCGGTACCCACTGAAGCGGAGCAGCCAGGCCAGCGACTCCTCCAACAAATAACCCCTCAACACGGAGTCCTTGACCACTGCAGCCCTTTCCTGTGCGCCGGTCACACACGGTCAAGCGTAAGGCTTCGCATCGGGCTCATTTCAGATGCGGGATGATCAGGCATATGACGTCTGACGCGCCTCGAACGCACGGCCACGCGCCATGTCCGAGCATGGCTGGATGACCTTGAGATCGGAGCGTCGGGGCACCCACAGCCGCATGCCGTGGCGCCCACTGCCTGCGATTATGTGACGGCAAGCAACCACTGGTCGCACGGTTCGGAGGGATACCCCTCCACGGAAACAAAGACGGCGGTCCTCACCGACCGCGTCATTCGTCCGGTGTCCTACTCCAGAAAGGAGCTGACCGTGTTCGGCTCCCCAGGGGCAGGACCAACGCGGTGTAGACAGCTTGAACGCGCCCCGCACAGGTTGGCGATCCAGGTCGTCGGCTTGGAGGGCCGCCGGCGAGGGGACCTTCGTTTACAACTGAGTCGCCGTATCCACGCACACCATCTTTGGGCGAGGCCACCACCGGAAGATTCTTTAAGCTCATTGGCAGGCCAGCAGTATCTCCCGCCGTCGAACCACTTATTGCCCTCTCAACAGCTCCAAGTGCTGCTCCTTTACCGCCGCCAGCATCTTGTTGGGAGCCCAACGAGACATGTGAATGTCCCCTCCCTCGAGCATTCGTAACCACCGATAGAACTCAAGCGGTAACGTCTCCCTAGACTGGCTTCGCACTGCGTAAGGACTCCGCCATGTTTAGGTTACGACGCTCGCCAGTCGACCTCCGCCGTTCGGTTGAGGGCACACTGCAACCGGTTCGCTACTGCGCCGCATCGCTTCTGCGGCACGTTTGCCGAGGTAAGGCCGCGCTAGTAGTCATCGAAGGCTTCAGGCGCAGCCGCCGACTTTCAGGGTCTGGCCATGCACCGTCTTGTCGAGCGTGGGTATGAGAGAGCAGCGTGGCTCGGGCGGACCGGCGCATCGGAGATCCATCCGGCGGTCAGGCAGAGATCCGCTGAATCGGGTATTACTGGCTGCGGCCGAAACACTTAACGAATGGCGGAGTATACATCCGGCGCGCCGACCCGGTCGCACAGTTTCCTGGCTCGTGCCATCATGGCCGTCCGGGCTGCTCCTCGCGAAGTATGGTCAACAGCTGGCCGCGAGACTCGTGGCCGATCGAGTGTTGCGCGAACACGTTCGGGCGCGCGTGGGCCTTGCCAGCCTTACGCAGGATGACGAGGCAGTCCTCGATGAACATGCCCGAATGGCTGCGAGCTCGGAATCGGGACATTCGGAGATCGGCAGTTCAGAGTCCGGTGAGTCGGCGCGTGCAGCAATCGGTGTGTCACGACCGCTGATCGCTCGCGCGTTGCTAGATCCAAATGACGCCACAGCAGCAACGGCCGCCAAACTTTTCGATCGACTGCCCGTCGGTTCCGTCAGCGTGCTGCCCCAACCTAGCCTTGAAGCCACCGATGCTGGTGCTGTCACGGGCGCATGGTGCGAACCCGGAGCCGCAGCCACGGACGACCTCGGAGAGGCGCCTAGGCAGAGTAAAGACCCTGATTCTCGGGAACTGCGACGGTTGATCGGGGCATCTAACGCGGAACTGGCTCGTGCTCAGGCGGAACTATCCAGGGCGCAAGCCGAGATAGAGGCGCTGAGGGCGACCTCGGTTCGTCTCAAGCAAGAACGAGATCAGGCGCGCGCAGGTCTTCCATCTCGTCAGCAACGTCAACGGCTTGAAAATGCGACGCAGCTTGCTGCCGATTTACGGAAAGCACGTAAGCAGTCGAAGGATCTGCGTGAAGATCACGCCGCACTGGAGCGAGCCCATGCGGCTCAGGTTCGGGAGCTGCAGGCTGCTCTAGCCGATGCACAGTCCGAGCGGGACAGGGCAACTGACGCACGTCATCGCCTTGAGAGTCGGCTCGGCGATCTGCCGGGACGAGCACACTATCTGCAGAACCTGCTCAGGGGCCGAATCTCTCGGCTTGAGACCGACTTGCAAGATCTTCCGCGCAATCAAGCTCGGAGTCGCCTCGAACGGGAGATCGCCCAGTTGCGTGAGTTGTCTCAGCACATTGACAAAGTGCTACCAGGCGCTGCTGTTAATGTAGACGACGACTCCCAAGCCGTGTCTGATGCTACGACTGCCACGCCAAGCACAGCTGACGGTGTTACTGGCGTTCAGCCCACCGACGGGTCGGCTTATCGGCCTGTGGCATACGCTAGTGTAGATCGCGGTCTGCGGGTTGAGGTACTCGGCGGCGGCGATGAGATCGGCGGGTCGTCGGTCCTTGTCGAGGCCGGTGGCACCCGCATACTCATTGATGCTGGCGTACGACCGAACGCAGATAGCCCTCGCCTCGCCGCACCCCAGCACATAGCTCGAGTACACGAAGGTCGCCTCGACGCGATCGTGGTGACGCACGGGCATAATGACCATGCCGGATTCGTGCCGAAGGTAATCGCGGACCAACCCCGGGCCGTGACGATCTGCACGCCTGCAACTGCTGCCCTGATGCCCGAGATGTGGGCCGACGCCAAACGAGTCATGGAGCAGCAAGCAAACGACATGGCCGAATACGGCTGGCTGGCACCGCTATACGGCGAACCGGAGATAGAGGATGCCGAGAAGAGCTTGCGCCCTCTGAACTACGGACGCGCTCACAACATCGGAGGTCTGACGATCCAGCTTTTCGACGCTGGGCACATCCTTGGAGCAGCCGGTGTCGTCGTCAAAGCGGGAGATCAACGGGCCGTCATCACGGGAGACATATACAACCTTCCTCAACTTTCGGTCGGCGCGGCTCAGCTGCCGCCGAAGTTAGCCCGTGAAGCAGACCTTCTCGTGATCGAGTCAACGTACTGCCATAGTCGTCACCGTGATCGCTCTGGCCAGATTCAGGACTTTGTTCGTGCGATCGAGGAGGTTATTGACGGTGGCGGCCGGATTCTAGTTCCAGCATTTGGCCTTGGCCGGGCTCAGGAAGTGGCGTTGATGATGCGACAGCACCTGCCCGATGTTCCGGTGCTTGTCGACGGCCTGGCAAGGTCGATCAGCGACATCTACGAACGAGAAGCTCACTTGGACATCTTCGGTGGAAACGTTCAACGCGTTGATAACCGTCAACGTTCGAGGCTCATGCACACGTTCCATACCGGTGTTGTGATCACCACGTCGGGCATGCTGAGCGGAGGATTCGCAGTACCGTGGGCACAAGCGATCCTGCCTGATCCCCACTCGGCGCTGTTTGTATGTGGCTATCAAGACGAGGAATCCGCTGGCCGCGCACTCCAACGTCTTGCCGATCGAGACGATCCCGCGGCACCCGCGACATTGTTGCTTCATACGAAAGCTGGGCCCACGACGGTCCCGGTCGCGGCCCGTGTCGAGACCTACAGTCTCAGCGCCCATGCCGATCGAGACGGCCTAACCGAGATAATTGACGAGCTTGCTCCCGCGCACACTATGCTTGTGCACGGACTTGGCCGTGAACAGAAGAAATTCCGCGAAACCCTGGCGCGAGCACACGGCCGGCAGACCGTGCGCAATGATTTACCGTGGAGCGGTCAAGCGTGACCGAACAGGCGGTTGGCGCAATCTCTCCGGGCTCTGAGAGCGGTCCGCCGAGACCAAGCAACAGGGAGCCCGAGAGCCCCGAACGGACACCCCGGCGATGGACACCACCGGTAGAAACGGCGCTTGGGCGCGCCCGGCGCTCTGCTCGCTTTATGTCTTTGATCCAAGCATGGGAATCTGCCGCCCCCGGGCGACCGGCTCTGACCGTTGCCGAACGCGACCTACTCACCGTCATCCAGCTGAGTGTGCGCCGTAGCATGAACTTGTTGATTCGTCTGCCTGGCGGAATACATCGAGTTCCGCTGCTGGCGGCCGTCATGATCGCCGCGGACACTCTCCATATATCGCAAGCGGAACTGAGCGATCTTTCGGGCACTCAAGCACCGCCTGGACCGGTGGCTCTAGTGACCACGCGGCTTGTACGACGCGCCGAGCTTGATCAACTTGATGCGTCCTCGCTGCCTGTTGCGCCTGCGTTACACCCTCACCGCCTCCGTGGCGATGGCATGGCGTCGCCTGTGCGAGGTGGCAGACCACGGCTTGTGACAGGTGCTGCACGACTACTTTTTGTCTCGCCCGCAACCGGCTTCCCGCCCGTCGTTGGCGTTCTCCCGCGCGTCGTGGTCATCGACGCCGCGTCCGAGCCCGACTGCGAGTGGTTGTCTCTCGCTAGAAGCTGGGCTGCTACACAAGGCAGCCTGATAATCACCGTTGTCGACCTACACGAAGAGTCGATCGGAAACATCACCCTTGTGAGTGATGAGCGAGACACTCAGGCAATAGGACCCGATCCTACGCCAGCCGTAGACAGCGAGAATACATGGATCGTCGACTGGCCGTATCTACAAGCGGCAGGTGCTGGCGTCGCCAGTAAGCCCTCAGAACTGTCCAACGGAGAGAACAATCAAACGACGGCTGTCGTCCGCGGCCGAGCTCATCTACTCACGGTCGAGGACGCCGGCGTCGCGGCTTTGGCCGACATCCGGGAACGACTGGGGCGCCTTCGCTATGCACGTGGGGGACCAGCGCCGTGGCCAGTTTGCCGGGCGGCTCGTCTCGCACGTCTGCTGACGGAGTTGCCAACCCGAACGGTTGACTACGATCGCGTCGCGCCACGATACGGGGGCCGGACGCTGCGGCGGCTTCTCGACGATGTGCTCGACGCTGACGGGCGTAACGACTTCCCGGCTTCGTGGCGCGCTCGCGTGGCAGCCGACTGGGGCGCTGTTCGCGCAAGCTTGAGCGCTGCGTACGACGTTTTGACCGACCATAACCCTGTAACGGAAGTCGTGGCTGACTTGGTGGAAGACGCCTCCCGACGCGGTCAGCGGCTCGACGTTGTGTGCGGATCTCGGACCGCTCGGGACGCGCTGATCGGGCGGCTCGTCAGTAGTGGCTCGCTGCCCATTGAGGACACGCCATTAGTAACCATTCGGAGCATCAACACGGTCGAGTCGGCTGGAACGCATCAGTCGACGCTGCTCATCGGTACTCCCGCCGTGCGCTGGCGGCGTCGGATTGCGGCGACAGACTTTGGCGACCTTACCGTCCTTGGACGGCGTGGTGACGATGTGCGGCTTTACCAAGCGCTCCGCAGCGCCTATGGCACTCCAAGCCGTGGGGAAGCCCGAGACAAACGCTGTGCCACATTGGTCGCGCTCACCGGTGTCGCTGCCGACCAGGACGAGCTTGACGGCCGAGAGGTGGACGTCGCCGTCACGATGCAGGCAATCGTCAACGGTCGGATCACCCCAGTGCGTCTGCCGGATCAGAATGCGATTGCTGTCGCAGCGATCACCGAACCGCAAAACGATATCGATCTTGACCTCTCGGATCTTGACGCCGAAGCCGACGACATGTGCGAGGCTCCCGACCGCAGCCCTCTTTCGTACAAGCGACGCGTACTCGCAGTGCCTGTGGTAGTCCAGTCAACGGCCCGCGAAGAACGAATCCAACCCGCTACTGTCTTTCTCCTCGCGGTGTCTGCACGCGTCCAGCGCCTGCGAGACGACAGTGTTCGCCTCCAGGCCGTCGCCGAGGTCGCACCGGGGATGACGATCATCGGCGTATCAGATCCAGAGCGTCGAACACTCTTCGATCGCATCCGCCCGCTTATCGCTGAGCAGCGACCGCAGGTCGCTGGCTTATTACTGCAACTGTGGCGAGTCGCCCTTGACGATGCCCTCGCCGCCACAGGGTCAGTTATGGAACTCACTGGCCGCCTGAACGCTCTGGGAGCCGACATCACTTCATCTGCGGTAGCTCAATGGAGTGACACTAGGCGGATCGGACCGATTGATCCGCGGAATGTGGCACACATCGGCCGAATCGCTGGCAGCGCGGTAGTGGCCGGAGAGGCCGCTCGCATTGCGGCCGTGATGCGGGCGGTCCGAAGCCACCACTCCACAGTCGGCTCGGCACTTGTCAAGTTAGCCGGATGGCACGCAACCGGTGACACTGCTGCCCTAGACCGAGCTGGCGTGACGCTCGGCGACGAGATCGCTGATCTCGCGGCGGAACTGACCGCCTGGCGAGTAGTCGCAGTAGGAGAAGCCGTATTCGCACCCGCGTCTGCACTCCAGCGGCCCTGGAGTATCGACGAAGCGACCCGAATGTTCCAGCCGGCCGGAACTCCGGGCACCGCAGTGGACCTATTGGACGATGAAGCGGCCGTGACCTCGTTCGGTCGAGCCGATCTCGACGCCGACACCGGGAGACTGTGATGAGCGCGCCGCCGGCAAGCGCGCTCGGTCTCGTCGACTTTCACGACTTCATCCACTGGCGTCAGATTCCATAGCGGCGTCGAACGACGCCGGCACATGGAAATGAATTGTCTGGAGTCTGCCTGTGACGATCAAACCGCGGCCCATCGGCTCAAAGCTCGATGACGGTGAGCTACTAGCACGCGACGAACCTGGGGAGGCCGGTGTTCTTGTAACGGTAGACTCATCCGCGAAAACGGCCGAATCGGACGCGGGCAAGCATGCGCAACGAGTTGCTTTGCATGCCGATCAGGAGCGACTCGTGCGCCGCTTCATCGAGGTATCGCACGAACGACTCGCTGGTCGCGGCCCAGAGGCACGCCGACTGCGTGGTCGTCAGCCAAGGGAGCAGGTCGTCCTTGGCGTCCTAGCACCACAGGACCCGCCTGTGGTTGACCAAATGGTTGTTGCCCAGGATCTACCGGCCGAGCCGGGTGTTCCGGTCGATCAGCTACCCGCCAGTGAGTTCGGCCTGACCTGCCTCGTAATGCCTAGTGAGAAACGCTTGACTGTGGACGTCAAGCTGCACTTTGCACTCTACCTACAGCATTTTCCAACCTACGAAGAACAGTTCGAACACGCGGCTCTCGTCGCCCGTAAAGCAGGTGAGCTCGACGAGGCAGAGGCATCCTCGTCGAGTGCGTCAGGCGACGAGGATGCCTCTGAGGGTAGCGGGCCTATGGACCAGCGGGCCGGCACCACCGAAAAACAGGCCGCCCTCAACCAAGACGCCCACGTTTCGGTTACCGACGCGGTGGCCAATCATTCTGGACCAGAAGCACTTGATGAGTCCGCAGACCGTCCAAGGTCCAGGCGAGCCAACAAGGAGGCTAGCGATCCGATCTTGCTGGTCTACCGACGCTACAACATCAACCTGACGCTTCAGCTAAGCATCCCCGTACCTAGAAACAGTGTCCCCATCACGATAGATGATCAGGGTGTCGTGCGATCAGCCGTTGTGCATGCGCTTGGCGATCAGGGCACATCCGATGTTCGGACTTCCGGTATAGGACCCGCTGGCGGTCCGTACCGTTTACTCGACAGCGCTGGTCAACGCATACCGCGCAAGGCAATGAGTGATCCCGAGACATTCGATGCGTGGCTCACAGCCCACGGCGAGCCCGGCTGGACGGCACCGACTGCCGATCCACAGTTCACTGTGACAGCCCATCGTGATCCGACTGGACGTATCCGCCTGGCGCTGACCCTCTCCAATGCAGCCACCCGCGCGCCAAGAGACCGAGGCTTCCTGCCCGAGGTTTCTGTCTACGATGCCAGCTTCGAGGCCACGATCACGGGCGGAAGCCTGCTGAACATGGGCTACCGCACAGTTGACACCGACTACCGAATCGCGCCGCTGGTATACGCGCATGGACGGTTCTGCTGCCTGGACGAAGATGCGTCCGATCCGACCGCTGGCCGTCTCGTCACCACTGCCTTCCCGGTCTTTCGGCAAGCCGTGTACGAATCCCGGCCCGACTTGGAACCCACCTTCAAAGACCTCGCGCAAGATCCGGTCCGAGTACTGAGCAAGATCGCCGACCACATGCAGGGTTTCCTCGACCGATGGGACGAGTACCTTGCCAGCGAACCACCCCTCAGCGACGAGGCGTTAGAACAATGCCGGGCGGACCGGGATGCGTTCGCGGACGAACGTCGACGTTTTGCCGCCGGCATCGGCCTCATCGAAACCGATTTGAGCAGCCCAAGCCCTGACGGAATTGGACTCGCGTTCTGCTGGATGAACCAGGCGATGCGCCGCATGGACGCGCCGGGGGGTGTCTACACACCGACCGGACCCCCTGCCGTACGTCGGTGGCGGTTGTTCCAAATCGTGTTCATCGTGCTCCACCTAGCCGCCCTCACGGCCCGCGAACCATCCGGCGAGCAACTCCGGGACGAACTGAACTACGCCGACGTCCTGTGGTTCCCGACCGGCGGCGGCAAGAGCGCAGCGCTTTACGGCATCACCGCCACCGCCATGTTCTACGACAGGCTGCGCGGTAAGAGTTTCGGCACCACCTGCATCATCAGATTCCCGCTACGCATGCTCTCCGTACAGCAACTGGACCGCATCCTGCGACTAATCGTGTGCTGTGAACTCGTTCGTTCGATATATCACGAACACACTCGCGGTACCAGCGAGGACGAAATTTGGGATCTTGGGGAGCCGTTCGAGCTGGGATACTTCGTCGGACGAAACAACACCCCAAACCGGCTGACCGACGCAGCTGACACAAAATGGCGAGACATTGATGCCATGGCGATGCAGAACACATCGTGGCGGCGTGAGAACGTAGTTCTTCCCACCTGCCCCTACTGCGGCAATGAACAGGTCGCGCTTCGACCCGACACTAAAACCGTCCGGCTCCGACACACCTGCCCCGACTGCAGCCGGGACCTGCCCGTGTCCATCACTGACGATGAGGTATACCGCTACCTACCTACCGTCCTCGTCGCCACCGTCGACAAGCTGGCTACCATAGCCTTCAATCCTCACTTCTCTCACCTGACCCATGGGCCTGCCCACCGGTGCCCCGACCACGGGTTCGTCACGTTCCGGCAAGGCAGTCGATCCGAACCCCGCTGCCTCGCGCGCGAACATTGCGGCCGCAACCCCCGAGAATGGAGCGCTGTCAGATCACACGACCCGGCGCCAGCGCTAGCCATTCAAGACGAGCTGCACCTTCTCGCTGAGGAACTCGGCACCTTCGCGGCTCACTACGAGACACTGTGGCAACATCTGTGTCGCACCGGGTCAGGACTACCGAGCAAGGTTCTGGCCGCCACCGCGACGATTAGCGACTACGCAAACCAGGTTCGTCAACTTTACGCGCTTCGCCCCCGACGGTTCCCGAGTGAAGGCTGGGTCGACGGACAGTCGTTCTACGCTCGTCGGCACGACGACCTAACACGACGTATCTTCGTCGGCGCCCTACCCTCACTTATGGACACCAGCACTTTCTCCCTCGCGTGCGGCGACGCTGTCCGACGTGAACTGGAACGTCTGCGCGCCTTGGATGCGGCTGACGTCATCACGGAACTTGGTCTCACGACCGTCACTCCCGATCACGTAGACGAATGGCTCTTCGCATACGAACTTCAGCTCTACTACGTCAACCGCAAGACTGACGCTGACCATGTCCTCACCCACGCATCCCGCGCCGGCGTCACTGCTGATCCCGCACCTTTCCAGGCCCAACGTCTCACCGGAGCGAACCGTCTCGCCGAAATCAGCGAAGTCATTCGCCGCGTCGAGCGGGAGACCATCGCCACGCCCGCTGGCCGCCGACTCGCCGTAATAGCGGGAACCAGCCTCGTCAGCCATGGTGTCGACCTTGCTCGGCTCAACGTTCAATTCGTCCTAGGGATGCCGTCGACATTGGCCTACTACGTGCAGGCCACCTCTCGAGCCGGTCGATCGCAGGTCGGACTCGTTTTCACTGCTCTTAACCGATACCACCTCCGTGACCGCAGTGTGTTCCATTTCTTCGACCCAACCCACCGGCATGTGAACACTCTCGTCGAACCCGTCGCACTAAACCGTTTCAGCCTCCACGCCCCGCGCAAAACCGCCAGCGGCCTAGTGGCGGCACTGTTACTCAGCGAGATTGGCCGCGACTCCGGCGCTCTGGAGGCCATCGGACCTGCACCGGTCGACTTCGGCAAAGCAGTACAAGCGGAAGCGTGGCTGGCCGCCGTCGGCGAGGCGGGCGAAATGCGGTTGCGTGACTCCATCTACCAGGCATTCGGCTTACGTAGCGAGGTATTGGACTCCGTCGTCGCCGAGAGCTTCCGGCTGCGCGTTGATCACGTGCTCGACGAGTTGCTGGCATCACTGTCCGGTACCGATCCGCAGTTGCAACGGCGCCTGCGTCCACGGCCGCCAACCAGTTTTCGAGACATCGACGCTCCAGCGGACTTCAGCGCGTTGGGAGGATTCGCCTCACGGATGTTCACGATGCTTGGCGGCGATGACTCCAACGACGACCTGCCGGACATGGCCGACGAAGGCGGCAACACCTGATCTCCGCCTGAACGAACACGCTTTCCTGCACAGCAGGCGAACATATTGGAGCCCATCAGTGCAACGTTCTCGTGTAACCGTCCAGTACGGTCATATGCCTAGCCAGGTCTTCGAGCACGAGGTGGACGGTGTCTACTGCGTCGTGCGTGACATCAGCGGCGGTCGCCCGGACATCCCCATCGAGCAGGTTCTAGAAGCCCTCGAACTGCAGTTGACCAAATGGCGGGCAGCCGGTGGCGACGCCTCCGGCTTTCCTTCTAACGTCATGGAGCACGCAGACACGTTCCGCCTCGTGCGGCCTGAATTAGTCAGGTGGGACGTCTGGCCAACCAGACTGTTCTGTGGGAGCTGCGGACATGTTCTGCTGCTTCGGACTTCCCGGCAGGCAGAGGCCGAGATTCCAGCCTCTCGCAGATGTAGGCAGTGTCGGACCGGTACTTACCGGCAACTTCCCTACTACCAGGTTCACGCATGCGGTAAGAGACAGCAGCTTCAGCTACCACAGTGTCCCGATCATCCGAACGATCAGCGTACGTTTGAGGACACTGGATCCTTCGTTACTGCGGGATTCCGCTGTAGCCAGCAGACCTGTAGGCGCTGGCTCGGCATGCGGTTCGCAACCTGCAACGGCTGTACCTTCGCCGCCGCCGACCCGGCAAACCGCACCCGCAATCTCACCCCAGTGACGGCGCGGGACACTCGCGCCTACTACGGGCATCGTCTCACGCTCGTCAACGTGGACGCCCAGATGCGCCAGGCACGTAACAACGACCGCGCCGCGGTCTATGCGCTTGGCCACTACATGGGCACAATAGGCGACCTCTCCGGGATGCTAGCCGCAGGCCGCGGTGCTGGCGCACCTAGTCCCAGCTCGCAGGCGGTGGACCTGCTGAACATGATTCGCGAGCGCTATCCCGACGATGTCGAGACGATCGCCCGAGCGCAGAAAGTGGTCGACGAAACCCGGGGAGACGAGCCAGCTCTGGAGCGAACGCGGACAAACCTCCAACCCAGTACCGTGGTTACAGCAGCCGCCGATCGGCGAACGTTGGAGCGAGCCTTTCTCCACGCTCGACACTCCGTTGACAATCTCGCAGACGTTGCTGCAGCTCTTTCATCGGCCGGAAGCAACGTGCTAGCTGACCGGATTCGCACCGGCCTCGAAACCGCGCGCCAGCTGGGCCTGGCTCGAATATCACTGGTACGTGAATTCCCGATCGCCCTTGTCGGGTACGGCTTCAGCCGTGTGCACTCCGACGTGCGTGCACGACTGCTTCCCCTGGATGCCACACGGGATACCGAGCAACTGCCTCTCATAGCCGTCGATGCCGACACCGAAGGTTTGCTGGTTGAGGCTGATCCAGTGGTCTTGTGGCATTTCTGCCGAGCCAACGGCTGGACTCCACGATGGTCAACGTCTGAGGAGCCGACACCTGAACAGGCTCGAGCTTGGGTACTCGATACCAGCTTCTCGGCCGTATCGACCGATGCTGCCGACGCTATTCGGCGGGTGACTCACGTCTGGTCACATCTCCTGATGCACGCGCTCGCCTATCATTCAAGCTTCTCAGCCAACTCCGTCGGGGAGTATCTGCTCGAACGTGCGGCCAGCACGCTGATATTCGTTGCGAAGTTCAACTCGTTTAACCTCGGCGCTCTCGGCGCGCTCGCGGAACAACATCTTCAGCTCTGGCTCACGGACGCTGCCGACGCAGCCGCCAGCTGCGTCCATGACCCAGTCTGCTTGGCTGAACGCGGAGGATGCCACAAATGCCTCGCAGTAGCGTTCGGCTGCGAGAGGTTCAACCGCGGACTCGACCGAGGTTACCTCGTCGGGGGTGGCCGCCTCGCCATCCAGGAGGGCTTCTTATACACCGCCGCCCGCCTCGCGAACCGATGAATGTCCGGTGCGACCCGTCCGTCCGCTGCGACGTCGATGGGCGGACGGCTTACTCAATATCAGGACCGTTTCGCGGCTCGCCGAACCGGCGCGGGCGCGCTGCTGTGATGCCACGCCCTTGGCGCGCACAACCCACAGCTCACGTATTTCGAGCCCGCTGCTGCGGGCCAGTTCGGCGAGCAGCAGATCAGTTGGCAGATGATGACCCAGGTACGTCTGAGTCCCCACCACTAAACCAACAGATCCACCTGGGCGCAACGCTTCAGCCAGTCGGTCGAGCACATCGGCCATGTCCTCGAAGAAGCCTGCCACCATACGCAGGATCCGACCTGACTGATCCCCGCTGACGCGGCTGCCGTTGACAGCCGCCAGAAACTCACGCAGCGCCGGCAACTCAACGCGATAGTCATCTCGTGGTGGCGCTTCAAGGTGCGAGCGCAACAATTGCTTGCGCACGCGTCGCAGCCCTGCCGCGTCTGAGACGAAATTCCCGAGAGCAAGTTCCAGTTGGTAGACGGCCGAATAGTCGTACCTATTCGGGTACGGCGGGCTAAAAACGACAACACTGCAGGTCTCGCGAGCGGGTCGCCATTGGCGAGTGTCCGCGCGGACGACCATCAACCGGGAGGCAGGAGATCTGGGCGCCTGTGCCGAAGCCGCCTCCATGCGCTCGCCTTCGTCGGCTGGGGTTAGGCCTCCAGCACTTTGCGGCAGAAACGAGGAATTGCTGATCTCGAGATCCAAGACGATGGAATCGATGCGCTGGCGGACCCCCGCGACCACGTCCGCGGCGCCCATCGCACGGCGTTGTTGTCCCGGACGACCAGGTCGTGCGGGACCATCCGGCAGTCGTCGTCGCAACGACGTGCCGTCCTTGACCGCATAGCTGACTTGCTCA
This sequence comes from Acrocarpospora macrocephala, assembly GCF_009687865.1. Classification (GTDB taxonomy): domain Bacteria; phylum Actinomycetota; class Actinomycetes; order Streptosporangiales; family Streptosporangiaceae; genus Acrocarpospora; species Acrocarpospora macrocephala. Next base: position 57,621 of record NZ_BLAE01000016.1, read on the forward strand.
ACCGCTGACAGCACGGCCAAACGAACCAAGTCTCGCTCCACCCCAGTAGGCGCGCGATCTACCGCACCGACTAACTTGGTCAGCGTCGTCAGCGTCGATGGTGAGAAGGCCCATTTCGCCGCAGGTACGTCTAGCCAGTCACGTCCTGCGAGGGAGGTATACCCGGCCAACGCATCATCTGCGATCTGCCTGACGGCCCGCGGGTCCGCCTCGCCCCACCGGACCAATGTTGCTGAGAGGAAGGTTGCGAAGGGCATTAGATCGGCACCGAGCGCTGGCAACCCTCGTTCGGCAGCTACCAGCAGTGAAGTACCTGACCCCACCATGGGGTCGTACACAAGCGGTGCTTCCGCCCCCGGTCGCCCGAGCTGCTCTGGCAGCAGTTCATCGAGCATTTCTCGCACTAGGCGAGGAGAGTACGCCTCCTTATACCGTGCCCAACGATAAACCGGCTCCTCGGCCCGAGGTACGACGCCAGCATGGCGGCCAAGATCGAACCGCTCCTTTGTGACCGGCTCATACTCGTGCAGGAGGCGCGTTCGCGCAACGTCGACCACGTTCACCGGCAACGCTCGCCGATACTCGCGCCAGGCTTCGTCACTCACCAGATGATTCCTGCCTAGTGTAAAGATCACCATGTTAGCGACCCACCCCGTGTGCTCGGCTGCCACTCGGCTCAGAATGTTCTGATGCTTCAGTTGATGCCGTGGCCAGTGGCTAGCACAGTGCGGGCAGGGACAGCCCTCTGACCAGGAAAGCTTTCGGAGCGACCATCGCTAACGTCACCATGCGTAGAGGCGCGACCCGCAGAAGCGCGGAGAACGGAGGTCACCACACTTGGCAGGCGAGGACGATCCACCGACTCTTGCTGCCCTGTACCTGCGCAACAGGGAAGTTGCGATGCGCGCCGCACGTGCGATCCTGCGCAACGAGCACGACGCGGAGGATGCGGTCTCCACCGCAGTCGTCAGGGTCGCGGCTCGATTTGCTGCGGGCCACGTCCCGGACACTCCAGATGCGTACTTCATGCAGTCAGTACGCAACGCGGCACTCGACCGGCTACGCGCCTCCTCCCGCCAGCAGAGGGCCCGTACGGTCGAGTCCCCTGAGAGTAGTAGTCAGTCAAGAGCCGGGAGTCCCCACGAGCTAGAGGACATCGCAGAAATCTGCCCAGACGTCGTCGATCAAATTATTGAGCGGCAACGGAGCTACGAGGTCAGCTGCGCGGTACAACGCACCCTCGACCGGTTGGCCGAGCGAGAGGCGGCCATGCTGTCATCACTGCTGGCCGGCGACACGCGGATCGAAATCGGAGCTCGACACAGCGTCACGGGCCAACGAGTCGGACAGTTACTCAAGAAGCCCATATCTGACCTACTCGACGAGCTCGGCGTTAATCGAGCATGGCCGCGAATCCGCCGGACAGGAGAAGGATCATGAAAGGATACTGGAGGCTCCGTACCACGTTTGAGCCTATCACAGACATTGCATGCGCTGTTCTTGGCACCATACTCATCCGCAAAGGCTCGGCGTCATGACGAGTGATGATCGATTTCGGGAAAAAAGGAGCCCGGAGGTGTTTGACGCATCGAGTTCAACTCCGCCACCGAATCACGCCGATCCAGAGAAGGATCAAATAGCCCAACTGGCGCTGGACTACCTAGACGTTTTAAACGGAAGCAAAGACGTCCTGCCAGCAATCGATAGTCTAGACGCCACGCTTCAACAGAAAGTGCTCGAAGCGTGGAACAATGTCGACCGCCTTATAGTCGACGAGCCGCTCCCACCACTGAGTGACGATCCGATCGCACTCGCGCTCGGTGCCGTTCCGACTGTGCTTCTCGATCCGAGAGCTCTGCGTAAAGCCCGACAGGCGCGGAGCCGGAGGCCCTCCAGCATCGCCGAGTCGCTCCAACAATGCGGCTGGTCGACCACTACGTCCGACGTATTTCGATGGGAACAACGCACTGAGCAAGTCGCTCTGGCCCTCTTGGCTGACCTCGCGGCAACACTCAACGTCTCCAGCGAGGCGCTGATGCATTCAGGAACGGACTCGCCGGGGGCGATGGAAACCCTCAGGCTGGACGATAGCATGAATCCATTCCTACAAGTCTTGTACAGCGACGAACTGAACGAGATCGTTGATCAATGGGCACGTCTGCAAGGAATTAGTCCGAGAGCTGCTCGTGATGACTTACACCAGCGGTTTAACGCAGCTGCACATCGCGGAGCCCAGACACTTACTACTCGTCAGTGGAAAGCTGTCCTGGTCGTATTGCTCGCGAACGAACGAGCTCGTCGTGGGCAGCCCAATGATCCATTCGCCGGTACATGATCTGGAATGACCCCTAAGCTGCATGCGCGCAGATTGGTCGCTTCGGTACCCAACAAGATCCGCGAGGCACTGGGGCTCGAGCCTGAAGATGCGCTGATTCGTCATTTCGGCATGCATATCGTTCCTCTAGATCAGCTTCGCGACTGTCGTGGAGCAGGCGGGTGGTGTGACGGAGTATCACTTACGACTGATCGTGTTATCTGCTTCGCGCCGTCGCCGCGTTCACGGCGCCAGAACTTCACCCTGCTACATGAGTTCGGCCATTTCCTCGTGAACGAGGATGACGACGTTCTTGACTGGCTTGCAGATAGACCTAATCCCGCTGCTGACGTCGAACGCCTCTGTGACGCGATCGCCGCTCAGATTCTCCTCCCCGACGCCACGATTCTACGGGTCCTAGACGGACACAAACCGACCCCTGAACACCTTCACCAGTTATATGCCGCCAGCCGAGCCAGTGAGGAGGTATGTGCAATAGCCCTCGCGAACCGCCTTCCCGTCCGCGGCGCAGTGGTCCTCATCCGTCGACGAACAGCCGCCGTTGTTTTCGCCGCAAGCAATGGCTGGCCTTTACTGCACATTCACCGTGGACTCGTCGTACCGCAGCACCACCCATTGCGAGATTTGGGAATTCGACAGCGTTGGAGTGGCTGGACAACGTCAGATCTTCGTCTCGCTATCTCAGAGCCGCTTCCGGATACGCCGATCCCGAACCTTCTTCAAGCATGGGCCGAGGCAGGAGCCAATCGAACGACGACGATACTCCTCGATACACTTTCTAGGAAAGGAGTTGCAGGCGACGCCTATACTAGACGCACAAACGTTCGTTCTATGCCGTATGAAGAAATGTTGGCTTGTCCGCACTGTGGCCATGGATCAAGTTCGAATATTTATCCATGCGAGGAGTGTGAATTTCCTCCCTGCAGACAATGCGGTCGATGTCAATGTATATAAAAACGATGCGCCGACCACGGTCGTCCTCGTGATGCCTCGCCAGGTGCCGCATAATGAGCCGCCGAACTGCACTTCGTTCGCCAGCCCTGCCCGTCCACTCCACCTATGCCCTGCTCAAGCTCGCCTCGGCAAGATCGACACGACACCCGATGGACCCAGCGAACAGACCTCGGCGCGGCAGCGCTTAAGCGAGGCCCAGCACCAGCTCAACGACACTGGCCGAACCTGAGACGAGTGCGGCGGATCGCTCACCAGGTCACTCGTGCGTGAGAATCGCCCACACCACGTGACCGGCGTCCGGGCTGCCGCCGCGCCCCGCCTGGCTCGCCATCAGCATGACCGCGCGTAACCCGTACCCGTGGCCGCTCAACGGCATCGGCGTCACAAACCTCGGCGTGCCACCCCCGCCGAGATCGTAGACGGCGACGCGGACCTGGCAGGGAGCCAGCAGGCACTCCAGGACGACCGAGCCTGCGGGCGAGCCCGACCGAGGCGCGTGCCGCAGCGCGTTGGTCATCAGCTCTGAGGTGACGTACTCCGCGTCCTCGGCGAACGCGGTGTCCATCAGCAGCGCCCGGACCAGATGACGCGCCCGCGGAACCTGGTCGACCGTACCGGGGAAGACCTTCCGCCACAGCAGCACACCCTGATAGGTGCGTCCCCGTACCGACGCCCAGACCGGCTCCGGCCGAAGCTCCTGAAACCCTGTCTCTCCCATGTCACCGTCCCTCCGTCCCGGGTACGGTTGATCGACTCGGAGCTATTTGTCCAGTCCAAAGCCCTGGGGCCTGACGGTATGCCGATGAAGTGTCTGTTGCGCTAGATCGAGCGGCGGCGGCCGGACGAGAACTGCACCCCTTACGTTCGGTGACAGATCACGACCGCATCGGGTGGGTGTCGGTGCGCTCGTAGTGTGCTCGGATGTCGGGAACCTATCCGGCACGGGCGCGGACGGACCGGCATGAAAATCAGCGGAGTCAGGGACGAAACGGTACGACACGGGACGTCCAGGCAGGCTGGCGGACGGTTGATCACTCAGGGCCGCTGACTCTTAATCAGCGGGTCCGGGGTTCGATTCCCTGGCGGCGCACCCAGAGGAAGCCCCCGTTCACATGTTGTGATCTGGGGTTTCCTTTGTTTACCACCTAGCCTTATTCGCCTGCCTGCGGCGTTTTCGATCTCCGGTGTGCTCGTATGGTTGTGCCGCTCGGAAACTCGAACTTGGTGTGTGAGCTGGGGCTTTGGCAGCGGGTGCGCGAGCCCATCTGAGACGGTTGTGAGGTGTTGTTGTCTCTCGCCTACATGATCGTGCGCTTTTTGATCCGCGATCGCGACAGCAAATTCACTGTCGCCTTCGACACGGTGTTCCAAGACGAGGGTGTCGAGGTCATCGTGACGCCTCCCGACGCTCCACGGGCGAACGCGATCTGCGAGCGCCTGGTGGGCACAATCCGCCGGGAACTGCTAGACCGGATGCTCATCTACAACCAGGCGCACCCGCGTACGGTGCTGAACGAGTATGCCCGGCACTACAACTCCCATCGGCCGCATCAAGCGCTGCGGCAATGCCCGCCAGATGCCCCCTCGGACACGCCGCTAGCTGGCGTCCGCCTGGATGTACGGCGAGTGCGGCGCACCCCGGTCATCGGCGGCTTGATCAACCAGTACAGCAACGCTGCTTGACACGGAAGAACGCCCAGCTCAAGCCCAGAATCCTAATTTCGAGCGGGACAGGCCCCGGAGACCGCCGTGCTCGCCGACGGGTTCAGCTGCCGTACCCAGATCCATCAGCTCGACAGCGGCGGCCGGGAAGGCATGCACCTCGCCGAACTGCTCGCGGCCGGCCTCCGCCGGGATTCGCGGCAGCCTGGTGTCGTTCCCGAACGCGCGTGCGCTCCCAGGCCTGCGCCGCCGGGCGCGTGTGCCCGCGCAGCAGTGATCGCCGGTGCCGGATGCGCTGTCACGGGAGTGTTGGCGGCTGTTGCCCGGGTACTGCGGCGGAAGTAAGTGGTGAATTGCTGAACCACGGGACGGGAGAGGTCATGGGAGCCAAGAATCAGTCGCCTCAGGTCGTGGTCGTCACCGGGGCCAGCGGCGGCGTCGGCCGCGCGGTGGCCACGGCGTACGGCCAGCGCCACGCGAAGGTGGCCCTGCTCGCTCGGGGCGTCAAAGGTTTGTCCGCCGCGGCCGACCAGGTACGCCAAGGCGGCGGCACGGCCCTGGAGATGCCGGTCGATGTGGCGGACTTCGACCAGGTCGACGCCGCCGCCGAGCAGGTGGAGGCCGAACTGGGTCCCATCGACGTCTGGGTGAACGTGGCGTTCACCTAGGTGTTCGCCCAATTCACCGATATCCGGCCGGAGGAGTATCGCCGGGTCACCGAGGTCACTTACCTCGGCTACGTCCACGGCACCATGGCCGCGCTGAAACGCATGCGGCCACGGAACCGGGGGACCATCGTCCAGGTCGGCTCCGCGTTGGCCTATCGGGGCATTCCACTTCAGAGCGCCTACTGCGGCGCCAAACACGCCATCCAGGGCTTAACGAGGCGCTTCGCTGCGAACTGCTTCACGATCACAGCGGCGTCCACGTGACCCTGCCGCAACTGCCTGCGGTCAGCACGCCCCAGTTCTCCTGGGTGCTGTCCCGGCTGCCCCGCCAGGCCCAGCCGGTACCCCCGATCTACCAGCCTGAGGTCGCCGCGCGAGCCATACTGCACGCCGCGGACCACCCGCGACGCCGCGAATACTGGGTCGGCGCCAGCACCGTGGCGACCTGCTCGCCAACGCGGTCGCGCCCGGCCTGCTCGACCGTTACCTGGCCAGAACCGGATTCGCCGCCCAGCAGACCGACAAGCCCAAGGACCCTGGCCAGGCGGCCAATCTGTGGGAGCCCGCCGACGGTTCGGAAGGCCACGACTACGGCGCGCACGGCGTGTTCGATGACCGATCTTCCGACACGAGTCCGCAGCTGTGGGCCAGCTGGCACCACGCGCTGGTGGCGTGCCTGGGCGGCGCGCTGGTCGCAGCGGGAGTCGTCCTGCGCAAACGCTCACGATAATGTGATCAGGGTTCACCGCAGTCGAATTTTGCGACAGCGAGTTCACTACCTCCGGGCTGGGGAGCGCCGTCCAGCCAGACACCCCGCTCTGGTGACCGACGGGCTCGAACGTCCGCCCCGGCATCTGGCAGCCGACGCCTGGTCGCGCTTCGTGGTGTCCAAGAATCGTTCCTCTTTCAGGCGCAGCTCTTCCGCTCAACCGCGCAAACCTTGACCTCTGGATATCTCGCCGACGCCCGATCGAGCAGGGGCTGCGGTGTGCCGCGCAAGTGCAGGTCGAGGAAAGCGGCCACGTACGCGCGGGTGATCTCCATCGACCGGGCGGCGGGCAGCGTCGCGCCGGTGTCCAGGCCCGCTTGCTCGCCCAGCAGGGAGATGTCGGTGAAGGAGGCGTGTTCGGCGCCGGCGACCACGAGCCAGCACTTCCATCCGGTGAGGTGCCGCCAGGCGGCCTCCCACGAGGCGGATTCCTGGCCGCCCGGGGTGCGCGTGGCTTGCGCGCCAAGGAGGAGGAAGGGCTTGCTCAACCCGCTCGCCGGCACGGGCACGATGGCCAGGCCGTCGATGTTCATGCCTGCCTTGATGCGGGGGTCTTTCAGCAGGGCCGCCACCGAGCTGGCGCCGCCCGCGGAGTGGCCGCCCATGGCCATCCTGTCCGGGTCGATGAGCCGGGACCCCTTCCACTTGGGGCGCGGGCCGGTCAGCTGGTCGAGGACGAAGGAGACGTCGTCGGCGCGGGTGGCGCCCACCTTGTCCCAGAAGGCCTGGTCGTGTGGCTGGACTTGGCAGGCCGTGCAGGTGACCACGCGGCCGCCGGGGAAGACGGTGGCGATGTTCTCGTGCGTGTGGCTGATGGCGGCCACGACGTAGCCTCTGCTGGCCAGGTCTTCGGCGAGGCCGGTGAGCGAGCTACGCGTCTTCTCAAAGCCGGGGGAAAGGACGACCAGGGGCAGCGTGCGCGCCTTGCCCACCGGCGGCGCGTCGCTGAAGGCGTGGGTGCGCGTCCGGGCGAGCAGGTCGGCCGGGACGCCGGTGACACCGGCATTCTTCAGGGTGAGCTCCGACTCCTTGACGCTCATGTACGGCGCCGCCTGCCCGCCCGCCTTCGCGGCCGGGTACCACAGCGACACCATGAGCTCCCTGGACTTCGAACCGGCATCCCAGGGGTCGGGGCGCGAGGTGTCGGTGAGGTGCAGCGAGGTGGTGCCGACCGGCTGGGAACCGGTCAAATCCGGGAGCGAGAGCGCGCCGTCACGCGCCGTCTTGGGCGGTTCGGCGAGGGCGTCCGGAGAGGGATTGCGTGACGGTCGGTCCACGGCGGCGCTCCCGGCCGCGGGAGCCGACGCCGGCGCGCATGAGGTGATCGCCATGAGGAGCAATCCGGCCGCGATGGCCATATGACGCATGAATTCGCCTTTCGAAGATGTACGGCGACGACGCTAGACGCGGCCGATGCCGTGCCGCGTCGGCCGTCGTGCCGATCTTCGCCGCCGGATCATCATTGCGATGTAGTCACGCAGGCCGACGCGGCCCTTATGGGACATACAGGACAATGCCTGGGTGGTAGCAAGATGGCTGGCTCTCGTGCGCCCCGACCAGTGGCGTCCTCGTCCGTCCAGGCGGGCGCTCATGGCCGACCTGCTGGTGGCGCTCGTCTTGACCGCCCTGGCGGTAACGGCGGCCGCCTCCGCCCCGGAGGGTGCGCATCGGGTCCCGCTGGCCGAGTCCTTGCGGCTGCAACCCGTGATCGCCTCGCCTGCCGACGAAGCGCGCCCTGTCGTGCCAACACGGGAACCGTCGCAGGGCCCGCTCGTGCTGCTGGTGATCGCGACCGCCCTGCCGCTGGCGGCGCGGCGGCTGAGCCCGCTCGGCGCTTTCTGGGTGGTGCTGCTCGCCGCATTGGCCACGCACGATGACGCGACATGGATCACCGTGCTGGCATGTGCCATCGCCGCCTACAGCGCGATGGCGCACAGCCGGCACCTGGCCCTGGCAATGGGCGGGCTCGCGGTGGCGGCCGTGCTGGCGGGCGTGGCCTTCCATGACTCTGTCGGCAGCCTGCCGAACTGGCTGGGCCCGTTCACCGTCCTGCTGAGCGCCGGGGTCGTGGCCGGCGCGGTCCGCCTGTGGCGCCGGCGGCTGGACGAAGCCGGCCGTGCCCAGGAGGAGGCCACGCGCCGGGCCGTGGAGCTGGAGCGCTCCCGGATCGCGCGCGAGCTCCACGACATCGTCACCCACAACGTGAACGTGATGGTGATCCAGGCCGGAGCCGCACGCAAAGTGATGGACGCAGCGCCGGAACGGTCGAAGCAGGCCATGCTCGCGGTCGAGGCCAGCGGCCGGGCTGCCATGGCGGAGCTGCGTCACGTCATGGGCCTGCTGGCCGGTCCGGGCAGCGGTCCTGCGGAGATCTCGGACGACGGGCTGCAGCCGCAGCCGGGGCTCGACCAGCTGGACACGCTGATGGAGCGGGTGCGCGCGGCCGGGGTGCGGATCCAGGCGGACGTGGCGCAGCCGCCCGGCCCGCTGCCGCCAGGGGTGGAGATGGCCGCCTACCGGGTGGTGCAGGAGGCGCTGACCAACACCATGAAGCACGCGAACGGCGCGACGGCGTCCCTCGCGATCCGCTACCCCGGGGAGTGGATGGAGATCGAGATCGCCGACACCGGCGGAACACACGCGCCGCGGGCAGGAGACGGGCAGGGCCGGGGACTGGCCGGACTACGGGAAAGACTGGCCATCTACGACGGCAGCCTGCGTGCCGGGCCTGCCGGCGATGGATACCTGGTCGCGGCACGTCTCCCGTGGACCACGACGTGAGCGGGCCCCTGCGCGTGGTCATCGCCGACGACCAGGCGCTGGTGCGCAGCGGGTTCGGCATGATCCTCACCGCCGACGGCATCGAGGTGGCGGCTGAGGCGGCCAACGGCGCCCAAGCCGTCGCCGCCGTCCAGCGGACCGCCCCCGACGTGGTCCTGATGGACATCCGCATGCCCGAGATGGACGGCATCGAGGCTACCCGGCGGATCGTCGCGGCCGGCACCTGCGGGACGCGCGTCCTCATCCTGACCACCTACGACCTCGACCAGTACGTCTACGCCGCCCTTACCGCAGGCGCCAGCGGCTTCCTGCTCAAGGACGTCACCCCCGAGCAGCTCGTGGCGGCGGTCCGGGTGGTGCGCGCGGGCAACGCCCTGCTCGCCCCCGCCATCACCCGCCGCCTGGTCGAGCGCTTCGCCCGCCCTGACGAGGCGATCCACCGCGACCTGTCCGACCTGACACCCCGCGAGCTGGAGGTGCTGCGCCTGATGGCCACCGGGCTGAGCAACGCCGAGTTGGCCGAGCGGCTGGTCCTCAGCCCGGCCACAGTGAAGACCCACGTCGCGCGCATCCTGGGCAAGCTGGATCTCCGCGACCGCGTCCAGGCAGTGGTGCTCGCCTATGAAGTCGGGCTGGTCACCCCACGCTCGACGAGCCCTTCGGCTGTTGACCACGCCTGATGGCAGGGGGAGGATGGCGGGATAATCGTCGTTATCTGGCAAGATAGCGATCACAGACCGGGTGCGAGAGGACCTGGACCTGCGCCTGGACGACGAGCACGTGCGCATCTACGGTAGGGGGCAAGCGTGCGCACCGTGCTGCTGGACGACTGCGGCTACGTCGCCTTGCTCAAGCGTCTTCGTGTCTTCTTCGCCTCCGAAAGATTGTCGTCGTACTACACCGGAGAGGTCCTGGCCCCGGTCGGCGGTGAGACGATGTCGGGGTGTGGGTCACTCCCTGACCACGCGGACGCTGGACAATGAGGCGTCCATCGCGTCCGGGACGACCATCCCGGAGCAGACGCCCGTGCGCAGGTAGACCAGCACGTCCTCGGTGAACCGCTCGCCCGGCAGCGCGGCCGGGATGCCCGGCGGATACGGCGTGAGCATCTCCGCGGCGATCCGTCCTGCGGCCTTGTCGACCGGCACCTGCTCGGCCTCGGCGAAGAACGCCTCGCGCGGCGGCATGATCTGCTCCAGCCGGAGATTCCCGGCGATCCGCACGCGCGCTGCCCTATCAGATTTCTTGAAGAGGTGAAGGAGGAGGAGAATCCTGCTGAGCGGGAAGAACGTCCCGACACAGATTAATGTTGGCGTTCCAGCCGTTTAGGCTGGCGTTCGGGGTCAGCCGCCCTAACCGGTCAAGGCGCTGACCGCCCTTTCCGTGTGCTCCTCCAACGAACCTAGCGGCTGAGCTTCCCCTCTTCCGGAGACTTCCGAACCAGGTCGGTGATGATCGGACCGAGCCCGTCCACTTCACCCATGCTGTGGGTTCAATAATAGGGTTTGGTGGTTGACCTGTGGGTTCCTGATGATGTCAGTTGGCGATCTGGTCGGGTGGCCGGAGGACCGTGCACGTCTACTTCGGCAACAAGATCCACATGATGTACGACGGCGAAACCGGGCTCCTCACCCACATTCTGCGCGCGAGATTCCCCACACCCCCGACCTGGCGGCTGCAGTGGCCCGACGCCCGGCTGGCCATCACGTCGATCATCGCGGTCCCCGAGGCCCTCGACCCCGCGGACCAGACCGCGCTCCAAGCCATGATCGACACAAAGCGCCGCATTGTGTGGAATCTGCCCGACGAGGAGCTGCTGGGCCTTGAGATCCTCGCTTCAGGCGAGGAGGTCAACGCCGACGCGCGCTCCTTCCTGGAGTGGGCCCGCTGGTGCGACGAGTACGCCGCCCCCGAGGCAACGTGGCGGTTACGGGCACGGCCGCCCGAGCATTGATCGGCAGCGCCCTTGATGACCTGCACTAGCTACGATTCGCGCCCTGGTGGTGCGGATGGCCCGTGAGAACCCGCTGTGGGGATACCGGCGGATCACCGGAGAATTAGCCGGCTTGGGTTACAGGGTCGCGCCCTCGACGGTGTGGGCGATCCTCAAAGCCGCGGGCATCGACCCCGCCCCGCAACGGTCCGGGCCGACCTGGGCGCAGTTCCTGGCCGCCCAGGCCAAGACCATCGTGGCGGCCGATTTCTTCCACGTAGACACCGCGTTCCTGCGCCGGCTGTACGTGCTGTTCGTCATCGAGCACGGCACCCGCCGGGTCCACCTGGCCGGCATCACCGCCCACCCGACCGGGGCCTGGGCCGCGCAGCAGGCCCGCAACCTGCTCATGAACCTCCAGGAACAGCCCGGCGCAGTGGCGTGGAAATTCCTGATACGCGACCGCGATGCCAAATACACAGCGGCCTTCGATACGGTGTTCACCGCGATCGGCATGCGCACGATCCGCACCCCGGTACGGGCACCGCGAGCCAACGCCATCGCCGAACGATGGATCTTGAGCGTCCGGCACGAATGCCTGGACCGAATACTGATCACCGGGCCACGACATCTGCACGCCGTCCTGACCGAATACATTGATCACCACAACGGCCACCGACCGCACCGGTCGCTGAATCAAACACCGCCCAACGGGCGGGTAAGTTGCCCACCGGTTACCGATCTGGACACTGCGGGAGTGCTCCGCCGCGATCGTCTCGGCGGGCTGATCCACGAGTATTCCCAGGTCGCATAAGGTGACACGATTCTCGGCACCTACAAGCCGCTCAGCGCCCCGGCTCCGTAGGGTCCTCCTTCGCGGCCATCACCACCGCGACTAGGTAGCCCACTCCGAAGGAGGCATCGGCGTAGAGGACTTTCGTGTCCGGCTCACGGTCACAGAATGTTCCGGCGAGAACCTGGAGCGCCGACCAACCCGTCACCATCAGTTCGCGGGCAAGCGTCTGATCCAGGCCATGCAGCGCGGTCAGATCCCCGGTGGATACCGCGCGTTGGATCTCAGCATCGAACGGAACAGCGCGTTCGTCGAGATAGCCGGGCGCCTTAAGAGTGCGCCGCGCTGTTCCGTCGGCCATGACGAGCAGACCGACACGTGCCGCAGAGGCACTGACCTCCGCCGCGAGCTCGACGCACGCCGACAGAGGCTCGTCATGGCCGACCGATTGCAACAGACGCGGTCCCGTGTAACCGCCTTCATCGAGGAGCAGCGCACCCAAGCCGACCGCGAGTGGAGCCGGGCGACCGACTCGCGGCCTCGGTGGCCCGCCGTAGGCGGATATATCCAGTTCAGCGTCCGCGGGCCAGGTCTGGGTGCGATCGGCGGAACCGACCACAGCGATCATGTCGGGTGCGGTTGCGATGAGCATCGCCACAGCTGTCGCACAGGCTTGGCGTAGCTCAACTGCCGCAGGGTCGGCGCCAGACAGGTCACGGACTAGCAGTGGCGGGCTTGGGCACAGCGCGGTGGAAACGATCATCAGTGAGACTCCGTTGCGAGGCAGGGCTCATGCCAGGCCGCGGACGGTTCGGGCCGGCATCTTTTCCTGGCGTATGGCCGAAACCATGTCTAGGGCTTGGCGCGTCTGGCGGACGTGGTGGGCCCGGAACACCCGCGCGCCAAGCCAGGCGCAGACCGCTGTCGTCGCCAAGGTGCCCGGGAGCCGCTCGTCGATCGGAACGTCCAGTGTCTCGCCGACGAAGTCCTTGTTCGATAGCGAGACAAGCACCGGCCAGTTGGTCGCCACCATCTCGTCGAGTCGACGCGTGATCTCCAGCGAGTGCCACGTGTTCTTGCCGAAGTCGTGGGCCGGGTCGATGATGATCCGAGATGGGTCGACACCCGCCGCGACGGCACGGCGGGCCAGGGTGAGCGTTCGGTCGAGCACGTCAGCCATCACATCCTCATAGGCCACTCGAAATGGCCGGGTTCGAGGAGGCAGTCCGCCGGCGTGGGCGCACAGCAATGCCGCGTCGAACTCTGCCGCTACCTCAGCCAGCCGGTCATCGCAGCCACCCCACGAGTCGTTCAGAAGGTCCGCGCCCACGGCGCAGACCTCACGGGCGACCTCGTGTCGCCAGGTGTCCACGCTGATAACGACGTCCGGGTAGGCGTCCCGGACAGCGGCTACGAACGGAACCGTCCTGCGGATCTCCTCGACGACGTCGACCTCGGCGCCGGGGGCGGCCGGAACTCCGCCGATGTCGATGATGTCGGCGCCTTCCTTCATGACCGTGTGCACTCGTTCCATCGCCGCGTCCTCGTCCCACGTCGCGCCTCGATCGAAGAAGGAGTCCGGCGTCCGGTTCACGATCGCCATGACGAGGCGCTGGTGGACGTCGAAGGACCGGCGGCCGAGTCGAAGGACTCCCGGCCGACGGGGTTCACCATCGATGGCGCGGGGAAAAGCGCTCACTCAGATCTCCTGTCGCTGGCAGGCGCGGCGCCCGAGATCCCGGCGGCCGGGGGCCGCTCGTAGGTCGGCACCGGTCGGGTGTGTGGCCGCACCCAGTCCCCATCGGGTAGGAACTGCCGCAGCTCCGCCACGCCCGACGCCGCATCGGATGGAGTCCTTCGGGACTGCGCCACGTTCAGCAGCTCGGCCGCTGTCAGCGCAAGGTCGCGGTCGCTGCGGTGCCGGTGAGCGCGTGCCCCGAGGTGCACCTGCGCGATCGAGTCGAGACCGTGCAGGCAATGGGTGTCCACCAACGTGGACAGCTCGACCCCATAGCCGACCGGGATGCTCAGTGACTCCATGAGTCCGCGCCTGACCGCCCACTCACCGGCGAGCGGCTGAACCACGCCGGTCAGCTCCGGCCAGTGGAGACTCAGCAGCGGGCGTGCAAGGAGTTCCGTCACCCGTCCGCCGTCAGGTGAGGTGGAGCCGTCGCTTCCGGTACGAATGCGGGTATAGGCGGCGCGGACCAACATCGTCGCAGGGCTGGTCAGCAGCGGGCCGAGCAGCCCGGTCACAAAGTGCGGCCCCCACTCCGTGAGGTCGGCGTCGACAAAGACCAGCAGGTCACCGCTGGTCACGAAGAGTGACTTCCAGAGCGCTTCACCCTTGCCGTGATAGTCGCCTTGCTCGGGGAGGATCTCGCTCGCTCGATATACGGTCGCGCCAGCTCGCTCGGCATGAGTCGCCGTGGCGTCACTCGAGTTCGAATCGATGACGACAAGCTCGTCGAGCAATGGCGCGTCTTTCATGAGCGCCGCGCGCAGCCCGGCGACTATGTCAAAGATCGTGGCGGCTTCGTCACGTGCGGGAATGACCAGGCTGATGCGCGAATCCTGGCGGATCTTGTATTCGAGCAGCCGGGGTAGGGGCCAGTCCTGCCAACTCGAACTTCGGCTATGAAACCAATTCAATGCCCGATCATGCACCTGTCGGTCCTCGCAGTTGTCCAACGACATTGCCATGAGCCCGCCACCTCACGGGCACCTCAGGCCCGGAACAAGAATATGAGAGCCGCCGTTCCACATCCCTCGGTGGCGGATCCGCGGCCCGCGTCGTTCTCTGTCACGGCAACAGCTCAATCGCCATCCGGGCGGTCACGAAACGCCCGCACCCTTCGCGTCCACCGACGCGACCAGCTCAAGGACATTTTCCTGCTGAAACCGGCGGGCGAATCGATGGGGTCGAACCGGCTCCCTCGCAGCACTAGACCGCTGCAGAGAACCGCGAACCGGATGATCACGCGGTCGAGTTGCTGCACCTGCTTGGTCACAGCACTCATCTCTCCAGTCATTGTTCAGACTCCCCCAGTCACCATCAGCCCGCCGTCCACGACGAGCAGGTGACCGGTGATCCAGGCCGCTTCGTCTGAGGCGAGGAACGCCACGGCCGAGGCGACGTCCTCAGGTGTCCCGAACCGCCCCAGCGGATAGCGGGCGGCTGTCGTTTCCTCCTCCGCGTAGAGCGGCGCGGCGAAAGCGGTGCGCACGACAGCGGGCAACACGGCGTTGACGCGAATGCCCGGGGCGAGTTCGAGCGCGAGTTGCCCAGTGAGATAGGCCAGAGCGGCCTTACTGGCGCCATAGGCGCCCAGCCCGGCCGACGGACGCAGGCCAGCGGCCGAGGCGACGTTCACGATAGTGCCGCCGTGTTCCCCCAGCCAGGCTTCGTGAGCGGTACGGGCCCAGGTCAGCGCCGCGAGCACATTGACCTCGAAGATCTTGCGGACGGCGGCGAGGTCGACACCCTCCAGCGGGCCGAAGGCCGGGTTGATGCCGACGTTGCTGACCAGGACGTCGAGCCGGCCGAAGTACTCGATCGCGGTGGTGACCGCCGCGTGCGTGTACTCGGGGTCGTCGGCCCTGCCGGTGATGCCCAGCGCGGTCGCGGGACCGCCGAGCTCGTCCACGGTGGCGGCGAGGCTGTCCGGTTTGCGGGCGGTGACGACGACCCGGGCCCCCTCGGCCGCCAACCGCGCCGCGATGGCCCGGCCGATGCCGCGGCTCGCGCCGGTGACCAGCGCGACCCGGCCCGCGAAACGGGCGCTCACCACGGTTGTCCCGTCCCGAGTTCCCCCACGCGCGGCGCCGGCGTCGCCGGTCGGCGTTCGGCGCCGTGGAAGGTGCACGGGGAGTCGACGGATCTGGAGGTCGTCCCGTCGGCGCCGATCACGTCCACGAACACTCCCGCCGCCGCTGCGACGTCGTCGCACACCAGCTCCGCCAGCGACCGCACGGGTGCGAAGGTGATGTCGTGCTCCCGGAGCCGCCGTTCCCACGTCTCCAGCGACGACCGCCGGAAGATCTCGTCGAGTGTCTCGACGAGCGCGGTCGCGTGCTCCTTGAGCCGGGTGCTGTCACCGCCCGCGAAGCGGGGGTCGGAGTCCAGCCACATCGCATCGAGCGCACGCAGCAGCGCGGGCCAGTCCCGCTCGGGATTCATCACCTGGAGCCACAACCACCGCCCGTCGGCACACCGGTAGTTGTTCAACGTCGGATTCGCCGAAGCGGCCCGGTCGATGGTGCGCGGCGTGCCCCCCGCGAGCACCTCGCTCAGGTCCGACGCAAGCAGCCACGCCCCCGTCGCGAGCAGGGAGGTCGAGACGTGCGCCCCCTTCCCGGAACGTTCCCGCGCGAATAGGGCGGCGGTGATCGCCCCGGCCAGGCTCATCCCGGACGCGCGGTCCCCCATGCCACCGGCGGCCTGAGGTGGTTCCCCATCGTCCCGGCTGAACATGTGGGCCATCCCCGAATAGGCCCAGAACGCCCCGTGGTCGTAACTGCGTTCGTCGGAGCCCGGGCCATACCCGGTGATCTGCCCATAGACCAGACGCGGGTGCGCGGCCAGCACCACCGGGGCGTCGAGGCCCAGGGCGCGCAGCGCGACGGGCCGCAGGTTCGTGACGAACACGTCGGCCTCCGACAGCAGGCGGAACATGGCCTCCCGGTCGGCGCTCTCGCCCAGGTTGAGGGCGACGCTGCGGCGCGACCTGTTGTGCACCTGGAAGCGAGGATTGGCCCCGCCGTCGTGAGCGCCGCGCCCCCGGGCCGGATCGCCGTCGGGGGGTTCCACCTTGACCACGTCGGCGCCCCAGTCGGCCAGTACGGTCGCGCAGGACGGCGCTGCGGCGAACCGGCCCAGTTCGACCACCCGGATGCCCGTGAGAGGGGCCGGGTCTGCGTTGGACATCTGCCGCTACCCGCCTGTGTGATTGAGGGCGATGACGCCTGCGGGACAGATTGCGGCGGCCTCGCGCACCTGGTCCTCGTGCCCGGCAGGCACGGCCTCGTGCAGCAGGATGACCGTGCCGTCGTCGTCGTCCTGGTCGAAGACGTCGGGGGCGACGAGAGCGCAGCTTCCCGCGCCGACACACTTTCCGGCGTCCACTCTCACACGCATGGGATCACTTCCGTGTCTCGAAGGGATCGGTCACCAGGTGACCGGGAGGGCGCGTACTCCGTAAGTCACGGAGTCGTCCCGGAAGGACACTTCCGCCATCGGCACCGCCAGTCGCAGGGTGGGGATGCGGGTGAACAGGGTCGCGAAGACCGCCTGTAGCTCCATCCGGGCGAGTTGCTGGCCGAGGCACTGGTGCACGCCGTAACCGAAGGCGAGGTGGTGGCGGGCGTCGCGGGTGATGTCGAGCCGGTCCGGCTCGGGGAAGTGCTCGGGGTCGCGGTTGGCGGCGGGGGTGAGCATGAACACGCCCTCCCCCGGCCGAATGGTGTGACCGCCGATCTCGACCTCGGCCGTCGCGACGCGGCGGGTGGAGAACGGAATGATCGTGAGGTAGCGCAGCAGTTCTTCCACCGCCCTGTCGGCGAGTGACGGGTCGCCGACCAGTGCGGCCTGCTGCCCGGGGTTCTCCAGCAGCGCCAAGGTGCCCAGGGAGATCATCGACGAGGTGGTCTCGTGTCCGGCGCTGATGAGCAGGCGGCCCATGTGCACGATCTCCTCGTGGCTGAGCGCGCCGGTCCGGCCGTAGGTGACGATGAGGCGGCTGAGGATGTCGTCGCCCGGCTCGTTCTCCTTCTCGGTGACCAGTTTCTCCAAGTATCCGAGAAGGTCTCGGGTGGCGGCGCGGGTCTGCTCGGGGGTGGCGTTGAAGTTGATCCGGGCGCTGGCCCGGTCCTGGACGAACGCGTGGTCCTCCTCGGGCGCGCCGAGCAGCAGGGTGATGACCATCGACGGCAGGGCCAGGCCCAACGCGGGGACGAGGTCCAGCGGCGGCCCCTTCGTGAGCATGTCGTCGATGAGGCCGTCGATCATCTGCTGAACCCGGGGACTCAGCCGTTGCACGGCCTTGACGGTGAACTCCCGGGTGAGCATCTTCCGATAGTGGTCGTGGTCCGGGTTGTCCATCCGCAGGAAGGTGCGCTCCTCCAGAGCCGCCGCCCCGACTCCGGCGCTGAGTTGCGGGTAGCCGGGCATGCTGGGTACGGCGCTGAACCGTTCATCCCCCAGCAGCGCCTTGACGTACTCGTATTTGGTGATCAGCCAGACCTTGTCGCCGTTGTAGACCTCCGCGCGCGCCACCGGCTCATTGGCCTGGAGCCGGGCGTAGGTCTTGGGCGGGTGCATCGGGCACTCGCGGTCAAGGGGAAGTCTCGGCAGGGCGGACATCATTTCTCCTTGGTCGAGAGGTGGGCCAGGGCGTCGGCCAGGGTCGGCGCGTCCCGCATGAACAGGCGAAGCCGCGCGACGGCCTTGCCTTCGCGTACGCCCACGACGCCGGTCAACCGGCCGTCGCGCGAGTAGCAGCCCAGCAGCGAACCCCGAGTTCCGTTCCGGAGCACCGTGACCTCGTCGTCGCGTCCGGGCAGCCCGATCGCCTGGAGGCGCACGCCGTACTGGTCGCTCCAGAAGTACGGGACCGGTTCGAGGGGTCGGTCGCCGGTGCCGAGGATGGTGTCGGCAACCACGGCGGCCTGGTCGGTCACGCTGGTCCAGTGCTCCATGCGGAGGTGGCGGGCGTGGGCCGGGTGCCACCAGCGGGCGACGTCTCCCAGGGCGTAGACATGAGGGATGTTGGTGCGGCCCCGGTCGTCGCAGACCACACCGCTGTCAAGGGTGAAGGGACCGCCTTCCAGCCAGCCGGTGGCCGGGATCGAGCCGGAGCCCTCGACCACGTGGTCGGCGGTCAGTTCGGTGCCGTCGGCCAGAGCCACCAGCCAGGTGCCGTCCGTGAGCCGGTTCGCCGAGACCACGGTCCGGCCGCAGAGCAGCCGGACTCCGTGGCTTCTGTGGAGATCGCTCAGGTACGCCCCCACAGCCGGCCCGAGGGCTCCCTCCGCCAGGTGGTCCAGCACCTCGACCACAGTGACCCCCAGGCCCATGGTCCGGGCGGTGGAGGCGACCTCGCAGCCGACGAATCCGCCCCCGATCACCAGCAGATGGCCGCCTTTGCGCAGGTCCTCGCGCAGGGCCACCGCGTCATCGAGGCCGCGGATCCGGTGCGCCTCCGCCGCCACCATGGGCAGGCGGCGGGCCTCGGCTCCGGTCGCCAGCACCAGGTCCGTGTACGCGATCCTCCGGCCGCTGTTCAGAAGCAGTTCGTTGCGGTCGGTGTCCACGGCCGTCGCGGGGTCGGCCAGGACGACGTCGGCGTCCGGTTCGCCCAGCCAGATGCCGTCCTCGTCGCCGCGCAGCAACTCCTTGGAGAGTCCCGGCCGGTTGTACGGCAGATGCGCCTCCGCGCCCACCACCGTCACCGGGCCGGTGTAGCCCCGCTGCCGCAGGGCCTCGGTCATCCGCAGGCCACCGGCGCCCCCGCCGGCGATCACGACGCTCATGCCCGCGTCCGTGTCGCCGCCGCGCGTCCGGCCAGGTAGCCGTACACGAGACCGGGACCCAGCGTCGAACCACTCCCGGGTGCGCCGTCGCCGAGGAAGGTGGCCGCGGCGTTCCCCACCGCGAACAGGCCGGGGATCGGACGTTCGGCACCGTCGAGGACACGGCCGGACGTGTCGGTCAGCGGGCCGCCGTTGGTGCCGGACAGGCCCGCATAAACGCGCGTGGCCTGCAGGGGTGGCCGTGTGAGGGGGGCCAGGCAGGCGGCGGGGCCCTGATTGTCGCCGTCTCCCCAGCTCTGGTCGAACTCGGTCGAGCCGCGCCCGAACTGCGAGTCGTGGAGTTCGGCGGCGTCGACGTTGAACCGGGCGATGGTGTCGGCGAGGTCGACGCCGATGAGTTCGCCCAGCTCCGCTGGGGTGGCGGCGGTGAACCAACGGTCCTTGGCCGGGGGCCGGTCGCCGAAGCAGCGGGGGCCGTAGATGTCGAGGAAACGCTGGTCGATCACCAGCCAGGCCGGTAGGTCGGCCTGGGCCAAGGCCCGACCGAAGTCGTGGAAGTTCGCCCCCTCGTTGGCGAAGCGCCTGCCGTGCCGGTCGACGATGATCGAGCCGGGCAGGCAGCGGGCGGAGGAGGCGTCCTCGTACTTCGGGGTGCCCTCGCGGTCCTCGTCGTGGAGGCGGAGGAGGGCGTACCACTGGGCGGCGCCGGTCCAGGCGAGTTTGGCGCCGGCGGCCTCGGCGAGGCGGAGACCGTCGCCGGTGTTCTCGGGTGAACTCCACGCGGCCTCGACCTTGGGCAGGTACCGGTCGAGTAGGTCGCGGTTGTACTCGAAACCGCCCGTGGCCAGGATCACGCCGCCAGGGGCCGTGAGTGTGACCCCGTCCGCCACGACACCGGTGACCTCGCCTGACTCGACGACGAGTTCGGTGCCGCGGGCCTTGGTCAGCACCGTGACCCCGGCCCGGAGGCAGGCGCGGAGCAGGTGACCGATGAGCGCGGTGCCGCCGCTCCATTCGGCGCCGTTGTCCAGGGCCCGGTACGGGCTGCGCCGGATCTCCCCGGCCCGGTCGCCGAGGGTGGCCGGGTCGCAGGACTCGGGCGCGACGGCCCGGCTCTGCGAGGCGCCCGGGATCCCGGCGTTGTAGTCCTTCAGGCCGGTCGGCCGGAAGGGCACCGCGTGGCTTTCGAGGAAGTCGATGACCTCGGCGGCCCGCTGGAGGAACTCCCTGGCCCGCGCCTCGTCCAAGCCCTGCGGAGCTACCGCGCGCAGGTAGTCCAGCGCCGCGTCGAGGTCCTCGGTGACGCCCTTCTCCTTCATCTTCGCGCTGCCGGGCGCGTAGACGAGGCCCGTGGAGGTCGCGCTCGTGCCGCCGATGAAGGCGGTGCGCTCCAGCACCGTCACCCGGGCACCGCTCGACGACGCTGACAGCGCCGCGGCGAGCCCGGCCGCGCCGGACCCGAGGACGACGACATCCTGCTCGACTCGTTCCACCCTGTTCACTCCTTTCGCGGCCTTGTGCACACTGTCGGCGGCGGCGGTTACCTCAGGCATTACCGGTCGGCCGCCGCCTGGCCCGCGAGCCGGCCGTAGACCAGGCAGCTCGTGATCGCGATGCCCTGGCCCGCATACTTGGCGCCCAAGGCGTTGCCGGTGACCTCGCCGGCGGCGTACAGGCCGGGGATGGGGACGACGTCCCGCGCCAGCACCCGGCCGATGTGATCGATCTCCAGGCCGTGGCCGGTGATGAGCACCACGGACGGCCGCAGCTCCGTCGCGTAGAAGGGCGGCTCGGCCACCGGCCTCAGGTGGTCGGCACTTTTGCCGTAGGCGTCGTCGTTCCCCTGGGCGCAGGCCTCGTTGTACGCCGCCACGGTGTGCCGCAGCGCCTCGACCGGCAGGCCGAGACCGGCTACGTCGTCGGCCTTGGTCACCCGGCCCGCGGCGATCTGGTCGGTCAGGGTCCGCGCCCAGGTGGTGGCCCCACGGGTCAGGCCGCCGACGGCGCTCGGCCAGTCGCGGACTCCGGCCTCGTCGAAGATCGCCCAGCAGCGTCCGCCACGCCCTCGCAGGACCTCACGGAATCCGGCCGGTGGCGCGGACTCGTCGACGAAACGGCGTCCGTGGTCATCGACCAGCAGGAGAGTGGGCGGCAGGTAAAGGTCCCCGACCGGGAAGGCGGGGTTCAGCCGGACCACCCCGCCACCACGGTCGGCGGTCGAGGCCCCCACGGCCTCGGCCATGCGCAGGCCGTCTCCCCGGCAGGTCAGCGCGGCGGGCGACCAGGCGTCGCCGTCCTGCCAGGCCGCGTCGGGGATGTAACGGTGGACGAGATCCCGCGCGTGAGCGAACCCACCGGTGGCGAGCACGGTCGCCGACGCGGTGAAACGCTCGCCGCCCGCTTCGACGCCGACGACACGGCCGTGCTCGACGAGCAGCTTCTCCGCCCGGATACCGGTTCGAATGGCCACGTCCCGTTCCCGGCACGCCTTCAGCAGCGGCTCGACGATGCCCGCTCCCTGGCCCTCCGCCCGATGGGAACGAGGGAAGGGTTCCCGGCCCGCCCGGTACAGGCCGGCGACGGGGAACTGGACACCGTGACCGATGAGCCATTCGAGGGTGGGCGCGGCCTGGTGGCAGAGTTGCCGGGAGACGGCGTGGTCGATGTCCCAGTGGGAGACCGTGGTCAGGTGGTCGAAGAGACGCTCCGGACTGTCACCCGGAAACCCCGCAGCTTCCTGAACCGATGTTCCGGCCGCCATGAAACTGCCCGCCGACTGCGCTGTGGTGCCGCCCACCTGGTCGGCCGCCTCAATGACCAGCACCGACGAGGCGCCGTGTTCGCGGGCGCTCAAAGCTGCTGCCAGACCGGCACCTCCCCCGCCCAGGACGAGTACGGCGCTCATCGCCCGGCCACCGGGTACATCGCCCGGACCGCCCGCTTGTCGAACTTGCCCACCGACGTGAGCGGTACCGCGGCCACCCGGACGAAGTCATCGGGCAGCCACCACTTGGGGAAACGTGCCACAAGATGGGCGCGTAGCTCGTCGTCGGTCACCTCGGCCGCCGGGACGATCACGGCGACTGGGCGTTCGGTCCACCGGGGATGCGGCACCCCTACGACACACGCCGACACGACGGCCGGGTGGTCCATGAGCGCGTTCTCCAGATCGACCGTGGAGATCCACTCGCCGCCACTCTTCACCAGGTCAGCGATCCGGTCCACGATCTTGACGTAACCTTCGGCATCCACATTCACGACGTCACCGGTGCGGTACCAGCCGTCCACGAAGGCGGTCGCACTCCGTGGATCGTCGCCGTAGCCCTCGGCCACCCACGGCCCCCGCAACCAGAGCTCACCGGGCGTCGCCCCATCGCGGGGCACCTCCGCCCCGGACTCGTCGCGAACCGACATGCGCAGGCCGGGGACGAGCGTGCCCTGGCGCAGCCGCCGGTCCGGTCCGCCGCGCAGGTGCGACTTGGTCCTCCCGACGAGCACGAGCGGCGTCGACTCGGTCATGCCGTAGGAGTGCACGAGCGGCACATCCAGCTCGTCGGCCAGGCCGAGCAGGGCGGGCGGCAGCGGCGCGCCACCGGACACCAGCATGCGCAGGTCCGGCAGGGGGATCCCGCGCAGGTGCTCCAGAACGCCGAACCACACGGTCGGCACGGCCGCACCGAATGTGACCCGCTCCTCGACGATCAGCCGAGCCAGGTCCTCCGGGGACGGTGCCGGTCCTGGCAGCACGATCCCGGCGCCGAGCCAGACCGCCGCGAACGGGATGCCCCACGCGTTGACGTGGAACATCGGCACCACCGGCAGCACGGTGTCGGCCTCCGACAACGCCCAGGTGTCGGCCATCGCCAGCGCCATCGAGTGCAGGTAGATCGCGCGGTGCGAGTACACGACGGGCTTGGGCCGCCCGGTCGTCGCCGACGAGTAACAGGTCGCGGCCGGTTCCGTCTCCGCCAGTTCGGGCATCGGGAACGGCGTGTCCGGGGCGTCGCCGAGCAGCCGGTCGTAGAGCAGCCAACCCTCCCCCGCCTCCGGTGGAAGCTCATCGCCGAGCACCACCACAGAACGCACGTCCGGCGCGTCCCGAAGGGCCTGCGCGAGCAGCCCGGCCTGGTCCGGATCGACGAAGACGACCACATCCCCCGCGTGCCGGAGG
This sequence comes from Acrocarpospora macrocephala, assembly GCF_009687865.1. Taxonomy (GTDB): domain Bacteria; phylum Actinomycetota; class Actinomycetes; order Streptosporangiales; family Streptosporangiaceae; genus Acrocarpospora; species Acrocarpospora macrocephala. The sequence goes on from NZ_BLAE01000016.1 coordinate 81,217, forward strand.
ATCTCGCCGATCTGCCCGCCGGTCAGCCGCAGGTTGACGGTGTGCAGCACGGCCCCGCTGGAGGGCACCGCGAAGTACAGCTCAAGGTGCCGGTGACCGTTCCAGGCCAGCGTGGCGACACGTTGCCCGCGCCGCACCCCCAGCCGGTCCAGCACGTGCGCGAGCCGATGGACCCGCGCGGTGAAGTCGGTGTACGTGATGCGCTCCGCACCGCTGACCACGACCCGGTCAGGGAACAGGTCGGCGGCCCGGTCGAGCAACCGCGTGACGGTCAACTGGTCGGCGTCCATCAGCCCTCCCGCAACGTGTCGTGGAGGGCCTTCGGCCCTTCGGGAACCGACCAGTCCACGTCCACGACCAGGTCGTGCACGCCGGCGTCCCGCAACCCCGGGACGAGGGAGGCCACCCGCTCGGCCGGCCCGGCGACCCGCAGCACCAGCCGCCCGCCTCCGAGGGTGGCCGCGCCCTTCGCCAGCTGGTCCAGGTCGATCGCGTCAGCGTTCTGGAAGGCGAACCAGCCGTCACCCGCCTTCGCGGCACGGCGAAGGGCGGCGGCACTCATTCCGCCGACCACGATCGGGATGTCGTGCTCGGGCCGTGGCAGGCTGCCCAGCCCGGCGGGGAGGCCGAAGTGGCGTCCCTCGAAGGCATCCGGCGCCCCGGTCCAGATGCGGCGCATCACCTCGATGGCCTCGTCCATGCGCCGGCCCCGGGTCTCGAAGGGCACGCCGACCGGCTCGAACTCCTCGGCCAGCCAGCCCGCCCCCACCCCGAGCGTCACCCGCCCGCCGGACAACACGTCGATGCTGGCGAGCTGCTTGGCCAGAGTGACCGGCTCACGCAACGGCAGGACCAGCACGCCGATCCCGAGTTCGGCCCGCCGGGTGACGGCGGCGAGCTGGGCGAGGCAGACGATCGCGTCGTACCAGGGAGTGTCGGTCCGCGACGACGCCTTGCCGCTCGCCGAGAACGGGTAGCGCGACCGGGGGTCGGCGGGGATCACGATGTGGTCGCTGAGCCAGATGGAGTCGTACCCCGCCGCTTCGAGCTCGGCGGCCATGGCGGCGAGGCCCCGGTCCCGGACGAGGGGCCCGAAGTTGGGGAGTTTGGCACCGATACGCATGATCAGCTCTGCACGGCCAGGGCGGCGGCCCGGCTGCCGGGCCCGCCCTTGGTGGTCAGGGCGGGGGCCTCGCCCCGCTGGGGGAACGGCTTGGCCCACAGGTTCACCGTGGTCGGCCCCGGCTTGAGCATGCGCCCGTTGTAGGAGTCGTCGCCGATGACCGCGTGGCCGGTGCAGAACTCGACGCCGCTGTCGCTGACCGGGTCGTGGGCATACACCGAGATGGAGCCGGAGGCGGCGTGTTTGACCAGGTCGTCGCCGAGGGCACCGGTCCGCTGGAGATGGGTGCGCAGGCGCATCAGCTCGTCGACGCTGCGTACCAGGACGCAGAAGTGGTCGAGGCCGGGCTCGCCCTTGGAGAAGGCCAGGGAGTGGTGGTAGCGGTTCCCGCTGCGCAGGAAAATCACCAGATCCAGCAGCTGGTCGGACCGACGGAAGCCGAGCGTCTCACGATAGAACGCCGCGTTCGCCACGACGTCGGGCACGCTGAGCACGGCGTGCAGGTTGCACGTGAATCCGACGTCAGGTTCGGCCGCCGACGCCGGGAGTTGCTGCATCTCCTCATAAAGGTCGATCTCCAGTCCCGCCGGGTCCCGGAAGTGCAGACCCCCGGTGACCTGGTCGTCGTCGGTTCCCACCCGGTCGTGGTAGGCGACGCCCGCCGCCGTCAGGCGCTCACGCACGATGTCGAGCGCGGCGGCCGAGGTGGCGCGGTAGCCGACCCGGAGCAGGCGGCTCTGGTCGCTCTGTTTCAGCCGGAGCCAGTGGTGGTTCTGGTCTCCGGTCAGGTAGACCACGCCGGGGCGTTCCTCTACGACCTCCAGGCGGATCACCTGCCGGTAGAACCACACGGCCGCGTCGAGGTCGTGTACCGCGAGGGACAGGTAGCCGAAGCCGTCCACCAGGTCCAGGTCCCGCTCGATCATGTCGTTAGCCCTTCTCGTCGGTCCTCGCCGGGTTTGCGGCGCCAGTACAGGGCGGTGGATCCGCTGTCCACGCGCAGGTCGATGCCGGTGATCGCGAGTGCCGCGTCGGAGGCCAGGAACACCGCAGCCCGCCCGTAGTCGGACGGGGACGGCAACCTCCCCGTCGGCACCTGAGCCGCGGCCAGGCGCAGTTCGGCCACCAGGTCCTCACCCGGGCCCGGGACACCCCACTCCCGCGCGCGGGCGGCCCATTCGCCGACGTCGGTGGCGGTGGGAGTGAGGGAGTTGCAGCGGATGCCCAAGGGCGCCAGCTCGACGGCCAGGGAGCGGGTGTAGTTGAGCAAGCCACCCTTGGCGGTGCAGTAGCCGATGTTGTTGGGCTCGCCCTGGTGGGCCGCCGTCGAGAGCAGCGTGATGACCGAGCCCGGCCGGCCCACCGCCACCAGGTCGTTGACGACCCGGCGGGTGAACAGGAAGGTGCCGTCGAGCATCACCGCGAGCTGGCTGCGCCACTGGCTCAGCGACATCTCCCTGATGCCTTTGACGTTGTACTGGACGACACCGTTGACCAGGATCGCCGGCAACCCCACCTGCGACCTCACGGTGTCGAGCAGGTCCCCGACCGCCCTCTCGTCGGTCGCGTCGCAGCTCAGGGGCAGCGCCTGACCGCCACGGGCGACGATGTCGGCGGCGACGTGCCCGGCCATGACCGGGTCGCGGTCGACGCACACGACGGTGGCCCCGGCCGCGCCGAGTTCCAGCGCGATGCCCGCGCCGATGTTGGGGCTGGTACCCGTGACGACCGCGACCCGGCCGACCAGGTCGTTCACAGGGCCACCGACACGTACTTGATCTCCAGGTACTCGCCCATGACGTAGCGGCCGCCCTCGCGGCCGTACCCGGAGGTCTTCATGCCGCCGAACGGGGCCTGCGCGGTCGAGGGGGTGCCGTCGTTGACACCGACGACGCCGTATTCCAGCCGCTCCACGACCCGGGTGACCTGGCCGATGTCGCGGCCGAAGACGTAGGCGGCCAGGCCGTACGGGGAGTCGTTGGCCAGCTCCACGGCGGCGTCCACGTCGTCGACCGGGCTGATCCCGGCGACCGGGCCGAACGTCTCCTCTGAGCTGATCAGCATGTCCGGGCGGACCCCGGTCAGCACGGTCGGCGCGAAGAACCGGCCGCTGTGCCCCGGGCCGAGGTCGACGGTGCCGCCGCCGCAGGCGAGCGTAGCCCCCTTGGCGACGGCGTCGTCCACGTGTTCCTGGACCTTCTTGACCGCCTCGTCGTCGATGAGCGGGCCGATCTCCACGTCCTGATCGCCCCGGCCGACCCGCTGGGTGCGCACCGCCTCGACGTAGGCGGCGCAGAACTCCTCGTAGCGGGAGGCGACGACGTAGATGCGGTTGGCCGCGATACAGGACTGGCCGGTGTTGCGGAACTTGGCGCGCAAGGTGCCCGCCACGGCGACGTCGAGGTCGGCGTCATCCAGCACGAGCAGCGGAGCGTGGCCGCCGAGTTCGAGGGACAGCCGGGTCACGTTCCCGGCCGAGAGCCGGATGAGCTCCTGACCGACCTCGGTGGAGCCGGTGAAGGAGACCTTTCGCACCCTCGGGTCGGCGAAGATCGGCCCGGCCACGACCGGGCCGCTACCGGTTACGACGTTGAGGACCCCGGCGGGCACCCCCGCCTCCACCGCCAGCTCGCCCAGCGCGAGCGCGGTCAGCGGGGTCTGGGTGGCGGGTTTCACGATCATGGTGCAGCCTGTCGCCAGGGCGGGGCCCAGTTTGCGGGTAAGCATGGCGAGCGGGAAGTTCCACGGGGTGATGGCGGCGGTGACCCCGACCGGCTGGCGCAACACCGAGATGCGCTTGTCGGTGTTCCAGCTCGGCACGGACTCGCCGTAGACCCGCAGCCCTTCCTCGGCGGCCCAGGCGAGGAAGCCGTGACCGTACTCGACCTCGGCCCTGGCCTCGGCGAGGGGTTTGCCGTTCTCGCTGGTGATCAGGGCGGCCAGCCGGTCCCGCTGGTCGTCGACGAGGGCGGCCAAGCGGCGCAGCACCTTCGCCCGGTCGAGCGCGGAGAGCGCCCGCCAGGCCGGGAGCGCCCCGGCTGCCGCGCCGATGGCGTCCTGCACGTCGAAGGCGGTGCATCTGGGGACTTCGGCGAGCACGGCGTCGGTCGCCGGGTCGGTCACCACGGTGCTGGCGCCGTCGGTGGCGTGCCGCCACGAGCCGCCGATCAAATTGAGCGTCTTGAACATGGTCAGAACCTCTTCAGTTCGGCGACGTCGGGCACCGTGGTGCCGATGCCGCGCCGGACGGCCTCGGTGTAGACGGCCATGCCTCCGACAAGGTCCTGCGCGGCCGTACCGACGGATTTGAACAGCAGGATTTCCCGGTCGTCGGTACGCGGCCGGGTCCTGCCGGTCACGACGTCGACCAGCATGTGGGCCCGCGACCAGGCGGGATCCTCCGCGCGCAGCGCCATCACGTCGCCGGACTCCTCGGCCATGTGGTCGAGCCCGGTGTCCACCACGACGGCGTCGGCGCGGTGGAAGGTTGCGGTGTCGAGCTCCCGAAGGAACGGACTCGTCGAACCGATCGACAGGATCGTCTGGCCGGGCTCGGCCCACTCCCCCCGGTAGGCGACGGGCCCGCCGCTGCCGGTGTTGGTCGCCACCACCACGATGTCCACTCCCCGCACGGCGTCCGGGGCGCTGTCCACCGCGCGCACGGACACCCCGGGCAACCGCCCGGCCATACGCTCGGCGAACCCGGTCCGCCGATCACGGGAGCGGCTGAACACCCGGACCTCACGCAACGGCCGGACCGCCGCCACCCCGAGCAGGTTGGTCTCCGCCTCCAGCCCAGACCCGATCAGCCCGACCGACACGCTGTCCGGGCGGCTGAGGTGCCGGGCCGCGACCCCGGTGGTGGCACCTGTGCGCGCCGCCGTCAGGTAGGCGCAGTCGACCAGGGCGAGGATCTGCCCGTCGTCGATGCGCGCCAGCTTCAGCAGATAACGCACGCCGTTCTCCATCGAGCCGTGGAACGACTTGAGGCCGAGAATGCCGCTCGCGGGAAGGATCACCGGCATCACCCGTAGGAAGTTCGACGAGGAGTGCAGGTTCACCCGTGGTGGCATGATGGGGCCACCGGCGGCGTCCTCGCTGACAGAGGCCTTCTCGATGGCCTCGACGAGCAGCCCGATATCGCAGGCACTACGGACGTCGTGCTCACTGAGCAGCAGAGTCACCTACAACCTCCAAGGTCAAGAAGTCCCGTGGCAATCGTCCCCAGAGCCCGTTACGCGGGGCGTGATCCTCAGTTCCTGGCCACGTAGCGCACCTGGATCTCGGTGAAGGACAGGTAGCCCCACATGCCCTTCTCCACCCCCAGGCCGCTGTGCTTCCAGCCGTGCGTCGGCTGCTGCGGACCGAGCGTCGCCCGGTGGGTGTTCACCCAGCTCAGACCCGACTCGAACCGCGCGGCCACCTCAGCGCCCGTGGCCAGATCGCCGGTCCACACCGACGCGCCGAGGCCGTAGTCGCCGACGTTGACATGCCGCATGACCTCTTCCAGCGAGGTGTACGGCACGACGGGCAGCACCGGCCCGAACTGCTCCTCGTCGACCACCCGCATGCCGTCGCGGGCGTCGGCCAGGATCGTGGGGGCGTAGAAGTAGCCGGGGCGGTCCAGGCGGGCACCGCCGCTGACCACCCGGGCGCCGGAGGAGACCGCGTCCTCGACGAGGCGGGCGACCAGGTCGAGCTGGGCCGGGGTGGTGAGCGGGCCGAGGCGGCTGGCCGGGTCGGTGCCCGGCCCGACGACCACCGTGTCCGCGAGCTCGGCCAGTCTTGCCACGACCTCGTCGTAGAGGGCTTCGGGGGCGTACAGCCGCTTGATCGCGACACAGGCCTGGCCGGTGCCCCGGAAGGCGGCCCAGAAGATCTTCTCTATCTGGGCGTCCAGGTCGACGTCGTCCAGCAGGATGGCGGGGTCGTTGCCGCCGAGTTCCAGGGTGATGCGTTTGAGCTGGTCGGCGGCGCCGGCCAAAACCCGTTTGCCGGTGGCGGTCGAGCCGGTGAGGGTGATCTTGCGCAGCCCGGGGTGGGCCGTCATCGCGGCGCCCAGGTCGTTGCCCCCGTTGATCACGTTGACCACGCCGGGCGGCAGCGCCTCGCGCAGGAGCACGCCGACGAGCAGCGCCGACAGCGGCGTGAACGGGGAGGGCTTGACCACCACGGTGCACCCGGCCGCCAGCGCGGGGCCGAGCTTGAGGCCCAGCACATACACCGGAGCGTTCCACGGGATGATCGCCCCGATCGGGCCGATCGGGCGGTGCACGACCTCGACGCTCGCCTCCGCGTCGTCCTTCAGCACGGTGCGCGGCGCTTCCAGGGCCGCGTTGTAGCGGAGGAAGGCGGCCATTGACCTGACCTCCCAGAGGCTCTCCGCCTGCGGTTTGCCGGTCTCTACCGCGACCACCCGCGCGATCGTGTCGGCGGCCGACTCGACGGCCGAGGCGGCCTTGGTCAACGCTTCGCGGCGAGCCGGTGGGGCGGCGGCCCAGGCCGGGAAGGCGCGGGCCGCCGCCTCGACGGCCTGGTCCAGGTGCTCAGCGTCCGCGATCGGGGCGTGCCCGATGACCTGCTCGGTCGCGGGGTCGAGTACGGGGTCACGCCGGTCGGTCCGGACATCGGCACCGTCGACGGTCATTGGGTGGTCGAACATGCGGTGCTCCTGGCTGTTCACGAGTCGAAGGTGATTACACTGCGGGCGACCTCGGCGTGGTCGAGGGCCTCGAACGCCTCGGCGAACCCGGACAGAGGCAGCCGCTTGCCGATCAGCGGATCGAGGAGGAGACGGCCGGAGGAGTACAGCTCCGCCAGCCGTGGGATGTCGCGCTGCGGGATGTTGCTGCCGCCCCGGCAGCCGACTAGGCGGCGCTCCATCATCAACGCCTCCCGGCGGGCCGGGATGATCGCCCCGGGTGGGGGCGCGCCGACCATGACACACATGCCGCCGACCCGGGTCAGCCCGAGGCACTGTGCGACCAGATCGCCGTTGCCGACGACCTCGAAGGCGTAGTCGACACCGTCCGGGATGACGGCTCTGACCCCTTCCTCCAGAGAGGTCGAGGTGACGTCGATGACGTGCGTCGCACCCATCTGCTGGGCGAGAGTGAGCTTCGACGCCTGGGTGTCGGCGGCGATGATCGTGGTGGCACCGGCCAGCCTCGCCCCCTGGACGGCGTTGAGCCCGACTCCACCGCACCCGACGACCAGAGCTGTGTCGCCGACCGATACTCCGGCGGTGTTCACGACCGCCCCGAATCCGGTGGTCACCCCGCAGCCCACGAGGCACAAAGCGTGCAACGCGATGTCGGCGGGCACCCGGACAGCCTGTTCCGCGCGCACATTGGTGTACTCCGACAGCGTGCCCAGGCCCATGAGCGGGAAGAGTTGGTCCTCCCCGGATCGGAACCGGGTCATACCGTCGGAACGGACGCCCATCGTGTTGAGCCGGCGAGACTCCCCGACACAGTGGTGGAAGTCGCCGCGCACGCACTGGCGGCACGCCCGGCACGGCACGTAGAGCGCCAGGACCACATGGTCCCCGGGGGCGAGCGTCGTCACCCCGGCGCCGACCTCCACAACCACGCCCGCGCCCTCGTGCCCGAGCACACTGGGGTACCTCGCGACCGCGCTGCGGCCGTGCACGGCATGTCCCTCTGACCCACACACCCCGGAGGCGGCGAGCCGTACCAACACTTCCCCGGGGCCAGGGTCTGCGACCGTGACCGTTTCCAGGACGGGTGCTCTTCCAGGTTCGCGCAGGATGAGCGCTGTTGACTGCATGGGATCCTCCAGGTCGAAAGAACAGAGTGATGGCTGGCCTCGGCCCGCTCCCGATCGGCACCGCTCGTCGGGCGGCACGGCGGCGACGCGACCCTGCTGCGCGTGGCCAGGCTTTCCACGACAACCACCTGCTCACATCACGAGTACAGGCTTGACGATCCGCCCCGCGTTCATGTCGTCCGCCGCCTGCTGGATCTGGTCGAAGGGATAGGTTTTGACAAGCTGTTCGACGGGGAACCGGCCGCGCCGCCATTGGCGCATCAGCATCGGCAGGAACGTCTGCGGCACCGCGTCACCCTCAACCAGGCCCCGCACCTTCCTGCCGATCAGCAACTGCATCAGGTCGGCCTCAAACGTGGTCCCCGCCGGTGCCGTGCCGATCAGCGCGAGCGAGCCCTCCGAGGTCAGCGCCATGAGGCGGCAGATGCCGGCGGCGCGGACCCGGACGAGGATCTCGTCCGGCCTCAGCGGGGGAAGCGTGATGTCGGTGAGGGCGAACGGTGCCCCACGTTCGGGCGTGACCGCGGCGATGGCCCGGGTTCCTTCCATGGTGGCTCCCTGTTCACCAGATCACGGGCAAGTTCAGCGGGCCACGGGTGTTGCCGACCTTCAACTTCACTTCGGCCTCAGGAGCCAGCGTGAATGTGGGGATGCGGTCCAGCAGTTCTTCCAGGGCGACGCGGATCTCCATCTTGGCGAGATGCTCGCCGATGCACCTGTGCCGGCCGGAGCCGAAGGCCAGATGCTGCCTGAGGTTGCCGCGGTCCGGATCGAACTGCTCCGGCTCGGGGAACACGGCGGGGTCGTGGTTGGCCGCCCCGTAGCAGAGCAGCAGCCGTGATCCTTGCGGAACGGGGCACCCGCTCAGCTCGGTGTCGACGACCGCGGATCGGGCCAGCCCGAACACGGGCGAGTCCAGGCGCAGCGACTCCTCGATCACGTGGTCGCGGAGCGCCCGGTCACCGGCGCGCACGCGCGCCTGCAGGTCGGGGCGGGTGGCCAGCAGGCGCAACAGCGACCCGATGCCGTAGACCGTGGTGTCGAAGCCGGCCACGATGATGATCTGCACCATCGAGAAGGCGATGGCCGGGTCTATGGGTTGCCCGTCGATCTTCGCGTGCACGATCGCGCTGGTGATGTCGTCCCTCGGCTGGGCGCGCCGGTCGTCCACCTCGCGCCGCAGGATGCGGCCCAGGTCGGCGACGGCCTGCTTGGCGGCCTCGGCGTCGCCTCGCTCGGTGGCGATCTGCGTCCGGCTCGTCGCGTCCTTGAGTTCCGGCCATGCGTCGGCCGGCATCCCGAGCAGCATGGCGATGGTGGCTGCCGGCACGGGGAGGGCCAGCGCCTTTAGCAGGTCCACGGACCCGTCGTGGCGGAAGCGCTCGATGTGCTCGACCACGACCCGCCGGACCTGATCCTCCATGCCGGCGACTCGCCGCAGCGTGAAGAACGGCTGGATGATCCTCCGGTACGCGCCGTGCTCGGGTGGGTCCGACTCCAGCGGAAGAGAGCGCGTCGGCAGCTGCACCTTCGGGAGCGTGATGCCGCCGGTCGGCGTGAACCGGTGGTGGTCGTTGGCCGCGTCGGCGACGTCGGCGTGGCCCGTGACCGCGTAGAAGCCGCCGAAACGTGGGCTGTGCACGACTGAGCACTTCTCGCGGAGCTCGCCGACGGTCGTGTAGACATCCGCCATGAACTCGGGGTCGGTGTGATCGAAGACGACTTTCGGCTCAGGGGCAGTCACTGGCTCTCCTCAGTGGAAGTGTGCGAGGTGGCGGCCGCAAGGTCGACGTAGCGCAGGTGCGGGTCGGTGAACTCTTCCAGGCCCCACCGGCCGCCCTCGACACCGATGCCGCTCCACTTGACTCCGCTCAGGGTCTGCTCCGGCCCGATGCTCGCGAAGTGAGTGTTGATCCAGCTCGTACCCGCCTCCAGCCGATCCGCGATCGCCTCGGCCCGGGCGAGGTCGGCCGACCAGACGGAGGATCCGAGGCCGTACATGGTGCTGTTCGCCTGCTCGATCGCGTCGTGGACGTCGGTGTACCGGATCACCGGAATCACCGGTCCGAACTGTTCCTCGTCGACGACCCGCATCCCCTTTCCGACGCCCGTGACGACCGTTGGCGGGTAGTAATGCCCGCCGCGGACGTCGGGCGCCTGCCCGGAGATGACCTGGCCGCCGGCGTCGTGGACCTCACGGACGAGCCCGGCGACGAACTCGTGTTGGGCCTTGTTGGCGATCGGGCCCATGACGGTACCCGGATCGAGACCGTCTCCGACGCGGACACCGCGGACTGACGCGACGAGCGCGTCGACGATCTCGTCGTGCCGGGACGCGGGCACGTAGATGCGTTTGGGGGCGATGCAGATCTGGCCGGCGTTCACGAGAGCGAGCGTGGCGACGCGTTCGGCGAACTGCTGGGCGTCCACGTCATCGAGCGCGATCACCGGGTCGTTGCCGCCGAGTTCCAGCGTGACGCGCTTCAGGTCGCGGGCGGCGGCGACCGCCACCTGCTTGCCGACCGCGATGGAGCCGGTGAACGTCACCTTGCGCACAGCCGGGTGCTCGGTGACCCACCGGCCGAGGTCGCCCGAGCCGGTAAGCACCGCGAACACACCCGGCGGGAGAAGCTCACGCACCAGGTCGCCGAAGGTCAGGGCGGACACCGGGGAGTACGGCGACGGCTTAAGGATGACCGGGTTCCCGGCGGCCAGCGCGGGAGCGACCTTCGCCGCCATGAGAATGATCGGTCCGTTCCACGGCGTGATCGCGGCGACCGGGCCCACCGGCCGTCGCCGTAGCTCCAGCCGCACCTTGCCGTCGTCGCGGATGGTCGTCACGGGCAGGTCGAGGTCGGCGTAGTAGTCGAAGTACGCCGCCCCGCCTGCGACCTCCCGCATGGCATGCGCGAGAGGCTTGCCCATCTCGCAGGTGATCGCCCGCGCGAGGTCTTCCGCGTGAACCCGCATGACGGCCGCGACCTCGTGGAGCGCCTTGGCGCGCAGCTCCCGATCGGTCCGCCACTCCGCCGGGATCCGCAAGGCCGCCGACATCGCCTGATCGACCTGGGTCGCAGACGCCTCCGGCACCTCGGCGAAGACCTCGCCCGTCGCGGGGTTACGGACCCCGAACGTGCCGACGCCCTCCGCCTGTCGCCCGTTGAGCGTCATGGTGTAGTTGATGGCCACCCTGCCTCCTTGCAGTTCCCGCAACGTGACATGTCCGGGAGCCTGGACGGCGCCGTGTTACGACGCCCGTTATCTTCGTCAGTGGCCGGCCACGCCGGCGCGGAGCTGCGGGCAGCCGTGGGCGAGGTGCGCCTTCACCTCGTGCTCGAAGTTCCGCAGCAGCGACAACGCCATCCGCGCTGCGCCGTCGGGGAGTCGGCACACGCCGCGGTCGAAGAGCGTGCTCATGAACTGTTCGAACTCCGGCAGGGAGATCTCACCGCTCGTGCCGTTCTCCAGAGCCCGCAGCGTGGCGGCCATGTCGGGCAGTCCGCGGGAGCAGGGAGGGCACTGGTCCGCGGTCTCTCCGGCGAAGTACTCGAGGATCTCGGCCGCGATCCGCACTGGGCACTGCCCGGCGCCCAGCACCTGCACCGACTTCGTACCGAGCGCGGCCCCGAGACCGCGGAGCGAGGCGTTGTCGAGCCGGACGTCGAACTGCTCCGCCGTCACCAGCGCTCCGGCGTACCCGCCCACCAGGGCTGCCCGCGCCGCGGCGTAACCGGTCTCGGCGAGCAGCGCCCGCAGGGGGTAGCCAATCGGCCGCTCGGCGAGCTCGAACGGCCCGCCGAAGGGTCCGACGGTGTACAGCCCGGTACCCGGCTCGGTCGATGTGCCGACACAGCGGTACTCCTCCGGACCCAGCGCGGCCGCGAGGGCGACCCCGGCGAGGGTCTCCACGTTGTTCACCAGCGTCGGCCGGCCGTGCAGGCCGACTTCGCTCGGGAACGGCGGCCGAACGCGCGGTACGGGCCTGCCGTTCTCGATGAACCCGAGGAGAGCGGTCTCCTCGCCGGCGACATAACTCGGCGGGACCTCCACGAAGCGGATCTCCAGCTCGTCGAGCAGGCCCCGCGACGCCGCGTCTTCGGCGGTCGCGCGGAAGACGGCCGCCGCCTCCGTCGCCTCGGCGTCGATCGCCGCGACAGCGACCTCGGCCCCCACCGCTCGTGCCGCCAGCCGCAGGCCGTCGAGGACGAGCGCGGGGCGGTTGCCCAGCAGATAGCGATCCTTTACGGTGCCGGGCTCCCGCTCCGAACCGTTGAGGACGACGACCGGCTTCTCCCGGCCGACCAGCTGCCACTTGGTGGCTGTGGCGAAGCCGGCGCCACCCTGGCCGCGCAGGTGCGCGGCGCGCACCATGTCGAGGATCCGGTCAGCCGGGAGATCGGCGAACCCTCCGCCCGTGATCCGCTCGTCGAGCGACTCGACGCGCTCGCCGATATGCAGCCGGTTCGGCGTCTCGGCGGCGGGCCGCACCGAGTCGTCCTCGACCTCGGTGGGCGCCGTAGAGGCTTGCACGATCTGCTCGGAGATCGCGTTGCGCGGGCATAGCGCGCCGGCCTCGAGCGCGCGGTTGCGCACGTCCGGGTTGGCGGCCGTGACGTCGGCGCCCGGCACCACGTATCCCAAGCCGTACCGATCGAGCTGAAAGACCTCGGGCGCGATGAGCACGCACACGCCCTGGCCGTCGCAGCGGGTGGCGTCGATCCGGAAGCGGATCTCCTGGTTGGTTTCCTGCAGACGTCGGTCCATGAAAACTGCCCCAGGCTCAGAGGACGATGCTTAGCGTGCCGTGGTCGTTCAACGTCTCCTGGTCGAGCTCGGCTCGCCGGAAGCGAATCTTGAACGTGTCGCCGGAGACCACGAGCCGGTAGGTGTACTCACCGACGTAGACGTTGAGCTGGCGGCGGCTCCGGTAGATCGCGAAGTTGGCCTTCACCTCGAGTTCCTCCCCCCCGGCTTCCGAGACGCACCGGACGCGCACGTTCGTGATGAGGCGCCGGGTGCGCGACCACGGGAACTCGCGGTGCGCCTTGCGGCTGTTCAACCGCTTGACGCGGGCGCTGATCATGCTGCGGGTGTCGGAGATGAGCATGAGGGCGTCGGCGGGGCCTCCGTGCGGCCGGTCCGTGCTGGGCACTTCGTAGCGCGCGTCGGCGATGAAGAGCTCGACCCAGGCGTCCAGCTGCCACGCGTCGAGCAACGCGGCCTCGTGGTAGAGGAAGTCCTCGACCGAGAGCCGCAGTTCAGCGGCTGACCGGAGGGAAAGCTGTGTGGTCACGAGGCCGCCTCCATGGCCGCAGTGGCGGGTGCCTCAAGCGAGGTGACACGTTCCGCGAACTTGCCAGTGTCGAGCATCGAGACATACGCCCGCCAGAAGGTGCGGATCTGGATCTCGTCCTGGGGGTTCGGCGCGGTGGACATGCCGCGGGAGATGTCGCTCCATTCCGGCTCGTCCGCGCGGAAACCCTCCTGGCACGACTCCAGGGCCTCGACATCGTCGGGGCTCGCGAAACCGCCCGGTCCCAGGAACGTGAGGAAGCTGTCCAGGCGCCGCTGCAGGCGGGCGCTGCCGGACACCTCCTCCTTCGGGGCGAGCGCCCACGCCTCGAGCCGGTGCCGGTCGGCGGCCAGCGGCTCGATGCGGCGGATCGTGATCGCCGCGACATCGTTGATGATCAGATTTGGGAAGATCAGGAGGTTGCGGAACGTCCCGGCCATGCGGCGGGCCCGCTCCTCGCCGTGACGGGCGATCAGGTCGTCCAGGATCGCCTCAATGTCGGCCCGCGCATCGTCGCCGAAGAAGGGCTCCCAGTACGCGATCGGCCGAGCCCATGCGGCAAGGCTCTCCATGACCGCGTGGCCGTTGCCGAGATCGAGCCCACCACCGGTGTTGAGCGCGTTGCCGCGCTGGCCGCCGCCGCTGTCCTTGACGAAGTCGATGTAGGTCGCATGGACCGTCGGCGCGTGGTAGCCGTCCATGCTGTTCTCGACCATGAGCTTCCAGTTGGAGCCCACGCTGTACAGGTGCGACCCGTCGACGACGCGCATGCCGTCGCAGGCCTGGTCGAAGACGAGGTCGAGATACTCGGTCGCCGCGCCGAGATAGTCGACCAGGTCGGGCGCGTCGCGATCGAAGTTGACGAAGTACAGCCCGCGGTACCCGTCGACCCGCGCGGGGCCGCGCAGGTTGTAGTCCGCCTTCCGGAAGCCGCTGCTGTAGCCTTCGGCACCCGGCGTCACCAAAAGCCGGCCCGTGTTGTCGAAGCTCCAGGCATGGTAGAAGCACTGGAACACGCGCGTGTTGCCAGAGTCCTCCCGGCACAGCGTCGCGCCGCGGTGCGTGCAGGTGTTGTAGAACACCCGGACCTCGCCACCGGAGTCACGCAGGAAGATCAACGGCCGCCCGGCCACGGTGCGCCGCACGTAGTCGCCGGGCTTCTCGATCTCCGACTCGTGGCCGACGTACAGCCAGCAGTGGTCGAAGATCCGTCGCTGCTCGTCCATGTACACCTCGGGCGAGGTCATCAGCGAGCGGTGGACACGGAAAACGCCGTTCTGCCGGTCGTCGATCAGCTTCTCGCTCGTGTAGCTCATGGCGCCTCCACTGTGGCTCGGCTGTGGTCCTGCCCGTAGAGGGCCTGTGGGTCCATCACCCCTCCAGTTCCGCTTACTTCTGGTACCGGCGCATCGCCTTGTCGATCGAAGGGGGATCGAGCAGGTGGTCGGCGAACCAGGTCGCCGCCGCGGTCGCTGCCAGGTCGAGCGCGGTGAGGTTGCTGTAGAGGGTCATGTGCGAGGTCTTCGGCAGGACGACCAGCTCCTTGTCCCGCGTGGGGATGCGGTTGAACGCCTCGGTCTCCAGGTCCCACATGGTGATGTCGTCACCCTCCGCGATGATCATCATGGTCGGGGTGGCGACCAGGCGCGGCAGGAACGGGAAGACGTCGTACTCCAGCAACATCTCCGTCGAGGCGATCGTGCTGCGGTGCTCGTGGCGCGGCGCCTGCTCCTTCTTGAGGTCCTCGAACACCACGCGGATCTCGTCGAAGGGCCAGGTGGACAGGCCCCGCGACGGGTCCTGGGACATCGGCAGGTAGCCGTACTCACCGGTCTGGAAGCGCTTGCGCCGGTCCTCCAGCAGCATGCTCTCCAGCGCGCGGTACCGCTCGCTGCCGTGCGCGCGCACCATCGTCTCGTAGCCCTGGACGACCGGGACGTTCGAGACGACCGCCTTCACCCGGGGGTCCACGGCGCCGAGGATCAGGACGTGGCCGCCGCTGTAGGAGATGCCCCAAGCCCCGATCCGGTCGGAGTCGACCTCGTCGCGGCCTTCCAGGTAGGTGATGGCGTTGCGGTAGTCCTCGATCTGGTCCCAGGGGTCGATGTGCTGGCGCGGCGTGCCCTCGCTGGCGCCCAGCCGCCGATAGTCGATCACCAGGGCCGCGACGCCCTTGGCGGCGAACGCCTCCGCGTACTGCGGCTGCCGCAGTTCCTTGACGTAGCACCAGCCGCCGGCCAGCACGACGGCCGGGTGCGGACCCGGCCCCTCTGGCAGGTACAGGTCGCCGTGAACCGTGTCGCCGTGGCTGTTGAAGGTCACTACCTGCGTGGTCATCTGAAAACCCATCTCGCTCTACGTGAATCGGTCAGGCCGGGTTACGGCCGCGGAAGAACTCCTGGTCCGGAGCGTCGGTGACGCACACTCCGGCCTCGACGGCGGCCTTCCTGAAGGCGGCCATCTGGCTGCCGACGAGTCGCTGTGTGGGCATGCGCAGGGGCCCGCCGTTGAAGCCCGTCAGCCATGCCTGGTACTTCCACGCCATGCGGTGCACCGTGTTGGCGCCGCCGATGGCGGTCACCACGTCGTTGGCCTTGCGGGCGGGGTGGACGCGCCAGAACAGCTCCATCGCGTCGTCGACCTTGCCCGCGTGGATCAGCCGGAGCATCTCGGGCACGGCGGGCCCGAGGCACTCGGTGTTCGACGTGGCGATGAGCTGGAGCGGAAGGACGCTGGCGAAGGGGATCGCGTGCTGCTCGATCGGCTGGGAGACGACGACCCGCTCGCCGAGCCGGTACCACACCTCCGTGAAACCGATCATCGAGGGATAGCCGCCCTCCGCCTTGATCGCCACGACGTTGGGGCAGGCGTCGACGATGCGTTCGAGGAGCTGGACCGACATCCCCGCCGGGTGAATGCGCTCGAATCCCCAGAGCGGCACCTGGAAGAGCATGACCGCGAGGTCGGTGGCGTCGCAGAACCGTTTGGTGTACTCGAAGATCTCTTCTTCGGCACACGGATAGAACGTCGCCGGGTAGGACAGCAGGACCATCTCCGCCCCGGCCTTGCCGGCCCGACGGACCATCTCGATGTTCTCGTCGAGCGTGTTGAACGAGGCGTGGTGCCACAACTGGAGCCGCCCCTGGGCCTCGTCTGCGGCCCAGCGGGTGAACCGGATGTACTCGTCCCTGGACGTGGCCGTCTCGGCGACGAGCAGGGCGCCGAGGAATCCGAGCTCGATGTCCCGGCGCACGTCGTGCCGCGTCGCCGCTTCGTTCACGTCGGACAGGTCGGCGGTGAAGGTCGGAATGATCACGTTGACCACTCCGCGCAGTGCCTCACGGGCCCAGGCGCGGGCGGTGCCCTTGTCGTACTCAGTCATCGGTGGAATCCTTCTTGGCTGCCGGTTACGCCGGGCGTTACCGGCTCGCGTTCAGGGCCGGCAGGACCTGGCCGAGGACGACGTCGAGTTGCTGGGGCTGACGCCACGAGGCGATCCGCAGCGTGACGTGGGAGACTCCTTGGCCGAACACCCGGCGCAGGTCATCCACGCACTGGTCGACTGTGCCCGCAGCGGTGATCGTCGCCGTGGCGTCGGCGTCGAAGAAGCCCTCGCCGTAGTAGTGGTCGTAGAACCGGCGGGACTCCTCCAGGCAGGCCGCGCGATCGGTACCCACGTTGATGCTGTGGTAGGCGGCCAGCGGGAAGGAGTCCACGTCCCGGCCCTGCTCCTGGAGGAGCGGCGCCAGCTGGTCCCGGCAGTCCCGCAGGTACGTCGGGGTCAGGGCGATGGTGATGAAGCCGTCGGCCAATGTCGCGGCTCGGCGGAGCACCCGCTCGCCCCGCGGCCCGAGCGGTGGATTGGCGCTGAGCCAGATCGGGCAGTGCTCTTGAACCGGCGCGGGTTCGAGCTGGATGTCCTGATAACTGGCGAACTGTCCGTTGAAGGTGATCGGTTTGCCGGTCCAGAGGCGGCGTACCAGAGGAATGAACTCCTCTACCCGTTTCACTCGGTCCTTGTCCGGGACACCGCCGAAGTTCCCGCCCTCCCGGGCGGAGGCGCCATCCCGCTTCTGGAGTCCGTTGCAGACCGCCAGCAGCATGCGTCCCTCGCTGAGCTGGTCCAGGGACGCCCACTGGAGGGCGAACAGCGCGGGGTCGCGTACCGGAAAACTCGCCATGCAGCCCACGGCCAGCCGCACCCGTTCGGTCATGCCGGCGAGCACTCCCAGGCAGGCGATGGCTTCTGCACGGGCCTTGGAGGTGAGACTGTCACCCACCCATATGGTGTCGACCAACCCAGACGCCTCCGCGACAGCGGCCATCTCCATGAGTTGCCGGTGAGTACCCACCCCGAAGAGTGCCCCACGCTGGGGAATCGTCAGGCCGATTGAACGCATATGACAGTCCTCCCTGATCGTCGCGGGCTGACCGGGCAGCCTGACGCGCAGAAGGTCCACAGCCCCGGTCGCCGCGCCGTGGCCGAGCGCGATTGGCTTGCTATGAGACGTGGAAGCCGAGGGCTTTGAGATACCGGAGGTCGTAGACCTGGTCCGGGGTCAGGTCCTGCTCGTACTGCAGCAGACCTCGGGCCCGGAAGAACATCTGAGCCTCGAGGTTCCGGGCGGCGGCGGTTTGGAACGTGGCGTCGAAGGCCGGCGGCTCCAGCGCGGCCAGCTTGCCCTTGTCCTGTTCGAGCGTCTTGGCCAGCGCGGTCAGAACCTTGTCGTCCTTGTGGTAGTCACCCTGGAGGTAGGTGGTGGTGGTCCGGGCCAGGGCCCGGACGAAGGCGACGCCGACGTCGGTCCGCCCCTGCATCTGCTGGGAGAACACCCAGCCGAACTGCGTTTGCGTCGGGTAGGCCCCCTTCAGGTATTCGCAGCAGTCGTCGTTCTCCAGAGCCACGTAGAACGGGGTCAGCAGCTGGGCGACCCCGGCTGCTCCGCTCTGCAGAGCCTGCGGCATCGCGGCCAGGTCGAATCGCTCAATGATCAGGTCCGTCGGGGTGATCTCCTTGCCGCCCGGGAGGCCGGTGATGTACCTCCACAGTTCGTAAGAACTCGGACTGCCGTCTCCGGACGAGGTGAGGATCTTCTTTCCCTTGAAACTCTCCGCTGAGCTCGGGTCCACGACTTTCCTGTTGACCCAGAATCCTTGCTGGCTTCCCTCCGGGCTGTAGGACCCCGGGAAAACCCACCGCAGCGGCGAACCCTGTCCGATCAGGTTCAAGGTCCCGGCGGTGAAGCTGGACGAGGTAACGTCGATCTTGCCCTGTGCCGTCAGCAGCAGGGACTCGTTCGGCGGGACGGACTGGATCTCGACGTCCAGGTTCTCCTTGTCGAACTCGCCCAATTCCTCGGCCAGCAGCATCTGCGCGTAAGACTCGGCCTTCGAAGTGATGCCGACGACAACCTTCTCCTTCTGAGGCAGCGGCGCCGGGGCGAGCGGATCGCCCGTCGCGGCGCTGATGGTCGGGGCGGCCTGACCGGCGGTGGTTCCCCCACCGCCACCGGTGCCGCACGCCGTCACGGCGAGCAGCCCTGCCATGAGCGTTCCGAGAAGACGCGTCGATCGTGGTCTATGGGGCATGCCAACCAACTCCTCGTTCGGGAACCATGAAGAGTGTGTGAAATGTCTCGTTACGCCTGGCATTAACCCCAGCGAGCCTCGCGGCCGTAACGGCGGCGGTAATCCCGGCCGGGACATCCTGCACGGACGAACCCCGTGCCAAGGAGGCCCTGCCGCCATGTCGATCCGCCACGAGGACCCGCCAGAGCCGCCGCTCGAACTGATCTACCGGCCCCGGTCGATCGCGGTCGTGGGCGCGCACGAACAACGCGGCGGACTCGGCCGGATCACCCAGCAGGCGATCGACAAGGCACGCTCCGTCGGCGGCACCTTCCACCCGGTGAACCCCACCAAGACGCAGGTCCACGGGTACGACTGCGTGCCCGACCTGGCCTCGGTCGGCGTCCCGATCGACGTGGCCGTCATCCTCACCGCCAACCCGATCGGCGTGATCGAGGACGCGGCGGACGCCGGGGTGAAGGTCGGCTTCTACGTCGTCTTCGCCAACGGCTTCTCCGAGGTCGGCACCGAGGAGGGCCGCGAGAAGGAGGAACGCCTGCTGCGCGCGGTACGCCGGGCGGGCTCCCGGCTGATCGGCCCCAACACCAACGGCAACGCCTGGGAGCCGCTGCTCCCGCTGCCCGGTAAGAAGATCGCGCTCGTCTCGCAGAGCGGGGTGCAGGGCCGTCCGCTCACCCAAGCGCAGGAACTAGGGGTGGCCCTGAGCTACTGGGCGCCGACCGGCAACGAGACCGACCTCGAATCCAGCGACTTCATCGAATGGTTCACCCAGGACCCCGGCACGGCCGTCGTCTGCGCCTACATCGAGGGTTTCCGGTCCGGCCAGAAGCTGCGCTCGGCGGCCATCGCGGCGGTCGAACGCGGCAAACCGATCGTGGCGGTGAAGATCGGCCGCAGCGTGGCCGGCAGCGCGATGGCCCAGTCGCACACCGGCCACCTGGCGGGTTCCGACGAGGTCTTCGACGCCTTCTTCGAGCAGTACGGCATCACCCGCGTCGACGACCTCGACGAATGGGTCGAGGTGGCGACCGCGCTGGCCCGCTGCCCCGTACCGACCGCCGACGGCGTGGTCATCTCCAGCGTGTCCGGTGGCACCGCCGCGCACTTGGCGGACCTCGCGGCGGCGGCCGGGCTGCACCTGCCCGAGTTGTCGCCCGGGACGCGGGCCGCCCTGCACGAGATCATCCCGCGCGAGTTCAGCGTGTCGAACCCGGTCGACAACGGCGGCGGCATCATGCGGACCGGCGCCGGGCCGAAGATCTGGGAGTTGTGCCTGAACGACCCGCACATCGGGTTGCTGCTCTCCCCGATCCCGGCCGCGAGCCCCGGGCTGACCGAGGCGGTCGGGGAGACGATCGTCGAAGTCGCCCGGCTGAGCAACAAGCCGATCCTCCCCATCTGGTCCGGCCCGTCGGCCGACCACCCGACCTACCGGTTGTTGTGGGAGGCGGGCCTACCGGTCTTCCGTAACTTCCGCAACGCCCTGGCCGCCGCGAAGTCCCTCCTGGGACATCCGGCGCGGAACGAGGAAACCCGCGAGGTCGTCCGGCTGGCCCGCTCGCTGCCGCCGCTGACGTCCTCCCCGGGTGCGGTCACCACGCTGGAGGAGAACGAGGCCACCGGCTGGCTGGAGAAACGGGGCCTGCGGTTCGCCCGCCACGAACTGGCCGCGAACGTGGACGAGGCCGTCGCGCGTGCGGAGGACATCGGTTTCCCGGTCGTACTCAAGGGACGCGGCGCCGCCCACAAGACCGAACGGGGCTTCGTCGTCACCGGTCTCACCGACGGCGCGGCGGTGCGCGCGGCGGCCGGGCGGCTGCTGGGCGACGGCGCCACCGGGCTGCTGGTCGCCAGGCAGGAGAGCGGCGGCGTGGAGTTGCTGGTCGGCATCGCCCAGGACGACGTGCTCGGGCCGGTGATCGTGGTCGGGTCCGGCGGGGTGACCGCCGAGGCGGTGCGTGACGTCCAGCGCTCGGTGCTGCCGCTGACGGCGCAGCGCGCGCACACAATGATCTCCCGGCTGCGTATCGCGCCGCTGCTCGACGGATGGCGGGGAGCACCGCCCGTGGACCGCGAGGCCATCGTGGAGACCCTGCTCCTGCTGAGCCGGATCGCGGCCGAGGGCGAGGTGGTCGAACTCGACGTCAACCCGCTGCTGGCCAGACCTGACGGAGCGATCGGGCTGGACGCGCTCGTCCGCCTGCGCGAGTCGGGTCGGGAGCAGGCGAGGTGATGATGTCTGACGGTAGGGCCCAGGGCCTTTGTTCCGCCTGGACGTGCGGTTCTCCCGCACCCAGCTCACCGACGCCGTTCACCGGCGGCATGCGGACGCGGCAGGCTTCACTTCACGTTACGGACCGCACAGTTGCACGCCCCCTCAAGAGACGCTCGACGCTGGGCTTCGACCCCGCCCGTTTCCAGACGAAGCCGCCAGCCTGCTACCGGGCTCCCTGACGACTACCCGGACCGGACTTCCACCGGCAAGCGACGACGAGCTTACGCAACCGACCGTCAACCACTCATTCGATCAATCACCAATCACTACTGGACACGCAGGGGAAAAGGCATGAACCGGCAGGCGGCAATCGTCGGAATCGGCGCGTTCCCGTTCTCCAAAAGCAGCGGCACCTCGGAGTGGCGCATGGGCTCCCTGGCCGCGCTGGAGGCGCTCCGCGACGCGGGCCTGACCCCCAGGGACGTGGACGGGGTCTTCCGGTCGACCATGGAGGCGACCACCGAGTCGGCGATGGCCCGGGGCCTGGGCATTCCCGACGTTAGGGCCTTCGGCGCGGTCGACTACGGCGGCGGCGGCATCGTGCCGATGGTGTCCCACGCCGCGCTGGCCGTCGAGTCGGGTATGGCCGAGGTCGTGCTGACCTGGCGGGCCCGGGTGCGCAAGTCAGGCCCCAGGCCCTGGATGCAGCGCGGCTCCGGCGGCAGCAGCGACCAGCAGCACTACGAACGGGTCTTCGGCATCGCCCGCCCGGTCGACTCGACCGCGATCCTGGCCCGGCTCTGGGCCGAGCGTTACAACTGGAAACCCGAGGACCTGGGGCGCATCGCCATCACGATCCGCGAGCACGCCCGCCGCAACCCGATGGCGATGATGCAGCGCGAGCTCACCATGGAGCAGTACCTCGGCTCGCGCATGATCGCCGACCCGCTGCGGCTGTTCGACTGCTGCCTGGAGTCCGACGGCGCGGTCGCCCTGGTGCTCACTACCGCCGAACGTGCCCGCGACCTGCGCCCCGACCCGGCCTACGTCACCGCCTACGCGATGGCCACCGGCCCCGACTCCTACAACATCAGCCAGTGGTACGGCGAACCCTTGGGCCGTACCCAGGGCTGGTACGCCGCCAGGGAACTCTGGCGCCGGACCGAGCTGCGCCCGGCCGACATCGACGCCATCCAGTGGTACGACGCCTTCACCCCTGAGGTCGCTATCAGCTTCGAGGAGTACGGCTTCTGCGGCGAAGGCGAGGTGATGGAGATGCTCGCCGCCGGGGAGCACGCGCCCTACAACACGGCCGGGGGATGCATGTCCGAGGCATACCTCCACGGCATCAACCTGTTCAGCGAGGCCGTCCGGCAGGTGCGCGGCACCTCGACCGACCAGGTGGACGGCGCCGAACACGTCCTGGTGACCAGTGGAAACACCACGCCCAACGGAGCGATGATCCTTTCTGGGAGCCCCCGATGAGCCTGTTCCCCGTACCCGCGCCGGACCAGATCGGCGAGCCGTTCTGGGCGGCGGTCGCCGAACGGCGGCTGACCGTGCAGCGCTGCCCGGCCTGCCGGGAGTGGACCTGGCAGCCCAAGCCCGTGTGCCCGGCCTGCGGCTCGCCGGACCTGACCTGGGAGGCGGTGAGCGGCCGGGCGACGGTCTGCTCGTGGACGACGCCCCGCCCGCCCGTGCTGCCCGCCTTCGAGTCACTGGTGCCGTTCGTGGTGCTGCTGGTCGAGCTCGACGAGGGGGTCAGGATGGTCGGGCAGCTCGTCGGCGACGCGGGTGACCTGTTGCGTACCGACGGAACTGACGTGACCTTCAGCATCGGCACCCGCGTCACCCTGCGCTGGCGTGACCAGGACGGCCAGTGGTTGCCGTCGTGGGCGGTGGACCGATGATCCGCGCCGAACGGGTCTACGTCGTCGAACTGCGCCCGACCCCCGCGCGATACGAGAAGTCCGCCGAGTTCGAGCGCATCCTGCCCGCCCACCTGGACTGGGTCGCCCGGCGCCAGCACGACGGCGTGCTGCTGGCCACCGGGCCGTTCGTCGACGAGGAGACCGGTCAGAACACCGGCCACGGCCTGTTCCTGTTCCGGCTGCCGACGGCGGCGGAGGTGGCCGCCGTTGTGGCGGAGGATCCGCAGGTGATCGGCGGCTTCAAGGAGCCCGAGATCCGCCCGTGGCTGATGCGGACGATCCTGTGACCGCCCTGGAAGGATTGATCTTCACCCTCGTGGAGCCGCACCCGGGGCACCACGAGGAGTTCCTGGCCTGGTACCGGGACGACCACTTCTACGGCGGGGCGATGGCCGGACCGGGGGTCGTGGCCGGACGCCGCTGGAGCGCCCCGGGCCGGGGCAGCTTCCTCGGCACGTTCTTCCTCGCCGAGGGTTATCTGGAGGAGTACGAGCGCTGGTCCGCCACGACCCACCCGGACCTGGCCAGGCGGGGCCGGATGTTCGCCGCGCGCGACCACGTCCACCGGGGCCGCTACCGCCTGCGGGAGCCCGCGCCGCGCCGGGCCATCGCCGCGCTCGACACCCCCTACGAGGCACTTCTCGTCACCCTCTGGGCGGGAGAACCGCACCACCCCGCCGAGGGCCTGGCCCTGGCCTTCGAGCCGCACGGCAGCACCGTGTCCGAGCTGGTCCCCGCAGGCGACCACCTGCTCCTGCTGACCTTCCTGAACTCCCCGCCCGAGCAGCCACCGGACGCCCTCTGGTCCCGCGTCTTCACCCCGTCGCGGGATTGAGCACGGCCCGCCCGACGATCTCGCCCCGATCCAGGCGCCGGTAGACCTCCGGCGCCTGTTCGAGCGGGAACGTCTCCACCTCGGCCCCGATCAGACCGGCTCTGGCGAGTTCCACCACCTCATGCAGGTCCGGAATCGAGCCCATGCCGGTGACCGCCACCGAGCACTCCTTGGGGATCGAGGCGAAGGTCAGCGGCAGGGTGCCCATCGCGGCGCCGACCAGGGTCAGGTGACCGAAGATCCGGGCCGAGGCGGCGGCGAAGGCCAGCGTCGCATCGGTGCCCACGAAGTCGATGACCAGCGAGGCCCCTTCGCCCTTCGTCAGCTCACGGACACCCTCGATCGCGTCGGCTCCCGCGAGGAACGCGTCCGCGCCGAGACGACGGGCCAGCGCGAGTTTCCGCTCGTCGGTGTCCACGGCGATGATCCGGGCCGTGGTGATGGCCCGCGCGATTTGCACCGCCATGTGCCCCAGCCCGCCCACGCCGATGACCAGAACGGTGTGCCCCGGCCCTACGAGCACCGGCGACGAGCGCCGGACGGCGTGATAGGCGGTCAGGCCGGCATCCGCCAGCGGCCCGGCGGTGCGCGGATCGAGCCCGTCCAGCGGCACGAGATACCGCTCCGACGGTACGAGCTGGTATTCCGCCAGACCGCCGTCCGCGCCCATTCCGGCCATCGGGCCTCGGTCGACGCACCAGTGGTCGAGTCCCTGGCGGCAGCGTACGCACCGGCCGCACGCCCACGAGATGTAGACGAGCACGGGGTCACCGACCGCGAGCCGCCCGGCGCCGGGGCCGACCGCCGCCACCCATCCGGCGGTCTCGTGGCCCAGGGTGAAGGGCACCGGGCCCCCGGCGGACCTGTTCATGATGGACAGATCCGAGTGGCACGCGCCGACCCCGCCGACCCGGACCAGCACCTCGCTGGGTCCCGGTTCCGGTACCGGCACGTCGACCAGTTCGGGCGGCTTGCCCCACTCCAGCAGGCGGAACGCTCTCACGCGGCCCCCACGGGAAAGGTGACGCGCAGCGCGTGCATCTCGCGGTTCATGCCGGGGGTCCACTCCACCGCGTCGGGGTCGACGAGCCGGTAGTCCGGGATGCGCCGCAGGACCTCCTCGACGACGATCCGGATCTCCAGCCGGGCCAGGTGCTCGCCGAGGCACTTGTGGGCCCCGGCGCCGAACGCCAGATGGTGGTTGGTCCGGCGGTCCAGCTTGAAGTCGTCCGGGTCGTCGAACTTGCGGTCGTCCCGGTTCGCCGAACCCCAGAGCAGGCCGACCTTGTCGCCCTGGCTGAACCGGTGCCCGGCGAACTCGCAGTCGGTCCGTACCGTGCGGGCGAGCTGGATCTGCGGGGCGTCGTACCGCAATCCCTCCTCGACGGCGGCCGGGATCAGCTCGGGGTGCGCGATGAGGGCCGCCCGGACGGCGGGGTTGAGGCCGATGTGGCGCAGCAGGTTGGCGATGGCGTTGACCGTCGTCTCGTGACCGGCCACCCCGACCAGCGAGGCGATGCCGAGGATCCGTTCGTCCGGCAGCGGCGCGCCGTCCATCTCCTCGGCGACGAGGTGGCTGAGCAGGTCGTCCTTCGGGTCGGCGCGCTTGTCCCGCAGCAGGTCCGACAGGTAGCCGAACAACTCGGCGGAGGCTTCCTCGTTCGCCCCGTGCTCCTGCTCGCGTGAGCTCTTGATGAGCCTGGCCACCCAGGTACGCAGCAGCGTCCAGTCCTCCACCCGCATGCCCAGCAGATGGGCCACCACGACCGGCGGCACCGGCTCGGCGATCTCCTTGTAGAAGTCGGCCTCCCCCAGGCCGACGATGCCGTCGATGGCGCCGGTGATGACGTCGCGGATCACCCGCTCGAAGTTCGAGGCGGCGGCCGGGCGAAAGTACGGCAGCAACATCCTCCGGTACGCCGTGTGCTCCGGCGGGTCCACTTCGAGCGGAATGGCGGGAACGGGCCGCCCGAACGCCGGGATCGTCACCCCCTGGGCGGTGCTGAACAACTCGTGGTTCATCGCCGCCCGGCGGACGTCGTCGTAGCGGGTCAGCGTGTAGTAGCCGCCGTACCGTTCGCTGTGCGCGACCGGGCTCGCGTCCCTGACCTCCTTGAACGTCTCGTAGAGGCACTCGTGGATGTTCTCGTCGTTCACGTCGAGCCGCGGCAGCGTCATCGCCTGCTCCGTTCCGTGGAATCCGGCTTTCCGCCACCCACGGTGGCCGGGCCGCATTACCGTCCCCGTTAACGCGGACCGTAACGACGCGCCCGCGACCCTTGCCGGCATGCGAGTTCCTGAGATGACGATCGGCGGCGCCGCCGCGCCCGCGAAGGGGACGTTCGACGTCTACGCCCCCGCGACCGGGGAGGTGCTCGCCCGCCCGCCGGAGTGCACCCCCGACCAGGTCGAGGACGTCATGACCGCCATGACGGACGCCTTCCCCGGATGGGCACGCGCCGACCGGGGGCCCACCCTGCTGGCCGCCGCCGACGCCCTTGAGGCCCGCGCCGAAGAGGTCGCCGACGTCGTCGCACAGGAACTGGGCGCCCAGCGGGCGCAGGCCGCTTTCCAGGTCACGGGCCTGGCCGGGTTCTTCCGCTACTACGCGGACCTGGAGTTGCCCCGCGAGGTGCTCAAGGACGACGGGCAGGCTCTCGTCGAGGTCGTGCGTCGCCCGGTCGGCCCGGTCGTGGCCATCCCCCCGTGGAACGGGCCGCTCTACATGGCCGGGATGAAGGTGGCTCCGGCGCTGGCGGCGGGCAACCCGGTCGTGCTGAAGCCGTCGCCGTTCACTCCCCTGTCGAGCCTGCTGGTCGGCGAGATCCTGCGCGAGGTGTTCCCGCCCGGCGTGCTCAACGTGGTCAGCGGGGGCGCCAGTCTCGGCGGGCTGCTGACCGCGCATCCCGTACCCAGGAAAATCAGTTTCACCGGCTCGGTGGCCACCGGGCAGAAGGTCGCGATGGCCGCGGCGGCGGACCTCAAGCGGGTCACCCTCGAACTGGGCGGCAACGACGCGGCGGTACTGCTGGACGACATCGACGTCGCCGAGGTGGCCGCGTCGCTGTTCCGGGCGGGCTTCCACAACTGCGGCCAGGTGTGCGTGGCGCCCAAGCGCGTCTTCGCCCCCGCCTCCCGCTACGACGACCTGGTGGACGCGCTGTCCGCGCTGGCCCGCGCAGCGAAGGTCGGCGGACCCGGCGAGGAGGGGGTCACGGTCGGCCCGGTCCAGAACGCCGCCCAACTCGCCCACGTGGAGGCCCTGGCGGCCGACGCCGCCGCCAAGGGGGCCGTCCTGTCGGCGGGCGGCGGGCGGGTCGACCGGCCGGGATACTTCTTCGCGCCCGCCATCGTCTCCGGCGCCGTGGAGGGCATGCGGGTCGTCGACGAGGAGCAGTTCGGCCCGCTCATGCCGGTCATCCGGTACGACGACCTGGAGGACGCGATCCGCCGGGCCAACGCCACCCCCTATGGCCTGGGCGCCTCGGCCTGGTCGGCGGACGTGGACCGGGCGGTCGCCGTCGCCGACCGGCTGGAGGCGGGACAGGTGTGGGTCAACACCCACTTCGCGACCCTCGGCCCGCCGCAGCCGGTCGTCGGGACCAAACACAGCGGGCTCGGGGTCGAGAAGGGGCACTGGGGCCTTGCGTCGTTCACCGATGTCCGGGTCAGGTACGTGACCCGGTAGGTCCTACTTCCCGGCGAGCACGTCCTGGATGTAGGTCGAGTCGAACATCTGCTCCACGGTGAAGTCGGTGTCGTACTTGAGCGTGTCGGGGATCTGACGGAAGTACTTCTGCACCTCGACCACGCTCTCCTGGAGCGGGAACTCCGCGTCGAAGTACGGCGAGGGCAGTTTGGCGAGCTGGTCGTCGGCCATCTCCAGCGACTGGCTGAGCGCGGCCCTCACCTCGGCGTTGTCCTTCAGGAAGTCCCCCTGGAGGTAGGTCCGGGTGGTCCGGGCCATCGCCCGCACGAACGCCCGCGCGGCGTCGTCGCCCTTCTCCTTCATGGTCGAGCCGAGCGTGTAGCCGAAGCCGGGGGTCAGCTCGTAGGCGCCGTCGAGGAACTGGCAGCAGGCGTCGCCGACCAACGCCTGCTGGAACGGGGTGATCACCTGGCCGACCAGGGCCGCGCCGTT
Organism: Acrocarpospora macrocephala; assembly: GCF_009687865.1. Classification (GTDB taxonomy): domain Bacteria; phylum Actinomycetota; class Actinomycetes; order Streptosporangiales; family Streptosporangiaceae; genus Acrocarpospora; species Acrocarpospora macrocephala. Next base: position 109,133 of record NZ_BLAE01000016.1, read on the forward strand.
CTTCACCGCGACCGCGATCTCACTGACCGCGAGGCTCTCGAACTGGAGCTCGTCCAGCGTCACCTGATCGGCGCCGGGGAGTGTCTGGATGTACTTCCACAGGTACGAGGACGCGACGGTGGGCTTGCCGCCCGAGGTGTAGATCTTCACGCCCTTGAAGTCGGTGGCCTGGAGTTGCCCGTCGTCGCCCAGCAGCTTCTTGTTGATCCAGAAGCCGTGGCTGCTGCCCTCCCGCTGGCCGGAACCCGGGAAGATCCACTTCTGGTCGGGCTGCCCGGCCAGCACATTGAACGACCCGGCGGTGTACGACTGCTGGGCGATGTCCAGCTCGCCCTGGGTGACCAGCAGGATGATCTCCTGCGGCCCCATCTCGGTGATCTGGACGTCGAGGTTCTCCTTCTCGAACTCGCCGAGCGCCTTGGCGACGTACACGGGCGCGAACGAGGCGGTCTTCGCGCCGAGCCCGACCTTGAGCGTGACCCGCTCGGGGAGCGGCTTGGGCGCGAGCGGGCCCGACTCGGTGGCGGCGGTCGTCGGTGGGGCGGCCCGGGTGCCGCCATCCTCGGTGGCGCCCCCGCAGGACGCTAGCAGTAGTGCCGCGAGGCAGATCGTTCCCCCGATGGCCAGGCGGCCGGGTCTGGTGGTGTGTTTCATACGCGCGTTCTCCCTACGACATGCCGGTTCGGCGTGCCGGAAAGGTCGCGCGCGCGTCGTTAACCGCGTCATTACACCTGCCGGGATAACGGCCCGGCTAATGCCCCGGAGGCGAGACTCGGGCGCGTGACGACCCCTGAAGACCGGCCGCTGGCCGGAGTGCGGATCCTGGCCCTCGAACAGATGCTCGCCCTGCCGGTCGCGACGCAGATCCTCGCCCGGCTTGGTGCGGACGTGGTGAAGATCGAACCACCGGGCGGCGACGGCGGCCGGGCCTCCAGGCCCACCGTCGCCGACCGGAGTGGCGCCCAGGTCGGCGCGACGTTCATCCGCGGCAACGCGGGCAAACGCAGCATCGTCGTCGACCTCAAACAGCCCGAGGGCGTCGCCCTGGTACACGCGCTGCTGCCCCGGTTCGACGTCTTCGCCGAGAACCTGCGGCCCGGCGTCGCCCGGCGGCTGGGAGTCGACCAGGAGACCGTCGCCAGCATCTCCCCGTCGACCCTCTACCTGTCGGTCTCCGGCTTCGGCAACTCCGGTTCCCCGTACGCCGCCTGGCCCGCCTTCGCGGCGGTCGGTGAGGCGATCGCGGGTCTGTACGAGTTGCGCCGCCCCGAGGGCGAACTCCCGAGAGTCGGCGCGGGCGGCGCGATCGGCGACCTGGCCACCGCGTTGTACGCCACCATCGGCATCCTGGCCGGCCTGCGGCAACGGGAACGTACGGGCATCGGCGGCTATGTCGACATCGCGATGGCCGACGCCGCGCTGGCGATGAACGACATGGGCCCCAACCTGTGGTCGATGAACGCCCCCGACGTGGCCAAGGGCCGCAACATCGGCGTGCTCACCGCCTTCGCCGCGAAGGAGGGCCACTTCGTGGTCTCGGTGATCCGGGAGCACCTGTGGAAACGTTTCGCCGAGACGGTCGGCCACCCCGAGTGGCTGACCGACGAACGCCTGCGCACCCGCGCGGACTGGTCGGCCCGGGTGGACGACGTCATCCGGCCGGGAGTCGAGGCGTGGGCGGCCGACAAGTCCAAGCAGGAGGCCGCGTCCCTGCTGGCGGCGGCCGGGGTTCCGGCCGCGCCCAGCAACGAGGCCGCCGACGTCGCCGCCGACCCCCACTACGCGACGCGGTCGATGTTGCATCCCGTCCAGGGCCTGGCGACCGACGACGTGCTGGTCGTCGGTGATCCCGTCAAGTTCCTCGGTACGGCCGAACCCGCCCCCGGCCCGCTCCCGGTCCTGGGCGAGCACACCGGGCAGATCCTGCGCGACGAACTGGGCCTAGCCCCCGAGGAGATCGAGCGCCTCGCCGAGACCGGGGTCGTGACATGCTGACCGACCTCACGATCGTCGACTTCTCCACGCAGGGCCCCGGACCGCGCAGCACCCGGTTGCTGGCCGACTACGGCGCCCGCCTGATCAAGGTCCGCCCCACGAACGCCCGCAACCGCCTGCTGGAACCCCCGCCCTACTCCTACAGCGGCGACCGGGACGTCGAGCGCATCCGGATCGACCTGAAGGACCCGGCGGGCCAGGCGGCGGCCCGCGACCTGGTCTGCCTGGCCGACGTGGTCGTGGAGAGTTTCCGGCCCGGCCGGGCCAGCCGCCTGGGCATCGGCTACGAGGACCTGTCGAAGGTGCGTCCCGGCCTGGTCTACTGCTCGGTCTCCGGCTACGGCCAGACCGGCCCCTACGCCGACCGGCCCGGCCACGACCTCAACTACCTCGGCATCGCCGGATACGTCGACGTCACCGGCAGAACGGCGGAAGGGGTGTCCGCGCTCCCCGGCGCCACCGTGGCGGACGGCGCGGGTGGCCTGTGCGCCGCCCTGGCCGTACTCGCGGCCGTGGTGCGCAGCCGCTCGACCGGAGAGGGCGCCTACCTCGACGTGTCGGTCACCGAGGCGGCGATCCGCATGACGGGCCTGTTCCTCGACGAACACCTCGCGACCGGCGCCGACATCTCTCCCGGCGGTCATCGCCTCACCGGCGGCCTGGCCTGCTACGACGTCTACGCGGCCGGCGACGGCCAGATCACCGTGGCCGCCCTCGAACCCCACTTCTGGCGCCGGTTGTGCGAACTGCTCGCCCTCCCTGACCACCTGCTGACCCGCCAGCGCGACCCGGAGGCGCAACCAGAGATCCGCGCCCTGCTCCGCGAGCGTTTCCGCACCGGGTCCCGGCGGCACTGGGTCGACCTGCTCGGCGCCGAGTGTTGTGTCGGTCCCGTCCACACCGTCGCGGAGGTCTTCGCCGACCCCCAGCTCCGCGGCAGGGGTCTCACCTGGCAGGTCCCCCGCGCCAACGGAGCGAGGGTCGAGCAGCTCGCCCCCAACCTGGCCGGAGGACCATCGAGCCCCCGGCCGGGAACGGTACTGCGGGACAAGTCGGAGACCGACACCGCAGCCCTGCTCAGCGAGGCGGGGCTGCTCGACCGGGACATCGAGACGCTGCGCTCGGCCGGCGTGGTGGAATGATCACGCCTGCTCGTGTACGGCCAGAGCCGGGGACGACATGCTGAGCAGTTGCCGCGCGTACCCCGGCTCCAGCCCCAGCTCCTTGAGGGCGGCCGCCGCCCGCCGGTAGACCGCCAGGCACGAGCTCTCACTCCCCACCGACCGCTCCACCGTCAGCAGCAACCGGTAGGCCGGGTCGCAGAACCGGTTGAGCGCGAGCAGCGCCTCGCACTCCTCCCTGGCCGCGATCGGGTCACCCTGCTCGATCAGCAGCGTGACCAGCTCCAGCCGGGCCTCCTCCTCCATGATCTCGATCTGCTGGCGGCGTTCCTCGGCCCACTGGAGGCTGGAACTCTCCAGGTACCTGCCGTTGATCAGGGCGAGCGCCTCACCGAGCCGCTGAACCCGTTCCGGTCCCGGCACCACGCTCGTGGTGTGCAGCAGTTGCTCGAACCGCACGTCCACCGCCTCGATCCACACGCCGTCCTGCACGGCGAGCTGGTTGCGGCCCTGGCGGACCAGGGCTATTCCCGTCGCCCGGGTGAACTTGTGGATGATCTGCCGGAAGTGGTTGCCGCCGTTGCGCTGGCTCGCCTCGGGAAAGAGCTCCTGCTGGAGTTTCGTACGGTCCACCCCGCGCGGATGCAGCGCCAGATACGCGGCCAACTCGATGATCTTGATGCGTCCGACGTTCAGCCGGTCACCGTTGAACAGGATGTCGCGCTCCAGCCCGAACGGCTGCACGCTCAGATAGATCGGCTGGTCCGCACGCGGCTCACTGACCAGGCGGGTGAGCCCCACCGCCGACGCCGAGAAGAACAACCGGCGCCACCGGGTGTCGGCCGGGTCCCTGGCGATCTCCCGTTCGAGGATCGTGGGGAACATCCGGATCACTTCGAGCAGCCCGTTGAAACTGCCGATCAGCGACGCCGTGTGATAGGCCAGCTTGGCCATCTCCCCGGATTCGTGCGTGTCCCCGGCCTGGTGCGCGGCCTCGCTCAGACAGGCCGCCGCCGCCGGAAGGAACAACCGCCGCTGCGCCGTCTGCATCGACCGGACGGCCTCACGCAGGATCAACTGGGCCTCGCGGGTACGACCGGCCCGGAGGTAGGCGAGCCCGAGGAACGCCTGCGCCCATTCGAGGATCGCGGTCTCGCCCCGGTTCGACAGCCCGTTGATGACGCCGTCGAGCATCGCCACCGCGTCGTCGGCCCGGTCGAGGTTGAGCAGGATGTAGGCGGTGTAGACCTCGTACACGGCGGTCAGGGAGAAGTGGGTCTTGCGGCTGTCCTCGACCGCACGTCTGGCGGTCGCCAGCGCCTCGCCCATCCGTCCTTCCGACATGAGCATGAAGGACTCGATGAACCGCGACTGCGGCCGGGTACGCAGCTCCGGCGGCACCCGCCGCCACAGCGCCCTGGCCTTGGCCTGCTCGCCGCGCAACACCGGCGAGATGATCACGTTCGGGTTGATCACGGCCGTGTCGCCATCCTGCGGCACGAGCCGGTCCAGCTCCGACAACCGGCCCTGGAGGATCAGCCCCCAGGTGATGTGGCGTTCGACATCCGCCCAGTCCGACCCGAGGACCGGGGCCGCGGGCGTGACGCCGGTGGCGGCGTCGAGCATGAACGAAACCGCCTCGGCGCGGTAGTCACCCCGGTACTTGCGCAGCAGACGTTGCGCCACCCGCGGTTCGGCCTGCATAGCCCACGCGACCGTCGCCAAGAGCCCCGGGTCGGCGTCCGTGGCCTCACGCAGCCCGCCGCGCTGGTCCAGCCGCCGGATCAGGTCGATGACGTGCTCGAAACGCCGGGTGCCGTGCAGCGCCCTGATCGAGGCGGCGAGCAGCAGCGGGTTGGCGAGCACGATGTCCGGCCCGAGCACCTCGACCCACCGGTGCAGCGTGGGCCAGTCGGCGCGGCCGTAGAGCGAGAAGGCCGCCTGGGCGGCGACCTGACCGGCCGCGTCCATATCCCCGGAGCCGAGCAGCAACTCGGTCGCCTCCTCGAACCGGCCGACCGACGCGAGGTAGGTCGCGTACCGCCGTACGACAAGCGGATGGCGCGCGGGCGCGCGGGCGAGAAGCTGCTCGGCCAGGAAGGTACGGAACAACGAGTGGTATGTGATCGCCGCGCCCGTCGACGTGGTGGCCGGCAGGTGCTGCGCCGACAACCAGTCCCACAGGGCGTGCCCCTCACCTCCGGCCAGGGCGGTCGCGACCTCGCGTGTCATCACCGCCGCCACCGAGGAGTCCAGCAGGAAAGCCCGCTCCCGCTCCGGGAGCCGGTCGAGCAGCTGGGTCCCGAGGTAGGCGACGAAGTCCTTCACCTCGGGCATGCCCGCGACCGTGGGAAACCCGGACCGCGCGCCCAGGATGACCCCGGCCGCCCAGCCTCCGGTCGCGTCGTGCAGCAGGTCCGCCTCGTCGGAGTGGCCCACGAGGTCGCGTACCTCGTCGCGGGTGAAGTTCAGCACCGACTCGGTGATGACCGACATCGAGCCCTCGATCAGCCCCCGGCGCAGCGGCCAGGCGACGTCGGTGCGGCTCAGCAACATCACTTGCGTCTCGGCGGGGGCGTACTCCAGGAAGACACCCAGGGCGGAGGCGGCCTCCTCGGAGGCGTAGACGTGGCTGCACTCGTCGAGCACCAGCAGGCGGCGGTCGGGCGGCAGGCTGTCGCCCAGGATGGCGGCGACCTCGTCGGCCGTGTGGTCGGCGCGCAGCGCGTCCCGGACGGCTGTGGTCCTGGCGCCGTCCGCCCCGTCGAGGCAGGCGGCCAGCCCGACCAGGAGCCGGGGAGCCGAGCCGTCGCTTCGGTCGAGCGAGAGCCAGGCGAGGGGAATGTCACCGGCCCGCGCGTAGAGCTGGGCCTGAATGGTCTTGCCGGCCCCACCGGCCGCCACCACCGCGAGGCACCGGACATCGGCGAAACGCCCGCGATATTCGTCGTTCACCCGGGCTCGGGACACAGGGGCGGGAGGAACCCCTGGAGGAGCGAGCCGGTGATTGAGGATGAACTGGTCAGGATTAGAAGAAACCGACGTCATGCTTGCTCCTCATGGCCTGGGCAGGAGCCCTACGTCCTTTTCGGCCGCGAGTGGAGCGGTGACACCACGAGAAGAAACCGCCCCACCACCCCTCGTTTTAACACATATGACACACTTTAGACATATAAGAACGTATTGTGATGCTATCGTGTTATTTGTCGTACTTATCGTTAGCGCGGTTTCCACGGGACGAGTAGCCGCCCGATCGCTTTGACGCCCATCTGGAAAATGACACCCATGAGCGCGGCCACGATGATGCCGACGTACATACGCTCGGTGTCGAAGACCTGCCAGGAACTCCAGATCACGAATCCGAGTCCGTCGGACCCCTGGATCATCTCGATGGCGATGAGCACCAGCACGGCCGTTCCCGACCCCAGTCGCAGCGCGACGAAGATCTCCGGAAGCACGGCGGGCACGATCAGGTGCCGAAAGGTCTGCATTCGGGTGGCCCCGAACGAGCGGATGGGCTCGTGCATGGCGTCCGAGACTCCCAGCACGGCCGCGCTGGTGGAGATGCAGGTGATGAAGAAGACCGCCAGGGCGGTCATGATGATCTTCGGCGCCGGGCCGAGCCCGAACACCAGCAGCATGAACGGGAACAGTGCCAGCTTCGGCACGGTGTAGAGCGCCGAGATGATCGGTTCGAGGGCGACCCGGATGGACCGGACCGTTCCGAAGATCAGGCCGAGCGCCACTCCGGCGATCGCCCCGGCGAGGTACCCGGTCAGCAACCGCTGGACGGTGACCCCCAGGTGCTCGGGCAGCAGCCCTGACTGGATGGTCTCCCACGCCTTGGCGAACACGCTCGCGGGAGCGGGCCAGAACTGCTCGTCCAGCACCCCGAGCGCGGTGGTGAGCTGCCAGAGCGACAACACCAGCACGGGGGTGCCCCACCGGAGCAGGTTGTCCTTGATACGGCGTCGCCGGGCGAACCGGACCCGGTCCGTCTCGACGGCACCCGGAACACGTGTGACGACCTGCCCGCCGGAGGACGCCCGGAGGCCCACCGAAGGCGCGGTCTGGTTGATGCTCATGCGCCTGCCCTTTCCTGCTCCAGCACCATGTCCCTGACCTCCTGGCGCAACATCTTCCAGATCTCCGCCTCCAGGGCGGCGAACTCCTTGGTGCCCCGGAGCTCGGTGGAGCGGGGCCGGGGGAAGGGAACCACGAACTCCTCGATGACCGTGCCGGGCCGGGAACTCATGACCACGACCCGGTCGCCGAGCAGGATCGCCTCGTCGAGGTTGTGGGTCACGAACACCACCGTTCGGCGGTCCTGCTGCCAGAGGGCCAGCAGTTCCTCCTGCATGACCAGGCGGAGTTGCGCGTCGAGCGCGGCGAAGGGTTCGTCCATCAGCAGGATCTCCGGCTCGACCGCCATCGCCCGCGCGATCGAGACCCGCTGCCGCATGCCACCGGACAACGTGTGCGGATAGGCGGACCGGAAGTTCAGCAGTCCGAGCCGCTGCAACCACCCCTCGATCATGGGCTTGGCCTCCGCCTTGCCCACACCCTTGATGTCCAGCCCGAGCCGCACGTTGTCCTCGACGGTCTTCCACGGATAGATGCTGTAGTCCTGGAACACCACCGACATCAGGGTCGTGCGCAGATCCTCGTGCTGGAGCGTCACCTCGCCGGCCGTCGGGGGGATCAATCCGGCGATCACCCTGAGCAGGGTGGACTTCCCGCATCCGGAGGGCCCCACGACACACACGAACTCGCCGGAGCGGATGTTCAGGTCCATGGGGCCCAGCGCGGCGACGGCCGCGGGCCCCGTTCCGAAGACCCGCTCGACTCCATGTACTTGGATCTTGTCTGGCATCTCGGTCGTTCCTCTCAGCTTGGGACCGATCTCACGTCACTTCTCATTACGGCGGCCGTTACCGCCCGGGCGGGAGGTGGCGATTCCCACGACACCGACCAGAAGCACCGCGGCGGCCCCGAGGCCGAACCCCCAGCGTGGGTCGGCCAGCTCCGCGAGCACGCCCATAATCGGCCCGCCGATCGGCGCGCTGCCGAGCATGACCACGAACCACAAGGCCGCGACCCGACCCCGCATACCCGGCTCCGAGGCGGCCTGGATGGTGCTCATCGCGGTCGTGGCCAGCACGGTCGTCATCGCACCCAGCACAGCCAGGGCGGCCACCGCCAGCGGAAGCGTCGGCGCGGCAGCGCAGAGCGCCAGCGCGAGGCCCATGAAGACGGCACGCACCGCGATGGCCCGCCGCCCGGTCCGCAACACGCGGGTGCCCACCAGCCCTCCGGCGATGGCGCCCAGTCCCATGGCGGCGGTCATCATCCCGAGGGTCGCGGCGTCACCGTCGAAGGTGCGCTGAGCCAGCAACGGCAGCAGAACCTGATGCTGGTACGCCAGCACACTGATGACCGCCATCGATACGAGCGGCCACCGGATGGCGGGCGTACGCCACGCGTAACGCACCCCCGCCCGGATCTCCCCCGGCTGCGAATCGGCCCGGCCGGAGGACACCTCCACCAGCGTGATGGCCCGGAGCGCCACCGCCATGAACAACCGGGTCCCGGCCGCCACGGCGAAACACCCCGTCGTCTCCCCCGACGCCGCGATCAGGGCTCCGGCCAGCGCTGGCCCGATCACCCGGGCCGAGTTGAAGGCCAGCGCGTTCAGTGAGTACGACCGGGGCAGCTTCTCCTCGTCGGCGAGTTCGGGCACCAGCGACATCCGCGCCGGATTCTCGACCGCTGTCACACACCCGAACACGAACGCGAGGCAGAAGGCCAGCGGGAGCGAGGCGTTCCCGGTGGCCGTCGCCCACCCGAGGCTCCCGGTACAGACGGCCCCCGCGACCTGCGCCGCCATCAGCACCCGCCGCTTGGGCAGCCGGTCGGCCAGCAACCCGGCGGCCGGCCCGAGCAGCAGCGCCGGCAGGAACTGGAGAGCGATCGCCGCCCCGATCGCCCGCCCGTCCCCCGACAGGGTCAGCACCAGCCACGCGAACGCGGTGGTGTGCGTCCAGAAGCCGGTAGTGGACACGGCGTGTCCCACCAGATAGATCCACAACCAGGTCCACGCCTTTCCGGACGGGACCGGCCCCGTCACCGACCCAGGATCGGCAGCGGACGGCCCGAGTCGTCGAGGTCGGTGTCCAGGTCCAGCCGCAACATCTTGATCGCGTTCCCCCGCACGATCTTGTAGATGACGTCCTGGGGCAGGTGCGCGAAGTGCTCCTCGGCGAGTTGCTTGGTGTCCGGCCAGGTCGAGTCGGTGTGCGGGTAGTCGACCTCGAAGGTCGCGTTGTCCACGCCGACCTGCTCGATCGCCCTGATGCCGACGTCGTCCCGGAAGAAGCAGCCGTACACCTGACGGTAGTAGTAGGTCGACGGCGGCTCCGGGATGGAGTCACCCAGCCCGATCCAGGCCCGGTGCTGGTTCCACACGTCGTCCATGCGCATCAGGGCGTAGGGGATCCAGCCGATCTGGCTCTCGGAGTAGGCCAGCTTCAGGTCCGGATACCGGATCAGCAGACCCGAGAAGATGTAGTCGGCCAGCGACGCCATCGCGTTGTTGAACGACAGGGAGATGCCCACCGCCGCCGGAGCGTCCTTCGAGGTGGCCGGCATCTTCGACGACGAGCCGACGTGCATGCACACGACGGTCTTCGTCTCGTGGCACGCCCGGAAGAACGGCTCCCAGTGCCCCGAGTGGATGCTCGGCAGCCCGAGGAAGGCCGGAATCTCACAGAAGGCGACTGCCGTGAACCCTCGCTCGGCGTTACGCCGCACCTCGGCCGCGGCCAGCTCGGCGTCCCACAGCGGCACCAGCCCGAGCGGGATCAGCCGTCCCCCGGACGGCCCGCACCACTCCTCGAACATCCAGTCGTTGTAGGCCTGGATACAGGCCAGCCCGAGTTCCTTGTCCTTGCCCTCCGCGAACGTCTGCCCGCAGAACCGCGGCATCGTCGGGAAGCACAGGGACGCCTCCATATGGTTCATGTCCATGTCCGCGAGACGCGCCGTCATGTCATAACAACCAGGACGCACGTCCCCGAAGGTCACGGGCACGTTCTCCCGCAGGTCCAGCGGCAGCCCCGCCGAGGCGTTGATGCGCTTGAGCGGGATGGGCACGCCTTCGTACATCCAGTAGTCCCCCAGCGTGCCGTCCTCACCGAAGTCGACCCGCCAGTCCTGACCGCTGACTCTCGTGATCTTGGTGATCTTGCCGCGGTGCACCCGCGGCGCCGTCTCCTGGAACTTCCTCGGCAGCCGGCCCTCGAACAGGTCGGCCGGCTCCATCACGTGATCGTCGACGCTGATGATCCGGGGGATTTCGACCTTGGTTCCGTTCGCGTCGCTGGTCATCGCGTGTCCCTTCGCAACTGGTACAGATACCCGTCATCGTCGGGAGCCGCTGTTACCAGCGCCGTTATGTGATCGAACCGCTCGCGCCGAGTTCCAGGAACCGCCGCGTGTCCCCAGGCCGCAGGCCCAGCTCCCCGAGGGCGCTCGCCGCTCGCCGGTAGGCCGTCTCCTCGGCACCGGCGGTTTTCTCTATGTACGCCAGGAGCCGGTAGGCCGGATCGCAGTACCGGTTGCGCCCGAGCACGTCCTCACTCTCCTGGCGCGCTTCCTCGAGACGACCACCCTCGATGAGCAACCGCACCACTTCGAGCTGGGCCTCCTCGCGTACCACCTCGAGATGTTCCCGGCGCTCTACGACCCAGGTTAGTTCGCTGCGGCCGAGGTACTGGCCCGTCACCAGGGACAGGGCCGCCTGGAGCTGGGGCAGCCGCGCGTTGACGTGCAGGCCCCGGGCGAAGGCGGCCTCCTGCTCGAACAACTGGTCGGCCGCGTAGATGGACGCGTCTCCGGGCACCTTGACCCAGCCGTCGTCGGTCGAGACCAGCCGGATGCCGGTGGCGTCGCGGAACTTGTGCATGATCTGGCGGAAGTGGTTGCCGCCCGTCCCCGCGTCGGCCTCGGGGAGCAGCAGGCGTTGCAACTCCGTGCGCACCACCCCGCCGGGATGCAACGCCAGGCAGGCGACAAGTTCGATGACTTTGAGCCGGCCTACGCCCAGCGCGCGGCCGTCGAGCACCAGATCGGGCCTGCCGCCGAAGGTCTGGACGTGCAACTCCACCATGGCGGGCCCCAGCCTGCGTCGTTTCGGGACGGCTGGCGCCGACGGGCAGACCACCAGACGGCGCCAGCGGGTGTCCTGACGATCGCGGGCCTGCTCCCGCCGCTGGATGTCGGGGTAACACCACGCGGCGCGTACCAGACCGAGGAAGAAACCGGTCGAGGACGCGACGTCGTAGGCCATCGCCGCCGCGCGGTGGGACGCATCGAGGTCACCGCACCGCGCGTGCGCCTCGGCGAGGCAGGCCGCCGCGAGCGGCAACTGGAGGTGGCGGCCCGCCCGGTGCATGCCGTCGACCGCCTCGACCAGGAGGGCACGGGCCTTTTCGTTGCGGCCGGCCTCCAGATAGGACCAGCCGAGAAGCATGCGGCCCCACTCCAGGACGGCGGCGTCGTCGCCGCGGGCCCAGCGACGGACCCGATCCTCCAGGAGCGCCCGCGCCGACTCGGCGCGGTGATGCCTCATCAGCGCCATCGCGGTCATCGCCTCGTAATACGGCGTGAGGAAGGAACCCATCCGGCGTCCCTCGGCAACGGTGTCCTCCAGGAGTTCCAGGGCGTGGTCGCGGTCGCCTTCCGCGTAGACGAGCAGGCTCTCCGCGAAGCGGGCATGGGCGGTGACCCTGACCTCGTGGGGGATGCGCGACCACATCCGGCGGGCCAGGGGGAGTCGCCCGGTGTAGGCGTAGGCGAGGACGACGTCCGGGTTGTACAGGGGGCGGCCATCCCCCGGGGCCAGCCGGGTGATGTCGCCGATGCGTCCCTGGACGAACAATGCCCAGCTCAACGACTGTTCGTGGAGGTCCCAGTCGTCGCCCTGCGGCGGTTCGGCCGGGGACTCGCCGCAGGACACCTCCACCAGGAACCGGACCGCCTCCTTGCGATGGTCACCGCCGTGCAGGTCGAGTAGCCGAGTCGCCGCCGCCGCGTCCGGGAGCATCACCGCTGCAGCCGAGGCCACCAGCCCGGCGTCCTGCGCCAGCACCGCGGGCAGACGGCCTCCGGCCTCGACCGTCCGGACCAGAAAACGCGCCCGTGCGAACTGGTGGGCGGCGTTCAACGCGTGGATTCGCGCGCCCAGCAGGATGTTGCTCGCCCCGGTCGCGGCCTCTCCCAGAGCGTTGGTGAGTTTCTCCAGCGTGCGCCATTCGCGCCGGGCCTGCAGCTCTGGCACCGCCTGCTCGGCCACGCGGACGGCCTCGGCCTGGTCGTTCTCGGCCAGGAGCAGTTCGACGGCCTCCACGGCCTGGCCCATCCAGCCGAGGTAGGTGGCGTAGCGGCGTACCAGCTCCGTGTGGTGTCCCGGCCGGCGGCTCAGCCGCTGGTAGCGCAGCGCGGCCCGCAGGACGGGCGTGAACGCCAGCTCGGCTCCTCTGACGTTGATCGTCGGGAGGTGCCGCCGGGTGAGCCGGTCCCAGGCGTCCTCCATCGGTTCACCGCACAACACCTCGGCCAGATGCGCGGTCGCCCTCGGGGCGACGGAGGCGGCCAGCAGGACCCGCTGCTCGTCCTCGGGGAGCTGGTCGAGCACCTCGGACGCCAGGTATTCCGCCACCGCGGCCTCCGCCTCGGCCGAGGCGGCCTGCGTGTGCAGCAGGACACCCAGCGCCCATCCGCCTGTGGCGCGGCTGATCTCCTCGGCCTGGGACGCGTCGCCGCCGCGTGCCGTGGCGAAGGTTCTGATCTCGTCGACCGACATGGCCAGGTCACTGTCGCGGATGGCAAGGTGTGTCAGCTCCTGGGGCGGCTCGTCGCGAGTTAGCAGTATGACCCGCCATCCCCTTCGGACGGACATCCGGAGATCCGCGAGCAGGGTGAGCGTGGCGGGCTCACCGAAGAGGAGATGACAGTCGTCCACCACGATCAGGCCGGGCCCCTCCCCCTGGAGCGCCGCCGCGAACAGCTCGGCGACATACGCGGACGTGGGCCGTTCTGGCCCCAGCCGCACCCAGGACACCGGGGCCGTCGTCGAGCGCGCGAACGACTCGGCCTGGGCGGACTTGCCGGCGCCCGCACCGGCGACCACCCACAGGACCCCTCCGGTCTGGTTGAGCGACACCGCGAACAGCTCGTCCAGGCGGGGACGGGGGATCAGGCGCCCGGATACGAGTCGGGTCCCGAGGTCGGTCCCATGGTGAACTTTGACCAGGTTTCCTATGCTTTCTTTCATATTGCACCTAATAGACTAATTGCTACAATCCGTCACTACTTGTGCACTAATCTGCCGCTCATGTTACCGACGCCACAATCTCCCCGACCACCCCCGAAGGGTGGTAACGCCGGTGGTAACAACGCCGCACGAGCATTGCCCGTGATCCGCAGAGGAGCAGGAGGCGGCTTGACAGTCAGCGGCACGCGCGGCCTTTGGCCGCGAACCGGCATCGCCGGATACGCATTGGCGATCGGGAGTCCCCACACCACCCGCCCCTTGATCGAAACGCTGGGCGAGGAGCTGTTCGTCAGCGACTGTGGCCGGGTCGACCTGGATTCACCGACGACCGTCCAGGTCGAGACCCATGTCGCCTTCCTTCTCGGCCAGGACCTCGGCGACTCGGCCGGTGTCCTGGAAGCAGCCGCGGCGATCTATCCGGCGCTCCGCATCACCGAACCGGCCGGCTCCGGCCGGGCCCCGCTCAGGACCCGCCACATCGTGCTGGGCAGCGCCTCCCGAACCCTGGCGCGGGTCGGCTTCGACGACATGCTGGTTACCGTCAAGAGCAACGGCGTCATCCTCGCGGCCGGAGAACCAGCCGACATGTGGCGTCCCCCGGTGGAAGCCCTGGCCTGGTTCGCCGCGGAACAGGCCCAGGACCGCAACGTCCTTCGACGCGGGACGGTGGTGTTGTCGGGTTCACTGCACACGCCCGTCGCCGCCCGGCCCGGCGACCATGTCCGGGGGGACCTGATGGGGGTCGGCTCGGTGTGCGTCAGCCTGGGCTGACCCCCGCCAGATCGCATCCGTGAACCCTGTCGGGCTCGAAAATCCGGGTTCGTCTTGTGACCTGCGGTTTTTGCACGATCAGGATGGTTGTCCTGGCAGGATCTCGGCTCGCGTTCGTCTCGTTGCTCTACCTGTCGATCATCCGAATCGGACAGTTCCTTCTGCTGCGGTTGCGCACCGACACGAGTAAGGACGTCGAGATCATCGTCCTGCGCCATCAGCTTGCCTGTGCCGCTCGAAAACGCAAACTTGGGGTGTGAGCTGGGGCTTTGGAAGCCGGTACGTGAGTTGATCTGAAAGCCTTGCGAGGTGTTGCTGTCCCTTGCCTACATGATCATTCGGCGCATGTTCGAGTTGATCGTCGTGCTGGTTCGTTCCGAGCTGTCTAATGAAGCCGAGTTGCTGGTGCTGCGGCACGAGAACACCGTGCTGCGTCGTCAGGTGCTCCGTCCCCGCTACGAGCCCGCCGACCGGTTGTGGTTCTCAGCCCTGGCCCGGCTGATCCCTCGGGCCAACTGGGAGGTGGTGTTCCCGGTCACCCCGGCGACGCTGCTGCGCTGGCATCGCCTGCTGGTCGCCAGGAAATGGACCTACCCCCACCGGCCGCGTCCCGGCCGTCCCCCAACACCAGAGCCCTGTCTGTCACGCCCCATCGGCGGCGGCGCGGCGAAAGCTGCACCCCTTACGTTCGGTGACAGATCACGACAACGCCGGGTGGGTTCGGTGCGCTCGTAGTGTGCTCGGATGTCGGGAACCTATCCGGCACGGGCGCGGACGAACCGGCATGAAAATCAGCGGAGTCAGGGACGAAACGGCACAACACGGGACGCCCAGACGGCCCTGCGGACGGTTGATCACGTAGGGCCGCTGACTCTTAGTCAGCGGGTCCGGGGTTCGAGTCCCTGGCGGCGCGCCCCTAAAGAAGGCCCATGTCACCCCATGTGACGTGGGCTTTCTTTATTTGGAGCCCATCCTAACGGAGATCGTTAAGCTGATCGAATACCCCGATTTGTCCTCCGGTGTGCTCGCGGTGTGCTCGTGTGTCACGATCTTGTAAGCGGCATGGTCGCGGAAAATCAGCTGGCCCGATCCCGCAGCGCAGAGCCGTGCCGTTTCGTGCCGCTTCATCCCTTGTTGTGGCCCACAGGTCCAGCAGCCAGGCGGGAGCTGAACAGCCGTTTGCACAGCCGAGCGTGGGGTTTGCCGCACGGCCACACCGAGAGCGTCGCTCCGGCGCCGTCCTCGTGGTCGCACGGGGCGTAGTCGTCCCGTACGGGTGGGCAGGCAGGAGGGCTGGAGCAGAGAAGATGATCGTTCATGGCGGATGGCCCACACAGGCGGCCACCGATTCCACCGACACCAACCAAGACCGATCCAGCCGCCCATAAGGGACAAACGATCAATACGCTGAGCTGGGCTTTTTGTGGGCATGATCTGGGCAGATCCTGGGCGATGATCGCAAACATTGTCTACGACGCGTATGGGAAGCCATCGCGGACCAATGAGGAGCGGTCGCGCTGGGTCGTCCATAGGAAGCGGTTGGTTTATGACAACCGGCGGATTCGGGTCGGCCTGGTTGATGTCTAGATTCGGGATAGGGAGCGGTTTGAGCATCACGTGGTTCATCTGGATCAGGCGGCGATGGCGCCGAGATCTTTCACCGCCATCCAAGGGAGCCGGTTACCGCGCAGGGGACACGACGCCGGGACGTGCGCAGGTGGGACAGGTGGGAGGCGCCGCTCCAGCACGGCGAATGAGCAATGACCTGCGGTGCTATCGCACGACTAGGCCGTTTATCAGGCAGGATCAGGTCTCGTATTCGCCTCGTTGACATCCATCGCGCTCGTTCGGGATCGGCCGGTTTCTGCTGCTGTGCCAGCGCAGCGACCCGGGATGCATGTCGAGTCCGGTCTGCGTATCACCTGACCTGGTGCATCGAGCGCGGCCCTGAGGACTGACGGCACGGGCTACTTCGAGAAGACGATCCGGCCCGCCCGACCCCGACGCCCACCGTAGAGCCGGCCCCCGAACCGCCCAGCGCCGAGGAGATCGCGGCCACCGGCTGCCGTCCCGCCCACCGCGCACCCACGATCCGTCCGGTCGCTCCGAACGTCGCCGCTCAGGTCAACGCGGTCTGGCGGCGTATCGAACGGTGGCTCGCCCGCAAGGCGCCCGCAACCTATAAGAAGCTCGCACGCCCTGCCACTCAGCGGGCCATCGCCAAAGCCGAGGCGGCCATGGGGATGCGATTCCCCGACGACCTGCGCGCCTCTCTGCTCCGTCACGACGGCGGCGGCTCTTGGGGCTTCGGCCCCGCCCCGTTCTATGAGCTGATGTCGGCCAAGTACATTCACTCGGACTGGAAGATGCTCTGCGGCATCGTCCTCGACGGGGCGTCCGGGGAGCTTGACACCAGTTGGTGGGACGGACACCTGATCCCCTTCGCCGCGGCTCACGACGGCGGCAACCTGTTCATCGACAGCCGTACGGGAAAGACCGGCGACTACTTCAACGAAACGGGCCTGACCTACGAAGGCGACGTGGTCTGGCCGTCCTACCTCGCGCTGCTCAAAGCGACGGCCCGATCGCTGGAGACCGGTAAGCCCATCCGAGGCTGGCGACCGGCCGTGGACAAGGGCGAGCTGAACTGGGACCAGGCATTCTGATCACCCTGCGCCGCCCGAAACTCGAACTCCGGGGGTGAGCAGCGGCTTTGGCAGCCGGTCGGGCGCCACTGCAACCGGTGCTCGAGGACGCGTGATTTCGGTGAGGAGCGTCAGCGCGCCGCATCGGTACAAAAGTGGAACTCCCTGGTAGTTGGCGTCTTGAGCATGACCAGGACACCCGTGGCGGCGGTCGCGATCCCTTGACCGATCGCCAGGCCGATGGCGCGAGAGTAGTCCTCCAGCACGCCCACACTCCACCCGTACACCGGCATCATGATCGCGAAGTAGACGGCGACGCCCGTGGTCACGCCGATCACCCACACCCGGCCTCGGCCAAACGGCGGGCTCCGCACGCTGGACACGATCATGAGGGCCAGCCCGTTGGGCAGCAGGGCCAGGCCCAGGAGGGGATACACGTCGAACAGCAGGTACGGATCCGATTCCCGCATGAGCAGCCAGGCACCGGCCCACAGCATCATCGCGCCGGCGACGAAGCCGAGCCGGCGCACGCCACAGGCGAGCGTCAGCAGCCCGGCCGCCAGGGCCGCCAGCATCGCCGCCACGGGGACGGAGTCGTCGTATCGCCCCGGCGCCGACAGCGACACCGCCTTCTCGGCGTCGAACCCGTAATCCGTCCGGCCCAGCCGGCGCCAGGCACCCGAGACGTCCCGCAGCGCTATCCCGTCCGCGCCGTTGGCGACGACCACCACGTGCCCGCCGGGACGCGACTGAACCGCAATCGCCAGCGACTCGGCGGCCACGGCGTCCTCGGGCCGGTCGGGCGGGTAGGCCCGGGTCAGCCGGTCCTGGTCGCTGGGCGAGATCTCCCACGACGTCATCCACTGGCCGTTCGCGGACTCCTCCACCTTGAGCCGGCCGGGAACGATCCGGTAGCACCGGTCCACCGCACAAGCCGACGTCCTCGTGGCGGGCGGCCTCACGACTTCGCGCCGGTACCACGATCTTCCGCCGTCGCGGGAGGCGAAGCCCGGCACGGGGTTGTGGTAGCTGAGGCCGCCGCGGGTGGCGACCACGATCCACTCGCCGATCACGCCGACCGAGTAGGCGCTGTACGGCCGGAAGACCTCCGGGGCTGCCGTCGCGGCCACGGCCAGCACGGTGATGGGGACCACGGCCACGGCCCGGGCCAGCCGGTCCGCCCTTGAAGCGGGGTGCTTCCAGATCCACCAGGCGACGCCCAGCGCGGGCAGGGCGAGCAGGTCGGTGGGATCGGCCAGGACCTCGGCGGGCCCCCAGACCAGGGTCCAGGCCTGGGTGGCGGCGGCGGCCCCCACGGCGGTGGTCTTCACCAGTGTGAAGAGCACCCCGGTGAGCAGTAAGGACAGGTACGGGACGCGGATCACCAGGTTGAGCAGCGGCGGAGCCACGACCAGTCCGGCGAGGTCGCTCAGCTTCCCGGTCACCACTCCCGGCCAGAGCGCCTTGAAGAGGTGGTCGTTGCAGAGCAGGCCGAACACGGAGGCGACGGTGAGCGGGTGACCTATCCAGGCCAGGGCCGATTTCTTCACACCTGGAGAGATAGGGAGTGGTCACCCATAGTTCGCGCTGACCGCATTCGTGACGAATCCGCCACCGGGCGTTCACCAAGCCCCGGCAGGCCGGTAGCCGACCCTCCTGGCGGATCGGCCGGGCCCGATCGGCAACCGAACTGAACGACGCCAGAGGTACCGGCCACCATGCGAGCAGTGCGCCTGCCGAAAGTTCATTCGTGCAGGTCAAGCTGCATGTTGCGATGAGCCTGCGATGTCGCAGACGATATCGCAGCGTCACCGTGAGCGCCCCTGATGCCGCGAATGCCCTGTCACCCGGAGGTGGCCGCCAACGAGTCGGTTTCGTGGGTAGTGGTACGACCTCGAACACGTTGGTCAGGCCGCCAATGTTCAGGGCATCCAGCCAAGCTAGCCGATATCACGTTTCTAATGGCGTCAAACGAACATCATCGCGCCGACGACGAACAGAAGCGCAGCATTCACCCGAAGAGGACATCACGTTCCAATTGCATCAAACGAACATCATCGCGTCGACGGCGAACAGGAGCGCAGCGTTCACCCGAAGGCTGGTTATCGCCGACAGGCTGCGGCCATCAGTTCCCGCTCCATGGAGAACAACGTGTCGCTTCGCACCTCCCGTACCCGCTACCTGCTCGCCGCCGCGATGACGCTGGTGGCCCTGATCCCGGCCGTTGACGCTGCAACCGCACAGACCATCCCCGCACAGACCATGTCCGCGCAGTCCGGTGGCCGGGCGACGCCCGGCCAGCACTCCATCTGGCGCGGTGACTTCGACACCAACAGTGCCGCTTGGACGATCCAGACCGACGGCACGGCCGCCGAGTGGCGCGGTTGGAGGTTCGCCGAGCGCGACGCGTGGTTCGCCGCTGCCAAGCCGGCCGGCGTCGGCTGCGACCCGGAGCAGGACGCTCCGCTCGACCCGCGCTGCTTCCTCGACCAGCGTAACCAGTTCTCCCGGTCCCGCGGCGTGATCGCGGCCGTCGACAACGGCATCGCGGCCGCCAAGGGCGCGGCCGTCGACGCGGCCAACCCGGTCAGCACCACGCTGACCAGCCCCGGCGTGCCGGTTTCCGGACAGCGCGAGATCGAGTTGGTCTTCTCCTCGCACTACCGGCAGGCGCACAAGGCCGTCGGCCGGGTGACGGTGTCGTTCGACGGCGGGGCGGAGACCGAGATCCTGCGCTACTCGCCTGCCCGGATCAGCGCCAACGACGGCGGCGACGTGATCTCCGGCCAGGAGGTCGTCAAGGTCGAGGTGCCGAACTGGGCGAAGACCGCCGTCTTCCGCTTCGGCTACACCAGCAACCGGCCCCAGCTCTACTGGGCCGTCGACGACGTGGTGGTCCGCGCCCCGCTCACCCGACTGTCGGGCAAGGCGAAGGCGACGACGCTCCAGGTGTTCAGCGACGTCCAGGGCGAGGGTCTGCCGTACCTGGACGGTGCCCTCGACCTGCTGCACCGCGAGGCCCCCAACGCCGGGGCGATGCTGCTCGCCGGCGACGTGATCAGCGGGCCCAGGGAGAACAACCAGGAACAGCAGATCCAGGAGTACAACGAGGTCAGCTCGATCTTCGCCGCTCAGAAGCACCTGCCGCCCTTGCTACCCGCGATCGGCAACCACGACGTGCGTAGCACGGTGCTGACCCGCAAGCAGCAGGTCGACAACTTCGTCGCGTTCGCCAACAAGTGGGGCGCGAAGATCTCGAAGCCGTACTACGAGAAGGTCGTGGGCGGGGTGCCGATCATTGTCCTCGGCGCGGAGGGCACGGGTACCGACCCGCAGCAGCAGGACATCAGCGACGCGCAGGTGGCGTTCCTGACCCAGCGGCTGGCGTACTGGTCGGCCCAGCGCAAGCAGGTGGTGGTGATGGGGCACTACCCGTTCGCCTGGTCGGTCTCCGGCACGTACGGCGACTTCTACGGCAACGGCCCGCGGGACGAGCAGCTTGAACAGATCATCGGCCGCTATCCCAACGTCATCTATCTGGGCGGGCACAGCCACTGGTCGCCGTACCTCCGGGACTGGTCGGCGCGGGTGCGCACCACCGGTGGTGACCCGGACGGCTTCACCGCGATCAACACCGGGGCACTGGCGATGGAGTTCGGCCCGAGCCCGGATAACCCGTGGGACGAGGACTCGGTGACCGACCGGCCCGAGTCGCCGAGCGCGCTGACCATGGCCGTCTACCCGGACCGGACGGTGGTGCGCGCGTTCGACGTACTCACCGGTGAGCAGATCAACGAGGTCGAGGTGGGCAACCCGCTCTACCGCGGCTGACCGCAAAGGCACGGAGGGACGACGGAACCCGGCCCGGCATGACCGGGCGGGGTTCCGTCACAGCCGCGCCCGCAGCGACGGGAGAGCGGCGAGGGCCGGCGACGGAGGTGAACCGCTCACCCGCCAGCAACCGTCGTACCCGGCAAAGGAGTCGACGAAATTGCGCACGACGGGCACCGCCTCGTCGAGGTAGCCGGTGTTGACCATCGGCTGCGCGCAGCAGGTCTGCGACTCCGGGAAATCGACGTCGACGCCGAGCCGTCGCAGTAGCCTCACCACGGCCTGACCTGTGCGCGGGTACAACGCGTCGTTGATGCACGTGACCATCAGGGCTACCCGCACTCGGAGCCTCTCGTTAGGGAGTTGCGCCCGCATCGCCCCGGAGCGTGGGAACCCAGCCCCGGTGGTCCGTGCGGCGAGACCCGCGGCGCTTGCCTCTGCATTGCCGAATCAGTGCTTCACGCGCGGCAGATCTCACCGATCTTGACTGGGTCGTCGTAAAAGACCGTCCAATCACGAATGAGCCCTTCGCTCATGAAGATGATGTGGCTGGCGTCCATCTCGACTGTCCGGCCGGTAGCCCGAGAGGTGAGCACAGCGCGCACGGTGATCGCGACACCCTCTTCCCCCACGTAATTCGTGCGATCCAAGATGGCCATGTCGCTCCAGGTCTCCGACAACAGTGCGAAGAACCGCTGCAACTCATCAGAACCCACCCAGTCGCCCGGAAAGGGCACGGACGGACCCTGATGCATCACGACGTCGGGGTGGAAGCACGCTGCCATCTCGCTGAAGTCGGCTCCGGCCGCGGCCCCACCGGCTTCGATGTACCTGACCTCCGCATTGAAGAAGCGCTCCATCATCGCCGCGGGATCCACCCGACTGGCCTCGGCTGCCCCTTCGTGTTCCACGGCCCTCCTCGACGGGGACTGTCGGCAAGGACGCGCCTGCCTTCAAGGGTTGGACAAACCACACTTTCGTCAGCACTCTAAGCGCCCGGCCCTCTCGACGAAGCCGCGTTCCGCGTTCCAGAACCCTGTCACCCCACAGATCGCAGGGCCGCCGTCACGACGACAGCAGCCACCACGGCGACGAGGACCGACCGTCCCCGGCACAGGAGGAGAACGCCGACCGCGGTGCCGACGACGTTCGCACCCAGGTCGAACCGCCGCCCATCCGGACTCCGGCCGTGAACGAGGTGGACACACCAGAACGCTAAGAGCGCAGTACCGAGCCTGCCGTGCTCAGTGCGCAGTGCAGAACGCGGCTAGGTCCGCTCGTCGATGAGGCTTCTCAGTCGCGGCAGTGCGGCGAGCGCCTGCCTCCGGCCGAAGCGAAGCGAAGGGCCGGAGACGGCAATGGCCACCCCAGGTCGCTGCGCCCGTCGAGCCGGCAATGCCATCGCCGTAATGCCGCGTTCGCTCTCGGCGACGGTCACGGCGAATCCGTCACGACGTACGGCAGCAAGCTGGCGGAGCAGCGCTTCGACATCAACGTCGGAGCGGTCGGCGAAGATCGCGCGCACGGCGTCGTCCGACTCGTGGGCGAGCAGCACCTTCCCTCCCGAGTTGCGTTCGGCGGGCAACCGCGCTCCGATGCGTGAGCCCACAGTCAGCGCTTGCCACGACACGATGCTGTCCAGGAAGACCGCGCTGGCACCTTCGAGGGCGATGAGGTGCGCCGTCTCGTTCGTGATCTGCGCGGCACCGGTGAGAACGGGCCCCCAGTAGGCCACGTCGTCACTCCAGTGCTTCGCCTCCGGTAACTGAGGTAGAGCTGGCCCGGGCCCGTAGGTGTGATCCAGGCGCCGGACCGCAAACCCGCGGTAGACCATCGTCTGCGCTAGCCGGTGCACCGTCGAAGGAACGACGCCAATTTCTCGCGCGGCCGCGGTGATCGTGAACGCCCCGTCGCGCCTCAGTATCTCCAACAGGGACAGCACATGATCCGCGGCCCCCACGACTGACGGATGACGCGGCTGCATAGGCTCGATGATATGCGGGACGCCGCAGCTCTAGTGCCCGTTCACGTCGTCGTGCCGGCCCCCCGGAGGAACCTGGTTGCCGTCACCGCAACGAGGAGCGCGGTACCATTGAAGAGTGGGTTGACCCACTGCGGGACCCCGAGCAGGTTCAGACCGGCTACCCCGGTGGCGACCGTCAGAACCGCGATGATCGTCCCCCAAACGTTGAACCGACCGACGCGGAAGCTCGTTGCGCCGAGGAACGCGGCGGCGAAGGCCGGCAGCAGGAACTCCGGACCGAGCGCCGGGTTGCCACTCCCGACCTGGCTGGACTGCAGCACCCCCGCCATACCGGCGAGAGCGCCGCCCATCATGAACGCGATGACGGTGACACGGTCCGTATCGATCCCTGACAAGCGAGCCGCGTTCTGACTACCGCCAACAGCTTCCATCCTCCGGCCGAATGCTGTCCTCTCTAGCACCAGCCACACGATGACCGTGAGGATGGCGAGGTAGATGATCGGCATGGGGATTCCCCAGAGCTCGGTCGTGGAGATCTCGACAAGCGACGCGGGAACATTCTGGAAGATGGTCTGAGAATCCGTATACCACAGCACAACCGCCGAGAGAATCGTTGCCACTCCGAGCGTGACGATGAACGAGTCCAGCTTCAACTTCGCCACGAGGAGTCCGTTGAGCAGGCCCACCAGAGTCGTGCATGCGACCGCGACCAGGATACCTACCACGAGGTCGACCTCTTGCCGACTCAGCACACCAGGGAGGATCACCTGCGCAAGCCCGAGCTGAGCACCGAGCGACAGATCGAACTGCCCCACCACCAAGGTGCAGAGGGCGCTCAGTGCCAGGAGCGCCAGGACAGATTGAGTGGAGAGGATGGTCGTCGCGTTGCCGAACGTGGCGAACGTCTGGGGAGCAAGGATCGAGAACACGACAATCAGCACCACGAGAAGTGCAGGAAGCGCGAACCTAGCCCATTGCGCAACCTCGTTCCTCGACGGGCGTCGGGAAGTCGGAACCGCCGGCGGCGGTGTCGAGGATTCTTGAGACGGACCGTTGATCTGGACGTCGTCCGACGTCATGCCGTGCTCAGACATTGCTGTACCCCGTCCTGCAGTTGGCTGCTGCAACGTGGTCGGCCACTGCGCTCACGCCGAATGTGGCGCGGGTGATTTCAGATGTGTCAATCGAGTCGCCGTCCACTTCTCCGACAAGCTCGCCCTGCCGGATGATGAGCACGCGATCGCATACGTCGGTCAGGTTGTCGAAATCGCTGTCGACAACGAGGACGGCGGCACCCGCCGAAGCCGCTGCTCGCAGGTATTCGAAGACCTGAGCTTTGGCGCCGACGTCGACGCCCTGGACAGGCTCGTCCAGGACGATCACTGAGGGCTGCAGCCCGAACCACTTGGCAAGCATCACCTTCTGCTGGTTTCCACCCGAGAGTGAAGCGACGAGCGCTTCGGGGTCACGGGGTCTCACGTCGAACTGGTCGATCGCGTCCGAGGCGACCTGGCGATCTCGTCGACGGTCGATGAGACCGCGGCGGATCGGTGAGCGCAGTAGCATGATGTTCTCTCGGACTGTCATGGTCATGAGGCAGGCCTGCCCCCGCCGATCTTCCGGGATGTACGCCACCCCGGCGCGGATCGACTTCGCTGGAGTCGGGTCCTCGACTGGGGTGTCACCGATCCACACTCGACCTCCTGTCAATCGCTGGGCTCCGAACAACAGCCTGCACAGTTCGCTCCGACCGCTGCCAGCCAGCCCGGCAACACCGACGATCTCACCCGGTTCAACGGCGAAAGACACGTTTGCAACCCTCACACCGCTGATGTTCTCGGCGCGAAGTGCGCGTTTCTCAGGTGGAGCTATGAGATCGAGAGCTCGGGTGGTGGCCGTCCTACCGCGAGGTCCACCGCTCGTCTCGCCGAGAATCTCCTCCACGAGTTGGGCCCGCGTCGTATTCGCAACCTGGTGGGTCGCGATCTTGCGGCCGTCCCTCAGAACGGTGACGTTATCCGCGAGCCTCTCGATCTCCTCGAGCCGGTGTGAGACATAGATGACCGCAACGCCGAGACTGGACAGTTGGCGGACGGCGTCGAAGAGGAGATGGGCATCCGTGTCGGGCAGCGATGCCGTCGGCTCATCGAGGACGAGGCAGTTCAGGTTGCTGGAGTCCTGCAGGTCCACGGCTCGACCGATCGCAAGCAGAGTTCGGGCCGTTACGGGCAAGTCACGCACGAGCGTCTGGGGCGTTGCCTTGACACCAACGAAGTCCAGAATCTCGCGAGCCGACCGAGCCTGTTCGCGTTGACGGACGAACGGCCCGGCGGTGTGGAAGCCGCGAACGAGCCCCAAGTTGTCAGCGATCGTCATGTCGAGCGCAAGGCCGAGGTCCTGATGCACGAACCCAAGCCCGAACTTCCTTGCGGCGTTCGGCGGGAACGCCTTGGGGAGCGCCATGCCCGCCACCGAGATCGAACCGGCATCTGCGCGATACACGCCGGCAAGACACTTGATGAACGTCGACTTGCCGCTGCCGTTCTGTCCCAGTAGAGCGTGGATCTCGCCCCTCTTGACCTTGATATCGAAGTTGTCCAGGACCACCCGACCGACGAACGCCTTGGTCAACCCCGCCACCGCCAGGGCAGCGGGCGACTCAGAGCCAGGCAGAAGCGTCGGGCCGGCGGCCTCAAGCCTGGTCATCATCGGACCCAAATCTTCTTGAAGTCGGCCCGGTAGTCCGCCCCGCCATCCCAGGTCGCTGCCTCGTCGATGTTGGTGTCATCGAAGATGCGGAACGGGGGAACCTGCTCGACCACTGGCTCCCCCGAGAAGTGGCGGTTCAAGTTGTCGATCAACGACCAGCCTGACCAAGTGGACGAGAAGGCCATCGTCATCTTCAGGAAACTGCCCTGCTTGAGGATGTCCAAGGCTTCGGGGTCGCCGTTAGCCGCGACCATGAAGGCGTCGTCATCGGACGCTGCCGCCTGGCGGAGACCGTTCATCACGTAGATGCCGGCGCTGTCGAAACTCGCCCAAACAACATTGAAGTCCGGGTTGGCACGGGCCAACGCGGCGGCCTGGCCGGGGAGGGCCGTCGTCGTCTCAGCGACCTGGAACTTCTTCTCAGCGACCACCTCGCAGCTGCCACCAGCCTCCTTGCACTCGCTCAGGAACCGGTCGAAGCCTTCCTGTCGCGCAGCGAGGTTGGACAACGACGGGTCGTTGAACGTCAGGAACCGAGGGTTGCCATCAGTCGCCTGGAACGCATAGGCCGCATCGCCGTAGCCGAGTTTAGCGAAGGCTTCCCGGCCCGGGTCGACGGTGACGTAGGTCCCCAGCGCGTCAGGGTCGTTCTCGTCCCAACAGGCAAGGCAGGCGACCGGGATGTTGGCCTTCTTGGCTGCGGCCAGGCCGCTGCCCGTTTGCGTGTTGTTGAGGCCGAGTACGACGATCGCGTCCGGCTTCGTCGTGATGGCCTGCTGCATGAAGCGGTTGGCGTCAGCTTGGTTGCCGTTGGCGTTGTAGGTCGTCTGCTTCCAGCCGATCGCCTCGGCGCCCTCCTGTAGACCCTGGAGGGCCGAGTTCGCACCTGGATCGGTCTGGGTGATCGTGACGATGGCGATCTTCTTGCCGGGAACCGCCGTGGGGCCCTCGGTCGGCGGCGGGACGACGACTCCCTCCTTCATCTTCGCGACGTAGTCGTCGATGGTCTTCACGAACTCTGCCGACGCCTCGGACCCCGCATCAGAGGTCTTCTCCGCCGCTCCGCAGGCAGCGGTCACGGTGAGCACAGCGGCGCTCACCACGAGCGCGAGAGCCTTGGCGTTGATTGTGCGGCCCTTGACGTTCATTCTTGTCTCCTCGGTTGTTCATGGGCCCATGGATGCGAGGTGAGCGCCGAGGCTGCCCGCCGCTGAGGCCATTTTTCGATCCTGGGACCAGAGTGACGGGGCCCACAAGGAGCGTTCTGCACACCGGAACATGGACGTTTGTGAGGTTTTCGGAGTTTGTCATCGCTGGATGTTGTGATGTTCGGGCTGCGCCGATGTCGGGCCGGTGGGAGTGCACGTTGGGCTGGTCGTGGGCGAGCGGAAGCGGTATCCGAGCGATCTGAGCGATGAGCAGTGGGCGGTGATCGGCCCGTTCCTGGATGCGTGGAAGGCTCGGCATCCGTCGGTGTCGGGGCATCAGGGCCGCTACGCGTTGCGGGAGATCGTGAACTCGATCTTCTACCAGAACCGGACCGGCTGTCAGTGGGCGTACCTGCCGCCGAAATCCGCGACCTACTACTACTTCGCGTTGTGGCGTGACGACGGCACCGACCAGACGATCCACGACCTGCTGCGCCGCCAAGCTCGGGAACAGGCCGGCCGGGCCGAGGATCCGACCGCGGTCGTGCTGGACACCCAGTCGATCCGCGCGGCCAACCACATCCCAGCGAACACCACCGGTAAAGACGCCGCGAAACGAGTACCGAGCCGCAAACGGGGTCTGGCCGTGGATACGCTCGGGCTGATCATCGCGGTGGTGGTGATGGCGGCCTCGGCCACCGACAACCAGATCGGGGTCCGGCTGCTCGATCGGGTCGTCGCGCATACCCCGACGGTGGCCAAGGCGTGGGTGGACGCCGGGGTTCAAGGACGACGTCCGCGATCCACGGCGCGGTCACCGTCTACGAATGCGCCGACTGCGGCACCCGCCAACTCGGCAACCAGTGGTGCCACGACTGCCGGCAACCCTGCCGACGCGTCGACTACGGCGGACGCTCTCAGACGTCGGGGACGTCGGGCAGCGTCCTCCCAAGGATCATGCCGCCGTCCACCACGATCTCCTGGCCGGTGACGTAGCCAGCATCATCGGACGCCAGCCAGGCGACGGCGTTCGCGATGTCGGCCGACGTGCCACGCCGGCCCAGCGGAATTACCGGGGTCCAGGCCGCAGCGATCGCGTCATCGAGCCGACGCATACGCTCCTCGTCGCCATCGATACCGACCCTTTTCGCCGGGAAGGCTGTTGCAATGCTGCCGGGACACACGCAGTTGACCCTGATCCCGTGCACTCCTTCCTCGTACGCGACCGTCCGCGTCAGAGAATTCACAGCCGCCTTGCACGCCGAGTAGATGTGGGGGCCCATGCCCGCCGACAAGGCTGACACCGATGACGTCGTGATGAAGGAGCCGCCGCCCTGGTCCCGCATGACGCCGATAGCGTGCTTCATCGCGAAGGCGACGCCCCTGACGAGCAGCGACAAGTCCTTCTCGAACAGCTCGTTCTCCAGATCGGTGATCGGACCCTCCGCAAAGGCGAAGCCGGCATTCGCGACATAGCAGTCCAGGCGGCCGAAGTGATCAAGGGCTGCTGCCACCGAGGCCGAGATATCACTCTCAACCGTCACGTCGCAGCGAACGAAAATGCCGTCGACCGACGACGCCACGTCCACGCCCCGCGCGACATCGACATCGGTCACGACGATGCGCGCACCTTCGCGTGCAAAGCGCTCCACGATGCCCTTGCCGATCCCGCTCGCGCCGCCCGTGATCAGGGCGACGCGCTCCTGTAAATGACTCATGCTGTTCTCCGAACGGGGGTGTCAGCCAACACGATCTGGGGACGGACGCCGGTCATACGGCACCGCAGGCGGCCGATGCACCGGCCGCCGCGATCACCAAGATCAGTCAGCCATGTCCCACAGCCGCATAGTGGTGCCACCGAGGATCGCCCGAGTGTCCTCGGCGGAGGCCATCGTCGCGACGGCCTTCGCCGCGTCCTGGCATCGTCCGACGACAGATTCGCTGTGCGGGTAGTCGGTCGACCACATGACGCGATCGGCTCCGATCTGGGACAGCATGCCAAGGCCGACCTCGTCCTCCTGGAAGGTGGCGTAGCAGTTCTGGAACCAGTAGTGACTCGGAGTGTGAGCGAGCTTCGGCTCCAGCAGCGACCCGAAACTCTCGTAGAACTGGTCCGCGTCCTGGAGAGCGCCCGGGATCCAGTGAAGCTGCCCCTCGGTGAACACGACCTTCAGTTCGGGATGCCTCTCGAGGATGCCGGAGAAGGTCAGGAGGGACCACAGGCGCCGATAGGGATGGAAGTTCTGCATGAGCGCCGTGCCGAGGGTGCCGGCACCGCTCATGTCGACCCTCTCGCCGACATGGAAGCTCAATGGCAGGCCGCTCTCCTCGATCGCCGTCCACAGGGGCTCGAGCCTGGCCTCGTTGTACTTGACCGACGGCGGGTTCGTGGGCATGACGAGTCCCTTGAGCCCGAGCTCCTTGATCTCCGCGATGTTCTCAGCGGCCGTCTCGGAGTCCCAGAAGTTGAGGATGCCGAGACCGTAGAGGCGGTCGGGGTAGTGGGCGCAGGTCTCGGCGACGTACTTGTTGTACGCCCGGATGTACGCCATGGCGTACTCCGGGTTCCGACCCGGCGCGTCCTTGTGAGCCTCGCTCACTCCAGCCAGGATGGCGAACGACCACTGTGGGAACAGCAGGTCCTTGTCGATGCCCTCGGCATCCATGTCCGCGATGCGCGCAGACAGGTCGTGAATGCCCTCACGCCCAGTCGACACGCAGGCGCCGAAGGGATCGATCACCTCCGCGCCGTCGTAGGAGTAGCGCATCAACTCATCGGAATCGACCCAGGCGCGCGGAGCGCGGTCCCGGAACTTCGCGGGCATCCGATCCGTCCAGTCGGCGGGCTCGAGGAGGTGGCTGTCGGCCGACGCGAGGATGGTTCCCGGGGGAAGCTCCGCGCGGGTCGAGGGCAACTCGCGATGCTGGGCGAATGGGATCGCCTGATCCGTGGTCTCGTCACACATCGATGCGTAACTCTCACGAACTTGCGTGCTCACTTGCACCACCTCATCTCAGGGATCGGCCTTGGGTGTCGCACCAACGATCCATCAGCCCGGAACCCCGATCCACACGCGTTCTGCTCCACAGAACACCGATGGCCCACCGCAGCTGCCGACGAGCCGACCATCACCAGGGACGGGGCCCCTGGTTCGACCGAGTAGAGGGTCTGGCACGTGAAGCCAACCGGACCGGTCGCCGCGACACCGGTCACGATCGACACACCCCATCGAAAGGTGTCGGGCCTCGCGTCAAACGAATCGGCCTCCATCACAGGTTCCGACCTCCACCACTTACGTTCCGGTGTCCAGAATCTCGGGGACAGCGAACTGACTCGCCCTATGGTCGGATCCTGCAGAGGAACCGACCGCCGGTGACTCCCGCCCCGCGGAACATCCCGTACCACACCGCTAGGAATTGCCATGACAACCAACTCAGCATCTGGTCTGCTTCACCGACGCGTCCTGGTCACCGGCGGCTCACGCGGCATCGGCGCCGCGATCGTGCGCCGCCTCGCTCACGACGGCGCCGCGGTCGCCTTCACCTACACGACCGACACGCCCGAGGTCGACGAGTTGGTCACGGATCACCGCGACCGGGGCATGACCGTGGTGCCGATTCGGGCAGACAGCGGCGATCCCGACGCAGTGGCCGCGGCCGTCCGAACGGCCGTCGACTCCTTGGGCGGACTCGACGTCTTGGTGAACAACGCCGCCGTCACCCACATCGCTCCGGTCGACTCCTACCCGCGCGACCAGTTCGACCGACTCGTCGCGGTCAACGTGGCCGGACCGTTCTGGTACGTCCAGAACGCCGTCCCGCACCTCGGTGCCGGGTCGCGAATCATCAATGTGGGGAGCATCAACGCCGATCGCGTCCAGCAGGATGGGCTGTCGGCGTACGCGATGACGAAGGGCGCGATCGCTGCCTTGACGCGAGCCCTCGCCCGCGAGCTCGGACCGCGCGGGATCACGGTCAACAACGTGCAGCCCGGACCGGTCGCGACGGAGATGAACCCGGAGATCGGAGCCCACGCCGACAAAGCGCGGAGCTTCATCGCACTCGGCGAGTATGGCCAGCCCGCCGATGTCGCCGCCGTCGTCAGCTTCCTGTGCAGCAGCGAGTCCAAGTACGTAACCGGCGCGAACTGGAACGTGGACGGCGGCTTCACCGCCTAGAAGGCGTACCCGGCCATGAGGGCCTGGTGGCAGTGGGTTGTTGACGTACGGAGAGCCCTCGTAACGCCCGCCCCACTTCCAAGGTCGGCTGCTGAGCATGCGGCGGCACCGCGTCGGCTGGATCATCGCACAGCAGCCTGGAGCTCCGCGACCTCAGCGAGTCCGCCGACCTGCCCGCCCCGAGGTGGCCCGATCCCGACGGCCGCTACCAGGCCGGGCCGGGCCCCGAGATCGAGAGCCATGCTCAACTGCTCCAGCTGATCGCGCTCGGTCGGACATACATGGTGGCACCCGAATCCTGCCGGGTTCAGAAGTACGACCGCGACTCCGGACACTCGCCGGGGCTTGTGAGCCTACGCGTTCCTCTGGGGCGGTACAGGGCTGGCCGCCGGACCTATCGCTACACACCCTTATGTTGAATCCGCACTAATGTCCGGCTTGGTACATATCTAGTACCATGGCCGCATGGGAACGGCAGCGGGGGCCGCGCTCGGCCGGCCGAGGGAGTTCGACGTGAATCAGGCGCTCGACCGTGCCGTCGAGGTCTTCTGGCGCCAAGGATATGAGGCCACCAGCCTCACTGATCTGACGCTCGCGATGGGGATCAACAAACCGAGCCTCTACGCGGCCTTCGGGAACAAGGAGAAGCTCTTCCGAAGTGCCTTGGAGCGCTACACGGAGGGTCCCGGATCCTATGCCGCCAGGGCGGTCGAGAAGTCCACGGCCAAGGAGGTCGTGGAGGCGTTCCTCCTCGGCGCCGTCGATGCGACGACGAAGGCTCTGTCGCCGCACGGCTGCCTGGGGGTGCAGGGCGCTCTTGCCGCCAGCGACGAAGGACGGGGGATCCACGACCTGCTTGCCGAGTGGCGGGACGGAGCGCGCGCGCTCTTGGAGGTCCGCTTTCGGCGAGCCGTGGAGGAGGGCGACCTCGACGGCGACGTCGATCCGGCCAGGCTGGCTCGGTACGTCATCACGTTGTCGTTCGGGGTGGCCGTGCAGGCCGCCGGCGACGTCCCTGCGGACGAGCTTGCCGGGGTCGTCGAGCAGACCATGCTTCACTGGCGCCCCTGACTCGGGCGTCACCACCTAGACAGCCACGGCCCCCGCTGCCAGCACCAATTGGCAGCGGGGGCCGACGTGCGTCGAGGCCCGGGCAAGCCGCCCCCTCGACAGGGGGTGTTGCCTGCTTCACGCGGGCCATTTTTGTACCGATCGGAATACAACCCTCCGGCGGTCAGTTCTGGTCGACCGTGCGCCGAAGGTCGGCCGCACATCGCCCATCAAGGACGATCCGGACGCGAGGAGCCGCGATGACGACCAAGGAACCACGCCCGCCCACGACTGACGGACCCCAGCAGGCCACCAACCCCCAACGGCTCTCCCGTCCCATTGGCGTGGGCGTCGTCGGCCTCAGTGCTAGAGGTGGGTGGGGAGCCGGCGCGCATCTTCCGGCCATGTCGGCCGCAGGCGGCTTCGAGCTCCGAGGCCTCGTCGCCAGCTCCGAGAGCACGGCTCGCGCCGCGACCGAGCGCCACCGAGCACCGTGGTTCACGTCAGCCGAGGAACTGGCCAACGCCAAGGACGTCGATCTCGTCGTAGTCACCGTAAAGACGCCCAGACACCGCGAACTCGTCCTGCCAGCGCTGGCCGCGGGGAAGCCGGTGTTCTGCGAGTGGCCACTTGCGGTGGATCACCGCGAAGCAGAGGAGATGGCCCGTGCAGCCGGGCAGCTCCAGACGTTCGTCGGACTGCAGGGGCAGTCCTCGCCCTCATTCCGGTGGCTCGCCGACCTGGTGCGCGAGGGATTCGTGGGCGACGTCATCTCCGCGACCCTCAACTCATCGGCGCAGGAGTGGGGGTCGCCCACTGACGAGGGCACGCTCTACACCCTCGACAAGAGGTCGGGCGCTGGCATGATGGGCATCGCATTCGGCCATGCCATCGACCCCGTCCTCATGGTGGTCGGCGAGTTGCGAGATGTTGTGGCGACGACGGCTACACGCCATCCCCAAGTGCCGCTCGGACGGACGGGGACCTACGTACCCATGACGTCCGAGGACCAGATCGCCATCTCAGGCACGCTGGCCAGTGGAGCCGTGCTCTCGGCCCACCAGCGCGGCGGCATCGCCGCGGGCTCGGCGTTCTGGCTGCGCATCGACGGCACCGAGGGAACGCTCGAGGCGACGGCCAGCAACCACCCGCACATCGTGCCGGTCTCGGTTCGGGGGTCGCGGGGGACCCAGCCGCTGGCTCCCATGTTGCTCCCCGACGGCTACGACGACTTCCCCAGCTTGTCCCGATCTCCCATCCACACCCTCACGCATGCCTACGCCCGAGTTCGCCAGAACCTGCTCGGGGACGCCAAGACCGTGCCGGGCTTCACCCACGCCGCCACTCGTCACCGGCTACTGGGCGCGATCGCGGAGTCCGCTGAGACCGGGCGGCGGGTCGAGCTGTGAGTGGGCCCCGCCAGATCGCAGGACAACCCCGGTCTTGACGAGGCCAGCGCAGTGGATGCCCTGCGAGGTTCGCCGCAGCCGTTCGGCTGTTGGCGTCGTGATAGGTTCAGTACCGATCGGTACATATATGTAGGGAGGAAAGATGAGAAAGCACAACCTTGGTGACCTTGAGGTGGCTCGCATCGGGCTCGGGGCGATGGGCATGTCCGCGTTCTACACAGGCGCGGGCAAGGCCGACGATGAGGCGGTTCGTGTCCTGCAGCGGGCGGTTGACGTGGGAGTCACCCACATCGACACGGCGGAGGTGTACGGCCCGTACGCCAACGAGGAGCTCGTCGGGCGAGCGCTGAAGGGCCGGCGCGACGAGGTGGTATTGGCAACCAAGTTCGGCCTGGTGGCGCACGCCGGAGGCTCGGCCCCCGACAGCTCGCCGGAGAACGTCCGCAGGGCCGTCGAGGGATCGCTGACGCGACTCGGCACCGACCGCATCGACCTCTACTACCAGCACCGCGTGGACCCCGACACGCCCATCGAGGAGACCGTGGGAGTGCTTGCCGACCTGGTCGAGCAAGGCAAGGTGCGCTACATCGGCCTCTCGGAGGCGAGCGTGCAAACGATTCGGCGAGCCCATCAGGTACATCCGATCGCGGCCGTGCAGTCGGAGTACTCGCTCTGGTCACGCGATCCCGAGTCTGCGATCCTGCCCGCCCTGCGAGAACTCGGCATCGGTTTCGTGCCTTACTCTCCGCTCGGACGCGGCTTCCTGACCGGGAGCCTGCGCTCGCTCGACGGGCTCGACGCCGATGACTGGCGGCGTACGAACCCGCGATTCGCTGACGGCAACCTAGAGCGCAACTTGCGCATCGTCGACGAGGTCGAGGCTGTGGCCAGCGAGGTCGGCGCGACCTCTGCCCAGGTCGCACTGGCAT
Source organism: Acrocarpospora macrocephala (assembly GCF_009687865.1). Taxonomy (GTDB): domain Bacteria; phylum Actinomycetota; class Actinomycetes; order Streptosporangiales; family Streptosporangiaceae; genus Acrocarpospora; species Acrocarpospora macrocephala. Next base: position 143,236 of record NZ_BLAE01000016.1, read on the forward strand.
GGCTGCTCGCGCAGGGTGGTGACATCGCACCAATCCCGGGAACGACCAAGATGTCGCGACTCGAGGAGAACGCGGCTGCGGACGAGGTCAGCCTCAGCGAGGATCAGGTCGCGAGGCTGAACGCTCTTGAGCCCGCGGTCGGGGCGCGCTACGACGAGGAGAACATGGCGACCATCGACGCCTGACCGAGCACCAGATGAACGCACACCTAGACGGTATGACGTTACCCCTCGGGTCACGTCATACCGTCTAGCCGTAACAGTTCGTTCTCACCGGTCGACGTCCCTCAGAGGCTGCTGAGGTCCGTGTCATACTCGTCCACCAGGCACATGTACATGTGGCTCCGGTCGAACAGCTTCTCTTCGTCCTCGATCACCATCGCTCGGAACTCGTCCGGCATCGGCTCGACGAAGAATCCTTGGTAGAACTCCTCGTTACACCAGATCTCTACGATCACGTCGAATCCGAAGTCTCGAACCTCACCGGTGACGGGCGGAGCGATGGGAGTCAGGTACCGCCGCGTCCACCGCTCGACGCCAGGCTTGCTCAGGTACTCATTAAAGAGCGGACAATGGACGTTTTCGTAATAGTCGCGGAACTCCTCGTCCGTGAGCCCCTCTCGCTTCTTAAAGATTCCGACCATCTTGATCAATTTTGATCATCCTTTCATCTCCGGTGCCTCGACATTTCGAGACGTTGTCGACCAGTGAGCAGGGGACGTCGGCGACCCGTCGTCCATCCGTCAACGAGACGTCACATCCGTCAGTCGGTTGAACGCGTCGAGTGCCCTCATCCGGTCGTCCTGCACCCAGGTGGACACGGTGGGTACGGGCGAGTCCCATTCGACTGTGTTCGGGGCATCTTCTGCGAACGCGGGCCAACCCGACTCCACTCCAATGAGCAAGGGTGCGGTATTCGGGTCACCGTTCGCGGCGAAGGCCGACCACGCCGTACGCAGCTGCTCACCGAGCTGCCGGTCCGCATTGGTCCAGGGGAAGTCCATCGACGAGAAGGAGCCGAACAGGTAGGGGAGGTCGGCTCCGTGGACCGCACCGCCGAACTCCTTCTCGAGTACCCTGCTGTCCGAAGGAATCGGCAACTCGCGCTGGAAGCGGAAGTGCCACACCGGACTCGAGCCGTGTCGCGACTGCAGCCGCGCCGCAGTCCAGGTCGACCAGTTGAACACGCGATCCGCCTCCAGTTGCCGACTCGCGTTGGGGACCTCCGCATCGGAGTCCGCCGGGTAGAGACGGAGCATGTCCTCGGCGCAAGACCCGTACGTCGACCTCACGTACTGCTCGTAGTGGCGGACGCTAGACAGGAACGGCAAGCCTGCCCCCTCGTTCCCAACGCCGCCGACGAGCATCGGCACATCGATGGCACGACCACTCGCATACGCCTCGAGAGGCGACTCACGCAGCACGTGGCCGTCGACGACGGGGTAGCCGCAGTCGAAGGAATGCATGCTGGTGGGCGCACCCGGGGCGAGCACGTTGATCCAGGCACCCATGGCCCTGGGAAGCGTCGCGTCCACCAATACGTCGGCCGGGATCTCCCGAAGCTGCGCGGCCGTGCGAACCCCGAGGACTCGGCCGAGTTCTGTCCCCGCGTCCTCCCCGGCCGCTAGCGTCTGCGGGTTGGCGGGATGACCAGGGCCGTCGAGAGCGGGGGCAAGTCCCGGTCCGCTGTGGACGACTGCTCGGTGGAAAAGCCCGCGCGCGTGGTCACACGCACGAAGGTTGTGCACGCTGTGCCCGCCCGCGGACACACCTCCCACTGACACCCGTCCAGGGTCGCCGCCGAACGCCTCGATGTTGTCCCGCACCCAGCGCAACGACTCGACCTGGTCGAGCAGCCCGTAGTTGCCGGAGACGCCCTCGTCCGACTCTGCGGAGAGCGCCGGATGTGCCAGGAAACCGAGCCGCCCCAGTCGGTAGTTGACCGTCACCACCGTCACGCCAGAGCGCGCCAGTTCCGTGCCGTCGTAGAGGGGATTGGCCGCCGACCCGAAATGGAACCCGCCGAAGTGAAACCATACGAGGACTGGCCGCTGAGCGTCGCCCTCGGGCCCCGTCCACACGTTCAGGTAGAGGCAGTCCTCGTCGAACTCGTTCTCGCCGCCCCAGTAGAGCGAACGCGGGGAGACCGCCGGCTGTGGGGCACTCGGGGAGTAGCGCTGTGCGGACCTCACACCGCGCCACGGATCGACCGCGGTCGGGGGCCTCCACCGCAGGTCTCCGATAGGGGGCGCAGCGTAGGGTACGCCGAGGAACCTGCGGACGCGGTCATCGGACGAGACGCTGCCGTCGAGGCGTCCTGACTGCACCGTCACCTGTGCGCCACTCATCGGGCTCCCCACCACGGGAGGGAGTCCAGCAACATCACAGGCCGCAGCCGCCCGCGCGACCCATTCACCATGAATAGTTGCGATCTTCCGGAGGCGACCAGACGCCGGCATCGTGGAGCCGGTCGAGAACCGCACGGAAGTCGAGGACTTCGCGCGGGCTCCACAATGGGAAATTGATCAGGATGTTGCTAGTCGCGGTGCGCCGCTTCATGTCGATGAGCTGCTCCGCGACCTGGTCCGCCGTCCCGAGGAACTTGAGGATGCCCCGTCCGCTACCCCACTCCTGAGCTGCTTCCTCGCGCGTCTTCCCCTCGAACAGCGCCTCGATCGACTTGATGTCGCCGAGGATGTCTGCCGTCAGCTCCATCGTGGCGTCGTAGTTCAGGCTTCGGCAGAGCCGCTCGTACTCCTCCTCGGCCTCCCCTTCGTTCTCGCGCACGATGGCGATGGCGAAGGGGCTCAGCCCCAGAGGCTCTTCCCTGCCGACGGATGTGGCGATTCCTTGTGCCCGGGTCTCCGTCTCGAGCACCTTCTCGACGCTGTTGCCCGCGACCACCAGCATGTCGCAGTGCTGGGCGGCGAACTCTATGCCTGCCGGCGAAGCACCGGCGCTGACGAGGAGCGGATGGGGCTTCTGCATCGGTCGGGGGGCCTTGATCCGCCCTCGCAGCCTGTAGTACTTGCCGTCGACCTCGATCGGTTCGTCCTCCGTCCACAGGCGCTTCACGATCTCGACGAACTCCCCCGCCATGGCGTAACGCTCGTCGTGCTCGACCATGATGTCCTGGCCGAATAGGCGGGCCTCCGGATCACCGAACCCCGTGACGACGTTCCACCCCCAGCGGCCCTCACTGAAGGCGTCGAGGGTCGCACCCATGCGGGCGATGTGAGCAGGCTTGTGATGCGTGGTGTGGAAGGTCGTGATGACACCGATGTTCTCGGTCACGGCGAACAGGCCCATCGCCAGCATCGGCGCGTGGTACTTAGGCGACTGGTGCCCGCCACGCTCGGCGGCACGCTGGTGCCCCGACCAGGTGTCGGCGATGAAGAGGGTGTCGAATCCCGTTGCCTCGGCAGCCTGCGCCATATCGCAGAAGACGCGCTTGTTGAGCGGCGGTGTTGCCTGCGCAGCCTCCTCCGACCAGATGTGGTCGGTCTGACCTGTCGGGAAGAAGTAGCCGAAGCTCAACTCGTCTGGGTTCTCGCGACGCATCTTCATAATGTTCCTTTCGGCGCCCGGATGTGGGTCCGCGCTAACGTGACACTGGGAATCGAAGTTGTCAGCCCACGCTCCTAGGGCGAGACCGGTACTGCAGCATTTTCGGTAATCAGGTTGAGTGACGCATAGGTGCTCTTGTAGTACAGGAGCGGACCCCGCTTGGTCTCGGCGTCCAGCTCGATGGCGACGACCTCCGCCGCGACGATGGTGTGGTCACCCCCGTCGTACTCTCCCCAAATGCGGCAGTCGAAGGTGACGAGCGCGCCACCGATCAGCGGCGCGCCATGCTGACTCGGTCGCCATTCGACGCCACTGAACTTGTCACTGCCGCTGCGGGAGAAGGAGACTGACAGCGCTGTCTGCCCGTCGGCCAGGACGTTGATGGCGAAGGTATCGAGGGGCCTGATCCGAGGCCACGTCGTGGAGCTGCGGGAGGGCGAGAACGTCACGAGCGGCGGGTCAAGCGAGAGCGAGGAGAACGACTGGCAGGTGAAGCCAACCGGTCCCTCCTCGGTCATTCCCGTGATGACGGTCAGCCCTGAGCCGAAGTGGCTGAGAGCAACACGCATCGAGGTCGGGTTCACATCGGTCTCCTTCAGCCGTCTTCAGGCAACGTGATCAGGTGGCCCATCCGATCGCGCTTCGTGGTGAGGTAGGCAAGGTTGTGGGTGGTGACGCGGTCCTCATCGTCGGTGACCACCACCATCTGGCCCCGCTGCAGTGTCGCAAGCGCTTCCTGCACTGCCTGCATGGTCGACCTCCGTCCTTCATGTGGCTCGTCGGGAACCGTGACGCCTGAGTTACGAAGGTTCCTCGGCAGCGCTGCCGACACCAGACCCGTTCCGCTGTGCAGAACACGAGCGACCAGGGGCGGGCGTCTCGCCATCGCCACCTGGCGGTTCCGCAGAGCAGAACGCTGCTGGTGCACCGTGCGCCCGTCCGGGAGCGTACGTAATCGATTCACGAACGTGAAACTCGACGGAAACGACGCGGAGCGGAGGCAGTGCCATGACGGCGTTCGGCTCTCCCTCGCCTCGGTATTTGCGGCGCCATCGCACTGCCCTCGCCCACCGTTACCTGCCGGGTGGGCGACCGTGAGCGCGGGCACCTTCAACCCGGCGACGCATGCGCCGGAGCCTCTCGTCGAAGGAGCGGGAACGTCCGGGACAGACGCGGGCAACATCCGGCCGGCCTACGCGATCTCGTCGGTCGACAACGCTCTTCACCTCGTGCAGATGCTGGCCCGAGATGGCGCCGTTCGGGTGAGTGGTGCGGCTGCAGAGCTGGGAGTGGCGAAGTCGACCGCTCACCGACTCCTGGGGATGCTCTGCTATCGGGGTTTTGCCACGAAGGATGGAGACCGGCTCTACCGCAGCGGCCCTGCCCTGAGCGCTGTCCGACAGAGTGGGTCACGGCATGGGGAGTTGTCCCTGGTCGCCCGACCCTTCCTGGAGCGGCTCCAGCGGGAGTCCAACGAGACCGTCCATCTGGTTGTCCTTCGAGAGACGAGCGTGGAGTTCCTCACCAGTCTCGAATGCACCCAGCCGTTGCGAGTCGGGTCGAGGGCTGGCGCAGTGATGCCCGCCTACCGCACCTCGGGTGGTCGTGCGTTCCTCGCCGCTCTCTCGGAGGCAGACCTCGTGCGGCTGTTCCCCGACGGCTCGCCAGACCCCGAGCTCGACTGGACTACGTTCCTGCGCTCGCTCGAGATCGTTCGTCGTCGCGGCTATGGGATCAGCGCCGGCGAGACGGAACGCGGCATCACCGCCATCGGGGCGACAGTCCGTGGCCCCGACGGCGACCCGATCGCCGCCGTGGCGATCTCCGCTCCCTCGCTGCGGTTCCAACGCAGCCAGCTCCCGAGGGCTGCGGCACTTCTCCATCGTCACATCGAAATGCTCGAGACCGAGTTCGTGCGTCTGTCGCCACGTCGCGTGGCCGGCTAAAGAGAGAAGAAGTGTATGTCTAGTGAGTCCCGCCGCTTTCCGCCGACCCGCCGGGCCATCCCAGCGGAGGCCCAAGCCACGCGTGAGCTGCTGAAGTACGTGCCCCAGATGCCGCTGGAGGAACGAGATCGTCGCTGGGATCGGCTTCGCAAGCGCATGATCATGGCGGACGTCGAAGCCCTGGTGTTCTTGGGCAACGACATCTACTGGGGCATGGGGATGGCCAACATCAAGTACGTGTTCCAGGTCGACTCACAGATCGGTGCGGACGGACTGTTCTGTCTCGATGGTGAGCCGGTGGTCTGGAACACCTTGCCCCACATGAACCGGCCGACCAGCCACTACCTGTCGCTCCAGGAGTGGATAACCGATATCCGTGACCGCGGCGGCATGGGCGCCATTGCTGAGGAGCTCCGGGCGCGCGGCTTGGACCGAGCCAGGATCGGCTTGGTCAGCTTCTCGTCGAGTGTGCAGACCACACCGACACTGCTGCATCGTGACATGGTCGAGCTCGAGCGGGTGCTGCCGAACGTCACTTGGGTCGAGGCCAACCATCTTCTCCAGGAGATGCGGGTGGTCAAGAGTGAGGCCGAGATCGACATGCTGCGCGCTGCGTCCAAGATCTCGCGTCTGACGGTGGACGCGATGATCGCCACGGCTCGTCCCGGCGTGCCCGATGCTGCCGTGTACGCCGAGATGATCCGTACCCAGATCGCCAACGGCGCCGATCCCAACATCTTCAACCTGTTCTCGGCCGGCCCGCTGGAGCACGACCCTAACGAGCTGTGGCACCTGCTGCATGGGTGCGACCAGCCGCTGACGCCGTCGATGCGACCGTTGCAGGACGGTGACCTGATCGTGGCGGAGTGGCACACGAAGTACGCCGGCTACCGGTGTCACACCGAGTACACGGTGTTCGTCGGCAAGCGCGCTCCCGACCAGCTTCTGCGGCTGTGGGACATCGCTGGGGAGTGCCTCGAGGCCAGCAAGTCGGCGCTGACGGCTGGCCGCACCATCCGGGAGGCGCTGCAGATTCTGCGCGAACCCGCTCGCAAGGCCGACGTGGACTGGGTCGAGCTCGGCTTCCACGCTATGGGTCTGGCGTCTCCCGAGTTTCCCACCGTCGTGTACGAGGACGGGTGGGGCACCAAGTCGCTCAACGGCCACAACATCGGCGACTTGGTGCTCGAGGAAGGGATGACCTTCGGCAACAACATCGATCTCCACGACTCCAAGTGGAAGCCCGACGTCGGCGTCATGCTGTCCGACTTCATGGTTGTGCGCCCCGACCAAGCCGAGTGCCTGGTGGGCACCCCCCGCGAACTCGCCCAGACCGGCTGAGCACGAAGGAGCCGAGACCTTGAAAGAGATCAACACCGACCCTGATGCCCTGAGCATCAGCTACTTCTTCCCAGCCGGACAGACGAACCACGTCTGGTCTGACGAGGCGTCGAGGCGAACGCCGCGCATGAACCGCCGCAACCTGCTGGCACTCGCCCAGGCAGCCGAGGATGTCGGCTTCGACTCCATGTTCATTGCGGACAACTGGTCGGGTCATCAGCGAGCGGCCGAGCGCGGTGGCCACCAGGCTCCGGCTTTCCATGCCCCGATGCTGGCGATGGGCATCTTTGCGGTCACCGACCACATCGGCGTCATCACCACCCTGCATACCACTCACCACCACCCGGCACACGTGGCGCGCATGGGGGCAGCCCTCGATGCCTTCAGCGGCGGTCGCTGGGGCTGGAACGCGGTGACGGGCCACGCTGAGGCGGAAGCCGCCCTCTTCGGCGAACCCTTCGTGGAGCACGACGAGCGCTACGCCATGGCGACCGAGTTCGTCCAGGTGGTCCAGGCGCTCTGGCGCGAGGACGAGCCCATCGACCACATCGGCAAGTTCTACCGTTCCCAAGGTCGGGTGAAGGCACCGCGTGTCGTCCAACAGCCCCGACCGCTCATCGTCAGTGCCGGCGCGTCCACGGCCGGCACCGCATTCGCGGCCGAGTGGTGCGACGCGCTCGTCACACTCGCCCGCACCGAGGCCGATGTGCGATCACTCGACGAGCGCCTTCAGGCCCAGCTCCGCGGGCGGAGGGTGACGAGTTGGCCCTTTGCCATCTGCATCGTCCGGGATGGTGAGGGCGAAGCCGAAGAGGAGTACCGCCACCTCCTGCGTTCCCTGAACGCAGATGCAGCCTGGGAGATCGCCGGCGACATCCTCGGATCCATCGAGACTGCCCAGGCGATGTTCGACCGACTCGGTCGCGAAGAGGCGGTTCGCGCGATCGGGTCGGGCAACGCCATGCTCCAGCTGATCGGAACGCCCGGCCAGGTGGCGGAGCAACTCATGTCACTCAAGCGGAACACAGGGGCGGGCGGCGTGCTCATCAACTTCCCGCTGTGGAGTCCTCGCGAGCTGCGGAACTTCGGCGTGGTGCTCGGCAAGTTGGAGGAAGCAGGCATGCGCACCCCACCGGCCAGTCGTGACTACAGCTGGTAGGAAGATGTCGACCACCGACGTTGACCGCTGGGGAACGACGTCCTTGCGTGTCGTCACGGTCGTCGGGAACCCCAAGCCTTTGTCGCGTACGTTCCGCGCCGCGGAGGCCGTCGTCGCTGCACTGGTCGGTCGGCCACCGGACGAGGCCGTCGACATCATCGGCCTAGGTGCCGACCTGATGGACTGGACCTCGTCGACAGTTGCGCAGAAGGTGGACCTCCTCGCGTCGGCGGACCTGGCCGTCATCGCCAGCCCGACCTACAAGGGCTCGTATACGGGCCTGTTGAAGATCTTCCTCGACCGCATCGCCGCCGGTCGGCTTGCTGGCGTTACTGCCATCCCGGTGATGTTGGCTGCCGACCCCAGGCACGCACTTGCTGGCGAGGTCCACCTCAAGCCGGTGCTGTCGGAGCTGGGTGCCAGCTGTCCGACGTCGGCTGTGTTCCTCCACGAGGACCGCTTCGACGATCCCGCAGCGCTCGACGCCTGGCTGCCGGCGGCTCGCCGACAGCTTCGGAGCCTCCTCCCGGCGGAGGCTCCGCGATGAGGGAGAGAGGCTTCGTCGAGCCGGCCATGAACGGACCCGTTGAGCAGCTGGTGTCATGTCTGTCGCCGGGCACGGTCGTCACCGACCCCGCGATTGTCGCGAACTACCGGTTCGACTGGGCGCGTGATCCCAGCGCCGGTGTGCCGGCCGCGGTGGTCCGTGCTCGCTCGACGGCCGATGTGCAGACGGTGCTCCGCTGGGCTTCGGAGAACCGGGTTCCGGTCGTGCCTCGCGGAGCCGGGTCGTCTCTGGCCGGTGGCGCATCCGGTGTCGAGGGTGGCGTCACGCTCAGCCTCGAGCTAATGCGCGACGTCTCGGTAGACGTCGGTAACCGAGTCGCCGTGGCGCAGGCCGGCGCGATCACGGCGGACGTCAAGACCGCAGCGGCCGCCCACGGCCTGTGGTACCCACCCGATCCGTCGTCGTACGAGATGAGTTCCATCGGAGGCAACGCGGCGACGAATGCGGGTGGTCTGTGCTGTCTGAAGTACGGCGTGACCGGTGACTACGTCCTTGGTATGGAGGTCGTCCTGGCCGACGGGAGGATCATCCGGCTGGGCGGGCCCAGGCTCAAGGACGTCGCGGGTTTGCCGCTCCTGAGACTGTTCGTCGGTTCGGAGGGTACCCTCGGCGTGATCACCGAGCTCACCCTCCGCTTGCTGCCACCGCCGCCTGCACCCGCCACCCTGACCGCCACGTTCGGCTCGGTTGAGGCCGCCGCGGAAGCCGTCGTCGCCATCACTCGGCAAGTACGACCCGCCATGCTCGAGTTGATGGATCGGGTCGCCATCAACGCGGTGGAGGACCTGATCCGGATGGACCTGGACCGAAGTAGCGAAGCCCTCCTTCTGGCGCGTTCGGACGCCCCGGGGGCGGCCGCAGCGGACGAACTGGCGATCATCGAGGCGGCCTGCCAAGCGAGCGGCGCGCGGGAGGTTTACACGACCACCGAGCAGGACGAGGGCGACGCCTTCATCCACGCACGTCGCTCGGCATTGCCGGCGATGGAGCGGCTGGGCGTACTGCTCATCGAGGACGTCGGCGTTCCTGTGCCCGCTCTGCCCGAGCTGGTGCGCGGGATCCGCGGGATCGCGGAGGCGCGAAACACCATCATCTCCGTCATCGCCCACGCTGGTGACGGCAACACACACCCCGTCATCGCCTACCCCCCTGGCGACGACGAGGCCGAAGCGCGAGCCCGGCTGGCATTCGGCGACGTGATGATGTTGGCGATCGAACTCGGCGGCACCATCACGGGCGAGCACGGCGTGGGCCGGCTCAAGACCCCGTGGCTCCTAGACCAGCTCGGCCACGACAGCATGGCACTCACGCGCCAGATCAAGGACGCGCTTGATCCCGCACACATCCTCAACCCCGGGGTGATGCTGCCCGAAGAGCCGAGCGCCTAAGGACGTCGGCGGCAACGCAGACGACCCAAGCTAGAGCCAGGGTGTCAGCGCTGGTGCGTCGACGACCTGGTGCGGGCGCCCGGTCAACCACGCCACCTCATCGGCCAGTGACGCGGTGATCGCCGGGACGTCGCCCCGCTTGGCGAGAACATCATCCCGAAGCGCGCGCAAGAAGTCGGTAGGTAGGTCCTGGAACCGGTAACCAACATCGAGATCTACCAGGTGCACGTAGACCTCCCGGGCCCGCAACCACGGGATCTCACTAGCCGGCAACGGTCGCCCTTGAGCCGTCACCACCTCGCGGACCCACTGGGCCTCGCTCAGCCCGTCCCAGCCACGGTGCAGGCTCGCAGCCGAGTCCAGGACCCGTGCCGCCAACTCCTGCGCGGACAGCAGGAGCCCCTTCTCGATGCCATTGGCGCGGTCTTCGGGGCTGGCGTACATCGGTGTGACGTGGCCAGTCTCGGCCCACCGCACGAGATTTCCCAGCGCATCGGCATTGGCCGCGAGGTGCGCGAGCACATGGCGCCTGGTCCAGCCGGGCAGGCAAGTCAGGGTTCCGAGGCTGGCGTCGTCCACCCTGGCCAACGCCTCGCCGAGTCGCACGGTCCCGTCGTGGACCCACTCTTGCGACGCGATCCGCGGGTGACGAGTCATGGACGTGCGCCTACGATCAGGTTGCGACAGCCGCCGATGCCCTCAATGTGGGTCGCGACCACATCGCCGTCGTTCAGATACCGGCGGGGCTCGCGAGCATGACCGACCCCCGCGGGGGTGCCCGTGGCAATGATGTCGCCGGGGTTCAACCGGACGATCGTGGACACGTAGCGAACGAGGTCAACAGGGTTGAAGAGCAGCGTGCCGGTTCGGTCCTCCTGCATAGCCTCACCCCCGACGAGGGTCCGTACCATGAGGTCGGGGCGAACGCCACCGTCGAGTTCGTCCGGCGTGACGAGGTACGGCCCCAGCGGGGTGGAGGAGTCCCAGATCTTTCCCTGGGTCCACTCGATGGTGCGGAACTGCCAGTCACGCACCGATATGTCGTTCATCACCGTGAAGCCCGCGATCGCTGCCACCGCCTCCGCTTCGTCTGCCCGACGCACCGAGCGGCCGATCACGACTGCGAGCTCTACCTCCCAGTCGAGGGCCTCGGTCTCGGAAGGCTTGGCGATGTCGTCGTGTGCGCCTAGGAGCGAGTCGGCGAACTTCGTGAACAGCGTGGGATATTCCGGCAGCTCCCGCCCCATCTCGCGGATGTGGCCGGTGTAGTTGTGGCCTACGCAGATGATCTTCGCCGGGCGTGGCACCACCGGGGCGAAGTCCGCACCAGAGGCTGGCGAAGAGGTCACGTCGGGAGTCTGTGCGAGATCTGGCCACCCCGGATCGGCCAGCAGAGCGCCAACGTCGGGGAACCCGAGGTGGAGGTGTCGATCTCCCTCTAGGCGCACTGCCGAAGTGCCCTCTGCCGTGCGGATCGTCGCTAACCTCATCGGACCGCGTCCTCCGCGTCGTGCCGGTGGAGGCCGAGGGCCTCGAAGACGGGGGCGTCGGAGAAGCGGAATAGGTCAAGGGCTCCGGAGTCAGAGTCGCTGGCGCTGGCCTCCGAGCGCGCCGAGAACTCCTGCCAGGACGGGACTACGAAGAGGTCGCCGCGGCTGACGCTCCAGGTGTGCTCGCCCACGCTGACGGTGCCGGAACCGTCGAACACCTGGTAGACCGACGACCCGGTGTCGCGCGTCGGGGCCGTCTCGCTGCCGCGCGCGACCCGATGCATCTCCGCACGGATAGTGGGCAGCACGTCGCCGCCGGTGACGGGGTTGGTGTAACGCACCGCCGCATGTCCAGGCTCGACCGTAGCCTGGTACCCCTCGCCCTCGAGAGCTAGCTGGTCCGAGAGTGCCCGGTCAGTGTGCTTCCACTTGTACGCGAGGAGTGGGGAACCGCGACCCGACGTCAGACCGGCGACGGGACGGAGGCCCGGATGAGCCCAGAGACGCTCCGACCGCGATCGGTCGGGGGTGCCCCGCTCTGCCTCAGAGATCTCGGAACGTCCGAACTCGAAGAACTGGCTCTCAATTGCGTACTGGAGTGGAATGTCGAGGCCGTCGATCCACGCCATCGGCTCGTCCGTGGCGTTGTGATGAGCATGCCAGTTCCACCCCGCCTGCGGCAGGAAGTCCCCGCGCCTCATCGGGACGGGGTCCCCGTCCACGACCGTCCAGACTTCCTGGCCCTCAACGACGAAGCGAAAGGCGTGCTGGGTGTGCCGGTGCTCCGGCGCGTCCTCGCCCGGCATCAGATACTGGATCGCGGCCCACAATGTCGGCGTGGCAAACGGCCGGCCTCCCATCGAGGGGTTGGCGAGCGCGATCGCTCGGCGCTCACCTCCCCGACCAACGGGAACGAGTTCGCCAGCCTGCGCAGCCAGCCGACGAAGCCGATCCCAGCGCCACACGTGCGGAGTCGCACCCGGACGAGGGTGGGTCGGCATCAGGTCGCCGATCTCAGTCCACAGCGGGACCAAGAACTCGTCCTCGAAGCCTCGGTAGAGAGTCTTGAGGGCAGGTGTGACCTGGGGTTGGTCGGGTGCCGCCACCGGCTGCACGCGCACCGGCGTCTGGACAGAGCTCGTGTATGACCTCATGCAGACACTGTGCACGCGTCCTGTCCCTTGGGAGACGGGTGTTCTGCTAGGTCGAACTCGGGACCTGCGGGCGATACTCGTCCTAGCCGACTATGACCCAAGGGACCCGTGGCGGTTCCGCACCGCGAAACACCGCTGGTGCACCATGAGTGGCCGGGCTACTGTGCCCGAACATGTACGGACGTGTGGACACGACGAATGGACATACGCCGAGACGAGCACTAGGAGTACACCGTGGACACGGAAGGTTTGCAGTCCGAGGCCCGGCATGATCTGGCGGTGCTGGATAGGTTCTACGCCGCGGAGATGGAGTACGTTGCCGCCGGGGGTGCGCAACGCGGCGCGTCCTTCGACGCGATGGCAGCGTGTTTCCACCCAGAGGCCGTGATGCGTCAAGGACCCTGGGCTCCCTTCCCTGGCCTGTGGGAGGGCATTGAGGGGGTAGAGCGCTTCTTCGCCGTTCTCTCGGATACCTGGTCGTCGGCAGAGGGATTGGACGTGACGTACTTCCAGGGCTCGGACGGCGCTGCTGTGAGCATGAAAGTCCTGCTCACATCCCGCGCGACGGGCCGGCAGGTCGATGCTCACCTGGCGCAGTTCATCACGCTCGACGACGGCCTCATCCGAGACTTCGCCGTGTTCTACCTGGATCCCGTGGCAATCAGCAGAACGTGTGGTCTGGTCGACTGACCATCGCTGACGACGCCACGACGCGGTCGGTCGGAGGAAGGCCTACAGGGGTTACCGCTGCTAGTTCGCGGAGCCGGTCGCTCGTGTTCTGCGCAGCGGAACTGCCCTGGTGTCCCGCACCCTCGTCTTCGACGCTCCCCGCCACGCCCGCGGTTTCTTCGAAGCGCTGATCGCCGACAACCTCGACATCGGCCGCCCGCACAACGTCGAAATCATCTTCGGCCGGAAGATCCGCCGCGACACACGGGGAACCTTCCGTACCGCGATCGACCGCCGCGACAACGGCGGTGTCATCGTCAACCTCTTCTACAAACATTCCCGGATCAAGCAGTACCTCAAGGACGGCCGGGCGATGCGGATCGAGACCGTCGTCAACGCGCCCCCGCGAGTTGGGCTGCAACGCCCGTCTGCCCAACCTTGAAGAGCTTCAGGACAAGGCCCGCGCCGCCAACCGGCGCATACTGGAGGTCGAACGTGCCGGCCAGGGTTGCGTCCTTGCGAGTCCAGCCTTCGAGCGGATCGCGCACCCCACCGTGCTCAAGACCATCACCCGCCACGTCGACGACTACGCCACCCAAGCTCGACTTCCTCGGGCGTCGTGAAAGTTGACACAAACCTACAGAAACCCGCGACCAAAGATCGCTAGGTCGTCCTCTAAGTCGTCAGACCGCCGTCGACGTTGAGAATCGCGCCCGTGATCTGGCGGGCAGCGGGGCTGGCCAGGAAGGCCACGGCTGCCGCCACGTCCTCCGGCGCTCCGTACCGACCCAGTGGGATGAGGCCCCGCTGGTAGGCGGCGAAGTCCCCTTCGTCTGGGTTCATCTCCGTGGCGGTGGATCCCGGTTGGACCAGATTGACTGTGATGTCGCGGGAACCCAGCTCGCGGGCCAGCCCCCACGTGAACGACTGCAGTGCCCTCTTCGTCATGGCATAAACCACGCCGCCTGTGCCCTCTTGGCCGACGGTCCGTTCAGCACCGACAGATCCGACGCTGATGATCCGCCCGCCGGCCGTCAAGTGCGGAATGGCGGCACTCGCAGCTAGGACGGGCGCCTGCAGATTCACGCGGAAGAGCGCCTCGATGTCACCGGCCTCTACGGCCTCGATGGAGCTGTACCGAACGATCGCGGCGTTGTTGACAAGGATATCCAAGCCACCAAGGACCCGGGCCGCTTCGCCGACAGAGTCACGGACGGCGGTCGGGTCGGCAAAGTTGGCTTGGATGGCTGCGCCGGTGCGACCGGCCTTCTCGATTCCGCGAATGACTTCCTGAGCGAGCTCGCCGGATCGTTCGAAGGTAATGGCCACGTCGGCGCCGTGGTCAGCGAGCATGAGAGCAATCGCCGCCCCGATGCCGCGTGACCCGCCCGTGACCAGAGCCCGCTTACCGGCAAGTGCATTCATTCGTGGTTCCTTCCGTTCATATGTGGCGCGGCGCCCGATCAGCACGATGCCTGGTGGCGACCCACCGCTCCCATGGTGGCGACTCACCCTCTCCCAGCAGTGCCTGGTTCTTCAGAGCAGAACGGACTCGGCGGTGGGGCGAGGGCGGGCACAGACTGGACTCCGTCAGGTCGCAGCCCGCAGACCGCGCCTCTATTGTGTACTGATCGTCACATAATGCTCGGGCCCGGGATCCGCAGGGCGCCGGACCCGATCTCGGCGGACAGGTGATCGGCCGCGATGACCCGGGCACGGTTCTCGGACGACAGGAGGACGGTTGATGTCGGACTCGGCTTTAGACAACTTCTACCAACGCTATATCGAGGTACTTAACCGGCACGAATTCGATCGGATGGTCGACTTTGTCGAGGACCACGTCACGCTGAACAGCATGCCGAGCACGCGCGACGAAATCATCGCCGTGCTCTCGGGCATCACGGACGCAGTGCCCGACTTTCAGTGGACGACCCAAGAAGTCGTGATCGACGGTAACCGGCTCGCAGCCCGACTAATCAACACCGGCACGCCAATCAAGGAGTGGCTCGGGGCGAAACCGAACGGGAACTCGTTCAGAATCGTCGAGTTCGCCGTCTACGAGGTTCGCGAGGGTCGGTTCGTGCACCTGTCGTCCGTACACGACGCCGAGTCACTTCATCGTCAGCTCACTGGGTAGACACGCACCACTGGACGTCGGCGGATCGCTGTGGTCGGAAGGCACAGGTAGGTCAGTAGTCTCGGAATGGCTAGGGCACAACAAACTGCGTCGAAGAACGCTTTAGGGAGAACAGCGCTACTGGCAGCGGCTGCGGCGTTGCTCGTGGGGTTGCCGTCTGCCGTCTGCGTGCTCGAACAGCGCCGGAGACAACCGGCAGCACACCCACACCTACGGCGAGTTCATCGACGGTCTTGTCGCATAGCGAGCGCGCAGCGAAGGCCGCGTCTTTCGACATCCCGGACCGACAGGCCGCGCACGAAGGAGGCGATGATCAGGGTTTCCAGGGCGTTGGTGCGGGTGACGCCGGTGCCGAACAGGCGTGAGGTGAACTTCTCGCCGGTGCCGCGCAGTTTGGACCGGGCGATGGTGATCGGGCCGGAGGTGGTCTTGACCGTCGATGACCTCGACCAGGTCGCGGCCTTGGGTGAACAGGGCGTCGATCTCGGCGCGGATGGCTTGAACGGGCGGTAGTGTGCGTGCCACGAGCGTAGGTCCTTCTGTCGTGCGAACTTTGGTCGGTTCAACACGGCAACCTACGCTCGTTCCTATTTACACCGCATCCTGGACGCGACCTCGTCCGCGGGTTAGTGGCCGATCGTCCGTGCGGTGCGCGAGCGGATATGTTTCTTGCGGAGTCGGCTGGCCAGGACCGGGTTATCGTCTGGGATGCTGCCGCTGGCCCGCAGGCTCGGGCACGGTCAGGCCGGTGTACCCGGCGGCCAGGATCGCGTCTGAATGCGCCCGCCACAAGCCGCAAAGTAACCGTCGATATTAGGCGCAGGCGGCGGCTCTACGGCGCGGCCATGACGGGGCAGCATGATCGAATAGCCGGTGGGGGGTCAGCACCAAGTCAGCACCGGGCCCGTAATCGACGGGGATAAATGGGAAATAACCGGCATTTGGCCTCGTGATCACGATCACGTCGACGATCTTGGCGGTGATCACAGGTCGGAGGAAAGATCGGATAGCAGCCAGCTGACCGGCGGAAACACCGAACTACTGATCCTTAGTGAGCGCACGGCTGATCACTAGACGCTGGATCTGGTTCGTGCCCTCCACGATCTGCAAGACCTTGGCCTCGCGCATATAGCGTTCGGCGGGGAAGTCCTCGACATAGCCATAACCGCCGAGGACCTGGACCGCGTCGGTGGTGACCTTCATGCACATGTCGGTGGCGAAGAGTTTGGCCATCGCGGCCTTTGTTCCGTACGGACGGCCGGCGTCGCGGAGGCGGGCGGCGTCCAGGTAGAGGGCGCGGGCGGCGGCGATCTGGGTGGCCATGTCGGCGAGCAGGAAACCGATGCCCTGGAAGTCGGCGATCCGGGATCCGAACTGGCGGCGTTCCTTGGCATAGGACGTCGCGGTCTCGAAGGCGACCTGGGCGAGGCCGACGGCGCAGGCGGCGATGCCGAGGCGGCCGCCGTCGAGGGCGGCCATGGCGATGCGGAAGCCCTGGCCGGAGTCGCCGATGAGGGCGTCGGCGGGGAGCCGGACGTCGTCGAAGCGGACTTGGGCGGTTGGGGAGGAGCGCATGCCCATCTTGCGTTCCGGGGCGCCGAAGGACAGGCCGGCGGTGGTGGCGGGGACGTGGAAGCAGGAGATGCCGTCCTCGGTCCTGGCCATGACGGTGTAGAAGTCGGCGACGCCGCCGTGGGTGGTCCAGGCTTTCACCCCGTCGACGGAGTAGCCGCCGTCGACGGGCGCGGCCTGGGTGGTCAGCGCGGCCGCGTCGGAACCGGATTGCGGCTCCGACAGGCAGTACGCGCCCAGAACCTCGCCGCCGAGAAGCTCGGGCAGGTGTTCGGCGCGCTGGGCGGCCGACCCGAACGCCGAGAGCGGGAAACACGACAGCGTGTGCACCGACACGCCCAGCCCGACCGCCAGCCAGGCCCCGGCGAGCTCCTCGACGACCTGCAGATACACCTCGTACGGCTGCCCGCCCCCGCCGTACTCCTCCGCATACGGCAGCCCGAGCAACCCGGACGCCCCAAGCAGCCGGAACACCTCACGCGGGAACCGGCCGGCCGCCTCGTCCCCGGCGGCCCGGGGCGCGACCTCCTTGGCGGCCAGTTCCCGCACCAGGTCGAACAGGTCGTGGCCTTCGGCCGTCGGCGAGACCCTGTCCACGTTCATCGCGACGCTCCTAGACGACCACGAGATCCCGCGTGGTCAGGTTGAGGCGTTCGCCGCCGCTCTCTCCGCACACCACGATGTCCTCGATCCGCGCGCCGTGCTCGCCGGGCAGGTAGATGCCGGGCTCGATGGAGAACGCGAAACCGGGCTCCATCACCCGCGTGTTGCCCGACACGATGTAGGGCTCCTCGTGGGATTCCAGGCCGATGCCGTGCCCGGTCCTGTGGATGAAGTAGGAGCCGTATCCGGCCTCCTCGATCACCTGGCGGGCCACCGCGTCCACGGCCTCGCAGGTCACCCCGGGCCGGACGAAGTCGCAGGCGGCCTCCTGCGCCCGGCGGAGCACGTCGAAATAGGCCGCGTAGACGGAGCCGGGCTCGCCCACCGAGTAGTTCCGCGTCGAATCCGAGCAGTAGCCGCTCGGCATGGTCCCGCCGATGTCCACCACGACCTGGTCGCCCTGCTGGATGACCCGGTCGGAGAGGTCGTGATGCGGTGACGCGCCGTTCGGCCCGGACGCCACGATGACGAAGTCGATGACCGCGTGACCGGCGGTCATGATCGCGTCGGCGATGTCGCGGCCGACCTCGCGCTCGGTGCGTCCAGCCCGCAGGAACCCGGGCACCTGCTCGTGCACGGCGTCGATCGCCGCCCCGGCCTCGCGCAGGGCCGCGGCCTCGGCGGGCGACTTGCGCATCCGCAGCTCAGCCAGCGCGCGCCCGGCGAGATGTTGCTCGACTCCTGGCAGCGCGTCGCGGAACCGGAGCGACTGCATCGCCCACATCCGGTCCGACAACCCCACCGACCCGACGCCGCCGAGGCGTTTGGCCACCACCGCATAGGGATCGTCGGTCTCATCCCACGGGACGAACTCCAGCCCGATCCGCCCGGCGGGCGACGTCTGCGCGGCCGGCAGTTCCAGCCGGGGCACCATCATGAAGGCCTCCCCGGCGGCGGGCACCACCAGACAGGTCAGGCGTTCCAAGGCATGCGCGTGGTAACCGCTCACATAACGCAGATCCGGGCCAGGGGTCAGCAGCAGCGCGCCGAGCCCGGCCGCGGCGGTGGCCGCCCGGACCTCGTCGATTCTGGTCACCGGATACAGCTCAGAGGACTCCGTTGTCACAAGTCCCCATCTAAGCAGAGCCCGCCGACAGTCTCCGACCCGCCGCTCAGCCCAAATATTTCGCATCATCGGGAAATGAATGCTACGCTCCGCGCAAGGCCGATCACGGCCAGTTCCCGATTGTCCGGATAGATGCTGTTTTGAGAGTGAGCCCCACCATGGTCGGCGTCGTGGGCGGCGAACCGCTGCCCCTCCACCCCGCGGACGACCGCATCCCCTCGATGAGGGCTCCCCTGACCGCCGCGGAGATGGTGCAGGACCTGCGCGAGCGCCTCGACCGGCAGGAGGAGTGGCTGGCCGAGGAACGCGGCGTCAGCGCCGCCCTGCGTGAGGCCATTCTGCCGGAACCGGGCGCGAACATGGACCTGCCCACCGCCCGCATCGCCGTCCGCTACGCGCCGGCGGTCCAGCCGCGCGGCGACGCCGCCGCGCCGCCCTGCGCCACGCTGGGCGGCGACTGGTATGAGGCGGCCACCCTCCCCGACGGCCGGGTCCTGCTCGCCGTCGGCGACGTCTCCGGGCACGGCATGGCCGCCATCGCCCAGATGGCGCAACTACGCCACGCGCTGGTCGGCCTGGCGATGACCGGCCGCCCGCCGAACCGGCTGCTGGCGTGGCTGAACGCGCTGGTGCTCAACCGGCTCGACGACACCATCGCCACCGTCATCGTAGGCCTGCTCGACCCCGCGACCGGGCTGCTCACCTGGGCCCAGGCCGGGCATCTCGCGCCGATCATGGTCAGGGACGGGCGGGCCCGCCAGCTCCGGGCCCCGCGCGGCCTGGTGCTGGGCGCTTCGCCCGACCCGCCGTTCACCGTCTCGAAGGTACGGCTACGCCCTGGGGACCTGCTGCTGATGTTCACCGACGGGCTGGTGGAACGGCGTGACCGCGATATCGACGAAGGGCTGGAGCTGATCATGCGCGCGGCCGAGAAGATCGGCCACCACGATCTCGACGCCTCGCTCGGGTTCCTGATCGACGCGGCGGGCGGTCTAAGCCCGGAGGACGATACGTGTCTCCTCGCCGTGGGGGTGCTGGGACGATAGACGGGTGCTGATGCTTCTCGACACCCCGTCGCTGTACTTCCGGGCCTTCTACGGCATCCCGGAATCGATGACCGCGCCGGACGGCATGCCCGTCAACGCCGTACGCGGACTGATCGACATGATCGCCACGCTGGTCCGGTCGCACTCCCCCACCCAGCTGGTGGCCTGCATGGACGCCGACTGGCGGCCCGCGTTCCGGGTGGCCGCGATCCCGTCGTACAAATCGCATCGGGTGGCGTACGGGAACCAGGAGGAGATCCCGGACACGCTCGCGCCGCAGGTGCCGGTGATCGAGGAGGTGCTGGCCGCGCTGGGCATCGCCAGCTTCGGCGTCGCCGGGTACGAGGCGGACGACGTCATCGGCACCCTGGCGGTCCGGCACCAGGGCGCGGTCGAGATCGTCACCGGTGACCGGGACCTGTTCCAGCTGGTGGACGACGCGAAACCATGCCGGGTCCTTTACACTGTAAGGGGGATTCGTAATCTTCAGACGGTGGACGAGGCGTTCGTCACGGCGAAGTACGGCATTCCCGGCCGCGCCTACGCCGATTTCGCGACGCTGCGCGGCGACCCGAGCGACGGCCTGCCGGGCGTGCCAGGCATCGGCGAGAAGACCGCCGCCGCGCTGATCACCCGGTTCGGCTCGCTCGACGCCCTGCTGGCGGCCGCGAGCGACGACGGCTTCCCCGCCGGCGCCCGCAACAAGCTGGCCGCCGCCCGCGACTACCTGGCGGTCGCGCCCGCGGTCGTCCAGGTCGCCCACGACGCCCCGATCCCGGACGTGGACCTGCGCGTCCCGGCCGAACCCAAAGACCCCGCCCGCCTGGTCGAACTCGCCGACCGCTACGGCCTGGACGGCCCGCTCAACCGCCTGCTGCCCGTGCTGGCCCGAGCCCAGGCCGGGTAAACACGTACCCAGGCGGTCACGCCCGGCATCCCGGCTCCGCCACACCCGACCGTCCCGGGCCGGAACTCGCACGGCTGAATTCCGGGCTCCGACACGTTCTCCGGCCCCAGCCCAGGGCGAACGGGGAGGCCCGAAGCCCGGCTCGGACCATCCCCGGCGAGGCAACGCGCCCGCCCGGGGTCCGCGCTCCGCTACGTTGATGGGCGTGCCGCACAGAACGATCCGGGTCCCGGACGCGCAGAAACCACGGCTCGTCGACGGGTTCGAGCGGATCCGCGATGAATTCGACCTCCCCGCCGCCTTCCCCGCGCCGGTCCGGGCCGAGGCCGAACAGGTGGCCTCCCGCCCTCCGGCCGGCGAGGACCGCACCGACCTGCCATTCCTGACCATCGATCCGCCCGGCTCGATGGACCTGGACCAAGCCCTCTGCCTGGAGGAACGCCCCAGAGGCGGCTACCGTGTCTGGTACGCCATCGCCGACGTCGGCTCCTTCGTCCGCCCGGGCGGCGCGATCGATCTGGAGGCCAGGACCCGCGGCGAGACCGTCTACCTGCCGGACGGCCGGATCCCGCTGCATCCGGCCGTGCTGTCGGAGGGCGCGGCCAGCCTGCTGCCCGGCGAGGTCCGCCCGGCCGCGCTCTGGTGCCTGGACCTGGACGCCGAGGGCCGCACCGTCGGCGTGGACGTGCGGCGGGCGCTGGTCCGCAGCCGGGAGCGGCTCGACTACGACTACGTGCAGACCGTGGTCGACACCGGACGGGCCGACGGCACGCTGCGCCTGCTCGCCGAGATCGGCCCGCTCCGGCTGGCGCTCGAACGGGCCAGGGGCGGGGTGAGCCTGCCCACGCCGGACCAGGAAGTGGTGCACGAGAGCGGCGGCTACCGGCTGGAGTTCCGGACGCCGCTGCCGTGCGAGGCGTGGAACGCGCAGATCTCGCTGCTCACCGGCATGGCGGCGGCGCAGCTGATGCTGGACGCCGAAATCGGCCTGCTCCGGGTGCTGCCCCCGGCCGACCCGCGCGACCTGGCCAAGATCCGCCGGGTGGCGCTCGCGCTGGGCGTCTCCTGGCCGGAGGGCGCGACCTACGGCGAGGTCGTGCACGGCCTCGATCCGAAGATTCCCGGACACGCGGCCTTCCTGCATGAATCCACGGTGCTGCTGCGCGGCGCGGCGTATGTCTCCTTCAACGGGGAACCGCCCCGGCTGGCCGGGCATGCCGCCATCGCGGGGCCGTACGCGCACGTGACGGCGCCGCTGCGCCGCCTGGTGGACCGTTACGCGACCGAGGTGTGCCTGGCCGTCGCGGCCGGGGAACCCGTGCCGGAACGGGTCGAGGAGGCCCTGGTGGTGCTGCCCGACCAGATGCGGGCGGCCGGGCGCAGGACCGGCGGGGCCGACCGGGCCTGCGTGGACCTCGTCGAGGCGTTCGTGCTGCACGAGCGGGTCGGCGAGGAGTTCGACGCGGTCGTGGTCGACGTCGCCGAGGACAAGCCGGGCGGCCACGTCCAGGTCACCGACCCGGCCGTGATCGCCCGCTGCGACGGCGACGGGCTCCCCCTCGGCGAGCGCATCCGGGTCCGGCTGGTGCGCGCGGACCCGAACAAGCGCGAGGTCCGGTTCACCAGGATCAGCTGACCGAGGAGTAGGCCACCACGCCCCGCCGCAGCGCGTCGACCGCCTTGCCCGCGTTGTCGCGCACCTTGCTGCCCTTCGGCGCCGCGTCCCGCAGCTGCCCGAGCAGGTCGAGCAGCTGCTTGACCCACCGCACGAAGTCCCCGGCCGCCAGGTCGCCGTCGGTGAGGACCGCGTCCAGGGTGTGCCCCTTCGCCCACCGGAACGCCGCCCAGGCGAACCCGAAGTCGGGCTCGCGGATGAACGACAGGCCGTGGTCCTCCTCGATGCCCTCCAGCTCCCCCCACAGCCGCAGCATCGCGGCCAGCGCCTCCTTGGCGCCCCCGGCCGGGATCTTCGGGCTGCGCGTGTCGTCGGACTGGCGGGACTCGAACACCAGCGAGGAGACGCAGGCCGCCAGCTCGGCCGGATCCAGCTTCTCCCAGATCCCGGCCCGCAGGCACTCGGCCGTGAGCAGGTCGAGCTCGGTGTAGAGCTGGGCGAGTCGCCGCCCCTGGTCGGTGACGGTCTCGCCGTCCAGGTAGCCGAGCTGGTCCAGCACTCCGCAGACCCGGTCGAAGGTCCGGGCGATCACGTGCGACCGCCCTTCCACCCGGCGGCGCAGCGTCTCGGTCTCCCGCTGGAGCTTGTAGTACCGCTCCGCCCAGCGCGCGTGGTCCTCCCGCTCGTCGCACCCGTGGCAGGGATGCTGGCGCAGCTCCCGGCGCAGCCGGTTGATCTCCTCGTCCTCGGTGGCGTGGTCGCGCGCCCGGGCCGGCTTGCCCAGATCCCGGT
This sequence comes from Acrocarpospora macrocephala, assembly GCF_009687865.1. GTDB lineage: Bacteria > Actinomycetota > Actinomycetes > Streptosporangiales > Streptosporangiaceae > Acrocarpospora > Acrocarpospora macrocephala. The sequence goes on from NZ_BLAE01000016.1 coordinate 166,315, forward strand.
CGCCCAGCTTGGCGTGCATGGTCGAGACCAGGTTGGCCCGCTCCTTCGGGCTGCGCGCGTTGAAGTTCTTCGGGATGCGGATGTGGTCCACCGGCTCCACCGGCACCGGGAAGTCCACCGCCGCCAGCCGCTTGACCTGCCGCCCCACCGTCAGCACCGTCGGCGTGGGCCCCTCCCCGCGCGGCCCGAGCCCCGGATCGAGCACCACCGCGAGCCCGGCCCGCCGCCCCCCGGGGATCCGGATCACATCCCCGGGCTTCAGCTCCTCCAGGCTCTGCACGGCCTGCGCCCGCCGGGCGGCCCCGCGCTGCCGCGCCATCTCGGCCTCGCGGTCCGACAGCCGCCTGCGCATCGCCGCGTACTCGGGAAACTCCCCCAGATGGCAGGTCATCGCCTCCGCGTAGCCCTCCAGGGCCTGCTCCGACTTGCGCAGCTGCCGGGCCAGGCCGACCACCGCCCGGTCCGCCTGGAACTGGGCGAAGGAGTCCTCCAGGAGCGTGCGGGCGCGTTCCCGCCCGACCTGGCCGACGAGATTGACCGCCATGTTGTACGAGGGCCGGAAGCTCGACCGCAGCGGATAGGTCCGGGTGCTGGCAAGACCGGCCACGCTCATCGGATCCATGCCCGGCTGATAGACGACCACCGCGTGGCCTTCCACGTCGATGCCGCGCCGCCCGGCCCGCCCGGTCAGCTGCGTGTACTCCCCCGGCGTCAGGTCGGCGTGCGTCTCCCCGTTCCACTTGTCGAGCTTCTCGATCACCACCGAGCGGGCGGGCATGTTGATCCCCAGCGCCAGCGTCTCGGTCGCGAACACCGCCTTCACCAGGCCGTTGGTGAACAGCTCCTCGACGACCTCCTTGAAGGCCGGGAGCATGCCCGCGTGGTGGGCGGCCAGGCCGCGCTCCAGGCAGTCCCGCCACTCCAGGTAGCCGAGCACGGCCAGGTCCTCGTCCGGCAGGTGGGCGGTCCGCTCGTCCACCAGCTGGCGGATCTCGTGCCGCTCCTTGTCGCTGGTCAGCCGCAGCCCCGCGGCCAGGCACTGCTGGACGGCGGCGTCGCACCCGGCCCGGGAGAAGATGAACGTGATCGCGGGCAGCAGCCCCTCCGCGTCCAGCCGTTCGATGGTCGTCGCCCGGTCGTGGCCGTTGCGGCGCGGCCGCAGGTAGCCGCGCTTGCCGCGGGTGTTGGCCAGCCGCTGCTCGTCCCGGGACAGGCGCATCAGGCTGGCGTTGATCCTGGTCGCGCCGTCCTCGTTGGCGAACAGGTCGTAGAGGCGGTTGCCGACCAGCATGTGCTGCCAGAGCGGCACCGGGCGGTGCTCGTCCACGATCACCGTGGTGTCGCCGCGCACCTCGCCGAGCCACTCGCCGAACTCCTCGGCGTTGCTGACGGTCGCCGACAGCGCCACCACCCGCACCGACTCGGGCAGGTGGATGATCACTTCCTCCCAGACCGCGCCGCGGAACCGGTCGGCCAGGTAGTGCACCTCGTCCATGACCACGTAGCCGAGCCCGGCCAGGGTGCCGGACCCGGCGTAGAGCATGTTGCGCAGCACCTCAGTCGTCATGATCACGATCGGGGCCTCGCCGTTGACGCTGTTGTCGCCGGTGAGCAGGCCGACCTTGGCCGCGCCGTAGCGCCGGACCAGGTCGTTGTACTTCTGGTTGGAGAGCGCCTTGATCGGCGTGGTGTAGAAGCACTTGCGGCCCTGTTCCAGGGCCAGGTGCACGGCGAACTCCCCGACCACCGTCTTGCCCGAGCCCGTGGGGGCCGCCACCAGCACTCCGTCGCCCGCCTCCAGCGCCTGGCAGGCGTCGACCTGGAACTCGTCGAGGCCGAAGTCGTACAGCTCGCGGAACGAGGTGAGCGCCGGGCCGCTCTCGCTCTGCTGCTCTCGGAAGACGGCGTAGCGTTCCGCAGGCGTGCTCATGCCGTCAACCCTACCGATATCCGCGTTACGGCCGTCCCGCGCCCGGCCTCGCGCCTTTACAAAGTAGATTCCTTTTGTACGGCATGCTCACGGCACCAGCACCCGCAACGCCCCTGCTTCCACGGAGCAGCTGAGCGGCGTGGGACCGACCCGTTCGCCGTCGGCGTACGCGATCGTGTCCGGCGCGTCGAGGGTGACCGTGCGGCCGCGCAGGAGGTGCACCGCCGGGAGGGCGGTATGGGTGCCTTTGTAGACCCTGGGGAAGGCGCGCAGGAACGCGGTCTTCGGCATGGCCGCCAGGATCATCACGTCCAGCAGGCCGTCGTCGGGTGCCGCGTCGGGGCAGACCCGCATCCCGGCGCCGTACGAGCGCGTGTTGCCCACCGCCACCAGCATGGCCTCCCGTTTGATCACCTGGTCGTCGATCGTGATCGTGAACGGGATCGGGGTGAACGAGCGCAGTTCCTCGACCAGGGCGAGGATGTACTTCGACATGCCGGGCGGCCAGGTCATCCGGTTGGCGCGCTCGTTGACGCGGGAGTCGAAGCCGCACGCGACAACCCCGGCGAACCACCGCGAGCCCGGAGATATCCGGCCCGCGTCGATCACCCGCACGCGGCCACCGAGCACCGCGTCCGCGGCCCGCAGCGGGTCACGGCGCGGGATCCCCAGCGCGTCGGCGATGTCGTTGCCGGTCCCGGCCGGAATGATCCCCAGCGGCACGCCGGTGCCGGCCACCGCCTGGACGGCCAGATGCACCAGCCCGTCCCCGCCGAACGCGACGAGGGCGGCCGGCCCGGCGGCGACAGCCGTACGGGCCCTGGCCAGCGCGTCCTCAGCCGAATCTCCGATCAGGACCGAGACCTCCCGGCCACCGGCCCGTAATCGCGCCAGGACCGGGTCGAGCGACCGGATCCCCCGCCCGCCACGCGCGGCCGGGTTCACCACGACGACGAGCTCGCCGGCCACTAATCGTCGGCCGGAACGCTGGGGCCGTCGAGCTCCTCTTCCAGCGCCCGCGCCCGCTGCGCGTCCAGCGCGTCCTGCCTGCGGTCACGGAAGTACATGAACGCCAGCGCCAGGTAGAACAGCGCGATCATCGGCATGGCCAGGGCCAGCATGGTGAACGGATCCTGGCTCGGGGTGGCGATGGCCGCGAACACGAACATCAGGAAGATGACCATGCGCTGGTGTTTGGCCACGGCGGCGAAGCGCAGCACGCCGATGATGTTCAGGAAGGCCATCAGCAGCGGCAGCAGGAAGGACACGCCGAAGATGACCAGCATCAGCATCAGGAACGACAGATAGTCGTTGACATCGATCAGCGGGACCGCGTTCTCCGGCACGAACCCCAGCAGCAGCGACAGGCCCTTGTCCATGGTCAGGTACGCCAGCGCGGACCCGGCCAGGAACAGCGGCACGGCGAGGCCGAGGAAGGTGTAGGAGTACTTCTTCTCGTTGCGGTACAGACCCGGGGTCACGAACGCCCAAACCTGATACAGCCAGATCGGCGCGGCCACCACCAGGCCGAACATGAACGCGACCTTGAGGTTGATGAAGATGCCCCCGGTCACGCTGCCGACTACGAGGTTGAGGTTGCAGTCGGTGCTGGTGCTGTTGCCCAGCCGGAGGTTCGAAGGCAGCCGGCAGAACGGCCCGGTCATGAAATCCCAGATCGGGTCGAAGAAGATGAACCCGACGATCGTCCCCACCACAATGCCAAGAATGATCTTGACGATGCGGTTGCGCAGCTCACGGATGTGATCCATGAGCGACATTCGGCCGTCGTCGTCACTCGCGGCCGTGGGAGTCGACCGTTTCAGCAGCGCCATTGGACGATTCCTGGGCTAGGGGAAGGAGCGTTCAGTTCTGCTTGTCGGCCTGCGCGGCGCGCAGCTTGGCGTTCTCTTCCTCAAGCGTGCGCAGCCGGTCCTCGACCGAGGGAGTCGCCGGGTTGGCGGCGGCGGGGACGGCCGGGGGAATCTGCGCCGCGGGCGGCGGCACGGTCTCGGCCTGAGCCTTCACGACCGTCGATTCCTCGTCCTCGTCGTTCATCTTCTTGGTTTCCTTCTTGAACAGCCGCAGCGACTGCCCAAGCGCCCGCGCGGTGTCCGGAAGCTTCTTCGCGCCGAACAGAAGGATGACGATGAGCCCGATGATTATCAGCTCAGTGGGTCCCAAGCTTGGCATGACACTTCCTTACGGGGCCGATGGTGCGCCTGCACGTCTCAGCCCGATGGTACGCCGTGCGGGCAGTACTCATCACCCTGCCCTTCCAACAGCGGCTATGTCATCCTTCGGAAGGACGATTCCCGATCTCGGCGCGTAACCGGGCCTGCGCGGGTTCGATACGCTTCCTGGCCCGGTCGAGCTCCCGCCCGAGCCCGCGCGCGGCCACCAGAACCCGCGCGGTCAGCACGCCGAGCACGGCCAGCCCGGCCACGCCCAGCCCGACCGCGGCATAGATCCAGAACATGACGCCCCTCAGTAATAGTTGGCCAGGGCCTCTTTGGCGGTCTCCGTCACGCGTTCGGCCAGCGACTCGGGCCTGATCACGCGGCCGGAGTCGCCCAGCCGGAGCGCGAGCCGTACCAGCCAGGTCTGGTCACGCGCCCGCAGGGTGACGCGCTGGCGGCCCTCGCCGAGCTCCTCCAGGCTCTCCACCGGGTAGTACTCCGACACCCACCGCCCGGCCGGGGTGACCTCCAGCTCCACCAGCTCGTCGCTCTCCGACGGCCGGAACACGCCGTCGGCGACGTCCATGGGCTCGGCCTCGGCGGGCGGGTCGGCGGCCACGTCCAGCATGTCCACCGCGAGGATCCGGTCCACCCGGAACATGCGCATCGCCTCGGCCCGGTAGCACCAGCCCTCCAGGTAGTGGTGGCCGTCCACCAGCACCACCCGGAGCGGGTCCACCTCGCGCGGCGTCACCTCGTCGCGGCCGGGCACGTAGTAGCGCAGCGACACCCGCCGCTGGTGCCTGGCCGCCGTGGTGACGGTGGCCAGCGCGCCGGGCGCGGCGTCCACCTCCACCGCGACCTGGTTGCTGACCGCCGCCGCGCCGTCGCCGGCGGCCTGCTCCAGCTTGGCGATGACCCGCCCGAGCGCCTCGGTCCCGGCGAACTCCGGCAACTCGGCCAGCATGCGCAGGGCCACCAGCAGGGCGCTGACCTCGTCCACGCCCAGCTTCAGCGGCCGCGCGATGGTCTCGGCGTTGTCGATGAGGATCTCGCCGCCGTCCCAGGAGACGTCGATGAGGTCGCCGGGGGTGTGCCCCGGCAGCCCGCACATCCAGACCAGCTGCAGGTCGTCGATGAGCTGCTTCTCGTTCAGCCCGAACAGCCGCGCCACCTCCGGCACCTGCGCCCCGGGATGGGACATCAGGTACGGCACGAGCGCCAGCAGCCGCGGCAGCCGGTCGTTCACTGCAGAGCCCCCTTCAGGCGGCGGATGACGGCCTCCCGCGCGTCCGGCGGGTCGATCACCTGAGCGTCGGCGGCGAGGCTGGCGATCCACCCGGCCAGCCGCTCCGCGTCGGTGAACGCGAGCTCCACCTCGTCCCACTCGGCTCCCGGCCGGACCACCCTGGCCAGATGCCGCAACCCCTGGCAGGTGCCGGGGCGCACCCGCAGCAGCGCCGTACGCTCAGGGAACTCCTCGCCCGCGTAACCCACCTGGGCGCGCAGGTCGATGCCGTCGGGCACGCGGACCGCGCCGGGCCGCCCGGCCGGGGCGACCTGGCCGGCGATGCGGCTCAGCCGGAACACCCGGGTGTCGTCGCGGCCGCGGTCGTGCCCGACCAGATACCACCGGCCGCGGCGGCTGACCACGCCCCACGGCTCGACCACCCGGCGCAGCACCGACTCGCTGCCGGAGGAGCGGTAGTCGAAGGCCACCACCCGCCGGTCCCTGACCGCCTCCCACAACGTCGGGAAGGAGGCGTCCCTGGTGTCCACCCGCAGCTCCAGCGGGCCCTCCACCAGATCGGTCTCCACCCCGCCCGCCTTCAGCTTGAGCATCGCGCCGCTGGCCGCCTCGGCCAGGTTGGCCCGCTGCCAGACCTGCGCGGCCAGACCCAGCACGGCGGCCTCGTCGGGTTCCAGGGTGATCTCGGGCAGCTCGTAGGCCTGCCGGACGATGCGGTAGCCGGGATCGTCCTCCCACGGGTCCTTGTTGACCTCGATCGGGATGCCGATCTCGCGCAGCTCGTTCTTGTCCCGCTCGAACATGCGCTGGAAGGCTTCGTCGTTGTCCGGGTCGTAGCCCGGGACGACGTGGCGGATCTGCTCCGCGCTCAGCGGCCGCCGGGTCGAGAGCAGGCAGATCACCAGATTGAGCAATCGCTCGGTCTTCCGCCGGGACATGGCCCCTCCCCTCCTTCTCCGATGAAGAACGCTACCCTTTTCCAGGTGATCAGATGGCGCAAGGGCGAGGTCCTGGGGATCAGGCGTGACTGGCCGGGCGCGGTGGAACTGGAGGTGTCCGTCGAGGACGGAACCCAGTGCCGGGCGCTGGCCTATCCCCCGCTGGTGGGCCGTCCGGAGCCCGGCGACGCGGTGCTCCTGAACACGACCGCACTCGCGATGGGCCTCGGTACGGGAGGTTACGCCATGGTGGTGGCGATTCCTGACCGTTTGCCACAAGATCCGGTGGGTCCCGGCCACCTGGTGAAGGCGCGGTACACGCCGTTGCAGGCCACCGTGCAGGGCGCGGACGAGCAGGACTCGCCCCACCACGAGCTGCTCCGCGACGCCGACTCCCTGGACGGCATGCCCGTCGTGGTGGCCGACCTGCACTCCGCCCTCCCGCCGATCCTCTGCGGCCTGTACGCCTCCCGCCCCGAGATCCGGGTGGCGTACGTGATGCAGGACGGCGGCGCCCTCCCCGCCTGGTTCTCCATGTCCTGCGCCCGGCTGCGGGAGATCGGCTGGCTGTGCGGCGTGGTCACGGCCGGGCAGGCGTTCGGCGGGGACGTGGAGGCGGTGACCACGCACACCGCCCTGCTGGCCGCCCGGCACGTGCTCAAGGCCGACGTGGCGATCATCGCCCAGGGCCCCGGCAATCTGGGCACGGGCACCCGCTGGGGTTTCTCCGGCGTGATGGCCGGGGAGGCGATCAACGCGGCCGGGGTGCTCGGCGGGCGCCCGGTGGCGGCGCTGCGGATCAGCGAGGGCGACCAGCGGGACCGGCACGTCGGGGTGTCGCACCATTCGCTCACCGCGTACGGCCGGGTGGCGCTGTCCCCCGCCGAGGTGGTGGTGCCCGCGCTGCCGGGCGAGTTCGGCGACCAGATCCGCTACCAGTCGGCCGACCTCGCCTCCCGCCACATCCTCGTCGAGGTGCCGGTCGGCGGGCTGTACGAGGCGCTGCGGAAGTCCCCCGTCACCCTGTCGACGATGGGCAGGAACCTGGACCAGGACCGCGCCTATTTCCTGGCGGCGGCCGCCGCGGGCCGCCACACCGCCACGCTTCTGGCCTGAAATACCAGCTCAGCGCGGGCCTGACTTCTAGCATCCGACGCATGAACGCGAGAAGAACAGCGCGGAAAGTCCGGGCCGCCCTGCTGGGTGCCGCCCTGCTGGCGGTCCCGGCGTGCTCGGGGTCGAGCGCCGAGTCCGGAGCGGGCCGGGAGCCCGTCCCGAGCACCTCCGCCACGGTGGCGGGATCGGCGCCGAGCGATCCCCAGCAGGTCGGCTTCCTGGCCATCGGCGACTTCGGCACCGGCGGCAAGGCGCAGCGGCGGGTGGCGGCGGCGATGAAACGCTGGGCCTCCCGGCACCGCGTCGACGCGATCATCACGACCGGGGACAACGTCTACCCTGATGGCCGTCCCGACAAGTTCCCCGCCGTGCTCACCAAGCCCTACAAGGGGCTGAAAGCCCCGCTCTGGGCGGCGCTCGGCAATCACGACGTGCAGGCGGGACACGCCGCCCAGCAGCTGAAGACCCTCGGCCTGCCCACGCCGCCGTTCGCGAAGCGGCTGCCCGGGGTGGAGTTCCTGTTCCTGGACGCCAACCGCGACCACGCCGCGCAGGCCGGCTGGCTGGACCGCCAGCTGTCGGCCGCCGGGCCCCGGCTGCGGGTCGTGGTGTTCCACCAGCCCGCCTGGTCGTGCTCCCTGCACGGCTCGACCGCGACCGTGGACCGGCACTGGGTGCCCATCCTGGAACGGCACCGGGTGGCCCTGGTCCTCAACGGCCACGACCACAACTACCAGCGTTTCGTCTCCCCCAACGGGGTCAACTACATCGTCACCGGCGGGGGCGGCGCGGGCCTCTACCCGATCAAGTACGGCTGCCCCGGCCTGCCCAAACGGGCCGCCGCCCGCAAACGCCACCACTTCGTGGCCGTCCAGGTCACCGGCGACGACACCCTCAGCGTGGCCGCCATCGGCCCCAAGGGCCACACCTTCGACTGGTCGGTCATCACACGCTGACCGGGTCATAGAAGTCCTTGAAGGTGAACGCCTCCGGACCGGGCCCTTCGGCCCTGAGCCGGTCCAGCCGGGCCATCCCCTCCGTGAGAGTGGGCGGCTCCCCCTCCGGCACCCACCACATCACGCTGTACGGCACCGCCACCCGCTGGAACCACTCCCGCCGCCGTTGTAACACGGCCAGATGCCGGGACCGGTACACGAAGTTCCAGAGCGCCTCCCGCGACTCCCAGACCGAGAAGTTGATCACGAGCTCGTCCCCGTAGTGGTGCTGCACGGTGTCGGTGGGATCAGGCCCGCCCTTGAGCCGCCAGACGAACCCCGGCGAGCTGTCGGAGAGCAGGTTGACGGGTTCCAGCAGGGCGACGAACTCCGCCAGCAGGGGGGAGTCGAGGGGGGCGAGCAGATACGCGACGTTCAGCTGGGCCAGATGCATGACCCCAGGATTCCCAGCCCCGCCTTCTATGTCAATTCTTATTATTTTTAGAGATGACCACGCAGCACTCCCCGGGCCTGGGGTCCAGCCGGGCCGTCACGCCCTCGGCCCCGTCGAGCAGCCCCTGGCAGAGCGACAGGTTCATCGAGCACACCAGCAGCGGATGTTCCCCCGCCAGCACGTGGAAGGGGCAGTTGCGCAGCCGCAGCACCCCGTCCTCCTCGTAGGGTTCGTAGCCCTGCCGGGCCAGCGTCTCCCGTACCGGCCCGGACGCGCCGGCGGCCAGCTTCCGGCCCGCCCGCCGCGCGGCCTCCTCGGCCAGCTCGTCGCCGCCGAGTAGGTCGACCACCTCGGCCAGGATCAGCGCCACCGTGCGATAGTCCCGGGGCGGCAGGCTGACCAGATGCTCGGCCCCCGACCGGCGATACACCTTCGCGGGCCGCCCGCTGCCCGGCCCGGTCCGCTCCCCCAGCCGCTTGAACTCCGCCGTCAGCAGCCCCGCGTCGACCAGCTTGTCGAGATGGAACGCGGCCAGGCCCCGGGCCACCCCGGTCGCCTCCGCCGCCTCGGCCCGCCCGACCGCCCGGCCGCGCCCGACCACGAACCGGTACAGCTCCCGCCGCACCGGATCCCCGAGCAGGGCCACCGCCTCATCACTGTCCACAGCCGGAGTGTACGGAAACGCCGGAGCCCTCCTCCCCGCCGAGGGAAGGAGGGCTCTCTTGCGGACGATCAGACGGCGCCGAGCACGTCCACCACGAACACCAGGGTGTCGGTGCCCTTGATCCCGGCCTCGGCCTGGCCTTCCTTGCCGTACCCGAGCTCCGGCGGGATGGTGATGACGACGCGGCTGCCCACGGCGACGCCGGTCAGGCCCTGGGCCCAGCCCTTGACGACCTGGCTGAGCGCGAACTGGGTGGCCTCGCCGCGCTTCCAGCTGGAGTCGAACTCCTGGTCGGAGCCCCAGATCTTGCCGGTGTAGTGCACCATGACCGTCTGGGTCTCCTTCACCTTCGGGCCGTCGCCCTTGATGACGGTCTTGACGACCAGGTCCTTCGGCGGCTGCGCCACGGTCTTGGTGGTCAGCTCGGGGGCCGTCTCGCCGCCCGGGTTGACCAGCTTGACACCCTCGATTCCGGGGTCGGTGGCATTGCCCACGGCGGCCCTGGCGGCGGCCGAGACCATGTCGATGACCAGCACCTGCGAGGTCACCCCGAAGTCGGTGCCCTGCTGTTTGGCGTTGTCGATCATGGCCTGGTCGAGGCTGTCCTTGGCGATCACGACCAGCACCCGGCCCCCGGGCTTCAACCCGACCAGGCCGTCGTGCAGCACTTTCGGGAGGTTCTGGTTGACCGGCACGAACTCGGGCGTTCCCTTGTCGTACGCCGAGCCGACGGTCTTGTTCTCCTTGCCGTCCCAGGTGTAGACGCTCACGTTGGCGACCAGCGTGTCGCCGTCCTTGGCCGCGCTGCCGTCCCCGGGGGCGATCACGCGCGCCGAGGAGGTCAGGGCCGGGTTCCCGGCGGGGAAGGTGACCTTCGGCATGGTGCCGGCGGAACCGTCGACCTTGATGTTCTTGGCGTCGCCGAGCGGCCCGGTCAGCGAGGCCGCGGCGCTGGGCGCGGGGGCGCTGCCGCTGGCGGCGGCCGAGCCGGCCGGGGTGGCTGCGGGGCTGGCCCCGGTGGCGGTCTTCTGGGCGGTGCCGCACGCGACAGCGGTCAGAAGCAAAGGAAGAGCGGCGGCGGCGATGGCCGTGCGGCGGCGCATGATGGGAATCCTCAGGAAGGCAGCGGAGAGTCAGACAGCGGGTTCGCGTCACACTACCCGAACCCGCTGTCAGGATGGCGTAAGGAGATCACATTCCGGCGATCAGCTTGTCCACCCGCTCGTCGACGCTGCGGAACGGGTCCTTGCAGAGCACCGTCCGCTGGGCCTGATCGTTCAGCTTCAGGTGCACCCAGTCAACCGTGAAGTCGCGGCGCTTCTCCTGCGCCCTGCGGATGAACTCGCCGCGCAGCCTGGCCCGCGTGGTCTGCGGCGGGACCGACTTGGCCTCGAAGATCTTGATGTCGGAGGCCACCCGCTCCACCGCGCCGCGCTTCTGCAGCAGGTAGAACAGGCCGCGGCGGCGGTGCACGTCGTGGTAGGCCAGATCCAGCTGGGCGACCCGCGGCGAGGACAGCGGCAGGTCGTACTTCTTTCTGTAACGTTCAATCAGCTGGTACTTGGTGACCCAGTCGATCTCCCGGGAAACCAGGTCCAGGTCGCCGGTCTCCACCGCCCGCAGGGTGCGCTCCCAGAGCTCCAGCACCCGCTTGCTGGTCTCGTCGCCGCCGCGCCGGTCCACGAAGTCCTTGGCCTTGCCCAGGTACTCCTGCTGGATCTCCAGCGAGGACGCCTCCCGGCCGTTGGCCAGCCGGACCCTTCTGCGGCCGGTCATGTCGTGCGAGACCTCGCGGATGGCCCGGATCGGGTTCTCCAGCGACAGGTCGCGCATCACCACCCCGGCCTCGATCATCCGCAGCACCAGGTCGGTGGCGCCGACCTTGAGCAGCATGGTGGTCTCGCTCATGTTGGAGTCGCCGACGATGACGTGCAGGCGGCGGAACCGCTCGGCGTCGGCGTGCGGCTCGTCCCTGGTGTTGATGATCGGGCGGCTCCGGGTGGTCGCCGAGGAGACGCCCTCCCAGATGTGCTCGGCCCGCTGCGAGACGCAGTAGACCGCTCCACGCGGGGTCTGCAGCACCTTGCCGGCGCCGCAGATGATCTGACGGGTGACCAGGTAGGGGATGAGCACGTCGGCCAGGCGGCCGAACTCGCCGTGCCGCCCGACCAGATAGTTCTCGTGGCAGCCGTAGGAGTTCCCGGCCGAGTCGGTGTTGTTCTTGAACAGGTAGATGTCCCCGGCGATGCCTTCCTCGCGGAGCCGTTTCTCGGCGTCCACCAGGAGACCTTCGAGGATGCGCTCGCCCGCCTTGTCGTGGGTTACCAGTTCCACGACGTTGTCGCATTCGGGCGTGGCGTACTCGGGATGGCTGCCCACGTCCAGGTACAGACGCGCGCCGTTGCGGAGGAAGACGTTGCTCGATCGGCCCCAGGACACCACTCGCCGGAACAAGTAGCGCGCCACCTCGTCCGGTGACAGCCTGCGCTGCCCCCGGAACGTGCAGGTGACGCCGTACTCGTTCTCCAGCCCGAAGATGCGACGATCCATCACATCACCCTATGCCCCGAATGGCGGAACGACATAGGGATCATGAAGTGGATTGTCCCCGGGCGCTCCCGCGGGCCTCCCAGGCGGTCAGAAGTAGATCTCCACAACCTTGGTGACCTGGCCGTTCGCGACGGTGATCAGGGCGGTGAGGCGGCCTTCGCGGGCGTGCTCGGCGAGTCGCGCGCGGGTGCAGCGCTCGGTGCCCAGCCCGTCGCCGTTGATCGTCTGGTCGTTGCCGGTGCAGCCGGTGGCGCTCAGGTAGACCACGCCGGGGGCCAGCGGCGCGGCGTAGGCAGTGACGTCGCCCTCGGTGGGGCCGACGAAGGTGCCGCCGTCCCAGCGGACCGGGACGTACTCGGCGGTATCCCCGTCCTGCATGGTGACGAAACGGCCGCGCAGGATGCCGTCGGCGCTGGGGCTGATGCGCTTGGTGAAGTCGTGGCCGGGGTCGAACTGGAACTTGGTGCCCTTGATCTTCGGTTGCTTCGCCCCGATGACGTCGTTCTGGTCGTACTCCTCGGAGGGCTCGAACACCTGGTTCCCCGGTGGGGCCGTCGGCGACGGTGACGCGAGCGGGCTGGGGGAGGCGGCCGCCGGGGTGGCCGTGACCGTGGCGAGCGGCGACGGGGAGGCGGTCACGGTGACCGTCGCGGCCGGCGCCGCGGCCTCGGTGCCGGAACAGGCGGCGAGCGAGAGTACGGCGACAGCCAGCGCGGCCTGCCGGAGATAAGTGGTCATATACGGAAAAGCCTAGCGAAATCCGAATTTGGTCGTGCCCGGAAACGCCGGATGGCCACCGGTTTCGGTGACCATCCGGGGAAACTTCAGGAATCGGATCCTGTGTCGATGTCGCCGTCGGGGGCGGTGGGCGGCCCGGTGTCGACCTCGGGGGCGCCCTTCTCCGGCAGCGTGGGCTCCGCCGGGGCGGGCGGTGCCTCCGGAGCCTCCGGCGGGCCCGCGGCCAGCAGGCGCTCCAGGCGCGGGCCGGCCAGGCGCTGGAACTTGCGCTGCTCCCGGGTCCGGTCCAGCACGGCGACCTCCAGCTGCCCGATCGGGGAGCGTTCGCCGCCCGGCTCGGTCAGCGCGGCGAGCGCGGCGTCCAGGGCCTCGGCCAGCGACAGGCCCGGGCGGTAACGCTCCTTGAGCCGCCCGGCCACCGCGTCGGACTGCCCGCCGATGACCGCCATGCCCTGCTCGTCGAAGACCGAGCCGTCGAAGGTCAGCCGGTAGATCTGGTCCTCCTCGGTGGCGTCGCCCACCTCGGCGACCACGATCTCCACCTCCAGCGACTTGATCGAGTCGGTGAAGATCATGCCGAGCTGCTGCGCGTACAGGTTGGCCAGGCCGCGGCCGGTCACGTCGTTGCGGTTGTAGGTGTAGCCGTTGATGTCGGCATACCTGATCCCCGCCAGGCGCAGCGACTCGAACTCGTTGTAGCGGCCGACCGCGGCGAAGCCGATCCGGTCGTAGATCTCGCTGATCTTGTGCAGGGCCTTGGACGGGTTCGGCGCCACGAACAGGATGCCGTCCGCGTACTGCATGACGACCACGCTCCGGCCGCGGGCGATGCCCTTCCGCGCGTATTCCGCCCGGTCGCGCATGATCTGCTCGGGCGATGCGTATCCGAAAGGTATGGACACCTCGTGGGGTTCCTCTCTAGCGCAGCGGGGCGGTGGGGCCGTCGGGGTTGACCATCCGGGCTTCCAGCATCGCGTGCACGTAGCCCGCGACCTCGTCGTCGCCAAGACGCCGGTAACCCTCCGCCGTGATCACCGCGGCCACCGGCCAGATCTTGCGGGTCACGTCGGGCCCGCCGGTCGCCGAGTCGTCGTCGGCCGCGTCGTACAGGGCCTGCACGCAGGTCAGCACCGCGTCCTCGGGCGAGGCGTTCTCCCGGTAGAGCTTCTTCAGCGACCCCTTGGCGAAGATCGAGCCGGATCCGATGGCGTGGTACTGCTGCTGCTCGTAGGGCCCGCCGCCCACGTCGTAACCGAAGATCCGCCCACCGTCCAGATTCGGATCGTACGCCGCGAAGATCGGGACCACCGCGAGGCCCTGCATGGCCATCGGCAGGTTGCCCTTGATCATGGTGGCGAGCCGGTTGGCCTTGCCGTCGGTGGAGAGCGAGCGGCCCTCCATCTTCTCGTAGTGCTCGAGTTCGACCTGGTAGAGCCGGGCCATCTCGATGCCGGTGCTGGCGGTTCCGGCGATGCCGAGGCAGGAGTAGTCGTCGGTGCGGAACACCTTCTCTATGTCCCGCTGCAAGATCATGTTGCCGGAGGTGGCCCGCCGGTCGCCCGCCATCACCACGCCGCCCGCGCAGGTCACCGCGATGATCGTGGTCGCGTGCGGGATCTGGTCGCTGACCGGGACGGCCAGCCTCTCGGTCCGGAACGGCAGCAGATCCGACGCGTGCATGCCCAAGAACTCGGTGAACGACGAAGAACCCGTATTCGTGAAGAGGTTGTTCATCCAGGCCTGCTGCTGAGATGCCACGCGACTCCCTCCAATGTGTCGTCTGTTTAGGCCGACCCTACTCACCTCGGCGCACTGCTTGCACTCTTCCCGATCAGCTGAGCGCGAACCGCTTTCAAGATCCCGGACATATCTTTGTACGACTTGCGCCCGGGGTATACCGATCCTTCGTGAAGACCGGCCGTCGGAGGTGACCGCGCTGACCTTGGAGATCGAGGTGGTGAACCCCTCGGCGTACGAGCGGACCGGGTTGATCTTCACCGAGCTGCCGGAGAGCCGCCCGCATCTGCTCACGCGGGCGGGAGCCTGGGTGCCGGTCCAGTGGCTGGAGCACGGTCCGACGCTCGTCGGCGGCGCGGTCGTGGAGCCGGTCGTGACCGTGGCCGCCCAGGTCACGGTCCCCGCGGCGGGGAGAATCGTCCTGGTCGCGTCCGCCGCGCCCGCGCTGTCCCCCGGCTCGGGCCCCGGCGGCGGCCTGCCTATCCCGGGAGTCCTCGACAACGGCCTGCTCCGGGTCGAGGCGGCCCCCGACGGCACGATTTCGCTGCGGGCTCCGGACGGCAGGGAGATCCACGGGATCGGCTGCGGCGTGCCCGGCCCGGTCGAGGTCGACGACGTCGTGCGCGGCACGCTCGTCTCGGCGATGGAGATCATCGGGGGCGGGCCGGCCGCTCGCGTGGAGCTGCGCGCGGGCGAGCCTTTCGCCCGCCTGGAAGCGGGCCTACTCGAGGGAGGCCAGGGCGCTCGCCTGGCGGTCATCCGGGATCCGGCGTCGCGGACGCGTTTCGCGGTGATGCCATGCCCGGGTGATGAATCGGTATTCGCCCGGCTGGCCGGGGAATACCGCCACGACCTGCTCGTCATGCCCCGGAGCGAACGACGCGGCGCCCCATCTCAGTAGAACTGGGACGGGAACGCCGCGGTTCACGCAGAGAGTCCCCGGACTTGGCCGGTGACCGGCGGTGACGCACGGTGAGCCGGGTCACCGCCGGTTATCGGTCGCGGGCTGCACGGCCCGGCGAACATTCGCTGATTGCGACCCCTCACAGGGGCGATGAGGATGCGAACATACGTTCGGCCTCGGTTGGACAGGACGGGGAATCCCCCCTTACTCGCCGCCCTTCTGCACGTAGCTGCGCACGAACTCTTCGGCGTTCTCCTCGAGCACCTCGTCGATCTCGTCGAGGATCGCGTCCACGTCGTCGGTGAGCTTCTCATGCCGTTCCTGGACATCGGTGGCGTCCTGCGCCTCGACGTCTTGGGTCTCGCTCTCCTGGCGGCCGGTCTGCTTCTGACCGCCGGTGTCCTTGCTGGCCATCGGTGATACCTCCGCTCGGGGGACTTCTCTGCTTCATATCTTCCCCGAACCGACCGACAACTCGCCTGAATCGTCGTGTGATCTTTGGCTCGGCTGAAGGAGTCCCGACAGATAACCCGTTGAGCGGCGTAAAGGCAAATGCCCTTGACTGGATAGCGAAACTATCCAATTATTGGATAGCACAACTTCCCAACGAAACGGATCCGCGCATGTCCCCCTCCTCGCTCACCACGGCCGGAGTGCTGCTCATCACCGTCTCGGGCGTCGGCATCGGCGGGCTCTCCCTGCTGGGCCACATCCTCGGGCGCATCCCCGGCTACCTCGACAACCCGGTCAGGCGCGGCCTCTGGCGAGCCGGACACGCCCATGCGGGCGTTTTGGTGCTCTTCGCACTGGTCGCCCTGCTATACCTGGATCATGCAGATCTCTCGGACGGTATGCGCTCCCTGGCCCGGGTGCTGATCGTCGCCGCCCCCATCCTGATGCCGCTCGGCTTCTTCCTGTCGGTCGTACGGCCGTCTGATACGAAGCCGAACAAACTGATATGGCTTACCGTGCTCGGCGGGGTCGGACTCGGCGCCGGGACGATGATCCTTGGAATCGGCCTGGTGTAGATCGGATCGTTATCTCCCGTACGGGGAGTGACGCCGCACTCCGGAACCGTGACAGAGCACAATATGGAACTCGGAACGCGGGAATTGCAGGGCTCGGAGCAGACGGGTGGATATGGGAACGGATCGCGCACGACTGCTCCTTGAGCGTTATCGGCTGGCATCGCCGATTCGTCGTGATGGCACGGGCATCATGTGGCAGGCTCATGACCTGCGGCTGACCCGGGACGTGGCGATCAAGGAGGTGCAGCCGCCGTACCGGATGGACATGCCCGACCTGGAGGACACCCGGCGGCGCGCCCTCAAGGAGGCGCGGTCGGCGGCGCGGCTGAGCCATCCCGGGATCATCACCGTGCACGATCTGTTCGAGGAGAACGGGCGGCTCTGGATCGTGACCGAGTTCCTGGAGGGGCTGACCCTCAAGGAGACGATCGGGCACATCGGCCGCATCCCGGTCCGCTGGTCGGCCTGGCTGGGGTTCCAGCTTCTGGCCGGGATCCGGCACGCGCATCTGTGCGGGGTCGTGCACGGCGACATCAAGCCGGAGAACATCCTGCTCACCGGGGATCGGGTGGTGCTCACCGATTTCGGCATCGCGGCGATGGAGGAGGACAGCACGTCCTCCCAGACCATTCCGCTCACCCGGTCGGCCGCCTATCTGGCTCCGGAGCGTATGCGCGGCGAGAGAGCCACGCACGCGTCGGATCTGTGGTCGCTGGGGGCGACCATGTACGCGGCGGTGGAGGGGCGGCCGCCCTATCCCGGGGACGGGCCGCTGTCCATGCTCGGCATGGCGCTGACCCACGAGCCCGACCCGCCGTCGAACGCCGGAGCCCTGTGGCCGGTCATCGAGGGCCTGCTGCGACGCGAGGCCGCCCGCCGCCTCACCGGCGAGGCGGTCGCCCTCCTGCTGGCCGACCTCCTCCGCCGCGAGGGCATCTCCGCCGCCGCCCCCGGCCGCCGCCCCCAAACCCTCCCATCCAGCGAAAACCTCCCCCCGGGCGCCTTCAAGTTGTAGATCTCAATGCCCTTCGGCGAATCGATGTAGCTGCCTCAAAGGCCGCCTCCGCTCCATCGATGGAGCTGCCGATCGACGGGAGTTGGCCCCGCCCGTGGATAGCTGGCCGGAAATGGCGCTCCCTCTTTGGCGCCGGTGCGGCGAGAAGCGAAGTGGTGGTGGGCGGCGCCGGATAACGGCGAGCGGCCGAATCGCTCAGCCGGATTCGAGGTCGCCTTCGGCCTTGAGGTAGACCTCCTGGAGGCGCTGGAGGATTTCGGGGTCCGGGTGTTCCCACATGCCGCGTCCGGCCGCTTCCAGGAGGCGTTCGGTGATGCCGTGGAGTGCCCAGGGGTTGGATTCGGTGAGGAAGCGCTGGTTCTCCTCGTCGAGGACGTAGGTGGCGGCGAGTTTGTCGTACATCCAGTCGGCGACCACGCCGGTGGTGGCGTCGTAGCCGAACAGGTAGTCGACGGTGGCGGCCAACTCGAACGCGCCCTTGTAGCCGTGCCTGCGCATCGCGGCCAGCCAGCGGGGGTTGACGACCCGGGCGCGGAAGATCCTGCTGGTCTCCTCGGAGAGGCTGCGGGTGCGCACGGCGTCGGGGCGGGTGCTGTCGCCGATGTACGCGGCTGGGGCCTTGCCCGTGAGGGCGCGGACGGTGGCGATCATGCCGCCGTGGTACTGGAAATAGTCGTCGGAGTCGGCGATGTCGTGTTCGCGGGTGTCGACGTTCTTGGCGGCGACGTTGATCCGCCGGTAGGCCGACTCCATGTCCTCGCGGGCCGCGACGCCGTCGACGCCGCGGCCGTAGGCGAATCCGCCCCAGACCGCGTACACCTCGGCCAGGTCGGTGTCGTCCCGCCAGTTGCGGCTGTCGATGAGTGGGAGCAGGCCCGCGCCGTACGCCCCTGGCGCCGACCCGAAGATCCGCAACGTGGCGCGCTCGCCGCGCGCGGCGTCGGCGAGCACGTGTTCCCGGACGAAGTTGCCCGGCTCGTCCAGGTTCGCGACGAGTTTGACCGCGTCGTCCAGCATGGCCACGACGTGGGGGAACGCGTCGCGGAAGAACCCGCTGATCCGCACGGTCACATCGACTCGGGGCCGTCCGAGCTCTCCGGCGGAGATCGCCTCCAGTCCGGTGACCCGGCGCGACGCGTCATCCCACACCGGCCGCACGCCCAGCAGCGCGAGCACCTCGGCGATATCGTCTCCCGCGGTGCGCATCGCGCTGGTCCCCCAGATGGACAACCCCACCGATCGGGGCCACTCCCCCGTATCCGCTCGATACCGCTCGACCAGCGACTCCGCCATCGCCTGCCCGGTCTCCCACGCCAGCCTGCTCGGCACGGCCTTCGGATCGACCGAGTAGAAGTTCCGCCCGGTCGGCAGCACATTGACCAGACCCCGCAGCGGCGATCCGCTGGGCCCGGCGGGAACGTATCCCCCGTTCAGGGCGTGCAGCACGTTGTCGATCTCATCGGTGGTACGCGCCAGCCGAGGCACAACCTCCACAGCGGCGAACCGCAACACCCGCTCGACCAAGCCGCGATCCGCTGAAATCACCCGCCCTACCGCCATGGGCTCCACCACCGCATCTACCTCCGGCGCCGCCCCTGAAGCGAGGGCTTCCGGCCCCACCCCGGCGGCGACGGCATTCATCGTCGGTGCAGTACCGGAAGTGGAGGCAAGATCCGCTGCTGGCACGTCTTCGGCCCTCTCCCCCGGCATCGCGTTCTGGACCAGGGGTGTGTCCAGGTCTGGGCGTGTGATGTCGTCTGATTTCCGGCCGGGGGTGATATTTCCAAGGATTTCGCGAACGACCTCGGGGGCGGCGTCGGGTGTCCAGGCTCGGGCTTCCATCGCCGAGACCAGTGCGCGGGCGGTCGCCTCGGCTTCGTCGACTCCGATTCGGGTCGCGTCTCCCGCTTCCGAGAGTCCGAGAGCCTCGCGGAGGCCGGGCAGTGCCTCAGAACCCGCCCACATCTGCCGGGCTCGGAGCATGGCCAGGACGAGGTCGACCCTGGCCTCGCCTTCGGGGGCGACGCCGAGCACGTGCAGGCCGTCCCGGATCTGGACGTCCTTGACCTCGCACAGCCAGCCGTCGACGTGGAGGAGGAAGTCGTCGAATTCGGCGTCGTGCGGGCGGTCGTCGAGGCCGAGGTCGTGGTCTAAGCGAGCGGCCTGGATGAGGGTCCAGATCTGGGCGCGGATGGCGGGCAGTTTGGCGGGGTCCATGGCGGCGATGGACGCGTGCTCATCGAGGAGCTGTTCCAGCCGGGCCAGGTCGCCGTAGGTGTCGGCGCGGGCCATCGGCGGGACGAGGTGGTCGACGAGGGTGGCGTGGGCGCGGCGTTTGGCCTGGGTGCCCTCGCCCGGGTCGTTGACCAGGAACGGATATATCAGCGGAAGGTCGCCGAGGGCCGCGTCCGGGCCGCAGGAGGCGGAGAGACCGGCCGACTTGCCGGGCAGCCATTCGAGGTTGCCGTGTTTGCCGACGTGGACGACGGCATGCGCCTGGAACGTGTCGGACAGCCAGCGATAGGCGGCGAGATAGTGGTGGCTGGGCGGCAGGTCGGGATCGTGGTAGATGGCGATCGGGTTCTCGCCGAATCCACGCGGCGGCTGCACCATGACGACGACGTTCCCCGACCGCAGCGCGGCCAGCACGATGTCCCCGTCCTGAACGTAGAGTTCCCCCGGCGGCGGCCCCCAGTGGCGTTCCATCCCCTCCCGCAGATCCTCGGGAAGCGTGCGATACCACTCGATGTAACGCTCGGCGGGGATACGTACGGGATTGCCCGCCAGCTGCTCCTCGGTGAGCCAGTCGGGATCCTGCCCACCGGCCGCGATGAGCGCGTGGATGAGCGCGTCTCCCTCGTGCCGGGGCAGGTCCTCGCCGAGCTCGTATCCGCTCGCCGCCATCGCGTCCAGCAACCGGACCACGCTCGCGGGCGTGTCCAGGCCGACGGCGTTCCCGATCCGGGAGTGTTTCGTCGGATACGCCGACAACATGATCGCGATCCGCCGCTCGGCGGCGGGGACGTGCCGGAGCAGCCCGTGCCGTACCGCGATCCCGGCCACCCGTGCGGCCCGCTCCGCGTCGGCGACATACACGGTGAGCCCGTCCGCGTCGATCTCCTTGAAGGAGAAGGGAACGGTGATGAGCCGCCCGTCGAACTCCGGAATCGCGACCTGCGTGGCCGCGTCCAGCGGCGAAAGCCCGTCGTCCCCCGCCTCCCAGGAGGCGCGATCCCCCGTGAGGCAGAGCCCCTGAATGATCGGGATGTCCAGCTCCGCCAGCGCCCCCACGTCCCAGGCTTCGTCATCCCCGCCCGCCGACGCGGTCGCGGGCTTGGTCCCGCCGGCCGCCAGCACTGTGACCACAAGCGCGTCCACCCGCCGCAAAGCCGCGAAAAGCCCCGGCTCCGCGGTCCGGAGCGACGCGCAGTACACCGGCAGCGCCTGCCCCCCGGCCGCCTCAACGGCAGCACAGAGCGCTTCCACGAACGCGGTGTTCCCGGCCACATGATGCGCCCGGTAGTAGAGCACCCCAACCACCGGCCGCGGGAGATCGTCCCCGGACTCCTCACGGCGCGATTCACCAACCGGCGGTCCGTCACCCCCATGACGCGGGAGATCGTCCCCGGACCCCTCACGGCGCGATTCACCAACCGGCGGTCCGTCACCCCCATGACGCGGGAGATCGTCCCCGGACCCCTCACGGCGCGATTCACCAACCGGCGGTCCGTCACCCCCATGACGCGGCCGCTCGCCCCAGTTCCCGGGTTTCTCAGAACGGGGGTCGTGCAGCGGCCCTTCCTCCGGTGGCGACTGTCCAGACGGCAACCGGCCGCCCGCGTCCGCGCGATGGTCGGGACGGGACAGAATGCCCCAGGTGGGCAGTGGGGCGGGCGGGTCGAAGCCGTGGCCGGTGAGGAGCACCGTGTCGGAGAGGAAATGGTGGAGTTCCGCCAGGTTGGCCGGTCCGCCGTGGGCCAGGTACGCGTGCGCCTCCGCGCACACTCCGCCCGGAACGGTGGACAGTTCCATCAACTCGGCGTCGGGAGCCTGCTCACCTCCGAGCACGACCACCGGGACCGGCCCGGCGAGCAGGAGGTCCAGGCCATCCTCCCAGGCCCGGCGGCCACCCAGGAGCCGTACGACGACGAGATCGGCGCCGTCCAGCAGGTCAGGAAGATCGTCCGGCCGGAGCCTGGCCGGGTTCGCGAGGCGATAGCCGGCGCCGCTCGCACGGGCGCTGAGCAGGTCGGTGTCGGACGTGGACAGCAGCAGGATCACGCGAGAGCCCTCCCTCGGGGTCCGCGCCCCGGGTCGTCGAAGTCACGACGCCCGAGTGTCCTGGCTCCCGGCTCGACGCTCCCCCCGGCCTTCCCTGTGACAGTGGCCATGGTGGGGTTCGCTCCCCGGTGACAGTGGCGGGACCGCGCCGGATTCACACCGGCTTCCTCATTCGCCGTCGCCACGAGCAGCGTATGCCAACCACCTTTTCCAGGACAGCCCACCCCACCTTCCCGACTATCGGGATGGCTTCTCATCACCGCGAATCGGGCGGCGACCCTTCGCCGTGACGCCAATGGATAGAACGCTCCAGTGCGTACAGAGCCACTTCGCGGTGATTTCAGGGCCCCGGCCCCGCGCCCCGCGGGGAGCGAAGCGCCGGGCAGGCTTTACCATCCAGGATGTGGCTATTGCGGGACATAGCGGGATATCGGCGCGAAGCGTCCCAGATCTCATCCGGACTGGACCTGATGCCTGCCCCGGAGCCCTGCAGCTTCACCAGGCGGCGGATGGCCCGCTGGCCCGCGTACGCGTCCCTGGCGGCGAGCTCTCCACCGCCGCGCTCCACGCCCTGACCGCCGGCCTCGGCGACGGCTTCATCGAGTTGACCTCCCGCGCGAACATCCAGGTGCGCGCCCTCCGCGACCCGGCCGCCTTCGCCGCCGGAATCGCCGCCGCGGGCCTGCTCCCCTCCGCCACCCACGAACGTGTCCGCAACATCCTCGCCTCGCCGCTGACCGGCCTCGGCCCGTATGGCGTCCTCGACGTCCGCCCGCTGGTCGCCGCCCTGGACGAAGGCCTCTGCGCGCGTACGCCCCTGGCGGGCCTCCCTGGCCGATTCCTCTTCGCCCTGGACGACGGCACCGGCGACGTGGCCACCCAGAACGCCGATATATCGGCCATCCCTGACGCCGATTCCCTGCGGATCCTGCTCGCTGGGGAAGACCACGGAATCCGCTGTCCGGTCGAGGTCACCGTCCCGCTCATGCTGACCGCCGCAGAATCCTTCCTCACCGAACGAGCCGCCCAGAACAGCGAGGCGTGGCGGCTGGCCGAACTCCAGGACGGTCCAGCACAGGTAGCCGCCCGGATAGCCGAGCTGTTCACCTCCCATGTCACCGTCCCCGCCCGGGTCACCGCCCTGGTCAACACCACCGCTACCGCCCGGGTCACCGCCCCGGTCACCACCACCGCTACCGCCCAGGTCGCCGCCCCGGTCACCACCACCGCTACCGCCCAGGTCGCCGCTCGTGCCGCCACCAAGGTCGCCGCCCGGCCCACCGTGGGCCAGACCTCGGCCGAAGGACCCGGTGATCGGCCCGGCGACGGTCGTCCGCCGCTGGGCGTCACTCCGCTGAGCATCACTCCGCTGGGTGTCATTCCGCTGAGCGATGGGACGTATGCGATCGGAGCGGCCGTTCCGCTCGGGCGGTTGTCGGCGGCACACGCGGCGGTACTCGCCGAGGTGGCCGGTTCGGAGGGAATCGTGCGGTTGACGCCCTGGCGGGGGGTGGTTGTGGCTGGGCTGTCGGCGGAGGAGGCGGCGTCGGCTGAGGCCGCTCTGGGCGATGCGGGGCTGGTGACCGATCCCCGATCGCCTTGGGTGGGGATGACGGCGTGCACGGGACGGCCGGGTTGCGCGAAGTCGCTGACCGATGTGCAGGCGGACGCGCGGGCGTCAGTGCCGGCGCTCCGCGGGTCGAGGTCCGTGCATTGGGCGGGGTGCGAACGTCGTTGCGGGCGGCCTCGGAGTGAGGTTGTGGATGTGGTGGCGGTTCCGGGGGGTTATCGGGTGGATTTCGAGGGCGTCAGCCGTACCCATAGGGAATTGGACGCGGTTGTTGGGGATGTGCGGAGCAGGAGGATCGGGTGAGTTACGTCCGGGACGGTGCGGAGATCTATCGGCGCTCGTTCGCCACGATTCGCGCGGAAGCGGAATTGGGCGGGCTGCCGGAGGATGTGGCGCGGGTCGCGGTCCGGATGATTCACGCCTGCGGGATGGTGGATCTGGTGGGAGATCTGGCCTGGTCGCCTCGGGTGGTCTCGGCGGCGGGGACAGCATTGCGAGGTGGGGCTCCGGTGCTGTGTGACGCGCGGATGGTGGCGTCGGGGGTGACGCGCAGGCGGCTTCCCGCCGGGAATGATGTGATTTGCACACTGGGGGATCCGCGCGTGCCCGAACTGGCGGAACGGCTGGGAACGACCAGGAGCGCGGCCGCTCTGGAATTGTGGCGGGATCGCCTGGAAGGCTCGGTCGTCGCCATCGGAAACGCTCCGACGGCGCTCTTCCGGCTGCTGGAGATGATTGACGAGGGAGCGGGACGACCGGCTGCGGTGCTGGGGGTTCCGGTGGGTTTCATCGGGGCGGCGGAGTCGAAGGACGCCCTTGCCGGACGCGACGACCTGGAGTTCCTGGTGGTACGGGGACGTAGAGGCGGCAGCGCCATGACGGCCGCGGCGATCAACGCGATCGCGAGCGACGAAGAGTGACCGAGGACGGTGCGAACGACATGACCCGGCCACCAAAAGACCCCAAGGGCACGGCCCCGCATTCCAGCGATCCGGAATTCGTCACGACCGGACAACTCGCAGGACCCTGCCACCCCGAACCGGCGACCGTCCAGACCGCACGACTCGATGGCGTTGAACTCCCATCCGGTCACCCGGAACCGGCGACCGGCAAGGTCGGACGACTTTATGGCGTAGGGCTCGGACCCGGTGATCCGGAATTGGTGACCGTGAAAGCCGCGCGACTGCTCGGGGCGGCCGGGGTGATCGCGTATCACAGCGCACGCCACGGGCGGAGTATCGCGCGGTCGGTGGCCGCTCCCTATTTACGTGGCGACCAGGTCGAAGAAGCGCTCGTCTATCCGGTCACCACGGAGACGACCGATCATCCGGGTGGGTATCAAGGCGCGCTCGACGATTTCTATGCGGCGTGTGCGATTCGGCTGGCGGAGCATTTGGACGCGGGCCGTGATGTGGTCGTGTTGTGCGAGGGCGATCCGATGTTCTATGGGTCGTACATGCATATGCACAAACGGCTGGCGCATCGGTATGAGACCGAGGTCGTGCCGGGAGTCACTTCGGTGAGCGGGGCGGCGGCCGTGCTGGGGAGGCCGCTGGTCGAGCGGGATGAGACGTTGACGGTTCTGCCGGGGACGCTTCCGGCGGAGACGCTCGCGGCGCACATCGGGTCGGCTGATTCGGTGGCGATTCTGAAGCTGGGCCGTACCTTCGAGAAGGTGCGGGACGCTTTCGCGGCGGCGGGGAAACTGGACGACGCGTGGTATGTGGAGCGGGCCACGACGGCGGGTGAACGAATAGCGCCTCTGGCGGATGTGGATCCGGCGTCGGTTCCCTATTTCTCGCTGGCGCTGCTGCCCAGTCCGGTGAACGATCCGGCGGTCGTGCCGGTGCGGACTGTTCCGGCTTCGGGAATGGGCGAGGTGGCCGTGGTCGGGCTTGGGCCCGCCGGCCGGCCGTGGCTGACACCGGAAGCGTGGGATGCGCTGATGACGGCCGATGAATTAGTCGGGTACGGGCCTTATTTGGATCGGGTCCCCGTGAATCCGCGGCAGAAACGCCACGCGACCGACAACAGAGTCGAGGCCGAACGGGCCGCGCACGCGCTGGAATTGGCGTTGTCCGGTTCGCGGGTTGCCGTGGTCTCGTCAGGGGATCCCGGAGTTTTCGCGATGGCGAGCGCGGTTCTGGAAGTGTCGTGCGAGGCCCGGTTCGCGGGGGTTCCCGTCCGGGTGGTCCCGGGGCTCACGGCGGCGCACGCGGTCGCGGCGCGGGTGGGCGCGCCGCTCGGGCACGACTACTGCGTGCTCTCGCTGTCGGATCAGCTCAAACCCTGGGATGTGGTGGCGGATCGGATCAGCGCGGCCGCTCGTGCGGATCTGGTGCTGGCCATCTACAACCCGGCGTCGCGCACCCGTACCTGGCAGGTCGCCGCGGCCCGCGACCTGCTCCTGGAGCACCGATCGCCCGAAACCCCGGTGATCATCGGCCGCTCCGTGGGTTCGCCCGGCGAAGACGTCCGCGTGACGACCCTGGCCGACCTGGACCCCGCCGACGTCGACATGCGCTGTTTGCTGATCATCGGCTCCTCGACCACGCGGATCGTTCCCCGCGAGCAGGGGGATGTCGTGTTCACGCCGCGCCGCTACCCGGCATGAGCCCCCGGCTGCTGATCATCGGGGGCACGGACGAGGCCAGGCGTCTGGCGGCAGCCGTACAGGGACGAGTCGACACGATCTCGTCCCTGGCGGGCCGGGTGAATTCCCCCCGGTTGCCCGTCGGCGAGGTCAGGATCGGTGGTTTCGGCGGGCCGGACGGTCTCGCCGCCTGGCTGCGAGCCGAACGCGTGACCATGATCGTGGACGCGTCGCATCCGTTCGCCGCGCGAATGACCGATTCGGCCGTGAAGGCGGCGAACAGCGCCGGGATTCCGTTGCTGGTGCTCCGGCGGCCCGGCTGGACCCCCGAACCCGGCGACGACTGGCGCTGGACGGCCACACTGGAGGAAGCCGCCGAACGGCTCCCCCAGATCGGTACGCGCGCCTTCCTCACCACCGGCCGCCGAAGCCTGCCCGCTTTCGCCCATCTCGACGACGTCTGGTTCCTCGCCCGATCGGTCGACACGCCCGAGCCTCCGTTCCCGCTCCGAATGGAGGTGCTGCTCAGCCGGGGACCGTACACGCGGGAAGGCGAACTCCACCTGCTGCGCGCCCATCACATCGACGTGATCGTCACCAAGGACAGCGGCGGCACCATGACCTCCGCCAAGCTCACCGCCGCCCGCGAACTGGGCCTCCCCGTGATCGTGGTACGGCGTCCGCCCCCACCGCCCGGCATCCTCACAGCCGAAACCGTCGACGAAGCCGTGACCTGGCTCAACGGCCTCATAGACGGCTGGCCGACACATCGGCATCCCACGCCCTCCCTGAGCCGCGACACATGAGCGGCCTCAGATACGGCTGGACCACGGGCGCCTGCGCGACCGCGGCGACGACGGCCGCCTATACGGCACTGCTGTCGGGCGAATTCCCCGACCCCGTCGAGATCACCCTGCCTAAGGACAAACACCCGTCATTCGCACTGGCCCGGGAGGCGCTCGGCGACGGCTGGGCGATGGCCGCGATCGTCAAGGACGCGGGCGACGACCCGGACGTGACCCACGGCGCTCTCATCACGTCCACCATCCGCCCCGGCGCCCCCGGCTCCGGCGTGACCTTCCGCGCCGGCCCGGGCGTCGGCACCGTGACCAAACCCGGCCTGCCCCTCCCGGTCGGCGAACCCGCCATCAACCCGGTTCCGCGCCGCCTGATGGCCGGCCACATCGCCGAAGTCGCCGCCCGCCACGGCGGAACCGGCGACGTCGTAGTGGAAATATCCGTAGAAGGCGGAGCCGAACTCGCCCTCAAAACGTGGAACCCCCGGCTAGGCATCCTCGGCGGCCTCTCCATCCTCGGCACCACCGGCGTCGTCGTCCCCTACTCCTGCTCCGCCTGGATCGACAGCATCCGCCGCGGCATCGACGTCGCCCGCGCCGCGGGCCACCCCCACGTCGCCGGCTGCACCGGCAGCACCTCCGAACAGGTCGCCTCCACCCTGTACGGCCTGCCCGACGACGCCCTCCTCGACATGGGCGACTTCGCCGGCGCCGTCCTGAAATACCTCCGCCGCCACCCCATCCCCCGCCTCACCATCGTCGGCGGCATCGGCAAACTCTCCAAACTCGCCGACGGCCACCTAGACCTCCACTCCGGCCGCTCCCAGGTCAACCTCACCCTCCTCGCCACCCTGGCCGCAGAAGCGGGCGCGCCCCCCGACCTCATCCCCCAGATCAAATCCGCCAACACCGCCCTCCACGCCCTCCGCCTCTGCCAGGCCGCGACCATCCCCCTCGGCGACCTCGTGGCCACCCGCGCCCAGAACACCGCCCGCATCGTCCTAACCGGCGCCCCGGTCTCCGTGGACATCATCGTCATCGACCGCGCGGGAACCATCGTCGGCCGATCCCCCACCCATTTGAACGAAGCTCGATAGAAACATCTGTCATCTGTCTACCATTCGTCCACAAAGTTGATGACGAGCGCGACGTAATTTCCGAAGCCTGAGATATCACGCTGTCGCTCGGGCCCGTGAACGTGATGGTCGGGCCGAACGGCGCCGGAAAAACGAATGTGCTCGAAGTCTTCCGATTCCTGGCCGACATCGTGAGAACGGACTTGGAGCCGGCACTCGAACGCCGGGGCGGTCTTGAGTCACTTCTGTTCCGCGGCGACCGAGCTGATGACTTTCTTCAGATCGACCTTAGCGGCACTGGGACGCGCAGACTGTGGCGGGTCACTAACTTACCGGCCCCGCCCTGGCCCGCGAAGAGTGATTCGTTTTCGATTTCGCGGACGGAACCCGGAGACTGACCCGGGTGGAAGGGGCCAGCGCATCGATGGAGACGCTCGCACCGGATGGTTCAGTGCGCGAGATAATCGCGCCTCCTCCATCCCGGCTTGATGAGAGTCGATGCGGTGAAAGCCGCCCTGGGTATTCATCCCCTCAGCAGTGGCCTTTCCACGCTCTCTCGACTGGTTCCCGGGATGGGCAGTGCGCAAGTGCGCTCATTCGCTGACTTCTTTGGCTCCTTCGAAATACTGCAGATTGACGTGGAAGCAGCGGCCAAACCCTCGCGCGTGCGGGGTGCCAAGTTCTCCGCGATTGATTCGGACGCCTCCAACCTGGCCATCTCCCTCTTTCACTGTCGGCCACGGAGGCTTGGGAGTTCCTTGTGGCAGATGCCGCCGCGGTGCTGCCACAGTTGGAGGACATCGACTTCGAGCACCCGTCAGGCCCGGCTCGTGAAGTGGTGGTCGTCCTACGCGAAAGGGGCCCGCACGACCCCACCCAACTCGCGGACGCCTCGTACGGAACGATCCGCCTGCTGAGCCTGCTGGCACTTCTCTACGACCCGCGGCCTCCCGCGCTGACGTGCATCGAGGAAATCGACCACGGGCTTCACCCGCAGGCCCTGGAGCTATTAGTCGACCGCATGCGCGAACAAAGCAAGCACACCCAATTCCTCATCGCGACGTATTCTCCGGCATTCGCCAACCGTATGACGCCGGATGAACTCATCGTGTGCGAGGAGTCAGCCGACGGATCCTCGATCATACCCGCGATCTCAAATGAGAAAGTAAAAGAGATCGTCGCGGGCCAGTGAAGGGCTACCGCTTGGTGAACTCTGGTTCTCCGGCGCGCTCGGCGGTGATCTGTGAGCCGAAACGGCGGCACGCGCACTCGTGCCGTGAAACGTCCTGTCGTCGTCCTGGTCGGAGAGGACAGCAATGATCGCCGCTGTCTGCGAACCCTGCTCGAAGAGCGCTGCCCGAATATGCGCGGACGACTTATTGAGATCAATTCCAGCATGAGATTCTGGGCGGCAGGAAACGAACGTCTGGACCGATTGCGCAAGCTGGTCAACGCTCGTGCCGCACGGGAGGGCGCCAGGGCTGAAGGGGTTCTCAGACCGTGAGACCGAGAGCGATCAGCGGGTGTGGAAGTCGTGGGCCCAGCGGGTTCTGCCGGCGGTGTTGGTGAAGTTGAGCAGGCGTAGCGCCGATCGCGTAGCTACGCATGGTGGCCGGGATCGACAGGGTCGAGTCGGTGCGAACCCAGCAGTCCTCCCTGACGGTCACGTCCCGGACGTAATGATCGCGATTGTCGATGGCCACTGGCCGTGGACGAGTTCGGTCAGGCGGCGGGGACCGGTCAGCGTCACGGTCGGGTTCGTGACGCCCGGCACCGCCACGCCCGGCAAGGGCTTGCAGTTCAAGGTCGAAGGCGTGAGGTTCGGCGAGGTACACCTGTTTGAGGTGCGGGAACCGGGTTGTGGGCGGGGCGGGTTGGACTTGGATGGCACGGATCTCGATCCGGGCGCGGCCGCGGTCGCAGGTCGTCCAGGAGATTGGGACCTGGTTCCAGGCCTGGTTCCAGGCCAGGGCGTCGAGCTGGTCGAACGGGCCGGGCTGGTTCCCGCCGGCTGGGAAGAGGGGGTAGGGGCCGCGGCGGTGTGGGTAGCGGGTGTGAGCGCAGTGCATCGGATCCGCGTCATGTTCGCTCCGATGACCGTGTTCGTCAGGTCCGGGAGCTGGTTCAGTGGCGGCTGGAAGGCGGTGATCTCGGTGATTTCATTGGTTTTGGAGCCGGCATCGAGTTGAGCGATGGTCGGGCCGTGGCGGGCGAGGTGGGCGAGGTGGGTGCCGAGCCGATGCTGGGCGCGGCTGTGCGCGGTGCCGTGTTGGGTCTTGCCGTCCACGGTCAAGGGGATCAGCTCGTTGGGGGTCGTGGTATGGATCGGTGAGCTGGGCGGTGCGGTGAGCGGGGTACGCGGCGTCGAGGTGTGCTGCGTTGAGCTGCGCGGTCGTGTCACACACGGGGTCGACGGTGCCGGGGGACGGGGCTTGGGTAGCGGCCGGTCCACCGGTCGCGCCGAACTTCGAGCTGCGCCAGGACCGGCTCGGGGCTGTTGGGATCCCGTGCCGGATGGCGGCCTGGCAGACTGCTCCGGACACGATCGCCACACGATCGCCGCCTGCACCAGCGCGAGGATGACAACCAGCGGGTGAGGTCGCCCGCGTGGGTCCCGGGGATCGGGGAGCTGTGCCCAGGCCTGGCGGGGATCGGTGATGTCCACGGGTTCGCCGCCCTTTGCTCACCTGTTCGTGCTGGTCAGAGTGGTTGGCGATGGCGTGGATGGCGGGCAGGACCGGCGGCGGGGCCGCATGGACAATGAGATCCCGTTGATCGGTTGCGTGTGGTAACCGCCGTTCTATGGGGTCTTGTTGCGTTTCCGGCTACGCCATGCCGTAGGCGATCACCCGGTGACCTGCGGCGCTTCACCCGCTGTCCCGGGATCGGAGAACTCTCTCAACCCGGGGGATGGTGGTGGGTAGATCTTTTCACATGCCGTGTGACCTGCGGTTTGTTGTGGATCAAGGCCAGGTTTTGTCATAGCCGCCCGATAGCGTGAGGGTAGTTGTTCGGATCCGCTGGAGCGAAAAGGGGGTGCCTTCCATGCTCGGGTCT